>NZ_JBHVQT010000011.1:0-130075 GCF_042886315.1 Streptomyces sp. NPDC058001
GTGCGGGCGCGCCGCGGCCGGGGCGGTGCCGGGCGGCGCGGCGGTGACGGGCGCCGCGGGCGGGTAGCCCGCCAGGGACGGATCGGTGGGCGAGGTGGTCATCGGGCGTTCCTCTGGTCGGAGTCGAGCGGACGGCGGGCGTGCCGGGGCGCGCTCGGGTCCTGGTGGGGGAGTTGGTGCCTGTTCTCGAACGGGGACCATGCCTCTGGGGTGGGCGGCCGGGGGGTGGCGTCCGGTTCCGCCTGCTGCGCCCGACCCTGGTCGCGGTCCGGGAACACCCACGCCCGGAACAGCAGGAACCGCAGCACGGTCGCCGCGAGATTGGCCGCGATCAGCACCGCAAGCTCTGTACCGTGCGAGACGTTCGACGCGGCCGAGTCGAGGGCGGCGAGAGACCCGCTGGTCAGGGCGAGTCCGATCCCGAAGACGACCAGGCCCTGCGCCTGGTGCCGTACGGCACGGTCCCGGCCGCGTACCCCGAAGGTGAGCCTCCGGTTGGCCGCCGTATTGGCGACGGCGGACACCAGGAGCGCGAGGGCGTTGGCGATCTGCGCGCCCGCGACCAGCCGGAAGCCGGAGTACAGGAGGAGGTAGAACAGCGTGGACAGGCCCCCGACCACGCAGAACCCGACGAGTTGGCGGGCCAGTCCGCGCGGCACCCCGGGCAGCGCGCGGTCGCGCGGGTCGTCTCCGAACGGGCGGGCGAGCCGGTCCAGCGGCAGCGCGCCCACCGCGAGCGCGCGCCCCACCCGCCACACCCCCTTGAGGTCGTCGGACGCGGTCTTCACGAGGTGCACGGTCGAGTTCGGGTCGTCGACCCAGTCGACCGGCACCTCGTGGATCCGCAGCCCGGCGCGCTCGGCGAGCACCAGCATCTCCGTGTCGAAGAACCAGCCGGTGTCCTCGACCAGCGGCAGCAGCACCTGCGCGACCTCGCGCCGGATCGCCTTGAACCCGCACTGCGCGTCGGAGAACCGGGCGGCCAGCGAACCGCGCAGGATCAGGTTGTACGCGCGGCTGATGAACTCCCTCTTCGGCCCGCGTACCACCCGCGAACTGCGGGCGAGACGGGAGCCGATCGCCAGGTCGGAGTGGCCGGAGATGAGCGGTGCGACGAGGGGGAGGAGCGCGTTCAGGTCGGTGGACAGATCTACGTCCATGTACGCGAGGACGTGCGCGTCGGACGCGGACCAGACGGTGCCGAGTGCCCTGCCACGCCCTTTCTGTTCGAGCCGCACGCTGGCGACCTCGGGGAGCGACGCCGCGAGCCATGCGGCGACCTGGGGGGTGCTGTCCGTGGAGGCGTTGTCGGCGATCGTGATGCGGAAGCGGTACGGGAAGGTGCGGGCGAGATGGTCGTGGAGCCGTACGACGCACGGCTCCAGGTCCTTCTCTTCGTTGAAGACGGGGACCACCACATCGAGGACCGGCACACCGTCCGCACCGGCGGGAAGGTGCTGCCTGGCCGGCAGGGCACCCATGGTCGGCCCGGTGGGGCCGGTGCCGAATGAAGAGTCGGTTCGCATGGGACCGACACTCGCCAGAGCCGCTGTCAGGGCTGTGTGGTCGGGCTGTGCCCCGCCTGTGAGTGCGTGACAGCCGTGTGAACTCCCGTACCGGGCATGGTGTGGACGGTCGTTCCGGGTCCGGAGTGGGTGGCCGCGACAGGCCCGGTGTGGGTGGCCGTGACAGGCCAGGACGCGCCCCCGTCGTACGCGGGCAGATGGACCGTGAACACCGTCCGCCCCGGCACGCTCTCGACCGTCACCCCGCCCCCGTGGGCGGCCGTCACGGCCTGCACGATGGCGAGTCCGAGCCCGGTGGACCCGGAGACACGGGAGCGCGAGGAGTCGCCGCGCGCGAACCGTTCGAAGACGTGCGGCAACAGCGCGGGCGGAATACCGGGCCCGTCGTCGGACACGTCCAGGCAGACCCAGCGCCCGTGCCGGTGCACGCGCGCGGTGACGGTGGTGCCCGGGGGCGTGTGGGTACGGGCGTTGGCGAGCAGATTGACCAGGACCTGTTGGACGCGGGCCGCGTCGGCGAGCACGAGTTGCGGCTGCGACGGCAGGTCGAGGCGCCAGGCGTGGTCCTGGTCGGCGGCGCGCGCGTCGCTGAGGGCGTCCACCACGAGGGGCGACAGGTCGGCGCACGCGTACTCCAGGGGCCGGCCCGCGTCGAGCCGGGCGAGCAGCAGCAGATCCTCGACCAGGCCGGTCATCCGGTTCGCCTCGGACTCGATACGGCCCAGGGCGTGCCGGGTGTCGGGCCCGGTGGGCTCGCGGCCCCTGCGGGTCAGTTCGGCGTAGCCACGGATCGACGCCAGCGGGGTGCGCAGCTCGTGGCTGGCGTCGGCGACGAACTGCCGTACCCGGGTCTCGCTGTGCTGGCGTGAGTCGAGTGCCGCGTGGACGTGGTCGAGCATGCGATTGAGCGCGGCGCCGACCTGGCCGACCTCGGTACGCGGGTCGGCCTCCGTGTCGGGGACGCGTTCGTGCAGGGCGACCTCGCCGCTGTGCAGGGGGAGTTCGGAGACCCGGGTCGCGGTCGCGGCGACCCGGCGCAGGGGGCGCAGGGCGACGCCGACCATGGCGGCGCCGGCGAGCGAGGCGGCGGCGAGTCCGGCGGCGGTGACGCTGATCTCCACGACGACGAGGGTGTTGAGGGTGTTGGTGACCTTGGCGGTCGGTATGCCTACGTAGAAGGCACCGTTCTTGCCCCAGGCGTAGGTCACGCGGTACTCGCCGAGTCCGGGCAGGTCGACATTGTGCTTGTCGCCGTCCTTCGGGACACCGTTGAGGGCTGTCCCCTGTGCCGGCGTGAGGGCGTCGGGGGTGAGTTCCAGGGCGCCTCCGGTGCCCTGGGTCTCGTTGCTGACCATGCCCTCGGCGACGGTGCCGTCGCTGCCGACGACCGCGCCCAGGGTGCCGAGTTCCTGCGGTCCCGATTCAACGAAGTACAGGGGGTTGTCCGCCCGCGCGTCGCGCTTCGGCGGCGGGTTGACCGCGCGCGCCGCGACGGGGTCGAGCGTGGCGTCGAGCTGTTCGTACAGATGCGAGTGGAGCGCGATCGTGGTGACCGTGCCGATGACGGCGCAGACGACGGCGATGAGCGCGACGGAGCCCACGACGAGGCGGGTACGCAGCGACCTCGTACGGGGTGACCTTGCACGGGGTGACCTCGTACGGGGCGCCCGCGCGCGGGTCATGCCGGGACGGCGGGCTTGATCAGATACCCGGCGCCGCGTCGCGTGTGGATCATCGGCTGGCGCCCGGCGTCGATCTTCCGCCGCAGATACGAGATGTACAGCTCGACCACATTGGCCTGGCCGCCGAAGTCGTAGCTCCACACCCGGTCGAGGATCTGCGCCTTGCTGAGCACCCGGCGCGGATTGCGCATCAGGAACCGGAGCAGTTCGAACTCGGTGGCCGTGAGGTGGATGGAACGCCCGTCGCGGGTCACCTCGTGACTGTCCTCGTCAAGGGTCAGGTCCCCCACGACGAGCATCGACTCGCTGCGCCGGTCGGCCGCCCCCGACCTGCGGATCAGTCCGCGCAGCCGGGCGACGACCTCCTCCAGGCTGAACGGCTTGGTCACATAGTCGTCGCCGCCCGCCGTGAGCCCGGCGATCCGGTCCTCGACGGCGTCCTTCGCGGTCAGGAACAGCACGGGTACGTCGGGCAGTTCGCGGCGCAGCCGACCGAGGACGGCGAGCCCGTCCATGTCGGGCAGCATCATGTCGAGTACGACGGCGTCGGGCCGGAACTCGCGCGCGGTGTGCACCGCGCCGGTCCCGTCGCCCGCGCTGCGGATCTGCCAGCCCTCGTAGCGCAGGGCCATCGACAGCAGCTCGGTGATGGACAGCTCGTCGTCCACGACAAGCACCCGGACGGGGCTCCCGTCCGGCCTCAGCAGTTCGGTCCGCCCCTGGGGCGTGGTCGCGGTCATACCGCACACCCTGGGGCGCGGGCCTGAGAGGGCTCTTTCGGGAACCTGTGAATCTGCTGAGAAACGGTTGTCGGGGTTGTCAGGTTCGCGCCTCAGCGGGTTCTGGCCTGAGCCGGGTGCTCTCAGCGGGCGCGCTCAGTCGGCACGCTCAGTGGAGGCGCTCAGTCGGCGCTCTCAGCCGAGGTCGAAGAGCCGAGCCCCGTTCCCGTAACAAACGGCCCGCAGCCATTCCGAGCCGAGGCCGAGCCCTTCGAGCGCGTCGAGCTGATGGACGTACGGATACGGGATGTTGGGAAAGTCCGTACCGAGCAGCACCCGGTCCCCGAGATCGGCGAGCCGCCCCAACTCGGCGCGCGGAAAGGGGCTCATCTCCTCACTGAAATCGGTGAACGCCATCGTCGTGTCGAGCCGCACCTCCGGGTACCGCTCCGCGAGGTCGAGGAAGTCCGCGTACTCGGGCATGCCGAGGTGCGCGACGACCAGCCGCAGCCGGGGGTGGCGCGCGAGGACCCGTCCGACCGGCTCAGGCCCGGTGTGCTTACCGGGCACGGGCCCTGAACCGCAGTGCGCCACGACGGGGACACCGGCGTCGGCGAGCGTCCCCCACACGGGGTCGAGCACCGGATCGGCGGGGTCGTACCCGCCGACCTGCACATGTGCCTTGAACACCCGGGCGCCGTCATCGAGCGCACGGCGCACATACGCCTCCACGCCCGGCTCCGGGAAGAACGTCGCGGTGTGCAGAACATCGGGCGTCCGGGCGGCGAACCCGACGGCCCACTCATTGAGCCATGCAGCCATGCCCGGCTTGTGCGGATACAGCATCGCGGTGAAGGCCCGCACCCCGAACTCCCGCAGCAGCGCGAGCCGTTGCTCCTCCTCCTGCCGGTACGCGATCGGCCACGGAATCCCCGTCAAGAGCCCGACTCCGTCGAAGTACGCCCACACCTTCCGCAGCACGCGCTCGGGCATGAAGTGCGTGTGCACATCGATGAGCCCGGGAAGCCGGTGCCGCTCCAGAAAGCCCCGAACGCCCTCTGCCTCGCCCCTCACTCCACACCCTCGTCCACTGCGTGGCCTCTCTCGAACGCGTAACTGCGCTCGACCTTGGCGACATGGACCGCGTACCGCTCGTACCACTCGGCGCGACCGCGACTCTGCGCGGCACGGTGATCCAGTACCGCCCGCCACTCCTTGATGGCGTCCTCGTCACGGAAGTACCCGACGGTGACGCCGAGTCCGCCGGGCGTCCGCGCGATATCCATGCCGAGAAACCCGGGAATCTCCTGGACCAGTTCTTCCATACGGTCGGCCGTCTCGCCGTACCCGTTGTCCCCGTCGGTCCGTACGGAGGTGAAGACCACGGCGTAGTACGGGGGTTCGTGCGGGGCGACAGGTGCCACAGGGTGATCGCTCATGACGCCCACGATGGTTCCTGGCCCCCGTCCATGTCCATGTCCATCAGAACAACTCTTTCTGCACCGCCGAAACGTCCCGTACGGGCAAGGTGATGTGCCCTGGGAGGCCATCGTCGGCGACAAGCGACCACCCCTTCATCAGCCGGCTGTCGAGCACGACGACATGTGGGGCGTCGTCGTCGGGTGATCGCGCGACGTCGAGATGCAGATCGGGCCCGGCGACCGCGAGCAACCGACCCCGCACCACCGCGTCGGTGACCAACTCGGTGACCACACCACTGGCGGGCACCAACCCGTCGAGCCCGAACACCGCGCCGTGATCGACCACCGCACACGGCAACGGCTCCAGGGACTCGGGCCAGCCGTCCAGGGCGCGGGCGGTGCGATGGAGCCGGGTCAGTTCGGCGGCGCGGTGCCCCTGCCCCGGCAGCTCGGCCCGGACCGCCCGCTTGGCGACGTACGGGATCCGGTCGGGCACCCGGAGCGCGGCCCGCAGCAGTTCCTCGGCCCGCCGGGCGGCCATGAGGGGCCCGGCACCGAGCCAACTGAAAGCGACGGCGCCCTGCTCAAGCAGCCGGTCCGCGCCGCGGTGCACCCCGGTGATCCCGACCTTGACCAGGCCGTCCCCGAACCAGGCGAGGTAGACGTGATACGGCCGCGGATCATCGAGAAAGGTGTCGGCCGCCACGGAATGGGCCCGGTCGACCCGAGCGCACCCGTCACACTGCCCGCGCGTACTCCGCCCCGGCACGACGGCCCGCTCCCCACACGAAACCCACCGCCCACCCCGCCACACCCCAGGACACCGCCGCACCCCCACCACCCGAAAGGCGATGGGACGCCCCCGCACAAGAGCGCTCTCCCTCTCCGCACCCTCGCCTCCCACCCACCGAAGCCGAGGCCCGACTTCCCCCCACCGAACACCCACACACGACCAACTCACACGCTCAAAGCTAGCCGCCCCCACTGACACCCTCCCAAGAAAAGTGGCCAGATCACCCACACCCACCGAAGATCTGGCCACTTTTCTCAGGGCCTACCGCCTGCCGCCGAACTCCCACTCGTGCACTTCGATGTCGGCGTACAGATCCGAGGCCAGCACGGCGCGAGCGGCCTCCGGACCCGTCGCCCGAGCCAGCGCGGCCGTACCCAGCCAGGAGGCGCCGTCGTCCGACAGCAGCGGCCCAAAGGCGATGAGCGAGTCCCGGTCGCCCGGCACGGCGAGATCGACACCCTCTCCGGCCCCGACCCCGAACCCGAGCACCAGATACCGACGACCCCCGGTCCGCCCACCGGGAAACTCCCACATGGTCCGCCCGAGCAGATTGCGCCACCGCCGCAGCATCACGTCCCGGTACACACCGGCCTGATAGTTGGGCTCATCGAAGGCGAACGCCCGAGCGGCCCCGGCATCAGGCAGTTCCACGATGTGCACACTCCCACTGGGCACCTCACCCCCCTCCACAAAGGTCGGCCCCCGAGCAATCAACACCTCGGCAAACCGATCCATATACCCCCAATGATCCTCAACCAACTCCCCCCGCAACCCTTCAGACCCCACCCGATCCCGCTGATAACAAAAGAACTCCATCCCCAAAGAATCACCCACCCCCGCCACAAAGCCCAGGAATCCAACTTCTGCGGCCCCTACGGAGCATCCACTGTCAGGGCGTAGTCCACGCCGACCGAGAAGTCGTCGGACTGACCGCGAATCGTCAGCTTGTGCTTCCCCGGCTTCAACGGGGCCAACTGGACCCAGATGCCACATCCGGTGGTGAAGACGCGCCCGGTCGTACCCGTGACGGGGTTGTCGGTGACACCGCGCACCGCGATCAGCTCTGCTTGGTAGGTGTCCGAGTCGACCTTCTTGCCGTCCAGCACGGCGGATCCCTTGGCCGTGCTCATGAAGTCCGCGCAGTCCGCCGGTTCAGCGATCGTGTTCAGGAGGGGAAAGGCAACGGGCACCCCGTCGGGAACACTGCACGTGCGCTTCACCTGCGTGCCGAATGTGCCGGCCAGGAACCACACGTCCCGCGGCTGATTCCGCCCACAGAAGCTTCCGTCCTGATCGGCGACCGGATTCGTCGGCTCGGGCTCCGCCGCCGCCCACGTCCACCACCGGCTCTGGAGACTCTGGGACGAGAGACGATCGTGGGTCGCCCCGGACCCACACCCCACGAGTGCGACCAGCATCGCGGCAGCGAGCCCCGCCACCACAACCTTGATCTTCATGAATACCCCTCCCGTACCGCACGGATGCCCGACTCCCCAGTCGCCACGCGAAACAGCGAACCCTTCCCCGACCGCCCCGACCAACTCACCGAGAATCCCGATGCCGTGTCGAAGCCGGGCACCGGGCGAGCCGATCGACGACGACCGACGCGGGTGGCCCGGGTCCCTGTGGGCGGTGGCGGTGAGGGAAAATGTCAGAGGCCCCGTGGAGTGATCCACAGGGCCTCTGACGCAATGTGCACTCGGCAGGATTCGAACCTGCAACCTTCTGATCCGTAGTCAGATGCTCTATCCGTTAAGCTACGAGTGCCTGTTGTTCTGTTGTGTTTCTTGCTCTTCCTGGCCCGGGTTGCGGCCCGGTCGGCGTTGCGGGAACAACATTACATGACCGGCGGCGTGAGGTGAAATCCGTTTGTCTCAGCCGGTCTGACCTGGGCAGATGCCACTTTTGGCGGTGGGGACCGAGACGCACCGAAGCCCCGGTCGGGGTCGACCGGGGCTTCGGTAACAAGGTGCGGAGGCGGAGGGATTTGAACCCTCGATGGGCTTGAAGGCCCAAACCGCATTAGCAGTGCGGCGCCATAGACCGGACTAGGCGACGCCTCCCGCACAACCACCCGCGCGAGCGCGATGCGGTGCGTGCAGATGATGACACAGCCGAGCGGGGTGTCACCAATCGCCCCCCACGGTACTAGGCAGTCCCCGCGCAGGGCAAAGCCCTGGCCACGGTGAGCCGTACCGCAACATCCCGAGCCCCGCCGCGTTAGACCTCCCGGACCGTAACCCGTACGTACGCACCCCGTGGAGCCCGCATGCTGCGCCGTCTCGTCGTCACCGCCGCCGCGTCCCTCGCCTCCGTCGCCGCCCTCGGCGCCGGACTCCCCGCCACCGCGCACGCCGAAGCGGGACCCCTGCCCCTGCCCGCGCTGTTCGCCGCGCCCGACCACCTCACCGTCAAGGTCTCCGGCTCCGAGCGCCGTATCGACGGCACGTACCGCCTCGACTGCTCGCCCGCCGGTGGCACCCACCCGGACCCGGAGGCCGCCTGCCGCCGTCTCGACCAGCTCGGCGCCGACGGCCGCGACCCCTTCGCACCGGTACCGGCCGGCGCCATGTGCACCCTCCAGTACGGGGGCTCCACCACGGCCCACGTCACCGGCCGCTGGCACGGCCGCGCCGTCGACACCACGTACGAGCGGACCAACGGGTGCGAGATCTCGCGCTGGAACACGATGGTGCCCGTGCTGCCCGCCGCGTCACGCGCCCGGTGAGGAGACACCCGTACGTGTGACCGGCGGGCCCCACCAAGGTCGCGCCCAAGATCGCGCCCAAGATCGCATCCCAGGTCCCACCCGAGGTCCCACCCGAGGTCGCACCCAGGACCGCGCCCGGAGCCGCGCCGACGCCGCCGCAGCGTCACAGCATCTGCCTCGCATCTGCGTGCGACCTCCCTCTCATCCCGCGTCGCGAGCGCAACCGCTGCCCGTAGACTCCCTCGCGTGACACGTCGCGGGCCGCGAGGCAAGATGGCCTGCGCGGTCGGCTAGATGCGGTAACAGGGAGGAAGCGTCTCGTGAGCAGCAGGCCATCCCGAGGCGCTGCTCGCCTCGCAGCGATACTCGACGCGCTTCCGGACGCGTTGGTCCTGGTCAACGCGAACGGGACGGTCGTCAACGCCAACACCATCGCCCTGGAGGCTTTCGAAGCCCCGGGCACCGCGCTGGTGGGCCGTGGGCTGCTCGATCTGCTGCCCGAGTTCGACTCCCGGCTGATCCCCGGCTCGATGCGCCGCCCGGAAACCATCGACCCCCTCGGCCGTACCAAGCCGAAGCGCATGATCGCCCGCCGCACCGACGGCGGCGAATTCCCGGTCGAGGTCACGAGCGCGAATCTTGAGAACGGCCAGCAGGCGTACGACGGTCACGGCGGCGGGTACGGATACAGCGGCGACGAGCTGCTGATGCTCGTCGTCCGCGATCTGTCGGGCACCGTCGACACCGAGGCGGAGCTGGCGCGTTCGCAACGGCAGACGGAAATGATCCTCCGCGCCGCCTCCGAGGGCGTCGTCGGCACGGACACCGACGGGCGGGTCGTCCTCGTCAACCCGGCCGCCGCGCAGATACTCGGCTACCGCGCCAGCGACCTCGGCGGCCAGGAGCTGCACGCCCTCGTCCTGCACTCGCGCGAGGACGGCGAGCCGTTCCCGTTCGAGGGGTCGCCGCTCGCCGACACCCTCAAGTCCGGCCGCAAGCACCGCGTACGCGGGCAGGTCCTGTGGTCGAAGAAGGGCGAGAAGGTCCCGGTCGACCTGACGACCGCGCCCGTACGCGACGGGGACCTGCTCGTCGGCGCCGTGCTGACCTTCACCGACCGGCGCGCGTACGACGCGCTGGCCGGCGAGAAGAACGAGCTGGGCCGACAGCACGCGGAGGCATTGACACGTCTCGGCGAGGAGCACGCGGGGGAGCTGGCCGAACTCGCCGAGGAGCACACGGAGCAACTCGCCACCGAGAAGGACCGGTACGCGGCGCTCGCCGAGCGCGAACAGGACCGGTACGAGGCGCTGGCCGAGCGGCACGAACAGCTGCTCGCGGTGCTCAACGGCTCGCTGCGCGGCCCGCTCGACGAGCTGCGCCGCGAACTGTCCGGGCTCGCCGCCGACGACGCCGGTCAGCTCTGGCCCGAGGCGAACCAGATCCTGCACCACCTCGCCGCCGGATACGCCCGCATCACGACCCTCGTGGACAACGTCCTCGGCTATCAGCGGCTCGACTCGGGCACCGACGTGCTCGTCAAGCGGCCCGCGATGCTGGACGCCGTCGTCACGGCCGGTGTCGAGGGCGCGGTGGAGCTGATCGGCCCGGGGCGCGCGCAGTTCGCGGTGCACGCCCCGCCGATCGAGGCCGAGGTCGACCCGGAACGCCTCGCGACCGCGCTCGCGCATCTCGTCGCGGACGTCGCGGGCGTCGACGCGACGGGCAACGCACCGGTCGCGGCGGGCGGTTACATGGACTCGACGATCGTGGTGGCCGCGGCCCAGCGCGGCGAGGTCGTCCGGATCGAGGTACGCGGGCCCTACGCCGGGGGCGACCCGGTGCACGAGCCGATCGTGCGGGGGATCGTGCGGGCGCACGGCGGTGTGCTCCAGACCCATGTGGTGCCCGGGATGAGTGGCAGCGCGTTCGTGCTGGAGGTCCCGATCGGGGGTGGGGCCGGGATGGTTCCGCCGCCGGACGCGGGAGCGGGTACGGGGGCCGGTGCTGGCGCCGGTGCCGGTGCCGGTACGGGGGTCGGTGGCGGTGGCGGTCAGGTGGCCGGGCCCGAGCAGGTGGCGGGTACGGGCGGTGGCCGTGGTGGGCGGCGCCGGGCGCGTCGGGCCTCCGTCGACGCGTTCCTGGAGAGCGGGGTCCCGGGCGACGGTCTCGGCGGCGACGGCGATACGGCCAGTGCCGGTACGGGTGCGGGTCCGGGTCCGGGTTCGGGTGATGTGCCGGAGCCGGGCGTACCGACCGGGCGGCGGCGGGGGCGACGCGCTCCCGAAGCACCGGAATCAGCCGAGGCCCTGGTGCCGCCGGTGCCCGCGCCGAGGGCGGGCGACGGGACGGCGGACGGGATGCCGGGCGGCGACGCGACCGGCGGAAATGGCGGAAATGGCGGTACCGGGCGCAGGCGTGGGCGGCCCAGCCCTGCCGAGGGTTCCGTGGTCGCCTCGAACGAACAGTCCGCGCTGCCCCCGGGCCTCGGCCAGACGGTGCCGCCGCAGGGCGTCCCCGCCCCGACCGGCCGCCGGGCGCGCCGGGGCGACGAACAGCACGCTTTGCCACCGGGCGCGTCGAGCGGACCGGGCGGAGCGGGCGGACCAGGTGGGCCGGGCGGTTCCGGTACGTCCATGGGTGCGGTACCGGCGTCTCCGTTCGCGCTGCCCGCCGGGGCCGGGGCGAGCGTGATGAACGAGGCCGAGGGCGCGGAAGCCGCGGGGCAGTCGGCGGGACGCCGGGCCCGGCGCGCGCTGGGTCCCGCCCCCGAACGGCCCGCCGACTCCGGCGCCGCCGAACAGAACAGTCCCCGTCCCGTCTTCGCACTGCCCCCCGCCGACGCGGACCGCGCACCGACGGGACCGGGTGCGCCGGGAGTACCGGGACAGCCGGGAGTACCAGGTGCGCCCGGCGGCGTACCGGGTGCGACTGGAGTCCCCGCCGTGCCGGGCGCCCCTGCTTTGCCTGGCGCGCAGGCCCCGGGCCGTCAGGTCGACGGCCGTCAGATCGACGGGCGGCGCCTCCCCGGAGCCGGACCGGCCGGTGCCCACGGCGACGGTGGCTACGGCCACGGTGACCCCGACGTACACGGCGACACCGGCCAGCACGCCGCCGCGCCGCCCGACCCGACCGAGGACCACACCCCGCCGCAACCCCACCCCGCGGACCGCCCGACGGGGCGCCGCAGGGCCCAGCAGATCGAGGGCGGGACGTATCCCGGGGCGGTGGTCCCGGCGCCGGGAGTTCCGATGCCCGGGGTTCCGGGGCAGTCCGTTCCCGGTCCGGCGACGCCCGGCCAGGGGATCCCGGCCCAGGGCGGTCCCGTACCGGCCACTCCGGCCCAAGGCATCCCGCAGCAACCGACCCAGGGCACACCGGCCCAAGGCACACCCGCCCCCGGCACCCTCGCCCCACAACTGGACCCCCGCGTCCGCGCCGCACAAGCCCAGCCCGCCCAGCCCGTCGAGGCCGCCCCCGGCGACCCGTCGTCCTCCACCCAGGGCCGTGCCATAAGCGTCCGCACCCTCGGCCAGGGCGTCCCCTTCGACCGCCAGATCGCCGAGCAGCAGCGCGCCACCGGCCAACCCCAGCAGACCCCACCCCACGGCACCCAGGGAACACAGGGGACCCAGGGCACCCAGGCAACACAGGGCACGCTCGGCGGCGCCAACAGCGCCTTGGCCGGCCGCCGCCGCAAACTCGCCAACCGCCCCGACCCCACCCAGGACCAGCCCGCAGCACCGGCACCGACTCCGACTCCGCCACCGGGACAACCCCAGGGCCAAACTCCGGCACCGGCTCCGGCACAAGGACAGACCCCACCGCACCCCCAAGCCCAGCCGCAGGCCCACCCCCACCCGCAGTCCCGCCTCGCCACCGCGTCCGCCCCCAGCGGCCGTTCGTACGCCATAGGAGCGCCGGACGAGGACGCCGACGAGGGTCCGGAGCCGCTGGACGGTCCCGGCGGTGCCGTCGAGATCGCCGATCAGCCGCAGCTCCAGCCGATGGACGACGAGTTGCCCCCGGAGCCGCTGGACAATCCCCGGCGCCTCCTGGTCTGGCCGGCCCCCGACGTCAGTACCCAACAGGCGCTGAGCGACCGCGGTTACCGTCCCGTCATCGTCCACTCCCGCGAGGAGGTCGACGCCCAGATCGCCGCGTTCCCGGCCGCGCTGTTCGTCGACCCGCTGACCGGTCCCATCACCCGGACCGCGCTCCAGTCGCTGCGCCAGGCCGCGGTCGCCGCCGAGGTGCCCGTCCTGGTGACGGCCGGTCTCGGCCAGGCGACGCGCGAGGCCGCGTACGGCGCCGATCCCGCCGTACTCCTCAAGGCGCTGGCGCCGCGTGACAGCGAGCAGCATCCGCCGCGGGTACTGCTCATCGAGGAGCACGCCGAGATCGCGCTCGCGCTCACGGCGACACTGGAACGGCGCGGGATGCAGGTCGCGCGGGCGGAGACCGACGCGGACGCGGTGACCCTGGCCGCACAGATGCGGCCGAACCTCGTCGTGATGGACCTGATGCAGGTACGCCGACGACGCGCCGGAATCGTCGACTGGCTCCGCGCGAACGGGCAGTTGAACCGCACCCCGCTCGTCGTCTACACCGCCGCCGTCGACCGGACCGAGCTGCCCCGACTCGCGGCGGGCGAGACCGTCCTCTTCCTCGCGGAACGCTCCACGAGCACCGAGGTACAGGCCCGGATCGTCGACCTGCTCGCGAAAATAGGGACCAACTGACGACGATGAGCGGGTGTTTCACGTGAAACACCCGCCCAGATGGGGCCGCACCGGCCGGGGCCGCCCCGGCTGACGGCAACCCCCAGCTGACGACAATCCCTGGCCGACGTCAGCCGGTGACCGACGTCAGGCTGTGACCGTCGTCAGGCCGTGACCGACGTCAGATCTGTGTCACATCCAGGTCCCCGGACGCGTACTGCTTCCGGATCAGCTTCTTGTCGAACTTGCCCACGCTCGTCTTCGGCACCGCCGGAATCAGCGTCCACCGCTCCGGCAACTGCCACTTCGCGACCCGCTCGGCGAGAAACGTACGCAGAGTCTCGAAGTCGGCGCTCGCGCCCTCCTTGAGGACGACCGTGGCGAGCGGGCGCTCCCCCCACCTGTCGTCCGGGACCGCGACGACGGCCGCCTCCGCGACATCCGGGTGCGCCATGAGCGCGTTCTCCAGGTCCACGGACGAGATCCACTCGCCACCGGACTTGATGACGTCCTTGGCCCGGTCGGTGAGCGTCAGAAAACCGTCGGGGCTGATCGTCCCCACATCGCCGGTCTTGAGCCAGCCGTCCTCGCTGAACTTGTCCATGGGCCGGAACGGCTCACCGTCCGTCCCACCGAAGTACGCCCCCGCGATCCAGGGGCCGCGCACCTCCAGCTCGCCCGCCGACTGACCGTCCCACGGCAGCCGCTCACCGCCGGGTCCGCTGAGCCGCGCCTCGACACCGGCGGGGAAACGGCCCTGTGTGAGCCGGTACGTGAACTCCTCGTCCGTGCCGACGGCGTGGGCGGGGGGTCGCGCGATGGTGCCGAGCGGCGAGGTCTCCGTCATGCCCCACGCGTGACAGACCCGCATGCCCAGCTTGTCGAACGCCTCCATCAGGGCCGGCGGGCAGGCCGAGCCGCCGATGGTGACCTGGGTGAGGGACGTGACGTCGCGCGGCTTGGCGGCGAGTTCCGCGAGGAGTCCCTGCCAGATGGTGGGTACGGCGGCGGCATGCGTCGGTCGCTCCGCCTCGATCATCTCGGCGAGCGGTCCCGGCTGGAGGAAGCGGTCCGGCATCAGCAGATTCACGCCGGTCATGAAGGTGGCGTGCGGAAGTCCCCACGCGTTGACGTGGAACTGCGGTACGACGACCAGGCTGGTGTCCGCGTCGGTCAGGCCCATCGACTCGGCCATGTTGACCTGCATCGAGTGCAGGTACACCGAACGGTGCGAGTAGACCACGCCCTTCGGGTCGCCCGTCGTACCGGAGGTGTAACACATGGAGGCGGCCTGCCGCTCGTCCAGCTCGGGCCAGTCGTACGTGGTCGGCTTCCCGGCCAGCAGTTCATCGTACTCGTACACCCGCGCGCTCGCGCCCGCCAGGACGGAACGGTCGCCGGGCCCCGAGATCACGATGTGTTCCACGCCCGGCAGATGCGGCAGCAGCGGACCGAGCAGCGGGAGGAGGGAGCCGTTGGCGATGATCACGCGGTCGGACGCGTGACCGACGATCCAGGCGAGTTGGTGCGCCGGGAGCCGCAGATTGAGCGTGTGCAGCACCGCGCCCATGGACGGCGCCGCGAAGTACGCCTCCACATGCTCCGCGTTGTTCCACATGAGCGTGGCGACCCGGTCGCCGTCGCGTACGCCGAGGTCGTCGTGGAGCGCGTGCGCCAGCTGGGCCGCCCGGGAACCGATCTCTGCGAAGCTGCGGCGCTGCGGTGCGCCCTCGCCCGTCCAGGTGATCACCTGGGAGGCACCGTGGATCGTCGACCCGTGGGTCAGGATCCTTGAGATCAGCAGCGGAACGTCCTGCATGGTGCTCAGCACGGCGGCCTCCGGTGGCGTCGGCAGAGAGGAACGTGGATCGGTGAGCCGATTCTGCGTTCATACCGCGCGGTATGTCACTACCCCCGCGTAACTTCTCCTACCCGATGCCCGCGCGCGGTCCCGCCGGGCGCCCTCGGACGTCAGGCCGCCGTGAGTTCCGGATCCTCGCGGAGCTTGCCGAGCGCCCTCGACACGGCGCTCTTCACCGTGCCGATCGACACCCCGAGCACCGCCGCCGTCTGCGCCTCGCTGAGGTCCTCGTAATACCTGAGGACGACCATCGCCCGCTGCCGGGCCGGCAGCTTCGTGATCGCCCGCCACATCGCGTCCCGCAGCGCCTGCTGCTCGGCCGGATCCCCCGCCGGAACCGTCTCCGGCTCCGGCAGTTCGTCGCACGCGAACTCGTCCACCTTGCGCTTACGCCACTGCGACGTCCGCGTGTTCAGCAGGGCCCGCCGCACATACCCGTCGAGGGCGCGGTGGTCCTCGATGCGGTCCCACGCGACATACGTCTTCGTGAGCGCGGTCTGGAGCAGGTCCTCGGCATCACTCGGATTCGCCGTGAGCGACCGGGCGGTACGGAGCAGCACGGGCCCCCGTGCCCGTACATAGGACGCGAACGACGGGTACGCCCGGTGTGCCGTCGGCGTCGTGGCCGGTGTCGTGGCGGTCGGTGCCGCGTACGGCGTGGCCGTCGGTGCCACGTGCGGCGTGGCCATCGGTGCCACGTGCTTCGCTGCGCTGGTGCAGACAGGCGCCATGGTTGCGGTCATGGCTCCACGCTAGGAGTGACCCCTACCTTTAGGGATCGCCCACAGGTCCCGAAGCCATGTCCGCCTCAGGTTGTAGGCGGGGTGCTAGCCCCACCTCCTGAAGGTGGAGGAGGGGGTGCACATCACTGAGGGTTCATCCCTGAGGCCCCTTCCACCGGACCTCGACGGGCCGTCGACCGGCCGTCAACCGGACCTCAATCGTCCGTCCCCAGGACGAGCCCCGATGTGGGAACGCCTGTGCCCGCCGTGACCAGAGTGCGGCGGGCGCCGGGTATCTGGTTCACCGCCGTGCCCCGCACCTGCCGCACGGCCTCCGCGATGCCGTTCATCCCGTGCAGATACGCCTCCCCGAGCTGACCCCCATGGGTGTTGAGCGGCAGCCTCTCCTCGGCCACGAAGTCCGCCGCCTCACCGGGCCCGCAGAACCCGAACTCCTCCAGCTGCATCAGCACGAACGGTGTGAAGTGGTCGTACAGGATCCCCACGTCGATGTCCCCCGGCCCCAACCCCGCGGTCCGCCACAACTGCCGTGCCACCACCCCCATCTCCGGCAGCCCGGTCAGGCCGTCCCGGTAGAAGCTGGTCATCTGTTCCTGCGCCCGGCCCGCGCCCTGGGCCGCCGCGTTGATCACGGCCGGCGTGTTCGGCAGGTCGCGGGCCCGCTCCACCGAGGTCACCACGAGTGCCTGTCCGCCATCGGTCTCCTGGCAGCAGTCGAGCAGCCTCAGCGGCTCCACGATCCACCGCGACTCCGCGTGGTCGGCGAGCGTGATCGGCTTGCCGTGGAAGTACGCCGCCGGATTGGTCGCCGCGTACTTCCGGTCCACCACGGCGACGTGCCCGAACGCCTTCGGTGTCAGCCCGAACGTATACAGATACCGTTGCGCCGCCATCGCCACCCAGGACGCCGGCGTCAGCAGTCCGAACGGCAGCGCCCAGCCGAGCGCCGCCCCCTCCGCCGACGGCTCCCGGTGCTGCACCCCTGAACCGAACCGCCGGCCCGACCGCTCGTTGAACGCCCGGTAGCAGACCACCACCTCGGCCACGCCCGTCGCCACCGCGAGGGCCGCCTGCTGGACCGTCGCACAGGCCGCGCCACCGCCGTAGTGCACCCGGGAGAAGAAGGACAGCTCCCCGATCCCGCACGCCTGGGCGACCGTGATCTCCGGGTTGGTGTCCATCGTGAAGGTGACCATGCCGTCGACGTCGGCGGGGGCGAGCCCCGCGTCGTCCAGCGCGGCGCCCACCGCCTCGACGGCCAGCTTCAGCTCACTGCGGCCCGAGTCCTTGGAGAATTCGGTGGCCCCGATCCCCACGATCGCCGCCCTGCCGCCCAGGGAGTCACGGCTGCGCACACTCATGACGAGCCTCCCGCGCTGGCGGAGGTGGGGCTTCCGGATTCTGTGAGCGGCAGGGTCACCATGACCGTGCCGCTCACATGCCGCCCGATCCCGTTCGCCCCCGTCACCCGCACCGTCACCGTGGCGTCGTCGCCGACCTCCGTGACCGTGCCGGTCAGCACCATGGTGTCGCCCGGGTAGTTGGGCGCCCCGAGCCGGATCGCCACCTTCCGCAACCTCGCCGCCGGGCCGAAGTGGTCCGTGATGTACCGGCCCACCAGGCCATTCGTCGTCAGGATGTTCATGAAGATGTCCGGCGACCCCTTCTCCCGCGCCGACTCCGCGTCGTGGTGCACGTCCTGGTAGTCCCGCGAGGCGATCGCTCCGGCCACGATCAGGGTGCGGGTGATCGGGATCTCCAGCGACGGCATCTCGTCACCGACCCGCGGCGCACCCGGCGCCACCCCTGGCGTGTCCGGCGCCCGCGTACTGCCGTCCGGCGCCCGTGTCTCCGTCATTCCGTCCCCTCCCCCTTCGCGATCAACTCACCCAACTCCGCCAGTACTTCGCCCCCGGGGCCCAGATACGCGTCCAGTTGCCGTCCCCACAGGAAGTGCCGGTGCACCGGGTGCTCCAGGTCCGCTCCCATACCGCCGTGCAGATGCTGGCCCGCGTGCACCACTCGTCGCCCCGCCTCCGACGCCCACCAGGCCGCGGTCAGCGCATGGGTCGCGTACGGCAGCCCCGCGTCCCGTCGCCACGCCGCCTCATACGCGGTGACCCGTATCGCCTCGGTGTCCATGTACGCGTCCGCCGCCCGCAGTTGGACCCCCTGTTTGGCGGCGAGAGGGCGCCCGAACTGCTCGCGTACGTTCGTGTACTCCACCGCTCGGGCCAGCGACCCCGCGCAGACTCCGGCTTGCAGCCCGGCGAAGGCGGTACGGGCGGTGGCCAGCACGTCGTCGTACGGGTCGGCCGGAAGTGGGCCGGCGATCGGCGGGGGCCCCTCGTTCGGTCCGGCCGTCGTCCCCAGCCGCTGGGCCGGTGTCCCGTCCAGGACCAGGCGCCCGGCCGACCAGGGTGCGGTCAGCTCGACCGGCTCGACTCCCGCGTCGGCGGTCCGCACGATCCATAGGCCGTGGTCCTCGGCGGCCACGAGCACATGGGTCGCGTCACGCAGCCACGGCACCACGGGGACGAGGCCACTCAGGATCCCCGCCGCCCCCTCGCTCCCCGCCGCTTCATCGGTCCCCGCGCCACGAGCCCGTACCCCCGCCCGCGCCGGAAAGGCCCCGCACACCACCACGCTGCCGTCCCTGATCCCCGGCAGCAGCCGCTCCCGCTGCTCCGGTGAGCCATGGGCCGTCACCGCGAGAAGCCCGTACACACAGCTCGCCGCGAACGGTGTCTGAGCCGTCGTCCTGCCCTGTTCCTCCAGGAGCAGCACCAGTCCGAGGAGCCCGATCTCCTCGACGGCGGCCGGTAGACCCGCGGCGCACAGGGCCTTCCACAGCTCCCCGTCCGTGCCGGTGCCCGCCGCGGTCAGTCGCTCGTGCGTGGACAGGTCGCCGAAGATCCGCGCCGCCAGGTCGCGCGCGGCGGTCTGTTCCTCCGTGGGCGTGAAGTCCATCAGCCCTCACCCCCTCGGAACACGGGAAGTTCCACCTCGTCGTCCACGCGCAGGAATGCGAGCCGGACCGGCAGCCCGATCCGCACCTTGTCGGGCGGCACCCCCACCACATTGCTGACGATCCGCACGCCCTCCGCCAGTTCGATCAGCCCGACCGCGTACGGCGGGTCGAAGGCCGGGAAGGGCGGGTGGTGCATCACCACATACGAGAACACCGTGCCCTGGCCGCTCGCCTCGATCGTGTCCCAGTCCTGGGATCCGCAGGTCCCGCAGCCGGGCAGCCAGGGGAAGCGGAGTGCGGCGCAGGCGGCGCAGCGCTGGATCAGCAGACGGTGCTGGGATACGCCCTCCCAGAACCCGGCGTTGTCCCGGTTGACGACCGGCCTCGGCCGGCGGGGGACAGGGGCCGCTTCCGGCACCCGGGTCTGCCGCGCGCCGGGCGCCGCGGGGGCGTACTTGAGGATGCGGAACCGGTGGGTGCCCGCCAGTTCGCCGCCCGCTCTGATGTCCATGCGGGTCGTGACGAAGTGGCCCGTCCCCAGCTTCGTCGTCTTCCGCTCGGACACCGACTCGATGACCGCGTCGAACGTGATCTCGTCGCCGGGCCGCAGTGGCCTGACGTACTCCTGCTCGCAGTCCGTGGCGACGACCGAGGTGCAGCCCGCCGCGTCGAGGAGTGCGAACAGTTCGTCGTACGCCGCCGACCGCCCCTGGTGCCCGGACAGGCCGCCCATCGTCCAGGCTTGCAGCATCGTCGGTGGCGCGATGGCGTCCGGCCCGGTGTACGCCGGGTTGGTGTCGCCCATCGCCTCGCACCAGTGCCGGATCATCGCCTCGTTCACCAGGTCCTTGGCGATGCCCGCCGTCGCCGCCGGGCGCCCCTCGAACTCCTTCAACCGGCCGTACACATCGGCGGGCTCACCGATGTCGTCCCGTTTCCACAACGTCTCGTACTCGCTCATCGCCGCCCCCTCCGCATGCCGAGCCGCATCGTCGCCACGATCTCCCTTTGCACCTCGCTCACCCCTCCCCCGAAGGTGTTGATCTGCGCCGCGCGGTTCATCCGCTCCAGCTCGCCGTCCCCGAACGCCCCCGGCGAACCGGCCCGGATCGACCCGGCCTCCCCCACGATCTCCTGACATATTCGGTACACCTCGACCGCGGATTCGGTTCCCACGAACTTCACGCCGCTGGCGTCTCCGGGGGCCAGCCGGCCCGCCCCGACATCCCCCACCAAACGCCAGTTGAGCAGGCGCGATACCGCCAGCCGGGCATGCGCTTCGGCCAGCCGGAAATTGATCCACGGCTCGTCAACACGGCGCCGCCCTGTCACCGGATCGGGAGTGCGGGCCGAGGCGAGTGCCGCCGCGTAGAAGTCCTCGGCCTGCATGCCGATCGCGGCGAGCGCGACCCGCTCGTGGTTGAGCTGGTTGGTGATGAGGCCCCAGCCGCCGTTCTCCTCACCGACGAGCCGGCCGGCCGGGACCCGGACGCCGTCGTAGTACGTGGCCGTGGTCGTCAGGCCGCCGACCGTCTCGATCGGGGTCCACGAGAATCCGGGCGTGTCCGTCGGGACCAGGATGATCGAGATGCCCTGGTGCTTCGGGGCCTCGGGGTCGGTCCGGCAGGCGAGCCAGATCCAGTCGGCGTTCTGGGCGTTGGAGGTGAAGACCTTCTGCCCGTCGATGACCCAGGAGTCGCCGTCCCGGACGGCCCGGGTCCGCAGCGACGCGAGATCCGTCCCGGCCGACGGCTCGCTGTACCCGATGGCGAAGACGAGGTCGCCGCTGAGGATGCGCGGCAGGAACGCGGCCTTCTGTTCCTCGGTGCCGTACCGCATGAGCGTCGGCCCCACGGTGTTGAGCGTGACCATGGACACGGGCGCGCCCGCGCGATGGGCCTCGTCGAAGAAGACGAACTGCTCATCGGCGCCGCGCCCCTGGCCTCCGTACTCGACGGGCCAGCCGAGTCCGAGGAGTCCGTCGGATCCGATACGGCGCAGCAGGGCGCGCCCGCGCGCGGGGTCCGTCGCCGGAGGCGGCCCGTCGGGCATCAGGCGCCGGAAGTACGCGCGCAGTTCCGCGCGCAGCTCACGCTGGCGTTCGGTGGGGGCGAGGTGCACGGGGCCTCTCCGTCTCGTAGAGCGGGCTCGTACCGAGTTTCTGACTGTGTGTCAGATGCCGTCGGGTGTCAACAGGTCACACCCGCCTCGCCCGTGCGCACTATGTGATCGCCCCACACACGCCTGCGCGGCGATGCCGAAGCATCGCCGCGCGGACGTTCATGCCACCCCATGAAGCCGCCGCCGGGGCGGGGCCTTCCTACCTGAAGCGTTCAGCCGCTTCAGTCACTCGGCTGCTCGGCCGCTCGGCTGCTCGGCCGTTCAGCGGCCGTTCAGCGGCCGGTCAGGCCGTCACGGCCTGGCTGGCCGCCGGCTCACCAAAGCTTCTTGAAGTGGACGCTGGTGTTCTCGTTCGACTGGTGAATCGCCGTGAACGCCGAGCCCTTCACCTGGGCGGTGTTGTTCTGGTTCGAGGCGCCGGAGCCGACCGCCTGCTGCTGTGTGGTGGACGAGTTGCCGTGGTTGCTGCCGTCGACACCGCTGCCGACGATGTTCGCCACGGCGGCGTTCGATCCGTCGTTCGCGAAAGAGCCGTTGTCGGCACTGGCCACACCCGAGAACAGGGCTGCCGCCAGGGGTACGGCGGCGACGGCGGCGAGAACGCGAGCGGTACGGATGCTTGCCATGTCAGATTCCTCCAGAACCGGATGTACACACCGGTGAGAACCGGGAAGTACGAGAAGTACGTTTTGTTTCCGGGCAGTTGGCCGACCGCCTCGGGATGGGTCACGACGTCGCGAGATCAGAGTTGCCCACCGAATCCCCCGCGAACCAGCCTGGATGCCCTGATTCGCTCGCAAGTGTGAGGACAAGTCGGCAAACGCCCTTCATGCCCCCAAAGTGCGGGATCAGTGTGGCGACACTTCCGTGACCCAGGCGCCGCACGCGAGGAAGCGTTTCGGCACATTCTCGGCGAATGGCCGTTCCCGGGCGCGCCACCCTTCCTTTCATCGAACATGTGTACGAACATAGAGGGCATGGCCACCACTGACCGGCATGCAGTGCCCCCCGCGACCCTGGCCCTCGCCCATGCCCTGTCCGCCGCCGAACGCGGACTGGCCGTCATCCCGCTCTCCCGCGCCAAGCTCCCCGCGCTGCGCTCCCCCCACCGCGACGACCCCGAGCCGGCCCTGTGCCGCGGCGAGTGCGGACGCCCGGGGCACGGCGTGTACGACGCGACGACCGATCCCCGGCGGATCCGCGAACTGTTCGCCGCCGCGCCCTGGGCGAGCGGATACGGCATCGCGTGCGGGCTGCCGCCGCACCACCTCATCGGCGTCGACCTCGACACCAAGTCCGGTACGGACTCGTCGGCCGCCCTGCGGGAGCTGGCGCTGCGCCATCTGTTCACGATTCCGGACACGGTGGTGGTCGTCACGCCGAGCGGGGGCCGTCATGTGTGGCTGTCCGGCCCACCGGACGTGGTCGTTCCGAACTCGGCGGGCCGACTCGCCCCCGGCATCGACGTGCGCGGCGCGGGCGGCTATCTCGTCGGCCCCGGGTCCCGTACGGAGCACGGGGTGTACAGCACGGTCCCGGGTACGGCGCATCTGCCGCCCGCGCCGTGTCCACCGGCGCTGCTGCGGCTGCTCACGCCCCCGTCCCGGTCGCATCGGCCCGCACCGGTGCCACCGGATCCGCAACACGGCCAGGGCCTGGTGCAGTTCGTCCTCGCGGCGCACGAGGGCCAGCGCAACACACGCCTGTTCTGGGCTGCCTGCCGCGCGTACGAGAACGGGATCGGGCACGAACTCCTGGAGTCGCTGGTCGACGCGGCCATCCATACCGGGCTCACGGACCGGGAGGCCCGCGCCACCATCGCCTCGGCGGCCCGCCTCACCGGCAACCATCCGTAGGGCACGCGCGCGGGAGGGCACTTCCGGGCACGCCTCGTCGGGCACGCGCGCGTAGAGGGCACCCCATGTCGGTGACGCCGTGCGAGGCTGGCGGCGGGCGGGCGCCGGCGAAGGACGTGCGGGCGCGTATCTGACAGTGCGGGGGAGTTGCGGGCATGACGAGCGGTACCAGGGAACACGCGGCGGAAATTGCACGGAATTCGCGGGTGCCCGATACACCCGGCGAAAGGGTGTCACCCGCGGCCGTGTTCGCCTTTCCGGCATTGCTCGCGCTCGCACTCAATCTTTGGGGGATCTCACGCGAGGGATCGATGTGGCGCGACGAATCGGTCACCTATCAGGTGGCCCATCGAAGCGTTCCGGAGATATGGGCTCTGCTGCATCATGTCGACGCCGTGCACGGTGCCTATTACTTCCTGATGCACGCCGTTTTCTCCGTGTGGGACGGCGGGCTCTGGGCGTTACGCCTCCCTTCGGTCCTCGCGATCAGCGTGTGCTGCGGATTCGTCGCCCTGACCGGAAGACGACTCACCGGAAACCGCGCGGGAATCCTCAGCGGCCTGACCTTCGCGCTGATTCCCCTCGTCCAGATGTACGCGCAGGAGGGCCGTTCCTACGGGCTCGTGTGCGCCTTCGCCGGAATCTCCACCTACCTTTTCGTCCGAGCCATGGACGCTCCCTCGGCGCGCCTCTGGACGGCATATTCCGCGACGCTCATCGCTGCCGTACTGCTCCACGAATTCGCCGTACTGTGCCTGTTGGCCCACGGCATCACGCTGGCGATGTCGTCGGTTTCCGCCCGAGTCCGACGTCAATGGATCATCGCGGCGGCGGCCACCGTCGCCCTCACGCTCCCACTCGTCCTCTTCAGCCTCGGGCAGTCGGGCCAGGTCTCCTGGATCGGTATGCCGAAGCCTCGGGAGTGGCTGGTCATCGGCGTGACGACGGCGATCGGCCTGCTCTGCGCGAAGATCGTCGCGGCGCGGCATCCGAACCATTCCGGGGCCGTGGGGCCCGAGCAGCCTGAGCGGCCCGAGCGGCCCGAGGGGAATCCCCTCACTCTCCCCAAACTGTCCCTCCCTCTGCTGATCTTCCCGACGGCGGCCTTGCTCCTGGCCTCTCTCCGGGACCCGGTCTACCTCGACAGATACGTTCTCTTCTCGCAGATCGGCCTGGCCCTGCTGATGGCCGGAGCACTCGATGTACTGGCCAGGCGCAAACCCTGGGCACTCTGGACGTTCGGCCTCGTCGTCATTACGGCGCTCGTTCCGGTCACGCTTCAGATGCGTACGCCGGAAAGCCGGAAAGACGATGTCGCGGCGATCGCCGAGGAGGTCCGCCAAGCGTCGTCGAAGGGGGACGGAATTCTCTATATGCCCGCGCGCCGCAGAGAGTGGGCCCTGTCCTATGTGAAGGACTACGCACCCCTGAAGGACCTGGCACTCCGCGAGTCACCGGTGGAATCGACCACGCTCCAGGGCACGGAACTCTCCGCGGAAGATATTCGCCGCAACATGCTGAACAGCAAGCGGATCGTGGCCTTGATGGACCCGAAGGGTCAGCCCCTGGACGCATACCCGGAAGAGGTCACCAAACGACAGATGCTCGACCAATTCTTCACGGAATGCTCCCGTACCGAGGTCAAGGGGGCCCAGGTGGTCCTTTTCGCCCGCCCCGGCCATTGCGACGCACCGAGCTGAGGCATGACGGCCAATGGCTCAGCGCGGCATGAACCGACTGAGTTCGCCAACCTTCCCGCGCAGCGCGGTCGCCCACGCCTCGTCGTCGAGGGCCTGGCGCATCGGGACCTGGATGTCCCGGAGCCCCTCCAGCGCGTGGGGGTCGGTCGACGTCCACCGCACCTCGATCCCGGCCCTCTCCGCGAGCACGAGCACCGTGACGACGAACCCCTCGGAGAGGGCGAGTATCACGGCATGGCTCGTCCTGCGGTGCCGCGTCAGCAGGGCGTCGACAAAGGCGGCGAGTTCGGCGACCCCGATCTGACACTCGTCGTTCTCCATGGGCCCGATCCCGGACGGCAACCCCAGCTCGGCTTCATGCACAGCCACTTGCCGCCGAAACAGCCGAGAGGCACCGTTGGACGGATTCCACAGGGTCTCTTCACCCAGGTCGTAGTACTGACTCACAAAGGCACCTCGCTACTGTCCATCGAACACGACCCATCGAACGCCGCTGACGAATGGTGACCGCTCTGCATAGAGCTACGGATCAAAAGGTGCACAAGACTGGCGGCATCACGGTCGCCAGCCGCTGTCACGCCGGATGGGTCGTAGAGTGATCGCCCAGCGGCTGAGTCTGAACCCTTTACGAGCGCTGCCATACTCCCTGCGTGACCCTCGACCCAGGAGTTCGCCGAGCCGATGGATCCCGCGGAAGTTCTGGCCGCAACGTGCTGGAGTGCCTTGGAGCACGCCTATGGGCCGGCCGCTGATGTCCCCGAGATGCTGACTGGTCTTCTCGACGTGGGTGAAGGGGTACGGTCCCGGGCGCTGGACGACTTGCATCACGTGGTTCACCACCAGAACACCCTGTTCACCGCCACGGCCCCGGCCGCCGTGTACGTGGCGGGGATCCTCGACGATGCCCGCTCGCTGTGGTCCGTCAAGAAGGACCCTCACAGCTTTCCCGGGCCGCTGCGCGCCGAGTTGCTGGGATGGCTTAACTCCGTCGCGAATGGGGCAGGCGACGAAGCCGCAACGAGCAGCCGCCGTTTCGGCTTCCCGCCAGAGGAGTACCCGCCGTACGTCGAGATCTGCCGTATTCGACCGCAGCTCTTTCACTCCACGTCCGCGTTCTTCGACGACCCAGACATCCACGTACGCGAGGCAGCCGTCTCCGCCTGCATCCCGCTGCTGGACGACCCCCGCTTGCTCCATCATCGAGTTGCCCTGATCCCTCTCTTGCGGAAAGTTCTGGCCGCAAGCGCGCTGTGGCAGTACCGCGAGCGGTCGATCGAAGCCCTGACGAGCTGGGGTGAGGACACCACGGGACTAGAGGTCCGACAAGAGCGGTACGCGTTCTGCGACTCGGAGCACAAACCATCGCCCCGGACCGACGAGACGTGGAGCGGTTACGACGTCCATCCCCCTTTCTGATAGGTCCTTCAACCGCACCGCCGACGGTGCCGACGGACAGCCGTCTCAGTTTGCGTCTCATTCAGCCCCGTTGGCGGGCGTTCGGACAAGACCAGGCCCAGCAGCACCTCAGCAAGGGACTCCCCCATGAACGGAGTGAACGTCCCTGCACCCACGCCTCCGAGCCACCAACAGACTGGGAAACCATGTTGGTCCGCCCATGGAAGCTCGGGCCCACGACGCCGTCTGTCAAGCCGCTAGGTTGAGGTCGTGGATGAGGAAGCGATCACCATCAGGCTCACACACGATCAAGCGTTCGTGCTGTCGGACTGGCTCTATGACGTGATGTTCCAGTCGGACGACCTTGAAGGGATCGTGCGCGACCGAGCCGTCTGGTCACCGATCTACGCGATCTCAGGAACGTTGGACAAGACGCTGAGTGAGATCTTCATGCCCGACTACGGCCCACGGCTTGAAGCAGCGAAGGAGCGTCTCCGCGCCAACCTGTACGGCGGAGCCGATGAGCCGACGGCACCAGGCCAGGACGCGACTGCCGCACCACAAGCGCACCAGATAGAGCGGGGAACAGCGTTGAACCAGGGTGAAAGCGATTAGTGGACTAGATTTTCCATATGCCTGAGCAACCGCCCTATCTCCGCATGGCCGACGAACTCCGGCGGCGGATCGCGGACCACGTGTCGGAGCCGGGGGACCGCCTCCCGTCCCGCGCCCAGATCGGCCAGGAGTACGGCGGAGTACACGGCCGTCTGGAAGGCAGCGCGGGAAGCGGCCCTATCCGCTGAGGACGCGGCGACACCGTTCGCGAAGGTGCCGTACTCACTGCGGCACGCTGGGGTCTCGCTGTGGATCAAAGCCGGGGTGGACCCGGTCGAGGTCGCCCGTCGCGCCGGGCACAGTCCCGCCGTGCTGTGGAAGTTCTACGCCAAGATCCTCCGGGGCCAGCAGGAGACCTCAAACCGCATGATTGACGCGGCGTTGGCCGACGATAGCGACGGCTGAGCGGTGCGGCCAGCCTGGCCACAGGTTGGCCGCACGCCCTGGTCACACCCGGGATACGGGCGATCCAGGGTGAGACACCCCACCCACGCAGAAGGGGTGCCCCGAGTCGGGGCACCCCTTCTGACCTGCGTCTACGCTGACCTGGGCGGAGGCGGTGGGATTTGAACCCACGGTGACATCGCTGCCACGACGGTTTTCAAGACCGTTCCCTTCGGCCGCTCGGGCACGCCTCCCCGCGCCGGCCCGTGGGGCGGCGCGGGGACAAGACTAGCCGGTCAGCTGTCGCCCTTGCGCTCGCCCAGGACCACGTCGATGGTGTGCTCCTTGCCGTCGCGCTCGTAGGTGATCTTGACCGTGTCGCCCGGCTTGTGGGTCCAGATCTGGCCGATCAGGGTGGGGCCGCTGTCGACCACCGTGTTGTCCAGCTTCGTGATGACGTCGCCCGGCTTCAGACCCGCCTTGTCCGCGGGGCCGTTCGGAGTCACCGACTTCGAGCCGCCCGCGCCCTCCTGGGTGATCGTCGCGCCGTCGCTCTGTTCGTCCAGGGAGACCGAGGCGCCGATCACCGGGTAGACCGGCTGACCGGTCTTGATGAGCTGCTGCGCGACGGTCTTCGCCTGGTTGACCGGGATCGCGAAGCCCAGGCCGATGGAGCCCGACTGACCCGAGCCGCCCATGCCGCCACCGCTGCTCGCGGGCTGGATCGCGGAGTTGATGCCGATGACCGCGCCCCGCGCGTCCAGCAGCGGGCCGCCGGAGTTGCCGGGGTTGATCGCCGCGTCCGTCTGCAACGCGCTCATGTACGACGCCTTGCTGTTGCCGCCGTCGCTGGAGGCCACCGGACGGTCCTTGGCGCTGATGATGCCCGTCGTCACGGTGTTCGACAGGCCGAAGGGCGCGCCGATCGCGATGGTCGTGTCCCCGACCGCGACCTTGTCGGAGTTGCCGAGCTGGAGCGGCTTGATGTCCGACGGGGCGTTCTTCAGCTTGATGACCGCGACGTCGTAGCCCTGCGCCTTGCCGATCACCTCGGCCTGGTACTTCTTGCCGTTCGAGAACGTCGCCGAAAGCTTTCCGCCGTCGGCCGCGGACGCCACCACGTGGTTGTTGGTGAGGATGTGGCCCTGTGTGTCGTAGATGAAGCCGGTGCCCGTGCTGCCCTCGCCGTTGCCCCCCTGCGCCTCCAGGGTGACCACGCTGGGCAGTGCCGCCTGTGCGACGCCCGCGACCGTGCCCGCGTCGCGCTTGGGCGCGTCCGGGGTGTCCGCCGCGGAGACAGTCGTCGAGTTGGACGTGTCGTCGTTGCGCTCCGCCGCCCAGTAGCCGACGCCGCCGCCGATGCCGCCCGCGAGCAGCGCCGCGACGGCCACCGCCGCGACGAGTCCGCCGCGACGGCCGCCCGGCTTGGGCTCGGGCGGCTGGTACGAGGAGCCCCAGCCGCCGGGGCCCGATCCGTCTCCGCCTTCGTTCGCGTACGCCGGGACCGCCGGGGGCGCGGGCGGCGGCCACTCGCCCTGCGGGGCGGCCGGGGAGCCCGGGTCGGCCGGTGACGCGGGGTCCGGGGCGTCCGCCGAGTGGGCCGCCTGAGTAGCCGTCTCATCCACGCGCGCCGGGGGGCTGTCCGGGTACGCGGGCGTGCCGTCCGCCCCGGCGGGGGCCTCCGGGGCGGCGCCCTGCGCGGTGTCCGCGGAAGCTGCGGGAGTGTCCACCGGCACGGGAGGTGCGGACGGGGCCGGGGGTACCGGGTTGCCCTCGTTCTCGGTGCTCACAGCTTTTCTCCTCGGTCCACTGCTGTCTCTGTCGGTTGTCATACGGGTCCATATGGCGTCGTACAGGGCCATATGGGCACCCCGCTGCACTGTCCCGCTGCGCTTTTGTCTGCGGTCAGCTTTTCCCACGGGCCGTCAGGGCACCATAAGACGTTCCTGTGCGTCCGATGCCATCCTTTATGTCGGACGAAACGGACGCATCCCCAGAAGGCCACTGGAAGGTCCCCGCAGAGCCGCCCGCACGCCGCCCGCGGGCCGCCCGCAGAACCACCCACTACGCGCGCGTACCCGTTCTCGATGGCACCATGACGCGGTGACCCACGCACGACAGCACCCGATCCAGGTCGTCGCCCACCGAGGAGCCTCCGAAGACGCTCCCGAGCACACCCTGGCCGCGTACAAGAAGGCCATCGAGGACGGTGCCGACGCGCTGGAATGTGATGTACGGCTCACCGCCGACGGTCATCTTGTCTGTGTCCACGACCGCCGCGTCAACCGTACGTCGAACGGCCGCGGTGCCGTGTCCGCGCTCGAACTGTCCGAGCTGGCCGCCCTCGACTTCGGCTCCTGGAAGAGGCGTTCCGAGGGACAGGAAGGGCCGGGCTGGGAGGAGAGCCCCGACTGGGAGGCGAGCCCGGACCGCGCGGACACGTCCGTACTGACGTTGGAACGGCTGCTGGAACTCGTCTCGGACGCGGGGCGCCGTATCGAGTTGGCCATCGAGACGAAGCACCCCACACGCTGGGCGGGACAGGTCGAGGAACGGCTCCTGGTGCAGCTCAAGCGCTTCGGACTCGACGCCCCGCGCGCGGGGGAGACGTCCCCGGTACGGATCATGAGCTTCTCGGCGCGGTCGCTGCAACGGGTGCGGGCGGCGGCACCGGGCCTGCCGACGGTGTATTTGGTGCAGTTCCTGTCTCCCCGCCTACGGGACGGGCGGCTGCCGCGGGGCGTGCGCATCGCGGGACCCTCGCTCCGGATCGTGCGCAATCACCCCGCGTACATCGCACGCCTCCAGCGCGCCGGGCACCAGGTCCACGTGTGGACCGTCAACGAGCCCGAGGATGTCGTTCTCTGCGTGGAGCTGGGCATCGACGCGATCATCACCAACCGCCCGAGGCAGGTGCTGTCCCAGCTGGGACGCCTGTAGCCGCGACTACGGGGAGTGCACCGGCGCGTTCGCTCCGTGTTCGATCGTTACGAGTGCGTCACCGCACGGGGATTGGCCGGTTTCCGGTCCAGTCCACGGGGGCATTCACACCGTGGCGTGGGGCGAAGGAGGTCTCGGGGGTGGCGTTGGTGGTGGCACAGGAAGTGCCCACGTCGTCGAGCATGGCCGTACCTCATGGTCCTGCGGGCGTGGGGGAGGCACGACACCGGATGCGGGCGCAGTTGCGCGGCAGCGAGGTGCCGGAGCCGGTCATCGACGACGCCGTTCTGATCCTTTCCGAACTGCTCAGCAACGCGTGTCGGCACGGCCGGCCACTGGGTGAGGCGTTGGCGGGGGACGGGGATGTCCGGGCCGCGTGGCGCGTCGACACGGGGGGTCGGCTGACGGTCGAGGTGACGGACGGTGGCGGTCCGACCCGCCCGGTTCCGGCCACACCGTCGGTGACCGCGCACGGCGGCCGTGGGCTGAACATCATCACGGCGCTCGCCGACGACTGGGGGGTACGGGACGACGCGCGCGGCGAAGTGACGGTGTGGGTGGTCGTGCACGACGACGTGCACGCCGAGCGCCGCCGCGACGATTTCGCGACGCGGATCGCGTCGCCACCGGTCTCGGGGATACCGGACCTGGACTTCGCGGACGCCTTCGACGACCTGGACTAGGCAAGGACCACCTGGACTTTGCGAGAACCAGAGGACCAGGGGCCAGAGGACCAGAAACCAGGGGACCAGGCGTCGCGGCTTCGCATCCCGCGCTCGACCACTACAGGGCACCCGTAACAGGGCACCCGTAGCCGTCGCCACCGCACACCCACCCTCCCCCGGGAAGTCCCTCAAGAAGCCACCCGGCACCCCCACGAGCCTCGTCCCCCCGCGGACCCCCACAGAGGCTAGGCTCGCCGCCGTATCGCACGAGCTGTCACCGGGAGACATCCACCATGGCCAAGAAGCGCCCCCAGACCAAGGCCAAGCCGCGCGTCAGTGACGCGGAGATCCCGGTCGTCGGAGCCCGGGAACCCTGCCCCTGCGGATCGGGGCGGCGCTACAAGGCGTGTCACGGGCGCGCCGCGTCGCACGCCGTCACCGAGCTGGTGCAGCGCCCCTTCGAGGGCCTCGCGGGCGAGGGCGACTGGGTGGCGCTGCGCGAACTCGTGCCGGCCGCCACCGTCGAACTGACGCTCGCGGACGGGCTGCCCGACGGCGTCCCCTCGGTCACCCTCGCCACCGTCCTGCCCATGGCGTGGCCCGCGCTGCGCCGCGACGACGGCTCGGTCCTGCTCGGCCTCCAGAACGACACGTCGTCCGGCGACATCAGCCGAGACCTCGCGGACACCCTCCAGCGCGCGCTGACGGCCGAACCGGGCACCCCCGTGCAGGGCCGTCGGGTTCCGGCCGAAGGTCCCCGGCTCCAGGACCTGCTCGACCCGAAGGCCCCCTTCGAACCGGTCGTACACCCCGGTTTCGAGTTCTGGGTACCGGACGCCGAGAACGCGACACCGGAGGTCACCGCATCCCTGGAGCGGGCCGACGCCGCCGCCATCCCGACCGCCAAGCTGTCCGGCGTGGACGCCGCGTACTGGTGCGAGACCACCGAGAAGAACCATCTGCGCTGGGTGATGCCGTACCCCGAGGAGCAGCTTCTGGACGCGCTCGCGCGGCTGCACGCGGCCGGTACGTCGTCGCTCGGCGAGGGCACCCGGCTGGTCGGCTCGTTCCGCGCGCACGGCCTGACCGTCCCCGTGTGGGACCTGCCCACGGGCGTCGGCGCCGATGACGTCGAGAAGCCCGCCGCCGAGTTCGCGGAGCGGCTCACCGTCGCCCTCGCCACCGAAACCCCGCTCACCGGCGACGAGCGCCGCGCGCGCGGGGGGCTCACCAACCGACAGGTGACCCTCAGCTGACCGACCGGTCAGCCGACGGAGGTGGTGACTCCGGTCACAACTCCCCGTGCGGGCAGGTAAATCGCTGTCCGAATAGGCGGGATCGAATTTGCGAACCGCCGATCTCTTGTTACCGTTTAGATAGCCCGGTTGCTGGTGCATCCCCCGTCGCCAGCAACCGGGCGTTGACGTTCCCGCTTCGGCACCCGCCCGCGTACGCCTCGCGCGCCCCCGGAGCGCCTCCCCCTCGCCCGCGCGTCAACGGGCTTCCGGCGCCGCCGAGTTGCTGCCGGAGCGCAACAGCAGCGGCCCACTCTCCGCACTGCTCACGGCCCCGTGCGCGCCGTCCACGGACCCGGTGGGAGCCGCGAACTCCGCGATGGCCGTATACGCCTCCGCGCTCCCCCGAGTGCGCCCCCGTGGCGTCTCGCACGCCCCCGGATCGTCGGACGTACCGACCGTGCAATGCGTCTGGACGGTAAGCCCTCCGGGTGCCATCAGGGTCAGCAGGGAACTCACGGCCGCCCCTGTCGCGTTCCGGTAGTAGGTACGCGCCCAGGTCTCGCCCCCCTGGGTCAGGACACAGGTCTGCGCTTCCAGGCCGTCCGGGGAAGCCAGTTCCGGCCCGCACCGCGCACCGCTGGTGAGACCGAGCCCGGTCAGGAGGGAGGAGGAACGCGAGGAGGAGGATGGGGAGGACAGGGGGGACGACGACGGCGTCCGGGGTGTTTCGGGCCCCGAGGCCGACCCGTTACGCGCATCCGATGCCTGCCGCCCCGACGGCCACGGTTGCGACGAACCCGATCCCGACTGCCCGGACGCGCCCGATTCCGGCCGCTCCCGCGGCGCCGACCGACCCGCCGACCCGCCACCGTCCCGGCCGCTGTCCCGACCGGAGTTCCCGGCCGCTCCCAGCGGTCCCGCCGACGCCCCCGCGAAGGGCAGCAGAACCGTGAGCGTCACCACGCCCATGAGGGTGACCAGGCGAAGGTTCATGGGCCCGAAGATAGCGGCGGGGTGGGTGCGCGAGACGCCCCGCGCACCCGTTTCCCCTACAACTCCGGCGCGCTCACACCCGTACGAGTGAGGGCGTCCACCACACCGTCCACGACGGCCTCGACATCGGGCACCCAGGGGGTGGCCGAGCCGGGCAGCGGGGCGCGCTCCCAGCGGACCTGGCCCTGCCCCGTCTCCGAAGGGGGCAGCGCGAGATAGCCGCCCTCGCCGTGGAACCGCAGGGATCCGGGCACGAAGTCCTTGGCGTGCAGCAACTCCCCCAACTGCTCGAAGGAGTACGGCGCCACGAGCACGGCCCAGCGGGTCGGCGTCGCGACGACGGGGCCCACCCGGATGCCCCGCTGGTCGAGCGCTTCGAGCGCGCGGGCCCCCGCGAGTGCGGGCAGGCTGACGGCGCAGGGGGCGTTGCCGCCGGTGGCGAGGACGATGGGCGCCGCCGGCCGGTTGCTCCACCACCAGCGCACCATGCGCTCGTCGGTGGTGGCCGCGAGGAGCCCCGGGTCGAAGGGATGGGCGCCGGGCACCGTGCATTCGGGGTCGGGGCAGGCGCAGCGGCCACCGCCGCGGGGCTCCGTGCCCACACCCGGGAGTACGGGCCACTGCCAAGTGGCCGCGAAGGTCAGGGCCGCGCTGATCAACTCAGGCTTCCCGTTGTCACGCCGGTTGGCACGACGGCTGTTGCGCCTGGACAGGAGCCTGCGTCCCTTTCCGAGGATCTCGCGCATGAGCGCTCGTTCCTTTCCGTTGAAACGCCGAAGACCTCATCACACCATGTGTCGATCACTTCACTGTGCGTACATGCTGGCGCGTCACACCCCAGCCGTGGGCATGGGGAACCCCTATGGGCCGAGCGTTCTGGCTGCGTCCATAGTGCGTCTGTCTCAAGCATGGGCATGGCGTGGGGTGGCGGCGCCTGGCGCTTTGCCGTCCCGTGCTGCTTCTTGCCGCCTCCGCCACGGAGGATGGGGCACGGTCACTGGTGGTTAAGACGCCCGGGTCCGTCGCCAGGTTCCAGGACGATCCCAACCGCCCCCGGCCTTCTCCGAGTACGTACCCATCACAACCGCTATGACGCTCTGTCGAACGATGCCAGTCGACCGCAATATGCCATTACCAGGGTCAGTTTTTTGCCAAGTTGCCAGAACCGCCTGCGCCTCGTAGACATCGGCGAACCCAGCAGGACAATGCTGGACATCTCCTCATCAGTGCGTGTAGATGTGGAGACAATGCTCGCGGCGCAGAATGACTGGGGGTTTGCGATGCTATTGAGCAATACGCACCGGCCTGAGAGTCGCACACCATGACCGCCCCACAGCTTCCGAAAGTGGCTGGAATCGATTCATCGGTTCCAGCGCCCGCACACACTGTCGCGCCGATCGCGTCCCCAACGGCCGCCTCGTCCGCTCCGTCGGCCGGGTCCCCCGCCGGGCCCCTCGCCGGATCTCCCGCCGGCGCGGTCCTCCAGGACCGGCTCGCGGCCTGGGTGTCCGACCTCACCACGCTGCACGAACTCACCGAACGGCTCGCGCGCACGGCGACCCTGGACGACGCGCTCCATGAACTCCTGCGCGCCGGAGCCGCCCTGGTGGGCGCCCGGCGCGGCCTGGTCGTCCTGGAACCCGCCGACCGGCTCGGCCCCGACAGAACGGTCGGCCTGGGCCTGGCACGCGCCGACCTCGGGCACATCGAGACGGTGCCGCGCCGCTCCACCGCGTACGGACGGCTGCTCGACACCCCGGCCGGACTCCCGGGCGGCGAGCGCGAGATCGCGCAGCCCGATCTGCTCGCCGACGACGGGCTCGACCCGCGCCACCGCGAGGTCGCCGACCGCCTCGGCTATGCCGCGAGTTACGCGCTGCCGCTCTCGACCGAGCAGGCGGGCCGTCTCGGCGCCGCCGTGTGGCTGTACGACGAGCCCGCCGAACCGGTCGAGCGCCAGCGCCATCTGATCGGCCTCTACGCCCGCTATGCCACCGAACACCTGGCCCGGCTGGTCGAACTGGAGCGGACCCGCTCCACGATGGCGACCGTCGCCGCCGAACTGCTGCCCGCGCGGCTGCCGCGCGTGCCCGGCGTACAGGTGGCCGTACGGCATCACAGCGGGGCGCGGGGCGGTGGCGACTGGTTCGACGCGCTGCCGCTGCCCGAGGGCGCGGTCGGCCTCTCGGTCGGCTCCGTCACCGGCTGCGGGCCCAGCGCGGTCGCCGCGATGGGACGGCTGCGGGCCTCCCTGCGCGCGTACGCGGTGATGGAGGGCGAGGATCCGGTCGCCGTCCTGTCCGACCTCGAACTGCTGTTGCGGCTGACCGAGCCCGCGCGCAGCGCCACCGCCCTGTTCGCGTACTGCGAGCCGGCACTGCGGAAGATCACGCTCGCCGGCGCCGGGCACTGCCCGCCGCTGATCGTGGGCGAGCGGCGCACCGAGTTCGTCGAGACGTCCCTGTCGGCGCCGCTCGGCATGCTCGCGTGCTGGGAGGCGCCGAGCGTGGAACTCCAGCCGGAGCCCGGAGAAACAGTGCTTCTGTACACCGACGGCCTGCTCCAGCGCACCGGCGACCCGATGGACCGGGCCTTCGCGCGGCTGCACGCGGCGGCGGCCGGCGCGGCGCGCGGCACGCGGGACGACCCGGGCGCCCTCGCCGACCATGTGCTGCGATGCGTACTGCCCGACGCCCTCGACGATCCCGGCAGCGAGGAGGACGTGGTGCTGCTCGCCGCCCGCTTCGAGTGATTCGAGTGAGCGAGCGGGGCCACCCGCCGCGGATCTCCACGGCCCGGCGAACCGGACCGGTAACCGGATCCCCGGATCGATAATCGGATACGTAATGGGTCTTCCGGCCCTGTGCCCCCTTCCGTACGCCCGTACGATGGAGGGGGTCCAAAGCCGTATCCAAGGAGGAAGACCGTGTCGGAGCAGCTCACGCCGGACAACCCGGGTGTCTCGCCGGAGAACCCGGATGTCTCAGAGGTCGCGGACGACGAGGCGGGCGAGCCGGTCAAGCAGCGCAAGAACGGGCTGTATCCGGGCGTGTCCGACGAGCTGGCCGAGAGCATGCGGTCGGGCTGGGCCGACACCGAGCTGCACGACCTGCGTCCGATCGCCCAGGCCGAGCAGACGGCGGCCCGCCGCGCTGCGCTCTCCGCGCGGTTCCCGGGCGAGCGCCTGGTGATCCCCGCCGGCAACCTCAAGACCCGCTCCAACGACACGGAGTACCCCTTCCGGTCGTCCGTCGAGTACGCGTACCTGACCGGCAACCAGACCGAGGACGGCGTTCTGGTCCTGGAGCCCACATCGGCCGGGCACACCGCGACGATCTACCTGCTGCCGCGCTCCAACCGGGAGAACGGCGAGTTCTGGCTCGACGGCCAGGGCGAACTGTGGGTCGGCCGCCGCAACTCCCTCACCGAGGCCGGACGGCTGTACGGCATCCCGGCGTCGGACGTCCGCGAGCTGCCGGACCTGCTGCGCGAGGCGACCGGCCCGGTGCGGGTCGTCCGCGGGTACGACGCCGGGATCGAGGCCGCCCTCACCGACAAGGTCACCCGTGAGCGTGACGAGGAGCTGCGGGGTTTCCTGTCCGAGGCGCGGCTGGTCAAGGACGCGTTTGAAATCGGGGAGCTGCAGAAGGCCGTCGATTCGACCGTGCGCGGTTTCGAGGACGTCGTGAAGGTCCTCGACAAGGCCGAGGCCACCAGCGAGCGCTACATCGAGGGCACCTTCTTCCTGCGCGCCCGCGTCGAGGGCAACGACATCGGTTACGGCTCGATCTGCGCCGCGGGCGCCCACGCCTGCACCCTGCACTGGGTCCGCAACGACGGACCGGTCCGCTCCGGCGAGCTGCTGCTGCTCGACGCGGGCGTCGAGACGCACACGCTCTACACCGCCGACGTGACGCGCACGCTGCCGATCAACGGCCGGTTCAACGCGATCCAGAAGAAGATCTACGACGCGGTGTACGAGTCCCAGGAAGCGGGCATCGCGGCGGTCCAGCCGGGCGCCAAGTACCGCGACTTCCACGACGCGTCGCAGCGGGTCCTCGCCGAGAAGCTGGTCGCGTGGGGCATCGTCGAAGGGCCGGTCGAGCGGGTCCTTGAGCTGGGTCTCCAGCGCCGCTGGACGCTGCACGGCACTGGTCACATGCTCGGTATGGACGTCCACGACTGCGCGGTCGCGCGCACCGAGACCTATGTCGACGGCACCCTGGAGCCGGGCATGTGCCTGACCGTCGAGCCCGGTCTGTACTTCCAGGCCGACGACCTGACCGTGCCGGAGGAGTACCGCGGCATCGGCGTCCGGATCGAGGACGACATCCTGGTCACGGAGGACGGCAACCGGAATCTGTCCGACGGGCTGCCGCGCCGCTCGGACGCGATCGAGCTGTGGATGGCGAAGCTCAAGGGCTGAGCCCGACTCGAAGCTCAAGGGCCGGCCCCCCAGCGATCCTCGACGGAGGCCGGAGGCGGAGGTCAGAACCCGGGTGGTTCGAGGTGCCAGGACACCCGGCGGCCGGCCCCCGCGCGCTCCGTGAGGACGTGTGTCTCGCCGAGGGTCCGGCCCAGCCTTGTCCGGCAGTCGGCACGCACGGCACGGGACTCCTCGTCCCGGCCCAGCTCCGCAAGGGTGACGGACAGGTTCATGGCACAGGCCAGCGTCTGCGGATGATCGGCGCCCAGGGTCTCGGTGAGCGCGCCGAGGGCGGTCCGCTCCAGCCGCTCGGCCGGTTCGCCGACGCCCTGCGCCTCGACCGGGAGGCGTACGCCGGTTTCCGCGCGGCGTTCGGCGACGAGCACGACCGGGCGCTCGCGGCGGCCGACGCACTGGCCCTGTCGCTGCGGCTGACCGGGGACTTCACGGGCGCCGCCGAACAGGACCGCGCCGCGCTCGCCCAGCGGGGCACGGTCCTCGGCCCCGGACATCCCGCCGCGCTGTACTCGGCGCTGGCCCTGGGCCGCGATCTGCGTGAGGCCGGGGACTACGACGGCTCCGTCGAGGTCCTGCGCTCCGCCCTGGCGGCCGGTCCACGCGGCCAGGGTCCGGAAACGCTCCGGGCCCGCGCGAGCCTGTCGGTGTCGCTGCGCAGGACCGGGCGGGTCGCCGAGGCCGAAGTGCTGGCCGCGATGGCCAAGGAGGGGTACGCGGCCCGGTTCCCGGAGCCCGAGAAGGATCCGGAAGCCCTGGCCTGCGCCCTGGGCCGGGCGGCCCTGCTCGCCGACAGCGGTGACGCGGCGGGCGCCTGCGAGAGCACGCGTCTGCTGCTGCCCCAGTTCACCCGGCTGCGGGGGGCACAGCACCCGGACACCTTGACGTGCGCCCACAATCTGGCCGTACGGCTGCGCGGCACCGCCGCGTTCAAGGAGGCCCACGATCTGGCGGCGTCGACCGCTCGGGCGCTGGAGGACACCCTCGGCGCCCGGCACCCCGGCACGCTGTGCGCCCTGCTGACCTACGCCAACGCGCTCGCCGATCTGCACCAGCTGGACAAGGCCGAGAAGCTCGGCCGCGGCTGCGCGAACACCCTGGGCGGGGTGCTCGGCAGGGGGCACCCGGACGCCGTGATCGGCGATTCCAATCTGGCGGTGACACTGCGTTCGCTGGGCGGCACGGCGGAGGCGGAGCGGCTGCGGGGGCGGGCCGTCGACGCGTTCACGCACCGGCTGGGCGGGACGCATCCGTGGACGGTGGCGGCGATGCGGTGGCAGCGGATCGACCGGGACCTGGAACCGCATCTTCCGTCTTAGGGAGTACCGGAAGGAGCGCCAACGGGGTCACGCCGTGGGGACCATGGAGTGGTGTTGGCCGTGGGGGCGGGTCATGCCGTCAGGAGTGACGGGTCCTTCGTCCATTTGAGGATCTTGTCGAAGCTCACCACGGCGCCGCCCGTGCCCGGCTTGTTGGCGAAGTGGACGTGGTCCGCCAGTTCCTGGATGAGACCGAGACCGCGGCCGTGCTCGGCGTCCTCGGGCGCCGGCACGGCCTTGGCGCGGACACGGCCCGCGCCGGGGAAGCCCGGTCCGGAGTCGGCGACCTCGATACGGCACTTCTCGCCGTCGAGATACGCGGTCACGCGATACGCGCCAGGGGTGCCGCCCGGGGCACCGGCACCGCCGTGCTCGACGGCGTTGGCGCACGCCTCGCTGAGCGCGACCGACAGGTCGTAGGAGACATCGGGGTCCACACCCGCGGTCTCCATGGTGCCGACCAGGAGGCGCCGCGCGAGCGGAACGCTCGCGGCGTCGCGCCGCAAGTGGAGTGACCACCAGATGCTCATGCTCCAGCCTCCTGGCCGCGGCTCGACATACCGATACGTATTGCCGCAACCGGCGACGCGCAATCGCGCGAAGGACGTGATACCGCCCATACGGCGGACGCGCAACAGGATGGCGTCGGTGTATGCGGCGCCACCGGCGACCGTGTCGGCGACCGTGTCCCCGCAGAACGTGACCTTCCGGACCTGCCGTACGGGGCCCGTGGGGCCGGTGCGATGATGGCCCCGCCATGACTGCCCCCCACCAGCGCGAGGAACGGGCCGGGTTCGATCTCCGGCTGTTGCGGGCCGCGGTGTTCACCGCGGTCTGCGTCGCGTTGTCCGCGGCAAGTCACCAACTCGCCTCCGTCGAGACGGTCCCGCTGTGGACGCTCGCCGCCGGGTTCCTCGTCCTGCTCGCCGTGGTCGTCCCGCTCGCCGGGCGCACGCGTTCCCTGCCGGGGGTCGCGGCGCTGCTCGCGGTCGGGCAGATCGCCCTGCACACACTGTTCGGGCTCGGCCAGCACGGCACCGCCGCCGCTTCGGCGTCCGCCGGGCCGTCCGACGCCTCGCTCGTGCAGCAGGCCGCACGGCTGGTGTGCGGCGCGGGCGCGGTGGCCATCGGACCCGCCCAGGCCCGGCGCCTCCTCGCCGGTGTGGGCGGCGGACAGGGCGTGGGCGCCGGCGCGGGTTCCGGAACGGGATCCGGTACGGGCGCGGGCATGGGGCACGCGTCCGGGGCGATGGACGCGATGGGTGCCATGGGCACGGCGGGTTCGGCGGGCATGGCGGGTTCGGCCGCGGGTGACGCCTCCGCGTCCTCCATGGCGTCCATGCCGGCCATGGCGCTGCTGCCCTCACTGCCCATGCTGCTGGGGCATCTGCTCGCGGCGCTCGCCACGGGCTGGCTGCTGCGCCGCGGCGACCTCGCGCTGTTCCGGCTCGTCCGGCTCTCGGCGCACGGAGTCGCCGAAGGGGCGCTCGTCCGTGCCCTGCGCGGCGCGTTCGCTCTTGTACGCGCCCTGCTCGCCGGACTGTCGGGCGCGCCCGACGCGGCGCCGCAGGTGCCGCGTACGGATCGACGGGCGGTACCGAAGCCACGTACCGCCGCACTTCAGCACTCGGTGATCAGACGAGGGCCGCCCGCCGGGGCCGCCGCTCTCGTTCTCGCTGGCTGACGCGACCTCCTGTCGCGCGGCACGCGCGCGTACGTGTGCTCACGCGCGCCCTCTCACCGTCACCACCGCTGAAAGTGGAGTGCTTTCTGCCATGAAGATGTCCCGCGTGTCCGTCGTCGGCGCCACCGCCGCGACCGCCGTACTCCTGTTCTCGGCCCCCGCCTTCGCGCACGTCAGCGTGCAGCCGGACGGCCCGGCCGCCAAGGGCGGTTACGCCACGATCAACTTCAAGGTGCCCAACGAGCGCGACGACGCGTCGACGACCAAGCTCGAAGTGAGCTTCGACGGCGACCACCCGCTCGCCTCCGTGATGCCGCAGCCCGTGCCCGGCTGGAAGGCCGACGTCACCAAAAGCGCGCTCGACAAGCCCCTTGAGCTGCACGGCAAGAAGATTTCCGAGTACATCTCGAAGGTGACCTGGACCGCCGACGGCAAGGGCATCGAGCCGGGTTACTTCCAGAAGTTCCCGCTCTCCGTCGGCCAGCTGCCCGAGGACACGGACCAGTTGGTGTTCAAGGCCGTCCAGACGTACTCCAACAAGGAGGTCGTCCGCTGGATCGAGCCGCAGCAGGAGGGGCAGGACGAGCCGGCGAACCCGGCGCCCGTCCTCCAGCTCAGCGCCGCGTCCGACGACCACCACGGCGGCGCCGCCGCGAGCCCCACGACCGCCTCGGACAAGGACGCCACGTCCGGGTCCGACGACCACACCGAGACGGCGTCCGCCTCGGCCGACAGCAGTGACACGACCGCGCGTGCCCTCGGCATCGCGGGCATCGTGATCGGTGTCCTGGGCGTGGCGTACGGGGTGTTCGCGGGCCGTCGGCGCACCGGCGAAACGGGTTCCGGTTCGGGTTCCGGTTCCGGTTCCGGCACCGCGAGCTGAGTCGCCCGCTTCCGGTCCCTTTCCCTTCGAACGACCCCTTCGATCGCTTCGATTCCTTCGAACGTCCCGGATCCCACCGGGCCCCGGCCGGACCACCCTCCGGCCGGGGACCGCGGGGGGTCCGCCTGGAGAATGCAGTATGCGCAAGAAGACCCTGTTCGCCGCCGCCCTGCTGACCGCGGCCACCCTGACGCTGTCCGCGTGCGGCAGCGGCGACGACAGTTCCGCACCCATCGTCAAGGTGGAGTCCGAGACGGACCAGAAGGTCGCCACGGTCCTCGACTCCCCGTACACCAAGCCGGATCTCGTCCTCACCGACACCAAGGGCGAGAAGTTCGATCTGCGGGCCGCCACCAAGGGCAGGCCCACGCTGATCTACTTCGGCTACACCAACTGCCCCGACGTCTGCCCGCTGACCATGGGCAATATCGCGCAGGCCAAGAAGAGCCTGCCCAAGGCCGACCAGGACAAGCTCCAGGTCATCTTCGTCACCACCGACCCGGAACGGGACACTCCGGCCTCGCTCGGCAAGTGGCTCAAGGCGCAGGACCCCGAGTTCATCGGGCTGACCGGCGACTTCTCGACCATCCAGGCCGGTGCCCGTCAGCTCGCCATCGCCATCGACGCACCGTCGAAGGACAAGAACGGCAAGGTCGTCTCCGTCCACGGCAAGCAGGTCATCGCCTTCTCACCGAAGACGGACGCCGGGTACGTGATCTACGACGGCGACTCCACGACCATCGACGACTACACCAAGGATCTGCCCCGGCTCGTCAAGGGGGAGAACCCGTGAGTCTCCGTGGGGTCCGCAGGGTTAGCGGGGTCCGGGCGGTCGGTACGGGGGTCCTCGTGCTGGTGGCCGGGGTTGCCCTCGCCGGGTGCGGAAGCGATTCCGGTTCCGATGCGGGGTCCGCCGGTGCCAAGCCCGAGTTGAAGGTCGACGGCGCCTTCATTCCCGCGCCGCCGACCGGCGACATGGCCTCCGGGTTCTTCACGGTCACCAACTCCGGTGGCGCCGACGAGCTGACCTCCGTCACCAGCGATCTCGCCGCCGATGTCACCCTGCACACCTCCACCGACGGCGGCGCGATGGTGGAGAAGTCCTCGTTCAAGGTGCCCGCGCAAGGCACCCTCGACTTCGCGCGCGGCGGCAATCACGTCATGTTCGAAAAGATGACGCATCAGCCGAAAGAGGGCGAAAAGGTCGCCGTGACCCTGCACTTCAAGAAGGCCGGTGCCGTCACGGTCGAGGTTCCGGTGCGGGAAGCCACGTACAACCCGACGTCATCGAAGAAGCACCACGGATGAAGCACCACTGATGAAGCAGAACCGATGAAGCACCACCGATGGATGAATCACTGATGGATGAATCGCCACTGATGAAGGCCAACTGAGGGAGGGCACGTTGATGCGGACCGTCGTTCCCCGCTTCCGGAACCTGCTCCTGCTGTTCCTCGCGGTCACCGGCGCGCTTCTCGCCGCTGCCGCGCCGGTCTCCGCGCACGCCGCGCTGACCGGGAGCGACCCGAAGCAGGGATCGGTGGTCGACACGGCCCCGGACCGGGTGTCGCTCACGTTCTCCGAGAACGTGGCGCTGGCCGACGACTCCCTCCGGGTGCTCGATCCGTCGGGCAAGCGCGTCGACAAGGGCAAGGCGGCGTCCCTCGGCAACGACACCTACGCCGTCGCCCTGCACTCGGGGCTGCCGGACGGCACGTTCACGGTCACCTATCAGGTGGTGTCCGCCGACAGCCACCCCGTCTCGGGGGCGTACACGTTCTCGATCGGGGCGCCGTCGAAGACCACCGTGGACCTGCCGTCCGAAGCCGCGGGCGGCGGGGTCGTCGGCACGCTCTACGGCGCCGCGCGCTATGTGTCGTACGCGGGATTCGTGCTGCTCGTCGGCGGGGCCGCGTTCGTGCTGGGGTGCTGGCCCCGGGGCGCGGGGGTGCGGCCCGTCCAGCGGGTCGTGGTCTCCGGCTGGGTCGCGCTGACCGCCGCCACCCTGTCGATGCTCCTGATGCGCGGCTCCTACACCGGGTCCGGCAAGGTCGCCGACATCTTCGACCTGAACCTGCTCGGCCAGGTACTCCAGACGAAGACGGGCGCGGCCCTCGTATCGCGCCTGCTGCTGCTCGCCGCGGCGGCACTGTTCATCGCGGTGCTGTTCGGGGCGTACGCCCGCGGGGCGAGCGAGACCGGTGACTCGGCCGGTAAGTCGTCCGGTGAATCGTCCGGCGACCCCTCGGGGGACGGTGCCGAGGGGAGTGTTCCGCAACGGGATCTGGCGTTCGGGCTCGGTATCGGCGGGGTGGTCGTGGCCGCGGGACTCGCCGCGACCTGGGCCATGGCCGAGCACGCCTCGACCGGGATCCAGGCCGGGCTCGCGATGCCCGTGGACGTTCTGCATCTGCTCGCGGTCGCCGCCTGGCTCGGTGGGCTGAGCACGCTGCTCGTCGCCCTGTACCGGGCACCGTTCATCGAGGCCACGGCCGTACGCCGGTTCTCGCGGGTGGCGTTCGGCAGTGTGGTCGCCCTGGCCGCGACCGGGCTTTACCAGTCCTGGCGTCAGGTCGGTTCCTGGTCCGCGCTCACCGGCACGTGGTACGGCCAACTGCTGCTGATCAAGGTCGGGCTGGTGGCCGTGGTGGTCGGCATCGCGTGGTTCTCGCGCCGCTGGACGGCACGGTTGTCGGAGACGGCGGAGACAGCGGAGGCCGCGGAGACGGCCGGCGCCGAGCGGGCGACGGTCGTGGCACAGCGCCCCGCCGAACCGGTCACCGTGCCGGCCACCTCGGACCCGGCGTCCACCTCGGACCCGGCACCCGACGCCCGCACCGACTCCGACTCCCACTCCTCCGCCGACTCCGATACCCCCGTAGACCCGACCCGTTCCGCCCAGCTCGCCCGGCAGCGCACCGCCCTGGCCACCGCGCGGCGCAAGCGGGACCGGGACGCCGATCCGGGGCGCTCGGGCCTGCGCCGTTCGGTGCTCGCCGAGGCATCCGTCGCCGTCGTGCTGCTCGCCGTCACGACGGTGCTGACCTCCACCGAGCCGGGCCGTACCGAGGAGGAGGCCGCGCGGGTGACCCAAGCGGCTTCCTCGGACTCCGGACCCCTGTCGCTACGGGTGCCGTTCGACACCGGCGCGCAGGACGGCAAGGGCACGGTGGTCATCGACCTCGCGCCCGGCCGGGTCGGCAGCAACGGCATGCACCTCTATGTCGAGCGCCCGAACGGCAGCGGGTTCGACGTCCCCGAGGTGAAGGTCGCCTTCACGCTGAAGGCGAAGGACATCGGTCCGCTGCCGGTCGTCCCGGACCGCATCGCCACCGGACACTGGAGCGCAGGCGGCGTCCAGCTCCCGATGGCCGGTGACTGGCAGATCGCGGTGACCATCCGTACCTCCGACATCGACCAAGTGACCGTGACCAAGAACGCGAAGATCGGCTGAACGACCATGGCGGACCCTGCGAAGACCCCCACCGCGCCGACCGGCGCCGGGTCCTCGACCCCGGTATCCCCGTCCAGCGACGGCACCGACGCCCCGGCGCTCGGCACCGATGCCCCGGCCCCCGGCTCCCGGATCTCCCGGCGCCAGCTGCTCGGGACCGCCGGTGCCACGGGCCTGGCGCTGGGGGCGGCGGGCGGTGCCACGGGCTATGCGGCGGCACGTTCTGGGTCCGCCGACACGGCCGATGCCGCACCGCTGACCTCTCTTGGCGCGGACACAGCAATGTTTCACGGGAAACATCAGGCCGGCATCACGACACCCATGCAGGCATCGGGTCATCTCATCGCCTTCGACCTCGCGCCGGGCGCGGGCCGCAAGGAGGCGACGGCGCTGCTGCGGCGCTGGTCGGCGGTGGCGGAGCGGCTGATGGCGGGCGAGTCTCTGAGCGGGGACACAGAGGTGGCGCGCGACGCGGGGCCGTCCCTGCTGACCGTGACCTTCGGCTTCGGGCACAGCTTCTTCGGCCGCACCGGTCTGGAGAAGCAGCGGCCGGTCGCCCTCGATCCGCTGCCCGACTTCTCGTCCGACCATCTCGACAAGGCGCGCAGCAACGGCGATCTATGGGTGCAGATCGGCGCGAACGACTCCCTCGTCGCCTTCCACGCGCTGCGCGCGCTCCAGAAGGAGGCGGGGAGCGCGGCGCGGGTGCGGTGGCAGATGAACGGGTTCAACCGTTCGCACGGGGCGACCGCGCGGCCGATGACGACGCGGAATCTGATGGGTCAGGTCGACGGGACGAGGAATCCGAAGCCGTCCGACCCCGATTTCCAGCAGCGGATCTTCGTACCGGAAAAGCCGGGCGGCGAGGTGCCGGTCTGGATGGCGGGGGGCTCGTACGCCGTGGTGCGCCGGATCCGGATGCTCCTCGACGACTGGGAGAAGCTGTCGGTCAAGGGCCAGGAAGGGATCATCGGGCGCCATAAGTCGGACGGTGCGCCGCTGACGGGTGGGTCCGAGACGACCGAGCCCGACCTGGACAAACTCGGGGCCGACGGCACGCTGGTCGTCCCGATCAACGCGCACGCGCGCATCACCCGTCCGGATCAGAACGGCGGCGCCGCGATGTTGCGCAGGCCGTTCTCCTTCCACGACGGTTTCGACGCGGACGGGGTGCCGGAGGCGGGTCTGCTCTTCGTCTGCTGGCAGGCGGACCCGGCCCGGGGCTTCGTCCCGGTGCAGCGCAAGCTCGACCGGGGCGACGCGCTGTCCCCGTTCATCCGTCATGAGGCGAGCGGCCTGTTCGCGGTGCCGGGGGGCGCGGAGAAGGGCGGGTATGTGGGGCAGCGGCTGCTGGAGGGGTAGGTCGGGGGACGGCTTCGCGGATCGGCAGCGTGAACCGGTACCTGCCGGAGCCCATTAGGGTGACCGTATGTCGGCCACCCGGTATACGTATCTCGGTCCCCAGGGCACCTTCACCGAGGCCGCTCTGCGGACGCTCCCCGAAGCCGCCACGCGTGAACTCGTGCCGATGGTGTCGGTCCCGGTCGCGCTGGACGCGGTCCGCAGCGGGGAAGCGGCCGGCGCGCTGGTCCCGATCGAGAACTCCGTCGAGGGCGGGGTCACGGCGACCCTCGACGAGCTGGCCAAGGGCGAGCCGCTGATGATCTACCGCGAGGTGGTCCTGCCGATCGCCTTCGCGCTCCTGGTACGGCCCGGTACCGCGCTGCACGACGTCAAGACGGTGACCGGCCACCCGGTCGCCCAGCCGCAGGTCCGCAACTGGCTGGCCGCCCACCTCCCGGACGCCCTGTGGGAATCCGCCGCGTCGAACGCGGACGGTGCCCGCCTGGTCCAGGAGGGCCGTTACGACGCGGCCTTCGCGGGTGAGTTCGCCGCCGCCACCTACGGCCTCGAACCGCTGGTCACCGAGATCCACGACGCGGCGAACGCCGAGACCCGCTTCGTGCTGGTCGGCCGTCCGGCCCGCCCGGCCGCCCCGACCGGCGCGGACAAGACATCGGTCGTCATCTGGCTCGGCGACGACCACCCCGGCGCCCTGCTCGAACTGCTCCAGGAGTTCGCCGTACGCGGCGTCAACCTGATGCGGATCGAGTCCCGCCCGACCGGCCAGGGCATCGGTAACTACTGCTTCTCCGTCGACGCCGAGGGACACATCACGGACCGCCGGGTCGGCGAGGCCCTCATGGGTCTGAAGCGGATCTGTCCTCAGGTGCGGTTCCTCGGCTCGTATCCGCGGGCGGGTGTGGCCCTGGACGAGGTGGGCCCGCCGCGGCCGGGGACGTCGGACCGCGCGTTCACGGAGGCGTCGGACTGGCTGACGCGGTGCCAGGACGGCCGCTTCTAGGACCCCTGGCCACCGGGTTCGTCGGATCCCTCGGATCTGCCTGTCGGGCTCACCGGTCTTACCTGCCTATTTTCGTCATCCACAGAAGTTATCCACAGTCGAGCATCTCGACCTGGGGACAAGTCGACAACGAAGTACGACATGGTCGACAAATCGGCCCAGAGTCCACAACTCCGTCCACAGTTGCGCACGTCACCCCTCGTCCACTCTTTTCCCTTGATCAACTCTTTGGAGCGAACCATTTCCACCCGAAAGCGGGTGTGGGTACGGTTTGAACCGGGAATCCTTCGTCCCGCATGCGGCTTTCGGAACGATCACCTCCGCCATCCACAGATCTTCCACACAGCCTGTGGATAACTCTCCGAACGGCACGGAGCCCTGTGGACAACCGAACCGAGGAACGCGTCAAGTCCCCTTCCCCACAAGGGAATCCGGTCAAGGCATCGCATCACATGACCCCGGTTCGAAGGAATGGCCGTCCTTTATTGACGCCGCCCGATTCCTTCACAACCACCGCCGCCCGATATCCCCACCTCCTGCGCGACGGCACATTTGATTGCCCTCAAAAACCCCAACAATTCCGGCATAACGCACAGAATGAAATAGTGGGTCGTGACGCCGAACCCCGCACCGGTAGCCTTGAAGGGTGATTGACCTTCGCCTGCTCCGTGAGGACCCCGACCGTGTTCGCGCTTCGCAGCGTGCCCGTGGAGAGGACGTCGCACTCGTCGACGCCCTGCTCTCCGCCGACGAGCGCCGCAGGTCGTCGGGCGTCCGCTTCGACGAGCTGCGTTCCGAGCAGAAGTCGCTGAGCAAGCTCATCCCCAAGGCGTCCCCCGAGGAGCGCGCGGAGCTGCTGAAGCGGGCCGAGCAGCTCAAGGGCGACGTCAAGGCGGCCGACGCCGCGCAGGACGAGGCCGACGAGGAGACCAAGCGGCTCCTTCTCCAGCTCGGGAACCTCGTACACGCGGACGTTCCGGTCGGCGGCGAGGAGGACTTCGTCGTCCTGGAGACGCACGGCACGATCCGGGACTTCGGCGCGGAGGGCTTCACCCCCAAGGACCATCTGGAGCTGGGCGAGGCCCTCGGCGCGATCGACGTCGAGCGCGCCGCCAAGGTCTCCGGCTCCCGCTTCTACTACCTCACGGGCGTCGGCGCGCTCCTGGAACTGGCCCTGGTCAACGCGGCGATCGCCCAGGCGACCGAGGCCGGTTTCATCCCGATGCTGACGCCTTCGCTGGTCCGCCCGCGCGCGATGGAGGGCACCGGCTTCCTCGGCCAGGCCGCGGAGAACGTGTACCACCTGGAGAAGGACGACTACTACCTCGTGGGTACGTCCGAGGTCCCCCTCGCCGCGTACCACATGGACGAGATCATCGAGGCCGACAAGCTGCCCCTGCGGTACGCCGGCTTCTCGCCCTGCTACCGCCGCGAGGCCGGAACCTACGGCAAGGACACCCGGGGCATCTTCCGCGTCCACCAGTTCGACAAGGTCGAGATGTTCTCGTACGTCGCGCCGGAGGACGCCGAGAACGAGCACCAGCGGCTGCTCGACTGGGAGAAGCAGTGGCTCAACTCCCTGGGGCTGCCGTTCCAGGTGATCGATGTGGCCACCGGCGACCTCGGCTCGTCCGCGTCCCGCAAGTTCGACTGCGAGGCGTGGATCCCGACGCAGGGCAAGTACCGCGAGCTGACCTCCGCGTCGAACTGCGACGGATTCCAGGCCCGCCGGCTGTCGATCCGGATGCGGGAGAACCGTGACGGCAAGAAGGTGACCCAGCCGCTGGCGACGCTCAACGGCACGCTGTGCGCCGTGCCGCGCACGATCGTCGCGCTGCTGGAGAACCACCAGCAGGCCGACGGTTCCGTGCTGGTGCCGAAGGTGCTGCGGCCGTATCTCGGTGGCCGCGAGGTCCTGGAGCCCGTAGCCCCGTGAGCCCTGCGAGTACGTCCTCCGCCTCCGTCTCCGCCTTCCCTTACCGACTCGTCGCGACCGACCTCGACGGAACGCTGCTGCGCAGTGACCACACCGTCTCGGACCGCACACGGGAAGCGCTCGCCGCGGTCACCGCGGCGGGCGCCGCGCACATCATCGTCACCGGCCGCGCGGTGCCGTGGACCCGGCACATCCTCGACTCGCTCGGGTACGAGGGCCTCGCGGTGTGCGGGCAGGGCGCCCAGGTCTACGACGCGGGGGCGCGACGGCTGCTCACCTCGGTGACCCTGGACCGGCAGCTCGCCGCTCTGGCGCTCGCCAAGATAGAGGCCGAGGTCGGTCCGCTGGCGCTGGCCGCGAGCAGGGACGGTCTCGACGGCGACGTCGTCGTGGGCCCCGGCTATCGCGTGCACGAGGGGCCGCTCCCGGTCGTCCCCTTCACGGACGTCGCGGAACTGTGGTCGAAGCCGCTGAACAAGGTGTACATCCAGCACCCGACGCTCACCGACGACGAACTCGCGCAGGCGGCGCGGGACGCGGCGGGCGGTCTGGTCGGGGCGACGATGGCGGGCGAGGGCATCGTCGAACTGCTCCCGCTGGGCCTGACCAAGGCGACGGGCCTTTCCCTGGCAGCACGCCGACTGGGCGTAACGGCCGCCGAAACGATCGCCTTCGGCGACATGCCGAACGACATCCCGATGTTCACCTGGTCCGCCCACGGCGTAGCCATGTCCAACGCCCACGAGGACCTCAAGGCAGTAGCCGACGAAATCACCACATCAAACGAGACAGACGGCATCGCAGAAGTACTGGAACACCTACTCCACCCCTGACCCGAAGACCGCCCCGTGGACACGGCCCCCGGAACTCGCCGGCTCCGGGGCCACCGAATCCGGCTACCGTCGACGGGCATCCCGACAATCTCCGGCTCGACTGAACTCCGGGCACGGTGACTCTGTGTACCGTCACCGGCTCGGCAGCAGTCCGGGGACCACAGGCTCTGGGACTCGGCAGGTACGAGCCCATCGGTCCCGGCCACCGCCCCCGACCCGGCGGGGGATCCAGCCAGCGCCGTCCCCGGCTCAAGAGGTTCGGACCCGGCGGGTCCCGGTCCCGCTCTCGACCCTGCGGGGATCCGGGGCCGCAGGCCCTGGGTGCTGTCCCGCTCGGCAGATCCGGGCCCGTCTAGATCTGGCTACCGCCCACGGCCCGGCGGGCATCCCAGCGCCGTCCCCCCGGCACAGGGGGTCCGGGCCCGACCCGGCGGGCTTCCGGGGGCCGCAGGCCCCTTGGTGCCGTCCCCCGGCTCTGGGGGCTCCGGGAGCCGCAGGCCCTGAGTGCTGTCCGGGGCTCGGCGGCTCCGGACCCGCCACATCTGGCTACCGTCCCCGTGTGCCGTCCCCCCTGCTCAAGGGGTTCGGGCCTGGCGGATCCCGGTGTCGGCGCCCGACCCGGCGGGGGTCCGGGGGCCGCAGGTCCCTGGTTTCGTTCCACGGCTCGGTGGGGGTCCGGGGGCCGTATTGCGGGTCTGTCACAGCGACAAGCGTTTGGCGGAGGATGCGCGGTTCGAACGCGCGCGGGCCTTCGACCCGACCACGGCTTAGCAAGCCGGTGCTTTACCACTCAGCCAATCCTCCGGGGGTGGGCGGCCCGCGCGGATGCGCGCTCGAAGCGGCCGCCCCGGGCAGCTCCCGCGGCAGGGACTCGACGGAGACCGGTGGGTTACTCCGGAGCCGCACTCCACGGGCTGCCCTGTCGGAAGCGCGACGCCCTCGTACTACTGGACACGTCACGCTCCTCTCCCCGACAGTGGCACCGCATCCGGCGCTCACATGACTACTGTGCGCTCACCGGAAGTCGGCCGCCACCGATTATTTGCGGCGCTTCTTGCGGCGCCGCGCCCTGCTCCAGAACCACCCCGCAGGGGGCTCGTCGGAACGCCACGGCTGAGGATCCGGGGCACCAGACCGCCAGCGGGCGGCGAGCATCCTGGCCCGCGCGGAGGGTTCGGTCGTCTCCGCGGACCGTATGAAGTCGTCGTCGAGCTGGATGTCGTCCCAGGCTTCGACGTCCTCCGACCCGTCTTCCCCGGACGTCGGCCCCTGCGCCATCGTGACTCCTTCCCTGGACGGCCTTGTCGGACAGCACTATGTCCAGTTTGCAGTGTCGCTGTACGAACGTGAAGAAGCCGTCAAGATCAGGATCCGGTCCCGTACCGGACGGTTCCGGTACGGGACGGGTCCTCGCTACTACTCCTCGCCGGCCAGCTTCAGCGTCCGCAGCTTCTGACCCGCGTACCAGGTGGCCAGGACCGTGACCCCGACGAGGAGCACGGTCGCGACCGGCAGGCTCACATCGGAGGTGACCAGGTCGGCGTCGGCCACCTTGTGGGCGATCGCGAGCGACCACTGCTGGACGCTCAGGGTGCGGGCGCCCGCCACCAGCGTGCCGAACAGCGCCTCCCACACCAGCGCGTACACCAGGCCGAACACCACCGCGTGCCGCGTGATCGTGCCGAGGAGCAGGAACAGCGCGGCATAGGCGATGGAGCCGACCAGCGCGGCGATGGTGTAGGCGACGGCGACCTGCTGGCCGTTGCCGTTGAGGATGAAGCCCGCGATCAGGGTGGGGATCGCGGAGAACGCCATGGTCACGCCGATCGCGACGATCAGCTTGGTGAAGATGATCGTGGGCCGCTTGACGGGCTTGGCCAGCAGATAGACCACGGAACCGTCGTCGATCTCGGGCCCGATCGCGCCCGTACCCGCGATGACACCGATGATCGGCACCATCGTGGCGAGCGCGAAACCGCCGAGGACGTCGGCGGCGATCTGGTCGTCGGCGCCGGTGAAGCCACGGACCGCCGCCGCGATCACGATCAGCAGCGCGGGCAGGGCGAACAGGATGAGGGCCCGGCGGCGGCCGAGCAGGGCTCGATACGTGAGCCGGGCGACAGTGGGGTCGTACATCTTTCGGCCTCCTACGCCGCGACCAGATACGAGAACACGGACTCTAGGGACTCGTCGGACGGCGACACCGTGAGCAGTCGGATGCCATGGTCGCGCGCGACGCGCGGCAGCAGGGCGGTGAAGCGGGCGAAGTCGACCGCCTGGACGCGCAGGACGCCCTCCTTGAGGTCGACCTCGATCCCGGCCGTCGACGGGTCGGCGATCAGCGCGGCGGCCAGCACCCGGTCGTCACTGGACCGCACCGTATAAAGGTGCGGCCGGTCGGTCATCAGCCGGCGGATACGGCGGAAGTCACCGCTCGCCGCATGCCGTCCAGCGACGATCACCTCGATGTGCGAGGCGAGTTGCTCGACCTCTTCGAGGATGTGCGAGGAGAACAGGACGGTGCGTCCCTCGTCGCCCATGGACCGCAGCAGATCCATGAGCTGCATGCGCTGGCGCGGGTCCATGCCGTTGAACGGCTCGTCGAGCAACAGCAACGACGGCTCGTGCACCAGCGAGGACGCCATCTTCACGCGCTGGCGCATGCCCTTGCTGTACGTCGAGATCTGCCGGTCCTGCGCGTACTCCATCGCGACCGTGGCGAGCGCGCGCTGCGCCTCCTTGGTCCCGAGCCCGTGCAACTCGGCGTTGGCGACGACGAATTCGCGGCCCGTCAGGAAGTCGTACATCCCCTCGCGCTCGGGGACGATGCCGATGTGCCGGTAGATCTGCTCATTGCGCCAGACCTGCTGACCGTCCAGCGTGACGGCGCCCGTGGAGGGGGCGAGGAAGCCGCCCATCATGTTGATGAGGGTGGACTTCCCCGCGCCGTTCGGCCCGAGGAGGCCGGTGACGCCGGGGCCGATCGTCATCGTGATGTCGTTGACGGCCACCACATTGCCGAACCAGCGGGATGTGTGGTCGATCTTGAGGGTGGTCACAGCCCGACCTTTCGGTAGCGGCGCATCAGCATGCCGTAGCAGCCGGCGATGAGGCCCAGGACGACGAGTACGTACACGACTCCGGCGCCGTTCGAGGGGCCCTGTCCGCCGGGGAACGCCGAGGTGGCGCCGAGGAACGCGGACTGTACGCCGTCGATGAGGGTGATCGGTGAGAAGAGTCCGAGCCAGCCGACGGCTCCCTCGCTGCCCTGTTCATGGGCGATGGCCTGGACGGTGGAGACCGCGCCGTACGAGATGGTGAGGACGGCGATGACGGCGGCGATGCCGAAGCCGCGGCGCGGGGTGATCGCCGAGATGACGAGTCCGATACCGGCGAAGAGCAGGGAGAGCAGGGCCACGGACACCAACCCCTGGAGGAAGCCCTTGGTCTGGTCGGCGAAGTCGAGCTTGGCGAGCAGCGCGCCGACGTAGAGGATCAGCAGCGGCGCGGCCGTGAGCACGAACAGGGCCGACGCCATGGCGCTGTACTTCGCGACGACATAGTCCCCGCGCTCGATGGGGCGCGAGAAGTACAGGGGCACTGTCTTGAAGCGCAGGTCACGGGAGACGGACTGCGGCGCCTGCGAGGCGACGTACAGGCCGATGACGGCCTGGAGCAGGACCGCATAGCGCGTGTAGTCGACGGGCAGGTCCTTCGCCTTGGTCGCGACGGCCACCGCCACCATGATCAGCGCGGGTGCGCACATCACGGCGAACAGCAGCATCGGCAGGACCTTGGACTTGACGGACCTGCCCAGTCCGTAACCACCGCGCAGGGACTGCGAGTAGAGGGAACGGCGTGCGTACGCCCGGCCCAGGCGGGGGCCGTCGTAGTTGCGGTACCCGATGTTGTGGATCCGGGTCTGCTCACCGGCCGAGGCCGTGGGCTGATCAACCGCCATGGGGGACCGCCTCCTTCCGCTGCTGCTCCGTGCCGCCCTGGTCCTCGCCGGTCTCGCCCTGGTCCGTCTGTTCCGTGCGGAACACCTCGGCGATGTGGTGCCGGCGCTGCTCCATCCGGATCAGGCCGATGCCGAGGTCGGCGACGAGGTCGCGCACCACGTCGTAGGTCTCCTCGCCCTCCGCGGTGAGCAGGAGGGTGTGTCCGGCGCCGGGCAGTTCGCTGCCCGCGTCGGTGGTGATCCCGCGCGCCTTGAGCGCGTCCCGCAGGGCGCTGGTGCCGTCGGGGTGTTCGTCGGTGTCGGTGACCTCGACCGCGAGGGTCGTGGTGGTCTGGGTGAAGTCCGTGGTGGAGCTGGAGCGCAGCAGCTTACCGCCGTCGACCACGACCACGTGGTCACAGGTCCGCTCCAGCTCGCCCAGGAGGTGCGAGGTGACCAGGACGGAGATCCCGAAGTCGGTGTGGACACGGCGGATGAGATTCAGCATCTCGTCGCGGCCGACCGGGTCCAGGCCGTTCGTCGGTTCGTCGAGGAAGACCAGGCGCGGGTCGTGCACCAGGGCCTGCGCGAGTTTCACGCGCTGCTTCATTCCGGTGGAATAGCCGCCGATGGGACGATATCGCTCCTCGTACAGCCCGACATGGCGCAGCGTGTCAGCGGTGCGCTCCCGGGCCGCGGCGGGCGGCAGTCCGGACATCCGCGCCATGTGTACGACAAACTCGGTCGCCGAGACATCGGGCGGCAGACAGTCGTGCTCGGGCATGTACCCGACACTTTCGCGGATGGCGGCGCCCTCGGTGGCGACATCGAGACCGAGCACGGCGGCTCGACCCTCGGTGGCGGGGGACAGACCCAGCAGGATCTTGATCAGTGTGGACTTGCCGGCTCCATTGGCACCCACAAGTCCGGTCACACCGGGCCCGATGTCCACGGAGAGCCGGTCAAGCGCGGTCACCCGGGGGAACCGCTTGCTCAGGCTTTCGGTCACGATCACAGTCACGGTCCGACCGTAGTGGCGTGGACCACACCGCCGCGTCAGACCAGGGTGCCGTCCCCGAGTCAGACTCCAGTACTAGGGGCCCGTAGGGGTCAGACCCAGGTGCGAGATCATCGGGGCCCTCCATCAGCCCGGAGAAGGGTGCCGCCCGCTCCGGACAAGGGCTCCGCGACCTCGGGACATGGGCTCCCCCACCTCAGAACACCGGCTCCGCCTCCTCCGGACAAGGGCTCCGCGGGGTTTTCCACAGGCTCCCGCACGCCCCTTGACGTAGCCGCTGAGCATTGTCACATTCATCAGTGTCAAGTTACGACTACGTAGCGCACAGGCCCGGACGGCGGACGGACGGTGGCATGACAGCGGCAGTGGCAGGTGAACTCTCCGTGGAACTCCAGGGGTTCCGAGAGGTGCAGCGGCTCGCGTACGCGTGTGCGGAAGCGGTCGCGGCGCAGCTCAAGCCCGGTGTGACGGAGCGCGAGGCGGCGCGGATGCAGCGTGCCTGGCTGCGCGAGCGGGGTGTGCGGGACTGGTTCCATCTGCCCTTCGCCTGGTTCGGCGACCGCACCGCGTTCGTGAACTTCCGGATCCCGCTCCAGTTCTTCCCCACCGACCGCAGGCTGGAGCCGGGGATGCCGTTCATCCTCGACATGGCCCCGGTGCTCCGCGGCTTCACGGCGGACATCGGCTATTCGGGGTGCCTGGGCCTGAATCCGGTGCACGACAAGCTGCTCGCCGATCTGGAGGCCCATCGCGAGCTGCTCCTCCGCGAGGTCCGTGAGCGCCGGCCGCTGCGGGAGATCTACGAGGACGTGGACCGGCTCATGGTCCGCCAGGGCTATGCCAACCGCCATCGCGCGTATCCCTTCGGTGTCATCGCGCACAAGGTCGACCGGGTCAAGGAGCGCCGTTTCTCACCGCATCTGTTCGGCTTCGGCACCCAGTCCCTCAAGGGCCTGGCGAGCGACGCGCTGCGCGGCCACCGGGACGGCTGGTCACCGCTCTGGTCGCCGTACAAGTTCTCGGACCATCCGCCGCGGCCCGGTCTCTGGGCGGTCGAACCCCACCTGGGATTCCGGGGTACGGGGGCGAAGTTCGAGGAGATCCTCGTCGTCACCGACTCGCGGGACCCGGAGCAGAGCGCGTTCTGGCTGGACGACGACCTGCCGCACGTACGGCGCTGGGCGGAGGCCGCGTGAGCGGGGGAGGGCGAGTCGGCGGGAAAGAGGGACGCGTGAGCCGGGACGCGGAGACCGTGCGCGGGGCCACGCGCGCGGAGGCGAACCATCAGGAAGGTGCGGCATGAGCTTGCAGGAAGCGCGCGAGCGCTGGGTGCGTACGGGCGGCGTGGAGCTGTGCGTCGCCGAGTTGGGCGACCCCACACGCCCGACGGTGCTGCTCGTCCACGGCTATCCGGACTCCAAGGAGGTCTGGTCGGAGGTCGCTGTCCGACTGGCCGACCGCTTCCATGTAGTGCTGTACGACGTGCGCGGACACGGCCGTTCGACACCACCGCGACCCCTGCGCGGCGGCTTCACGCTGGAGAAGCTGACGGACGACTTCCTCGCCGTCGCGGACGCCGTCAGCCCGGACCGACCGGTGCATCTGGTCGGACACGACTGGGGCTCGGTGCAGTCCTGGGAGTTCGTGACGGTGCCGCGCACCGAGGGCAGGATCGCGTCCTTCACCTCGATGTCGGGCCCTTCCCTGGACCACTTCGGCCACTGGATCAAGCGCCGCATGGCCCACCCCACCCCGCGCGCGGTGGGCCAACTCCTGGGCCAGGGCGCCAAGTCCTGGTACGTGTACATGCTGCACACCCCGGTCCTGCCCGAGCTGGCGTGGCGCGGCCCCCTCGGCAAGCGGTGGCCCAAGATCCTCCAGCGCGTCGAGAAGGTCCCCGTCGGCGACTACCCGACCCCGTCGCTCCCGTCGGACGCGGCCCACGGCGCCTGGCTCTACCGGGACAACATCCGGGCGAGGCTACGCAGGCCCCGCGCCGACGCCTACGCGCACGCGCCCGTGCAGCTCATCACGCCGTCCGGTGACGCGTTCCTCTCCGAGCGGCTCTACGACGACCTGGAGGAATGGGCCCCCCGGCTGGTCCGCCGCAGCCTGCCCGCCAAGCACTGGGTGCCGCGTACCCGCCCCGACCAACTGACCGCGTGGATCGCGGAGTTCGTGACCGCGCACGAGGACGGTGTGCCGCCCCGGGAGACCCCGGACACGGGGAAGTACGGCCAGCGGTTCGGTGGCCAGCTCGTGCTGGTGACGGGTGCGGGCAGCGGCATCGGGCGGGCCACGGCGTTCGCGTTCGCGGAGGCCGGCGCGCGCGTGGTGGCCGTCGACCGGGACGCCGAGACCGCGGCGCGCACGGCGGAGCTGTGCCGACTGATCGGCGCCCCCGAGGCGTGGAGCGAGACGGTCGACGTGGGCGACGAGCAGGCCATGGAGAAGCTCGCCGCGAAGGTCGCCACGGAGTACGGCGTGGTGGACGTCCTCGTCAACAACGCGGGCATAGGACTGTCCGGCTCCTTCCTGGACACCTCGTCCGAAGACTGGCGGAAGGTCCTCGACGTCAATCTGTGGGGCGTGATCCACGGCTGCCGCCTCTTCGGCAAGCAGATGGCCGAGCGCGGACAGGGCGGCCACATCGTCAACACCGCGTCCGCGGCGGCGTTTCAGCCGTCGAAGGCGCTGCCCGCTTACAGCACGTCGAAGGCCGCCGTACTGATGCTCAGCGAGTGCCTGCGCGCGGAGCTGGCCGGGCAGGGCATCGGTGTCTCGGCGATCTGCCCCGGCTTCGTCAACACCAACATCACGTCCACCGCGCGGTTCACCGGGGTCGGCGAGGAAGAGGAGAAGCGCCGGCAGAAGAAGTCCGCCCGGCTGTACGGACTGCGTAACTACCCGCCGGAGAAGGCCGCCGACGCGATCCTGCGCGCGGTGGTCCGCAACCAGGCCGTCGTCCCGGTCACCCCGGAAGCGCGCGGCGCCCACCTCATGTCCCGCTTCACGCCGAGGGCGTTGCGCGCGATCGCACGGATGGAGCCGCCGTTGTGAGCGACCCGCTGAGTGATTCCGACCGCGTCGTGATCAGCCCGCGTCGGGTCTCGTTCGACTGGGACACGACCCCGCTGCACTGGATCCCGGACGAGCCCACCGCCACGCATGTCATCAATGTGCTGCATCTGCTGCTGCCGGCGGGGGAGCGGTGGTTCGTGCGGGTCTTCAAGGAGGCCCTGCCGCTGGTAACGGACGACGAACTGCTCCGGGACGTCAAGGGGTTCATGGGCCAGGAGGCCACGCACAGCGTGCAGCACGCGTATGTGCTGGACCACCTGGCGGCCCAGCGGCTCGACACGGCCGCGTACACGAAGTACGTCGACTTCCTCTTCGAGCGGCTGCTCGGTGAGCGTCCGCCGCTGGGGGTGCCGGTGCCCGCGCGCGAGTGGCTGCGGGTCCGGCTGGCGACGATCGCGGCGATCGAGCAGTTCACCGCCGTGCTGGGCGACTGGGTGCTGGGCGCGGACGCGCTCGACGACGCCGGGGCGGACGCGATCATGCTCGATCTGCTGCGCTGGCACGGCGCGGAGGAGGTCGAACACCGCGCGGTCGCCTTCGACATGTACGAGCACTGCGGCGGCGACGCACTCCCCCGGCACGCGCGGCGCATCGTGTCCATGGCGATCACCGCGCCCGTGATGCTGTACCTGTGGGTGTGGGGCGCCGCGTATCTGATACGCCACGATCCGCAGCTCGCGGGCCGCCTGCGCTATTCGCTCACCGAGCACAACAAGGCGGTGCGCAAGGGTCTGTTGCCGACCTGGGGTGACCTCGGCCGGGCCGTACCGCGCTATCTGCGGCGGTCGTACCATCCCTCGCAGGAGGGCTCGCTGCGCAGGGCCGTCGCGTATCTGGCGAGTTCGCCCGCGGCGCGGTCGGCGGCGGGAGCGATCGGCCGTGCGGCCCTCGGATAGCGGGACGGCTTCCGTGGGTGTGTACGGGGTGAGCGGGCCGGACCGGGACCGGCCGACCGGAACCAGAGGTCAGGAGCGAGGGCGTGGGTGAGGGCGTGGGCGTAGACGTGGGGGGCCAGTCGGCGGTGACCGGTGGTCGGGCCGAGTACCGGATCGAGGACCTGGCGCGCCACAGCGGTGCCACGGTCCGGACGATCCGCGCCTACCAGGACCGCGGCCTGCTCCCCCGCCCCGAGCGCCGCGGCCGGGCCAATGTGTACGGCGACCCGCATCTCGCGCGGCTGCGGCAGATCGCGGACCTGCTCGACCGGGGTTACACCCTGGCGTCGATCAAGGAACTCCTGGAGGCGTGGGACGCGGGGCGTGGTCTGGGCGGCGTGCTCGGTCTGGTCGCCGAGGTCGACGGGCCGTGGACGGACGAGGAGGCCGCGCGGATCTCGCGGGCGGAGCTGGACGAGAGGTTCGGGGGCCGCCCGGACGACGCCGCGGTCGCGGACGCGGTCGCCCTCGGTGTGCTGGAGCCGGTGCCGGGACGGGACGACGAGTTCCTGGTACCGAGCCCCCAAGAGCTGTCCGTGGCGGCCGAGTTGCACGCGGCGGGAGTTCCGCTGTCCGCGATCTCGGGCCACCTCAGGGAGTTGAGGGTCCAGGTCGAGCACATCGCCTCGCGATTCCTGGAGTTCACGACCGAGCATGTGTTCGCGCGCTATCTCGGTCAGCACACGCCGACGGACGCGGAAACGACCGAGGCGGCGGCGCTCGTGCGCCGGCTGCGCCCGCTCGCCCAGCAGGCGGTCGACGCCGAACTCGCCCGCGCCATGCGGATGTTCGCTACTCGGCATCTGCGTCAACACCTGGCCGCGGGCGCACCGCCTCAGCCGTCCGACGAACCCCGGTCGGTGCGACTTCCGGTGTCCACAACACGGTCTGTGGAAAAGCTGGTTGGCGCTGACCAGCTGGAAGCCTTTGTCACCGCGGCGACGGAACGAGAGGTACACGCACGGACATTGGATACACTCACCTCAAAGTATGGCAACCCAACTCAAGTTGATCAAACTATCTGAAACAGAAGACCAGTTGTCCACAGAATCGCCAAAACCCCTGTGGATAACCGCACTTGGCTGTGGATCAAACGTCCGGACCCAAAATCGGGTGCGCGAAATCCGAGCGGCCGGGACCCTGGCGACATGGACGAAAAACACACCGTGAAGGTGTCCAAGTACCTGTCGAAACACCTACGACACCGGCCCGAGCGCATCGGGCTGACCCTCGACGACGGCGGCTGGGTGGAGATCGACACCCTGATCGCGGCGGCGCGCGCACACGGCTTCCGCATCACCCGTGCCGAGCTGGAGCATGTCGTCGCCGCCAACGACAAGCAGCGGTTCGCCATCGAAGGGGACCGGATCCGGGCCAGCCAGGGCCACACCGTCGAGGTCGACCTCGGGCTGCTCCCGGCCACCCCGCCCGCGTACCTCTACCACGGCACCGTCGCGCGCAGCCTGCCCGCGATCCGCGCCGAGGGCCTGCGGCCGATGAACCGCCATGATGTGCACCTGTCCGCCGACCGCGAGACCGCGACCCGTGTCGGTGCCCGCCGTGGCCGGCCCGTCGTGCTGTCGGTCGACGCGGGGTCGATGCACACCGACGGCCATGAGTTCCGGGTCAGCGCCAACGGCGTCTGGCTCACCGCCGCCGTCCCCCCGGCCTATCTGCGCTTCCCACAGGGCCACTGACCCCGGGGCCGCTGACCCGAAGGCACCGCCTCGAAGGTCACGGCCCCGGGGACCACTGATTCGGGGACCACCGGCTCGTGGCCGACTGACTCGTGGTCCACAAAACTCCGACCCGCAGAAACCCCGACCCACAAAACCCCAGGCCACAGACCCGCAGGCCAAACAGACCGCAGGCGACTTGCCCCGGAGGCCACTGCCCCGGGCGCCGAGGCCACTGCCCCGGGCTCCATCGAGAAGCCGTCGAAAAGCCTCCGAAAAGCCACCGAAACGCGGTCGAGAAGCCTTGCGTAGGCTCTGCGGCATGAGTCTGCGTCTGAGCACCGTGATCCTCCCGTACCGCCGCTGGCACGAGGGCGGCAGCGCCACCTGGCGGCGCGCCGAGGAACTGGGCTTGCACGCCGCGTACACCTACGACCATCTGTCCTGGCGCGTTCCGTTCCGGGACGGCCCGTGGTTCGGTGCCCTGCCCACCCTGACCGCCGCTGCCGGTGTCACGGACCACATCCGCCTGGGCACCCTCGTGACCTCGCCGAACTTCCGGCACCCCGTCACGCTGGCCAAAGAGCTGATCTCGCTCGACGACATCTCCGGTGGCCGGGTCACGCTCGGCATCGGAGCGGGCGGTTCCGGGTTCGACGCCACCGCGCTCGGCCAGGAGCCCTGGACCCCCCGGCAGCGCGCCGACCGCTTCGCCGAGTTCGTCCCGCTGCTCGACCGGCTGCTCACCGAGGACGCCACGACGTACGAGGGGGAGTTCTACGCGGCGGGCGACGTCCGGAACATCCCCGGCTGCGTCCAGCGCCCCCGGCTCCCCTTCGCGATCGCCGCGACCGGCCCGCGCGGGCTGCGCCTCGCCGCCCGACACGGGCAGGCATGGGTGACCACCGGCGACGACAAGCTGTACGAGACGGGCACCCCCGACCAGTCGATTCAGGCCATTCGCGGGCAGGTCGAGAAACTCGTCGCGGCGTGCGAGGAGATCGGGCGGGACACCGACGCGAGCACCGAAGGACGAGGGATCGAGAAGATCCTGCTGACCGGCTTCACGCCCGAGTTCCGCCCACCGGCCACCTCGTCCAGCACGGTGCCCGGCACCCCGTCCGGCACCGCGCCCGGCGCCAATCCCACGCCCGGCGCGGGCCACGCCCTGGACTCCCTGGCCGCGTTCGTCGACTTCGCGGGTCGCCACGCCGAGCTGGGTTTCACCGAGATCGTCGTCCACTGGCCCATCCCCGACACGCCGTTCGCGGCCGATCAGAAGGTGTTCGAGCAGATCGCCACGGAGGCCGTCCAGCAGCTCGGCCGGCCAGGGGCGTAAAGCACTCAGATGTGCGCCCTGCCGCACGCCCGTGCTGGCATATGCAGGAGAATGGGCCGGTGACCTCTGCTTCGCTACGGCCCCGGACCCCGACCTCCTCGCTTCCGCCCCGGCTGATCGCCACGGACCTGGACGGCACCCTGCTGCGCGACGACAAGTCGGTCTCGCCGCGTACGGTCGCGGCCCTCGCCGCGGCCGAGGAAGCGGGCATCGAGGTCTTCTTCGTGACCGGACGACCGGCCCGCTGGATGGACGTCGTCAGCGACCATCTGCACGGCCACGGCCTCGCCATCTGCGGCAACGGCGCCGCCGTGGTCGACCTGCACGGCGGCCCCGGCGACCACCGCTTCGTCAAGATCCGCGAGCTGCCCGGCCCGCGCGCCCTCGACGTCGTCCGGCTGCTCCGCGCCGCGGCGCCCGGTACGTCCTTCGCCGTCGAACGCACGGGCGGGCTGCACCACGAGCCGACCTACCCGCCGCTGCACCTCGACCCCGCCGAGAGCGTCGCGCCCGCCGAGAAGCTGCTCGCCGAACCCGCGGCACTCTCCGACGAGGGCGATCCCGTACAACCCGTGCTCAAGCTGCTCGCGTACCACCCGGAGCTGAGCCCGGACGCGTTCCTCGCCGTCGCGCGCGATGCCGTCGGTGAGCACGCGTCGATCACCCGCTCCAGCCCCAGCGCCCTGCTGGAGGTCAGCGGCTTCGGGGTCTCCAAGGCGAGCACCCTCGCCCAGTGCTGCGCCGATCGCGGCATCCTGTCCGGCGAGGTCGTCGCCTTCGGTGACATGCCCAACGACGTGGAGATGCTGACCTGGGCGGGCACCTCGTACGCCATGGGCAACGCGCACCCGGACGTCATCGCCGCCGCGTCCGGCCGTACGGTCGCCAACAACGAGGACGGCGTAGCAATCGTCATCGAACGGATCCTCGCGAACCGGTAGCCAAGGCAGCTCCCCCGCGAACCGGAGGCAAGAAAGCGGCGCGTGGGCCCGCTAAGGCGCCTGCCCGTACGGGAGGAATCGGCGCCCGTCGTACGGGAGCCGACGCGTCGCCGCTACGCGCCCAGCGCCAGCAGATCCGCCGCTCCCTCCCGCTCCCACATCCGCCGCAGCGGCCCCTCGACCGCGACCAACTCCGCGTACCGGCCGCGCTGCGCCACCCGTCCCCCGTCGAGGACGATCACCTCGTCCACCGCGTCCAGACCCGCGAGCCGATGCGTGATCAGCAGCGTCGTACGGCCCTCGGTCGCGGCCAGCAGATCGGTCGTGAGCGCGTCGGCGGTCGGCAGGTCCAGATGCTCGGCCGGCTCGTCCAGGACAACAACGGGAAAGTCGGCCAGCAGCACGCGGGCCAGCGCGAGCCGCTGCCGCTGCCCGCCGGAGAGCCGTGCGCCGTGTTCGCCCACCAGGGTGTCGATACCGTCGGGCAGCGAGTCCGCCCACTCCAGGAGCCGCGCCCGGCCGAGCGCGTCCCTCAAGTCGGCCTCGGTCGCGTCCTTGCGGGCGAGGAGCAGGTTCTCGCGCACCGAACTGTCGAAGAGATGCGCGTCCTGCGCGCACAGCCCGACGAACGTCCGCACGGTGTCCCCGTCGAGCGCGTACGCGTCCACTCCGCCGAGCGTGTACGAGCCGGCCGGTCCTTCCGCGTCGAGGAACCGGAGCAGCACCTGCGCGAGCGTCGTCTTGCCCGACCCGGACGGACCGACCACGGCAATCCTGCGGCCCCGCTCCAGCGTCAGATCGACCCCGCCCAGCGCGTCCCGCGTCTGCCCCGGGTACCGGGCCCGCAGCCCCCGCAGCTCCAGCGGGAACGCCGAGCCGGGCGCCTCACCAGGCGTTTCGGGTTCGTGTACGGGGACGGGTGCGTCCAGCACCTCGTGGACCCGCTCGGCACTTCGGCGGACCCGCTGCCGGTACTGCACGGCGAGCGGCATCCCCATGACCGCCTCGAACGCGGCGAGCGGGGTGAGCACGACCACGGCCAGCGCCACCCCGCTCAGCCGCCCGTCCGCGACCGCCCGCGCGCCGACGAACGCGGCACCCGTCACCGTCAGCCCGGAGACGAGCGCGATCAGCCCGTCCCCGAGCGCCGTCGCCGTCGCGGTACGGGACGCGATCCGGGTGAGCACCCCGTCGGCCCGCCTGACCTGCGCGGTACGGGCGGGCAGCGCACCGGCGACCGTCAACTCGGCGGTCCCGGTGAGCAGATCGGCGACCCGGGTGGCCAGCGCCCCACGTGCGGGAGCCAACCTCCGCTCGGCGCGTCGGGCGACGGCACCGGAGAGGAGCGGTACACCCGCACCGGCGACGAGCAGGCCCACGGCGAGTACGGCACCGGCCTCGGGCAGCAGCCAGGCGGTGAAGCCGACGGACACGGCGGACACGGCGACGGCGGCACCGGCGGGCAGCAGCCACCGCAGCCAGTAGTCCTGCAACGCGTCTACGTCGGCGACGAGCCTCGACAGCAGGTCACCGCGCCGGGTCGTGCGCAGTCCGGCGGGCGCGAGCCGTTCGAGGCGCCGGTAGACGGCGACCCGGGTGTCGGCCAGCATCCGCAGCACCGCGTCGTGCGACACCAGCCGCTCGGCGTACCGGAACACGGCCCGCCCGATGCCGAAAGCACGCGTCGCCGTGACAGCGACCATCAGATACAGCACGGGCGGCTGCTCGGAGGCCCGGGAGATCAGCCAGCCGGAGGTGGCCATCAGTCCCACGGCACTGCCGAGCGCGAGAGCGCCGAGCAGCAGGGCGAGGGCGAGCCGTCCGCGCCGGGGACCGGCCATCGCCCGGATCCGACCCAACACACCGCCACGCCGGACGGCCCCCGCCGATACCCCGGAGACCACGTCCGCACCGCCACCGACCGCACCGCCATCGACCGAACCCCCCGCCTCGGGAACACCGTCGAGGAAGCCCCCGAAGGAATCACCGAGCGCCGCACCGGAAGAGCCCATGGAACCAGCGAAACCAGACCCAGCGGAACCAGACCCAGCAGAACCAAAAGAAGACGCGGGCCCCGGAACAGCGGCCACGACCGGCACCCCGATCCGCTCCACCCCGGCACCGGACCCCCGCTCCCCCGGCACCTCCAACCGCACCACCCGATCCGCCACCGACAACAGCGCGGGCCGGTGCACGACAAGCAGCACGGTCCGCCCCACCGCCAGCCGACGCACGGCCTCCACGACCTCGGCCTCGGTGTCCCCGTCGAGTGAGGCCGTCGGCTCGTCGAGCAACAGCACCGGCCGATCCGCGAGGAACGCCCGTGCCAGCGCGAGACGTTGCCGCTGCCCCGCCGACAGCCCGGCACCGTCGTCACCGAGCACCGTGTCCACGCCCTCGGGCAGCGCGTCCACGAACTCCAGCGCCCCGGCGTCCCGCAGCGCCCCGCGTACCGCCGAGTCGTCGGCGCCGGGCCGCGCGAGACGTACGTTCTCGGCGATCGACCCCGCGTACAGATGAGGGCGTTGCGGGACCCACGCCACCTGGGCGTGCCAGGACTCGGGGGAGAGGCTCGTGAGGTCAGCGCCCCCGATCAACACCCGTCCCGCGTCGGGCCGTACGAAGCCGAGAGCCACCGCGAGGAGCGTCGACTTCCCGGCTCCGCTGGGCCCGACGAGGGCAACGGTCTCCCCTGGCGCGACGGTGAACGACGCGTCCGAGACGGCGTCGACCGATCGCCCGGGATAGCAGACGGTCACCCCGTCGAACCGAAGCGCCGCCTCAGCCTCCCCGCCATGAGCCCCGTCACGACCGCCCCCGACCACCGGCACAGCCCCCGTCCCCACCCCCGGCAACGGTGTCTCCAGTACGGCAAAGATCTCCTCCGCCGCCGCAAGCCCCTCCGCCGCCGCGTGATACTGCGCCCCCACCTGCCGCACCGGCAGATACGCCTCGGGCGCCAAAATCAGGATGACCAGGCCGACATAGAGATCCATCTCGCCATGGACCAGACGCATGCCGATGGTGACGGCGACCAGGGCCACCGACAGGGTCGCGAGGAGTTCCAGGGCGAAGGACGAGAGAAAGGCGATCCGCAGCGTACGGACCGTCGCCCGCCGGTACTCGTCGGTGATACGCCGGATCGAGTCGGCCTGTGCCTTGGCCCGGCCGAACACCTTGAGGGTGGGCAGTCCCGCGACGACATCGAGGAAGTGGCCCGACAGCCGGGAGAGAAGCCGCCACTGACGGTCCATCCGGGACTGGGTGGCCCAGCCGATGAGCACCATGAAGACGGGGATGAGCGGAAGGGTGCCCACGATGATCGCGGCGGACACCCAGTCCTCCGTGACGATCCGGACGAGCACCGCGACCGGCACCACGATCGCGAGCCCCAACTGCGGGAGATAGCGCGAGAAGTAGTCGTCCAGCGCGTCGATCCCCCGGGTGGCCAGCGCCACCAGCGACCCGGTCCGCTGTCCGCTCAGCCACCCGGGACCCAACGCCCCCGCCCGCTCAAGGAGCCGCCCCCGCAGCTCCGACTTGACGGCCGCGCTCGCCCGGTGGGCGGCGAGTTCGGTGAGCCAGCCGATGAGCGCCCGGCCCAGCGCGACGGCCACCAGAAGGAGCAGCGGTGTACGCAACGCCTCGACCCCGAGGCCATGTTGGAAGGCCCCGACGACCACCTCGGCGATAAGCATGGCCTGAGCGACGACCAGTCCCGCCCCGACCAGCCCGAGGCCCACCACGGCGGCCAGGAAGAGACGGGTGGCGCGGGCGTAGCGGAGCAGACGCGGGTCGATCGGTTTCACGTGAAACACACCCTCGGGGTCGATCCGGGGTGTTTCACGTGAAACATCCCGGACGGTATCGGGTCAGTGCGTGACATCGGCTCAGTGCGCGGCATCCGCGATGCTCTGGGTGCCGATCCGCTTGCGGAACACCCAGTACGTCCAGGACTGATAGAGCAGCACGACCGGCGTCGCGATCCCGGCACACCACGTCATGATCGTCAGGGTGTAGGGCGTCGACGAGGCGTTGGTGACCGTGAGGCTCCAGGCCGGGTTGAGCGAGGACGGCATGACGTTCGGGAAGAGCGTCAGGAAGAGCATCGCGACGGCCGCGATGATCGTGATCCCCGAGAACGCGAACGACCAGCCCTCACGTCCGGCGAGATTGGCGCCGAGTGCGGCGACCAGTGCGGCCACGGCGACGATCATGGCGATCAGGCTCTTGCCGTCACCGTTGTCGATCTGGGTCCAGACCAGGAAGCCGAGCGCCAGAACCGCCGTGAGCAGTCCGACCAGGGTGGCCAGCTTCCGAGCGCGTTCCCGGATGTCCCCCAGGGTCTTGAGCGCCACGAAGACCGCGCCGTGGAAGGTGAACAGGGTCAGCGTCACCAGTCCGCCGAGAATCGCGTACGGGTTGAGCAGATCCCAGAAGTTGCCCACGTACTCCTTGTGCGCGTCGATCTTCACGCCTCGCACGATGTTGCCGAAGGCGACGCCCCAGAGCAGGGCGGGGATCAGGGAGGCCCAGAAGATCGCGTTCTCCCAGTTGCGCTGCCAGTTCTCCTCGGGCCGCTTGGCGCGGTACTCGAAGGCGACCCCGCGCACGATCAGACAGACCAGGATGATCAGCAGCGGCAGATAGAACCCGGAGAACAGGGTCGCGTACCACTCGGGGAAGGCGGCGAAGGTCGCACCGCCCGCTGTGAGCAGCCACACCTCGTTGCCGTCCCAGACCGGACCGATGGTGTTGATCAGGACGCGCTTCTCGGTCCGGTTCCGGGCGAGCAGCTTGGTGAGGATCCCGACCCCGAAGTCGAAGCCCTCCAGGAAGAAATAGCCGATCCAGAGGACCGCGATGAGCACGAACCAGACGTCGTGGAGTTGCATGCCTCAGCTCCTGTCTCTCAGTACGAGAAGGCCATCGGCCGGTCGGGATCGCGGTCGCCGCCGATCTTGGTGGGCGGATTGAGGTCGGCGTCCGTCAGTTCGGGCGGCCCGGCCTTGACGTACTTCAGGAGCAGCTTGACCTCGATGACGGCGAGGATCGCGTACAGCGTGGTGAAGACGATCATCGAGGTGATGACCTCGCCCTGGGAGACGCTGGGGGAGACCGCGTGCCGGGTCTGGAGGACGCCGTAGACGACCCAGGGCTGGCGGCCCGTCTCGGTGAAGATCCAGCCCCAGGAGTTGGCGATCAGCGGGAACGCGAGCGTCCACAGGGCCACGACCCAGTACCAGTTCGTGAACTTGGCGCTGAGGGCCTTGTTGCGGAACAGCACCAGGTTCGGTGTCTCGTCCTCGCCGACGCGCAGATGCTGCGGCAGCAGGAACTTCTTACGGGTCAGCCAGAGTCCGAGGATGCCGATGGCGAAGGACGCCATACCGAAGCCGATCATCCAGCGGAAGGCCCAGAAGGCGACGGGGATGTTGGGACGGTAGTCGCCGGGCCCGTACTTCTGCTGCTCGGACTTGTTGATGTCATTGATGCCGGGGACGAACGAGTTGAAGTCGTCGTGAGCGAGGAAGGACAGTACCCCGGGGATCTCGATGGCCACGGTGTTGTGGCCCTTGTCGACATCGCCGTACGCGAAGAGGGAGAACGGTGCCGATCTCTGGCCGTCCCAGAGCGCTTCGGCGGCGGCCATCTTCATGGGCTGCTGCTCGAACATCACCTTGCCGAGCCGGTCCCCGCTGATCGCGGTGAGGGCGCCGGCGATGACGACGGTCACCAGGCCGAGACGCAGTGAGGTCTTCATCACGGGGATGTGCCTCTTGCGGGCGAGATGGTAGGCCGCGATGCCGACCATGAACGCGCCGCCGGTGAGAAACGCGGCCGTGAGGGTGTGGAAGACCTGGGTGAGCGTCGTGTTCTGGCTCAGCACGGCCCAGAAGTCGGTGAGTTCGGCCCGGCCCGCCGCCTGGTTGATCTTGTAGCCGACCGGGTGCTGCATCCAGGAGTTGGCCGCGAGGATGAAGTACGCGGAGAGGATCGTCCCGATCGCGACCATCCAGATCGTGGCGAGGTGGATCCTCTTGGGCAACTTGTCCCAGCCGAAGATCCACAGCCCGATGAAGGTGGACTCGAAGAAGAAGGCGATCAGCGCCTCGAAGGCGAGGGGAGCGCCGAAGATGTCCCCGACGAACCGCGAGTAGTCGGACCAGTTCATGCCGAACTGGAACTCCTGCACGATGCCGGTGACCACGCCCATGGCGATATTGATCAGGAAGAGCTTGCCCCAGAACTTGGTCGCCCGGAGGTACTTTTCCTTGCCCGTCCGCACCCACGCCGTTTGCAAGCCAGCGGTCAGCGCCGCGAGCGAGATCGTCAGCGGGACGAACAGGAAGTGGTAGACGGTGGTGATGCCGAACTGCCATCGCGCCAGGGTCTCCGGCGCCAGAGCGAGGTTCACGTCTCCTTCTCCTTACGTGCCGTGTTCACAGCGGCAGTTTGCCCCTTTGATCACCCGCATAACAGGATCATCCGGGCGAGCTTGTGAACGCGTTCACATTCACAAGCATTATGTACTACCACCGAACCGCCCTTCCAGGGGGGTCCCCTTACCCGTGGTCGCCCCTCGACCCGAGGCGGAACCGGGCAGATCCGGGGCGGATCCGAGGCAGATCCAAGGCGAATCCCAGGCGGGCGACCGGGTCCGGACATGCCGACGGGGCGGCCGGAGCCCCCTTGAGGAGCCCAACCACCCCGCCCAACCATGTTCCGATATGCCCTACTTGTGCGCCTTAAAGGCATATGGCGCGTGCGCTGAAACACACGGCCCGGCCCTGCGCTACGGCTGAAGCTCCTTGTGGAACGCCTCCGCCGTGTGCAGGAAGATGTCGTTCGCCTCGGTCTCGCCGATCGTGACCCGCACACCCTCGCCGGCGAACGGCCGGATCACCGCACCCGCCTTCTCGCACGCCGCCGCGAAGTCCATGGTCCGCTCGCCCAGCCGCAGCCACACGAAGTTCGCCTGCGTCTCGGGCACCGTCCAGCCCTGCGCCGCCAGCGTCTTCACGACCCGCGCGCGCTCACTGACCAGGGAACCCACCCGCCCCAGCAGTTCGTCCTCGGCGCGCAGCGAGGCGACCGCCGCGTCCTGCGCGATCTGCGACACACCGAAGGGGACCGCCGTCTTCCGCAGCGCCGCCGCGACCGGCTCATGGGCGATGGCGAAACCGACCCGCAGCCCGGCGAGCCCGTACGCCTTCGAGAAGGTACGCAGCACACAGACGTTCGGCCGCTCCCGGTAGATCTCCACGCCGTCCGGCACCTGGGGATCGCGGATGAACTCCCGGTACGCCTCGTCGAGCACCACCAGCACATCGCGCGGCACCCGGTCGAGGAATCGTTCCAGCTCGGCCCTGCGCACCACCGTGCCGGTCGGGTTGTTCGGATTGCACACGAAGATCAGCCGGGTGCGCTCGGTGATCGCGTCCGCCATCGCGTCCAGGTCGTGCACCTCGTCCGGGGTCAGCGGCACCCGCACCGAACGCGCCCCGCTGACCTGCGTGATGATCGGGTACGCCTCGAAGGACCGCCAGGCGTAGATCACCTCGTCTCCGGGACCCGACGTGGCCTGGACCAACTGCTGGGCGACACCCACCGAGCCGGTGCCGGTGGCGACATGCGAGAGGGGCACCCCGAAACGGTTCGCCAGCTCGTTCATCAGCCCGGTGCACGCCATGTCCGGGTACCGGTTGAGCGTCCCGGCCGCGGCGATCGCCGTCTCCATCACGCCGGGCAGCGGCGGATAGGGGTTCTCGTTGGACGACAGCTTGTACGCCGCCGGACCCGACCCCGCGGGCTTGCCCGGCGTGTAGGCGGGAATGCCCTCCAGCTCGGCGCGCAGCCTGGGGTTCGTCTCGCTCACCGTCGTCCTCCTCGTGCGTCACCGAACTCGCCGATTGGCATATGGCCCACCTTATGAGGCGGGGCGCCCGCTGCGAATGGCCGGAGGCTCCCGGGTCCGCCGACCGCCCGCTTCCAGGCCCTCCGGCCGGAGGCTCCCGAGCCCGTTTCCTGGGGGGAGCGTTCCGTGTTCTGCCGCGCGCCGGTGGCTCACGCCGTGGCGCGCATCCCTCGTGAAGGTGAGTTGAGACCTCTTCGAAACATGGCTCATTTGGCAGGTCTATACAGGCTGACACACACCCAATCCCTAGCCGAGGGCTCAACTTCCTTTGTTTGCAAGGCAATTGACCCCGATTGGCCATGCAGAAACGTGCCTGTCAACGCGTGAATATGCGTCCGCACCACCCCACCCCCTGAGCCCTACTATCGGCTCGCCATGACAGCAGCAGGGAAGCACCAGGTGAGCCGGGCGGAAACCTCCCGCCGAGGCGGCCGGCCGGGCCGAGCGGGTATCAGAGACGTGGCCGCCGCCGCCGGTGTCTCCATCACGACGGTCTCCGACGCCCTCAACGGAAAGGGCCGGTTACCGGACGCCACCCGACGCCACGTTCGCGAGGTCGCCGAACGGCTGGGCTACCGCCCGTCGGCCGCCGCCCGCACGCTCCGCACCGGTAAGTCAGGACTCATCGGACTCACCGTGACGACGTACGGGGATGAACCTTTCACCTTCACGGAATTCGCGTACTTCGCGGAGATGGCGAGAGCCGCGACCTCGGCGGCCCTCGCCCGGGGGTACGCCCTCGTGATCCTCCCGGCGACCTCCCGCCGCAGCCCCGTCGACGTCTGGTCGAACGTGGCGCTCGACGGCACGGTCGTCATCGATCCGTCGGACAAGGATCCGGTCGTCTCCGAACTCGTCCGCCAGGGCCTGCCCGTCGTCTCGGACGGCCGCCCAGGCGGCTCGCTGCCGGTCACGGCCTGGGTGGACAACGACCATGAAGCCGCCGTCCTCGGCATCCTCGACCATCTCGCCGAGTCCGGTGCCCGACGCATCGGCCTGCTCACCGGCACCACCACGGACACCTACACACATCTCTCCACCACCGCGTATCTGCGCTGGTGCGAGCGGGTCGGCCAGGACCCGGTGTACGAGGCGTACCCCGCGCACGACCCGTGCGCCGGGGCCGTCGCCGCCGACCGACTGCTCGCCCGGCCCGACCGGCCCGACGCCGTCTACGGACTGTTCGACCCCAACGGCACCGACCTGCTCGCCGCCGCCCGGCGCTACGGCCTGCGCGTCCCCGACGACCTGCTCCTCGTCTGCTGCAGCGAGTCGACCGTGTACGCCACCACGGAGCCGCCGATCACCACGCTCTCGCTGAAGCCGCGCCGGATCGGCACGGCCGTGGTGCAGCTGCTCATCGACGCGATCGAGGGGATCGATTCCGACCAGCCCGTCCAGCAGGTGATACCGACGGAGCTGATCGTGCGGACGTCGTCCGAGCGACGTCCGCCCCGAACGACGGTCAGCCCGCCGAGGTCTCCCTCGACCGGGTAACGGCTCTCTCACTCGAACGGGTAGCGAAGGGGCAGCGAAGCAACAGCCGTACCCCCCAGGGGGGTGGAGGACACCGTCGGCCCGAGGTGACCTCCACCCAATTCGGGAGAAATACGCGGCGAGCCGGGGTCCTGCTCCGATTCACCACCCCTGGGTCATCACACAGCGCGATCCACATTCCTATGATGGGCGGACGACACCGCGGGCCGCTGCGACCAAGCAGTCCGATCCGGTGCAGTTGCGGCGCAAGGTGGTGGAGGGGTCGATGACTCAGGGGGCCGGTCAGGGACCCGACGTGCGGACGGCGACGCTGCGCGACTTCCGGGTGCCGGCGTACGTCCACGAGACCGGTCCGTCAGGCGAGGGCGAGGGGCCGGCCGACGAGCCGGATGGCTACACCCCCACCCAGCGCGACCTCCCGATCATCAACCGGGGGGACACCCTCCAGGTGCCGATCGCGCCCGACCCCGTACCGGATCCGCGCGCCCCCGAAGGGCTCGGACCCCTGTATGTCGTCGGCGATGTGCACGGCTATCTCGACGAGCTGGTCGCCGCGCTGCGCGAGAAGGGCCTCATCGACGAGGCCGGCGACTGGTCCGCGGGCAACGCGCGGCTGTGGTTCCTCGGCGACTTCACCGACCGCGGCCCCGACGGCATCGGCGTCATCGACCTCGTGATGCGGCTGTCCGCCCAGGCGGCGGCGGCCGGCGGCTACTGCAAGGCCCTCATGGGCAACCACGAACTGCTGCTGATCGGCGCCCGCCGGTTCGGCGACACCCCCGTCAACTCGGGCGCGGGCACCGCCACCTTCCAGGCGGCCTGGCTCCTCAACGGCGGCCAGAAGTCCGACATGGACCGGCTCCAGGACCACCATCTCCAGTGGATGGCCCGCCTCGACGCGATGGAGGAGGAGGACGGCCATCTCCTCGTGCACTCCGACACGACGGCCTATCTCGACTACGGCGACTCGATCGAAGCGGTCAACGACACCGTGCGCGAGACCCTGACGCGCAATGACGCCGACGAGTGCTGGGACGTCTTCCGCAAGTTCACCAAGCGCTTCGCGTTCCGCGACGAATCGGGTGCCGAGGCCGCGCGCAAACTCCTCGCCGCGTACGGCGGTACCCGCGTCGTCCATGGTCACAGCCCCATTCCGTATCTCCTCGGCGAGGTCGGGTCCGAGGACGGCGAGGGCAGCTCGGGTCCCGCCGTCGAGGGACCGCATGTGTACGCCGACGGGCTGGCCATCGCCATGGACGGCGGAGTGACCATGGCCGGAAAGCTACTGGTCTGCCAACTTCCCCTGGATAGCTGAGCGTTCCCCGGGCAGACGCAGAAGCGGAGGGTCCCCTGGGCTTGGGGGCCAATTTTCGGAAACCCCCTGTCACCGTGTGCCGTGGCCGCTCTACCATCGGCTTATCCGTAGCAGGCTCCCCTCCGTTTCTGCCCGACGGCTCGTAACCATGCGAGCCCCAAGCCCTACGGAGCATCGGGGGATGCACATGAACAGCGTTCCGCAGCACCTGCTGAGTGAGGACCGCCAGGAATATGAGCGGATCCTCGACGAGGCGCTGCGCTCGGCCCCGTACCGCCCTGAACTCACCGCGGTCGGTCGCCGGCTCAACCCCGAGCAGTTGCGCACCATGGCCCTCAACGCCACAGCGCTGATCACGGCCGCCGCCGCGACCGAGTACCAGCAGTACGTGCAGATCCGTGAGGAACGGCGTGAACCCTCACGGGCCACAGATCGCGCCACCGAAAGGAGCGGATCCACGGAGTCCGGTTCGGGTCCCGTGGGCCTCGCCACCACCATGGGCGAGGTCACCGAGCCCGCGGGCGCCGGTGTGGTGGCCGTCCTCGCGGTCCTCGCCCCCGTACTCGCGGGTGCGGCGGCCGTGATATTCCTCCTCGTCGGGTATCTCCTGAGAGTGCTCGACCCCGAGCAGGTGTTCGCCCAGACGCTGCTCACCACGGGGTGGGTCTTCACCGCGGTCACCGCGGTGGCGATCCTCGTCGCGGGGGCCGGGCTGCTGCTCACCGCCCTGCGCAACGACGCCACCTCGCTCCACGCCGATACGCACAGCGAATTCGACGAAAAGGTCGAACTGGCCAGAGAAGCGTGGCACGACGCGCTTCTGGAGCGCGGCATCATGCCGTTCCTCCGTGACGCCCTCGCCGATCCGGCCGCGACCGCCCCCGGGCCGTCACGACCGGCCGGCCGGATGCCGCACCTGGGCTACAACCGTCCGGGCTTCAGCAGCCCGGACGGCGGGTCGAAGTCCGGCTCGCGCCCGAGCTATTCGAGCCCGGACTTCACCAGTCCGGACTTCGGCGGCCCCGACAGCCGGCCGGAGTAGCGCCAGCCGTACGGGCGTCCGCCCCGCGGCACCAGCGAGCGGTGGGGTTCCCCAGGAACCGGGTTCAACAGCCCGGAACTTGGGGGCACCCTCACCTCCGCCTGCCGTCTTTCTCCTCGGCCCGATCAGTCGGCGATCAGTCGGCGATAGGTGGCACTCAGTCGGTGCTCAGTCGGCGAGCGGCAGATACACCCGGTTCCCGCTGGCCGCGAACTCCTTCGACTTCTGCATCATCCCCTCGGCGACCTCCTCAGCCGTCGCCCCCGCGGCGGCCGTACCGCCGAACTGCGCCGTGATGCTTTGGCTGATCTTCATCGAGCAGAACTTCGGGCCGCACATCGAGCAGAAGTGGGCCGTCTTCGCGGGCTCCGCCGGCAGGGTCTCGTCATGGAACGCACGGGCCGTGTCCGGGTCGAGGGCCAGATTGAACTGGTCCTCCCAGCGGAACTCGAAGCGGGCGTCGGACAGCGCGTCGTCCCACTCCTGGGCACCGGGATGCCCCTTGGCGAGGTCCGCCGCGTGCGCGGCGATCTTGTATGTGATGACACCGGTCTTCACGTCGTCGCGGTTGGGCAGGCCCAAGTGCTCCTTCGGCGTGACGTAGCAGAGCATCGCGGTGCCCCACCAGGCGATCATCGCGGCGCCGATACCCGAGGTGATGTGGTCGTACGCGGGCGCGATGTCCGTGGTGAGCGGGCCGAGCGTGTAGAACGGCGCCTCCTCGCAGATCTCCTGCTGGAGGTCGATGTTCTCCTTGATCTTGTGCATCGGGACATGTCCCGGGCCCTCGATCATCGTCTGTACGTTCATCCGCTTGGCGATCGTGTTCAGTTCGCCGAGCGTCCGCAACTCCGCGAACTGTGCGTCGTCGTTGGCGTCGGCGATGGAGCCGGGGCGCAGCCCGTCACCGAGGGAGTACGTCACGTCGTACGCGGCGAGGATCTCGCACAGTTCCTCGAAGTTCTCGTACAGGAACGACTCCTTGTGGTGCGCCAGGCACCACGCCGCCATGATCGAGCCGCCACGCGAGACGATGCCGGTCTTACGGTTCGCGGTGAGCGGCACGAAGGGCAGCCGTACGCCCGCGTGCACCGTCATGTAGTCGACGCCCTGCTCGGCCTGTTCGACGACCGTGTCCTTGTAGATCTCCCAAGTCAGCTCCTCCGCCCTGCCGTCCACCTTCTCCAACGCCTGGTAGAGCGGCACCGTTCCGATCGGGACGGGGGAGTTGCGCAGTACCCACTCGCGGGTGGTGTGGATGTTGCGGCCGGTGGAGAGGTCCATGACGGTGTCGGCGCCCCAGCGGGTCGCCCAGGTCATCTTCTCCACCTCCTCCTCGATCGACGAGGTCACCGCGGAGTTCCCGATGTTGGCGTTGACCTTCACCAAGAACCGCTTCCCGATGATCATCGGTTCGATCTCGGGGTGGTTGACGTTCGCGGGCAGCACGGCACGCCCCGCCGCGATCTCCGCCCGTACGACCTCGGGTTCGACGTGCTCGCGCAGGGCCACGAACTCCATCTCGGGCGTGATCTCGCCCCGCCGTGCGTACGCGAGTTGGGTCACCGGTGCTCCGTCGCGGCCCCGGCGCGGCTGGCGTGGCCGCCCCGGGAACACCGCGTCGAGATTGCGCAGCCCGCCGCGCGGCGAGGTGTGCTTGATCCCGTCGTCCTCGGGCCGGACCGGTCGGCCCGCGTACTCCTCGGTGTCGCCGCGCACGACGATCCAGTTCTCCCGCAGCGGCGGAAGACCGCGCCGTACGTCGGTCTCGGTCGACGGATCGGTGTACGGCCCTGACGTGTCGTACAGCGTGACCGTCCGGCCGTTGGTGAGGTGGACCTGGCGGACGGGCACCCGCAGATCGGGGCGGGTGCCCGTCGCGCCGGTCACATAGCCCTTGTGCCAGCCGATGAGGTTGGCGGTGCCATTGGGGTCAGCGGGACTGTCGACCTTTTCGCCCGGTTCCTCACGATGTGTCTGGTTCGAGGCAGGCGTGCGTGCGTCCTTGATGGTCATGAGACCTACTCCCTACGCCGGCATTACCCGGTAACAGGTTCGGCGGTCGACGCAGCGGATTCCGTAGGCCGACTCGTCGTGCGAGTACGTCCGTTTACGGAGGTCAGCGCCCTCTCAGCCCGGTGCTCCGAGCTCCCGCGTGTGCAAAGGTGCCTCCACGCTAGCGTCATATCGGGCGTGCTGAACAGTGGGCCTCCGCCGTTCTTGCGATGATCGGGCGGTGACGACCTCGCAGCAGCCCCCCGTTTCGCCGTCCGGCCCCGGCCCGCACGGGCACGGCGACGACCACGGCGACGGCAACTCGGGCCCCACAGGCGGCGGCCACGGACACGGGCATGGACACGGGCACGGGCACGGGCACGGGCACGGGCACGGGCACGGGCACGGGCACGGGCATGGTCCGGCCGCCCCGGTCTCGCGGCATCTGCGCAAGGTCATCGCCGCGGTGCTAATCCCCTTCGCGGCGGCGGTCACCGTGGGCCTCGTCGTGCTCTGGCCCGGCGGCGCACCGTCCCACGAGCGCACCGGCGTCGGCTTCGACCGGCAGGCGCAGCAGGCGAAGGTCGTCCGCGTCGACCGCGTGGACTGCGGGTCCGTGAACGCCTCCGGCGACACCCCCAACGGTGACACCTCGACCGCCGAGGGCAACTCGGCCCAGCAGCAGGCGACCGGCCAGTGCGGCAAGGCGACGGTCGAGGTCACCACGGGCAAGGACAAAGGCCGTACGTTCACGGAGATCGTGCAGCCCGACTCACCACGGCAGTTGCGCACCGGCCAGAAGGTCATCGTCGCCTACGCCCCGGACGCGCCAACGGAGTTGCAGTACGCGGTGACCGACGTGGACCGGAAGGTTCCGATGGCTCTGCTCGCCGGGATCTTCGCGATCGCGGTGGTCGTGGTGGGCCGGCTGCGCGGACTGATGGCCCTGGTCGCGCTGGCCGCGAGCTTCATGGTGCTGACCCTCTTCATCCTGCCGGCGATCCTCCAGGGCTCGAATCCGCTGGTCGTCGCGGTGGTCGGGGCGAGCGCCATCATGCTGATCGCGCTGTATCTGTGCCATGGACTCACAGCCCGTACCTCCGTCGCGGTGCTCGGCACGCTGGTGTCGCTGCTGCTGATCGGGCTGCTCGGTTCGCTGTTCATCGGCTGGGCCGCGCTCTCGGGCAACACGGACGACAACACCGGCCTGATCCACGGGCTTTATCCGTCGATCGACATGAGCGGTCTGCTGCTCGCGGGCGTGATCATCGGTTCGCTGGGTGTCCTCGACGATGTGACGGTGACGCAGACATCGGCGGTGTGGGAACTGCACCAGGCGGATCCGACGATGGGGCGGCGCGGGCTGTACCGCGCGGGCATCCGGATCGGCCGCGACCACATCGCGTCCGTCGTGAACACGCTGGTCCTGGCCTACGCGGGCGCCGCGCTGCCGTTGCTGCTGCTGTTCTCGATCGCGCAGAGCAGCGTGGGGACGGTCGCCACCAGTGAGTTGGTGGCCGAGGAGATCGTGCGCACGCTCATCGGCTCCATCGGCCTGGTCGCCTCGGTGCCGGTGACGACGGCGCTGGCCGCGCTCGTGGTGTCGGCGGACCGGCCCGGCGAGGGCGCGGGCGTGGCGGTCGCCGGCGCGGGCGTACCGGGCGGGGGCGTGGGGGCGCAGGGCGGGGGCTCAGAGGCGCTTGGCGGCGCGCTGGGGGCGCGCGTGGACGCGCTGGGGGCGCGGGTTCCGATGCGGGGCGGACGGGGCAAGCGGCGGAAGCGCTGAGCCTTACGGCGTTACGGCACCTTGGGCGCCGGGAGTTGCTCACGCGTTACGGCACCTTGGGCGCCGCCAGGGGCGCCGTCAGGGTGCTGAAGCGTTACGGCACCTTGAGTGCCGTGGGCCCGTGGACTCGACCGTCTCCGTTCATCCGGCGCTCTGCTCCTCGGCCAGGATCCGGTCCAGCGTCTCGTCGAGGAGGGACTCAAATCCGGCCAAAGAGCGCTCCTGCCCCAGGGGCACCAGCTTGTCCGTCCGGTCCAGAAACGCGATCAACGGCGCGACCCCGGCCCGGAACACCGCCTGGTCGCTGCCCACCTGAAGCGTGATGAGGACCTCGCTGAGCAGATCCTGATCACCCGGCGCGATGTGCACATCACCGTCCCCGCACGGCTCGGCGACCCCGTCCACCAGCAACTCCCGCCCGAACGTCCAGCTCACGGGCGCGTCTCCGGGCAGATGGAAGGTCAGCCGCACGGCATACGGGTCGTCACTCCTGTATCGCAGCTCGACGGGAATACGGAAGATGAGTTCCTCGGAGACGAGGAAGCTCATCATGACCTCTGCGTGTACCGACTCACTCATCGCCTACCCCGTCGTGTGCTGTCGACTGGCCAGGAATCGCCCCCTGACGCTCATGGCATCTTGCTTAAAGTACACGACAGATCACAAGGAGTGAGTTTTCAGATGCTGATAGAGAAACCGAGTGTCTTTAGTAGCTTTCCTACCTCGACCTGGAGCTGCCCGATCGCCGGAAGCAACCGCTCCGCTTGATGTGCGGGCAGCGAGACCGCCATGGCCGCCACGGTGGAGCCGGCGGTGAGGGGAATCGCGGCACAGACCGTGCCGAGCGCGTACTCCTGATGCTCGACGACCGGCCGGGTCCGCTCCACCGCGGCCAGGCGCCGCAGCAACGTCCGCTCGTCACGCACGGAGTACGGAGTGACGTATCCCACAGGGTGCCGGTCGAGATGGTCGCGCCGGGCCTCCGCGTCGAGCTGGGCCAGCAGACACTGGCCGATCGCATGGGCGTGTCCGGTCTCCCGGAAGTCGGCCCACTCGTGGACGGCCGGGTTGGTGGGGGTGTCGGCGATCGCCACGACCTCGATCTCGCCCTCGCGGTAGACGGCGAAGTACACGGGTACGCCGAGGGCGTCGCGCCAGTGTGCCAGCGCGTCGTTGATCATGCTGCGACGATTCTGCTGGGCGGCGCCACCGCCCAGCCGCCGGGCCGCCTCGGCGAGCAGGAACACCCCTCGCTCACGGCGCACATAGCCTTCGTGGGCCAGGGTGCGCAGCAAGTGGTAGGCGGTGGGGAGGGCGACCCCCGCCTCACGCGCGAGTTGCTTCGCGGGCGCGCCGTCCGGGTGCGAGGCCGCGGCCTCCAGCAGGCGCAGGGCGCGCTGTACCGACCCGATCAGGGTCGGGCTGGTGTCGGCCGGACCGGCGCCTGGCGGGCCGACGCCTGTCGGGCCGGTAGCGGTCGGCCCGGTGCCGGTCGGGCGGCTGTCGTCAACCGTGGCCAAGGCTCACTCCGGAAGCGGGGGGAGTTCCGGACTGTAACGGTCCGCCCTGGGCCATCAGGGCCGCCGGGGAAAACTTCCCCCGGGCGAGGGACTGCGCCTTGCGTCACGCGACGCCGTGCCGTAGGCGTCGCGTGACGGCGGGGCGGTCACCAGTCGCCGCGTGACGATGAACTCGACATGAACTTCCGTACGAGGTAGACGAGTCCGGCGACCAGGGCCACGAACACCAGCACCTTGAAGAGCAGCCCCACCAGGAAGGAGAGGATGCCGACGATCAGCCCGCCGAACACGAACAGGGCGATGACCGGCACCGCGACCCACTTAACCCACCACGGCATGCCCGCGAAGATCTCTCGCACAGCCATCGTCCTTCCTCACTTCCGCACAGGTGCGGTGCCGCATTCCCACGTCACCGCACTCTTCGTTTACCTGCCTTCGATGCTAGGTCGGCGCGGGCGTCGGCGGGCCCCGCCGATCCCTTGTCCTCCCCTGACCGTCCCCCTAGGGAACGCGGGAGCCGACCCGGACGTTCCAGCAACAGACAGGAACAGAACAGCGAACTGGCACAGAGGCCCGGGGCCCGGGGTCAGCGCTCGGGCGGCGAGAACATCACGAGGACCCGCAGATCCTCGGTGATGTGGTGGAACTTGTGCGCGACCCCCGCGGGCACATAGACCACGCTGCCGCGCGCCACCTGGGTCGTCTCCATGCCGACCGTGATCGACGCCCGTCCGCTCACCACGAAGTACACCTCGTCCTGCCCGTGCGGCTGCTGCGGATCCTGGGTGCCGGCGTCCAGCGCGTACAGGCCGACCGACATGTTCCGTTCACGCAGAAACTGTAGGTACGCACCGTCGTTCGCGGCGCGTTCCGTCTCCAGCTCATCCAGTCGGAATGCCTTCATCGCCCTCTGTCCGCCCTGGCCCGCCGCCGGTTCCGCCCGCGCGGGCTCTTGATGTGATGTCCGTCTGCCACGATCAGCCGCTTGGCTCCCCCGATCATGGGGCGCGGCACAGCCATACGTCCAGGTACGGACGCCAAGGGCATCTTCTCCCGCAAGGCGTCTCGCGCAGACCTTCCGTACACAACGGAAGGTGCGCCACAGTTCCGTTGCCCGCGCATCGGTTGGGTAGAAGCGGTACTTGAACGCCCACTTCACCGGGGTGGGCGTTCACAGCTCACCATTATCATCACATTCAGTGACAAGTGCGGTATCCATGGAGGAACCCCGATGAGGAATTTCGTAGTCAAGACGCTCGCCAACGCAGGGGCCCTCGCCGTCGCCATCTGGCTGCTCGACAAGATCACCCTGAGCGGGGCCGGCACCGGCAAGAAGGTGCTGACACTCGTCATAGTGGCGCTGCTCTTCGGCCTGGTGAACTTCCTGGTCAAGCCCGTTGTCAAGGTGCTGACTTTCCCGCTGTTCATTCTGACGCTCGGTCTGATCACCCTGGTGGTCAATGCCCTGATGCTGTTGCTCACCTCATGGCTCGCCGACAAGCTGAGCCTCAGCTTCCAGGTGGAGGGGTTCTGGACCGCGGTCCTCGGCGGCCTGATCATCTCCGTGGTGTCCTGGGCGCTGAACGTCGTCCTGCCCGACGACAACGACTGAGTGAGTCCCGTGCCCTATCGCGTCTGTTTCGTCTGCACCGGCAACATCTGCCGCTCACCCATGGCCGAGTCGGTGTTCCGCGCACGGGTCGAGACGGCCGGACTCGGCGGTCGGGTCGAGGTCGACAGCGCGGGCACGGACGGCTGGCACGAGGGGGACGGCGCGGACCCGCGCACGGTGTCCGTCCTGGTGGCCGCCGGCTACCGGGGCGACCACGAGGCCCAGCGGTTCCGGGCCTCGTGGTTCCACCGGCTCGACCTCGTGATCGCGCTGGACACCGGGCACCTACGCGCCCTGCGCCGACTGGCACCCACCCCGGCCGCCGCCGCGAAGGTCCGGTTGCTCCGCTCGTACGACCCCGCCGCGGGCTCCGACCTGGACGTACCCGACCCTTATTACGGTGGTCTCGACGGGTTCGAGGAGTGCCTGGAGATGGTCGAAGCGGCAAGTGAGGGCCTGCTCGACGCCGTACGCGAGGCAGTGGAGGGACAGGCGGTATGACGGACGTTTCAGCGGGGTCAGGGGCGGGTGCGGGATCGGGGGCTGCGCGGGCGGCTTCGGCGGCGGGCGGGCCGGGTGACGGTACGCGGGCGGTGCGGGCCGGACTGCCCGAGCCGGTGAACCATGAACCGACCCTCCCGGGGCCTGTGTTCGCGGCCCACTTCCACCTCTCGGGCGATGTCACGGGGCCCTACAAGTACGGGCGCGACGAGAACCCGACCTGGACCCATCTGGAACGCGCCATCAGCGAACTGGAGTCCCCGAACGACCAGGGGGGCGCAGGCCACGGCGTCGAAACGCTGGTGTTCGCGTCCGGCATGGCCGCCATCTCCGCCGTGCTCTTCTCGCACCTGCGCGCGGGCGACACCGTGGTCCTCCCGGACGACGGTTACCAGGTCCTCCCCCTGGTCCGCGAACAGCTCCAGGCGTACGGCATCGAGGTGCGCACCGCGCCCACCGGCGGCGACGGTCAGCTCGCCGTACTCGACGGCGCCCGGCTGCTGTGGATCGAGACCCCGTCGAACCCCGGCCTCGACGTCTGCGACCTGCGCCGGCTCATCGACGCGGCGCACGCGCAGGGCACCCTGGTCGCCGTCGACAACACCCTCGCGACCCCGCTCGGCCAGCGCCCCCTGGACTTCGGCGCCGACTTCTCGGTGGCCAGCGGCACCAAGCAGCTCACCGGACACGGCGACATCCTCCTCGGCTACGTCACCTGCCGCGACGCCGAACGAGCCGCGGCCGTGCGCCGTTGGCGCAAGATCGTCGGGGCGATTCCGGGACCGATGGAGGCATGGCTCGCCCACCGCTCCCTGGCCACCCTGCACCTGCGCGCCGACCGGCAGAACGCCAACGCCCTCGCACTCGCCGAGGCGCTGCGCGACCGACCCGAGGTGACGGACCTGCGCTACCCCGGGCTGCCCGACGACCCCTCGTACCCGATCGCGTCGCGCCAGATGCGGCGGTTCGGATGCGTGGTGTCGTTCACGCTACCCACCCGCGCCCGCGCGGAACGCTTCCTGGAAGCGCTGACCCTCGTGGACGACGCGACGAGCTTCGGCGGCGTACGGTCCACGGCCGAACGCCGCCGCCGCTGGGGCGGAGACAACGTCCCGGAAGGCTTCATCCGCTTCTCAGCGGGCGCCGAGGACCCCCAGGACCTGATCCCGGACGTCCTGCACGCCTTGACCACGACAGCACACTGAACGACAACGCGCGGACGACAGACGGACGGCCCGAACCTCCCCCCTCGTGGCTCGGGCCGTCCCGGTTCCTTTTGTGAAGAACCGCGCGAACAAGGCTAGTTGACTCTCTGTCAGTGTCCAATCACTCCAGCGACAGAGACCTATCGACATATTTATACTTGGCACGGCAGGGGGAGGGTGGGGGACGGGGGCAAGGACAGGAGGAGGGGAGCGCAATGGATCTGGCCCTGCTGCGCACCTTCGTCACCGTGCACCGAGCCGGCTCCTTCACGCGGGCCGCCGCACTGCTCGGCCTCTCGCAGCCTGCGGTGACGTCCCAGATCCGCACCCTGGAACGCCAGTTGGGCCGCCCCCTCTTCCTGCGTCAGGCCCGTGGGGTCACCCCCACAACCATCGGTGACGAACTCGCCCACAAGGCCGCGCCCCATCTCGACGCCCTTGTGGAGATCGCCGAGACCGGCCTGGACGAGGACTCCTCGCTGCGCACGCTGCACCTCGCCGGTCCCCCCGAGTTCACCGCCGAGCGCGCCCTACCCGCCCTCACCGCGCTGACCGGCCACGACGGCCAGGGCTTCGCGCTGCGCGCCTCGTTCGGCACCGCCGAGGAGACCTTGGAGGGGCTGGCCGCCGGACATCACGATCTGGCCCTTTCCACGGCCCGTCCACGCGGCGCCCTGCTCACCGCCACTCCGCTCTGCGACGAGGAGCACGTCCTGGTCGCCGCACCCCGCTGGGCGACCCACATCGGTCCGGGCAAGCTGCGCCGCAAAGGCGCACCCGTGCTGGAGAACCTGCCGGTGGTCGAGGTGCATGAGTCACTGCCGTTCGTGACGCGCTACTGGGCAGCCGTCTTCGACTCCGTCCCCGCCGCCTCTGGCACAGTCGTCGTCCCCGATCTCCGCGCGGTCCTCTCCTGCACCGCAGCGGGCGCCGGGCTCGCCGTACTGCCGCGCTATCTGTGTACGTCCGCCCTGGAGCGCGGCGACATCGTCTCCCTGCTCGACCCGGCGGTCCCGCCTCTGCGGACGTACTTCCTCGTGGTCCGTACGGGGACCCTGGCGATGCCGCACGTCGCGCGGGCACACGAGTGGCTGCTGCGGGCCGGGGGCGCCTGGGACTGAGGAAGGCCGCCGAAGGCCACCGAGGGCCGCCAAGGGCCGCCGGACGTGCGGAATGTTTCACGTGGAACCAGCCGGGCCACATTTCTCCCATGACCGTTCGACCCGTGGTCAAACGCACCGCACGCGCCATCCTGCTCGACGGAGACGACCTGGTCCTGATCAAGCGGACCAAGCCCGGCGTCGATCCCTACTGGCTCACCCCCGGCGGCGGAGTGGAACCGGAGGATTCCACGGTCGTCGACGCCCTGCACCGCGAGGTACACGAGGAACTCGGCGCCAAGATCACCGATGTGGTGCCCTGCTTTGTCGACACCGTCGAGCACATCGGTGAGGACAGTGCGTCGACCGGAGTGAAGGTCCAGCACTTCTTCGTCTGCCGACTGGAGTCCCTGGACGAGACCCAACGGCACGGTCCCGAGGTGGACGAGCCCTGTGGCGAGTACGAGATCGTACGGGTGCCGTTCACCCGGGTCGGTATCGCCTCAGTGCATCTGGTGCCGCTGTCCCTGCGCCACTATCTCGACGGCAACATCGAGGGTGTACGGGCGATGCACGCGCCCGATCTGGGCTGACCCACCGAGCCGTCGAAGCACTGCCCCCGTACGCCGACGCTAGTACGCGGGGTTACTCCCGCTGTCAGACGCCCTGCCGGGCCGCGCACGGCACGCTGTTTCACGTGAAACTACGCCGCCCGGCCCGTAGGGCCACCCTCGTCCTGCATATCGCCTTCTCGGTCAGCTGGCTCGGCCTCAGCCTGGGGCTGCTCGCACTCGCCGTCACTGCGGCGACCAGCGGATCGACGGAGGCCATGGAAGCCTCGTACCGCTCCATGAAGGTGTTCACCGACTGGCTGATCCTTCCGGTGGCACTGATCACGCTGGGCACCGGACTGCTGCTCTCACTCGGTACCCCCTGGGGCCTGGCCCAGCACCGCTGGGTCTACACCAAGTTCTGGCTCACCCTCGTCACCACCGCCGCGTCGGTCTTCGCGCTGCGGCCGAGCGTCGACAACGCAGCCGCGCAAGCCGTCGCCGGCGTACCGGTCGAGGGTGCGGCCGGTCTCGTCGTACCGCCTTTGGTCTCGCTCAGCGCCTACGCCTTCATGACGGCCCTCTCCGTCCTCAAACCGTGGGGTCTCACTCGGCGTGGCCGAAAGGTACGGTCGAGTGGGCGCAAACCGCTGGACGCCGAGGGTCTGCGTCAGACAGCCTGACCAGGGTGTCGACACCTTCTCTCTCCGCACTGCCCATCCGCCGACTGACCCCTCGGGATGTGACCGCCTGTGCCGATCTCTCCCAGGATCGCGGCTGGTCCCCCGAGGACCACAAATGGGGCCTGCTCCTCGCCGCCGGTACGGGATACGGCATCGATGCCCCCGACGGCCAAGGACTGATGGGCGCAGCCGTCGTGACCGCCTACGGCCGACAGGACAGCCCTGACCTGCTGGCGATCGGCATGGTGCTGGTCGCCCAGCGGTACGAGCGCCAGGGCGTCGGGCGCCGGATGATGCGCCACCTGCTCGCGGAGGCGGGCACGACGCCGCTCACCCTGCACGCGACACCGAACGGCCGCCCGCTGTACGAGGAGTTGGGCTTCAAGGCCGTGGGCAGCGCCGAGATGATGGTCGGCGCCTTCACTGCCGAGGGTGTCGACGCCGCCGCGGACACGGCGGGAACCAAGCAAGCCAGGGGAGCCAAGGGGACCGGGGCGTCGGTGGCCACGCGCTCCGCCACCGCCGAGGATCTGCCCGCGATCCTCCGCCTGGACGACGAGGTGTTCGGCCTCGACCGCACCCATATGATCACGCGTCTGCCGGCCTTCGCGGATCAGCTCCAGGTCGCCGAGGCGAACGGTGAGATCGTCGGCTACGCCGCCGCCTGGCCCAACACGCACCACGAAGTCGTCGGGCCGTTGATCGCCCGGGACACGGAGACGGCCAAGGCACTCATCACCTCACTCGCCGCGCGGGCGGTGCGACCGCTGCGTACCGACATCGACGTACGCCATGAGGAGCTGCTGACCTGGCTGAAGGAGCGCGGTCTTGAGCCGGTCGCCTTCAACACGGTGATGGTGCACAGCGCCCCGGACCTGCCCGGAGACTGGGTCCGGCGATTCGCTCCACTGACGGTCGCGGCGGGCTGAGGACCGCCGCGCATCCAGAGAGGGCCGCGTACCGGTTGGACGGGCGGGATCAGTGTCGGTCGGCCGTCGCCCGCTCGGCCTGGTCGGTGGCGGCCGTCCCTCCACCCGTCGCCCCTCCAGCGTCCTGGGCACTACCGACGTCCTGGGCACTCCCGATGTGTTGGGCACCCCTGACGGTCTGGGCACTTGTGACAGCCTGGGAACCGGTGACGACCCGCCCGACGCGTACGGCACGGCGTTCCAGGGTCGCCGACACCACGGCCAGCATCAGCGCCGTCGCGGCGAGCGCCGCTCCCACCCAGTTCGGCGCGGTGTAGCCGAACCCGGCGGCGATCACGACTCCGCCGAGCCAGGCCGACAGGGCGTTGCCGAGGTTGAAGGCACCGATGTTCACGGCCGAGGCGAGCGTCGGCGCACCCTGGGCATGGTCGAGCACCCGCTTCTGCAACGGCGGTACGGTCGCGAAGCCCAGGGCACCGATCAGTGTGATGGTCACGGCAGCCGCGATCTTGTTGTGGGCGGTCACGGTGAACAGGGCGAGCACGACCGCGAGGGCTCCGAGGGCCACGTACAGCATCGGCATCAGGGCGCGGTCGGCGAACCTCCCACCGACCAGGTTCCCGCCGACCATGCCGAGGCCGAACAGCACGAGCAGCCAGGTGACGGAGCCGTCGGCGAAGCCGGTGACCTGCGTCATCATCGGCGCGATGTAGGTGATGGCGGCGAAGACACCGCCGAAGCCGAGGACCGTCATCGCCATGGCGAGCAGCACCTGCGTATTGCGGAACGCGGCCAGTTCATGACGCAGCCGCACCCCCTCGGCCCTGGGCATCTCCGGCACCAGCTTGGCGACACCGGCGAGCCCGATCACCCCGAGCACGGCCACGGCGACGAAGGTGATCCGCCAGCCGGCGGTCTGCCCGAGGAGCGTGCCGAGCGGTACGCCGACGACATTGGCGACGGTCAGACCGGTGAACATCATCGCGATGGCCCCGGCCTTCTTGTGCGGGGCGACCAGTTCGGCCGCGACGACCGAGCCGATGCCGAAGAAGGCGCCGTGTGCCAGTGAGGCGACGATCCGGCCGATGAGCATCACGCCGAAGACGGGTGCGACGGCGGACAGCAGATTGCCGACGATGAACAGCCCCATCAGCAGCATCAACATCCGCTTACGGGACACCTTGGTGCCGAGGACGGTCATGATCGGCGCCCCGATCATGACACCCAGGGCATAGCCGGTCACGAGAAAGCCCGCGGTCGGGATCGACACACCGAAGTCACCGGCGACCTCGGGCAGCAAACCCATGATCACGAACTCCGTGGTGCCGATGCCGAAGGCCCCGATCGCGAGGGCCAGGAGGGCGAGAGGCATGAGGAGGAGACCTTCCCAGACGATTGCAAGAGCGGTTAACTTGCGAACACAATAATTGCAGACGCGCGATACTTGCAAGCGCGGGCTATTGCGTTTGTGCCCTACCCTGGGGGAAGCCGCTCCGGGACGGAGGACCCACCGCCATGACAGCCACGGACCCCGCACTCACCGCCCTCGCCCAGGGCTGGTGCGCCCTCTCCTCGCTCCACGGCAGGATCGAGACGCATATCGAGCGGGCCCTTCAGTCCGGGCACGGTCTGAGCGTGCGGGAGTATTCGCTGCTCAACACCCTCAGCCGGCAGCACGACGGCCCCGGCGGTCATCTCCAGATGAAGCAGGTCGCCGACGCCGTCGTACTCAGCCAGAGCGCCACCACCCGACTGGTGACACGGCTGGAGGACCGGAGCCTGCTCACGCGCTATCTGTGCCCGACGGACCGCCGGGGGATCTATACCAATGTCGGCGACGCCGGTCTGAAGCTCCTCGAAGAGGCGCGCCCCACCCATGACCGCGCCCTGCGCGAGGCGCTGGACGAGAGCGCCCGCGATCCGGAGCTGGCACCCCTGGTCAGGGCCGTCGAGGCGGTACGAGTGCCGCTGTAGCGTGCGGTCGTAGCGTGTCGTCGTCACGCGCCCTCGTAGGCTGCCCTCATGACAGATCTCGCCATCCGGCCGGCCGTCGCCGAGGACATCCCGGCGATCGTGGCCATGCTGGCCGACGACCCGCTGGGCGCCCAGCGGGAATCACCCGACGACCTCACGCCGTACAGCGCCGCGTACGAGCGGCTGGCCGCCGATCCTCACCAGCATCTGGTCGTTGCCGTGCGGGACGAGCGCGTCATCGGCACCCTGCAACTCACCGTCATTCCGGGGTTGTCCCGCAAGGGCGCCTCCCGCTCGATCATCGAGGCGGTCCGTATCCACGCCGACGAGCGTGGCAGTGGACTCGGCACCCAGCTCATCGAGTGGGCGATCGACGTATCCCGGCGTGAGGGCTGCCAGTTGGTACAACTCACATCCGACGCCAGACGGATCGACGCGCACCGGTTCTACGAGCGGCTCGGCTTCGAGGCGTCGCATGTGGGGTTCAAGCTGCCGCTCTGAGGCCACCGGACGAGCCGTTCCGAGGGGCGGGCATGAACCGTTCCGAGGGGCGGGAACGCGAAAGCGCCATGTTTCACGTGAAACAAAGCGTCCTGTTTCACGTGAAACAAGACGCTTCGCCGCGTGCGGGAGGTTGCCGTCGGTGGGTACTCGGTCGGTGCTCGGTGGTTGCCGGCTGGTGCCTGGTGGGCTACTGCGGCAGTCCCCGCCAGCCCTCCGGGTCGACTCCGCCCGGCACCTCCGCCTCCGGGTCGTACGGCTGCCGGGTGAACACGAACGACCCCAGGTCGAGATGGCTCACCGAACCGTCCGGTCGCCGCACGGCCCGCAGGGTCTCCCCCGCGTAATAGCCCTCAAGGCCGAGCCAGGAGCCGTCGTCCCGCACCCGGAAACGGGAAGCGCGTCCCTGTCCCGACAGTGGCCCCAGCGTGGCACCGCCGTCCGCGGTCAACCGCAGCGCGACCGCCCCCGTCCCCCAGTACCAGGGTCCGGTCAGCTCCAGTACGGCCTGGTCGACCTCGGGCAAAGGGCGCCACGGCTCCGGAATCGTCGGCTCGGCCTCCGCCACGATCCGTACGAGATCAGCGGCGAGGCCCCAGATCGGCAGGCCGGAGGTGCAGTTGGCGAGCGTGACGGCGGCGAGGCCGTCCTCCACGCTGATGGCGAGCCCCGCGAGGAACCCGGGCAGCGACCCCGAGTGCCCCACGATCATCCGCCCGCCCATGAGTTGGAGCTGCATCCCGAGCCCGTACGCCCCTCCGGTGGCGACGTCCGCGAGTTCGGACGGGGACGCGGGGGTCCGCATCTCCAGGACCGACGCGGCGCTGAGCACCCGGTCGTCGCCACGGGCCAGGAAGACCGCGAAACGGGCCAAGTCGGCGGTGGTCGACCACAGTTGCCCGGCCGGCGCCATCCGTCCCAGGTCCTCGACGGGTTCCGGCAGCAGGGCATCGGCCCAGGGATGCACCGCCCAGCCGCCCGCGTGGGGCGCCTGCGGCTGTCCGCTGGTCCGGTGCAGCCCGAGCGGCTCCAGGACCTCCTGGCGCAGCACGTCCTCCCAGGGGGCTCCACGCAGCTCCTCCACAAGGGCGCCGAGAAGCGTGAAGCCCGGGTTGGAGTAGTGGTGCCTTCGGCCGGTCGGATGCTTGAACGGCTGGTCACCGAGGACATCCGCGAGGTCGGGCCGCAGTGAGCCCGGGGTCCGCTCCCACCAGGGCGCGGGTGACTCGGCGGCCAGTCCGGCGCTGTGGGTGAGGAGTTCGGCGATGGTCACCTCGCCGACTCCGGTTGCCTTCAGGTGCTTCTCCAGTGGATCCCCGAGGTCGAGCAGGCCCTCGTCGCGCAGCCGCATCACCAGCACGGCGGTGAAGGTCTTGGTGATGGAGCCGATGCGGTACTGCACATTGTCGTCGGGAGCGTGTCCGGCCACGCAGGACCGGGCGCCGCTCCAGACGACCTCCCCGTCCCGTACGACACAGGCGACCAGCGAGGGCGCCCGGCCCTCCGCCTGCGCCACGGCGATCCGCCGCAGCAGAGCCCGCCGCGTGGGGGCCAACAAACCTTCAGAAGATGACGTCATCCCCCCAGTCCATCCACTGCGCCGCGAAACGTCGAGCGCATTTCCCACGACCCGCCGCTCGACGCGCCGCTCGACGCGCGGTGGACGTGCCGTGCACCTGCGCGGTGTGGGCGGTATCAGCTAGGCGGTGCTTGTTCGGCGGCGAGCGTTTGCCGGCCGACGAGCCTTTGTCGGGTGACGAGTTTGGAGCGGGTCAGCTCAAGCAGGCGGCCCATCCAGTTGCGCCCTCGGTGGTCGTGAGCGTCCCGCCAGAAGGGGGAGTCCGAGAGGCCGGTGTAGCTGATCACGCTGTCCCCGGTGGCGAGGAGGATCTCGGCGAGGTCGGGGTGCTGGGTGAATTTCGCCTCCAGCAGGCCCTCCATGACCGCGAGCCGCATGCCGGGCCAATCGGCTCTGCGCTTTGCGCGACCTCCTCTGTCGTGCGCTTCCTTTCCGCTCGGGGCGTCGCGGATCCGATCGTGCTCGGAGGCGTCGGCGACTGACAGGGCCCAGTAACCATGGAGTACGGAGGGGTAGGTTTCCCCGGCGAAGTCCACCGGCGCCGGGAACTCGTTGCGCAGCACGAACCGTCCGAGTACTTCCGGCCAGCCCCGTGGATGGACGGTCTCATGCAACATGAAGGCGGCCTGACCGGCCTCGACCGGATCGTCCGCGTACTGGACGGCGCGACGCTCCTGCTCGCGTGCGACTCCCTGGTCACCCCGGTCGAAGTAGTCCAGGGCCTCCCTGTGCATGTCCGCTGTCACCACCGGACCGTCCCCGTCGACGGCGGTGCCCACGTCGGTCAGCAGAATCCGCAGGGGCCGGTCCTGACGGTCCATGTCGCCGAGGACGTAGATACGGAGGTGAGGGGGAACCGCCAGGTAGGCGTCTCGTAGCGAGATGCGACGGGACTCACTCCGGTCCTGCTGAAATCGTCGGATCGCATCCCAGCAACGCTGCCCGGCCATAGGTCGTCCGTTGAGTTCCTCGACCTTGTCGGCGACTTCGAGGAGAAACCCCTCAGGGGTCAGTGGTTCGCCGAGCCGGGAGGCCCACTTCGACGGCTCGTCAGGACGCTGTACGGCCGCGGGATCCGTGGCCGCGATCCGACCCGCTGCCAGCATCGTCTCCAGACCGCGCAGATCGGTCCACTCTTCGCATCTGATCGCCCCGTCCGCGAACACGATCAGATCGTCGAGAAAGTACCGGCCGGACGACTGATTCAACTGCCAGACGTGGCACCAGACCCCCTCGATCCTCTCCCCGCCCACCGTCCGATACGTCGGTCCCCGCCACGTCATGCGCGCACGCTACCGCCCGAGAGCGGCCAACTGCCGGGCCGGTGAACCGACGTCAGGAAAAGTTGGGCTCGGGTGGGTGTCCCACGGTCGGCCACGCGCGGTCGTCCACCGTCAGAAAGGGCTCGCTTAGCACGGTCGCCGGGGTGGTGCCGGTGAACTCCACGACGTCCCGATGCAGATGGGACTGGTCGCAGTAGCCCCCGTCCGCCGCGACTCGGGCCACCCCCTCACCCGCGACCAGACGGTGCACGGCATGGTCGAAGCGGACCAGCTTCGCCGCGTATTTGGGCGGAATGCCGAGGTGCGAGTGGAACCGCGACCACAGGCGCTTGCGGCTCCATCCGAGTTCGGCCGCCAGGTGGTCGACCCGGACGACGCCCCTGCTGACGACGATCCGGTTCCAGGCCCAGGCCACCGCCGGGTCCACCGGTGACCGCGCCTCAAGTCGGCGGGCGAGCAACGCGTCCATGAACGCGAAGCGCTTCTCCCACGAGGGGATGTCGCTCAGGCGCTCACGGATCCGTGATGCCTCCCTGCCCCACAGGTCATCGAGGGACACCAGGGAGCCGGCCAGATCGGCCGGACTGTCACCCAGAACCGCGCCCGCGACCACGGGGGACAGACGCACCTGCACGCACTCGACCTGTTCGCCCCACGCACGGACCCCGCCTCCGGAGCCGAATCCGGGCCCGGCGACGAGGCTGCCCCGATGTCGCCGCCCGGCGCCATCCTCCAGGGTGGGTTGGCTCGGCCCGAACTCCAGGATCAGCATCACCGCGGGGTGCGGTACCACCCGCAGGCCATTGAGGGGCGGGCCGGGGACCCGGAATCCGGCCATGTCCACACCGGCCACCCGGCTGGGCCGCTGCGGACGGGCGACCTCCCACACAGCGGGATCGTCACATCGCCTCGTGGTGGACTCCATCACCAAATTTTACGCGGGCCACCAGAGGGAACATTTGTCCAAGCCGCCCGTGCGCACCGGGGGCGACAGTGGGCTCATGACTCCTCCCGACGGGCACCCTCATCAGAACGGTGGCGCCGGCGCCACCGAGGATTCGGTCCTCTCCCTGGAGCACGGCGACATCTACCTGTGCCAGGACGGCCCGCGCGACGGCCCCGTGCTCCTGCTCATCCATGGATCCGCCGCGACAAGCCGTTCGTGGAACGCGCTGGTTCCGCTGCTGACCACGCTCCATCGCGTCATCCGGATCGACCTGCCGGGGCACGGCCGCTCGGCCGAACCGGTCGACGGCGACTACGCGATCCGCGAGCAGGGCCGCAGGGTCGGCACGGCACTGGACCGGCTCGGTGTCGGGCACGCCGTCGTCGTCGGCCACTCAAGCGGTGGGTATGCCGCCACCGCTCTCGCCGAGCAACGGCCCGACCTGGTGACCGCGCTCGTACTCATCAACACCGGCCCCGGCATGGATGCCTTCACCGCACCGGGGCCCGCCGTGATCGATCCCGCGCGGTGGCCACCGACCGACGATCAGATCCGCCAGTTCGCGAGCACCGCGTTCCGCGCGGGGTACGAGGTCCCGCAAGAACTCGTCGACGAACTGCGGGGTATGACGTACCACGCGGTCACCACGGCGATGCAGGCGTCCGTCGCGTATCTGAACCGGCAAGCGCTCCCGGATCGGCTGAGGACCCTCGGTAAGCCGCTGCAAGTGATCTTCGGTGACCAGGACCGCAGATGGCGACCTTCGTCCGCGGCCGACTACCGCGTCGTTCCGGGCGCGAGGGTCGAGTTGCTGCCCGGCGCGGGACACACACCCATTCTGGAGGAACCGGCGCGGACCGCCGCACTTCTCCTGCCCTTCGCCGAGAGCCACATGTAGGTTCTCGCGACCCGCTCTCACCACGACCCGCTCTCACAGCGATGCGCTCTCAGCACGATGCGCTCTCGCCGCGACCCGCTCTCACCGCCGTGTCATTTCCTCACCCGGGATTTCCTCACCCGGGGATCCTCCGGACGTCATCCGCGTGCGGCGCCCGGCTGCCGCTCGCCTGCCGGAGGAGCGCGAGTGCCTCCTCGGAAGAGGAACCGGCGGGGGTTGTGCACACGATGAGCACCTGTTCCGGTGAACGGGCGATCGACAGCGTCTGCTGTGTCACCGTCACCGTGCCGACGACGGGATGGCGCAGTTCGTACGACGCGGCATCGCACGGCGCCACCCGGTGGTCCCCCCACAGGGTGACGAACTCCGGGCTCTTCATCGTCAGCTCGCCGATCAGCTCCGCGAGCAGCGGGTCCTCCGGGTGCCTGCCGACGGCGCCGCGCAGGTTGCCGACCACCGCACGCACCTTGCGCTTCCAGTCCGCGTACAGCTCCTGACAGTGCGGGTCCAGGAACAGCATCCGGCTCATGTTCGGGCGTCGCGCCGGGTCGTCCGGGCCGAGGAAGTCCAGGTGACCGGCGAGCAGCGCGTGCCCGAGGGTGTTCCAGGCCAGCACGTCCGTACGGCGGCCGAGCACGACCGCCGGGACGCCGTCGACGGCGCGGAGGAGGTCGCGCGTTTCGTCGGCGAGCTTCTCGGGCCGCGGGCGGCGCACCCGGGGCGCGTGGCGGGCGGCGCCGGCGAGCCGGTCGAGGTGCTCGCGCTCGTGGTCGTCGAGCAGGAGAGCGCGGGCGATCGCGTCGAGCACCTCGGCCGAGGCCCCGCGGGACATGCCCTGTTCCAGCCGTGCGTAGTACGAGACGCTGACGCCCGCCAGCTGGGCCAGTTCCTCGCGCCGGAGCCCGGCCACCCGTCTGCGGGGCCCGAGGTCGCGCAGGCCGACGTCCTCGGGTCGCAGCCGGGTCCGTCGGGCTTGGAGGAAGGCGCCGAGTGGGCCGGGTCCGTTCATCACCCCAGTATTCGGTGCGCGGCCCGATCCCAGCCACACCCTGCGAGGGGGAGGACAGACCGGGAGTGGTCCGTGCCCGTCCGCGTGTCCAGGATCGGTCTCATTCGGCCACGTACCCCAGACCCGAGGACGGACCGCATGGATCAGAACCCGGGGCAGATCACCCTCGGCGACGTCACCGTCACCCGCATCAAAGAGTTCTACGGCTCGGTCCGGATGCCCCCGAGCCAGTTCTTCCCGGACAGCCCCGACGGCTCGTGGGACGAGCACCGCGCCTGGCTGGCACCCGACTTCTGGAACCCGGGGACGGACGAGTGTCATTCGGCGATCCAGTCCTGGCTGCTGCGCAGCGAGGGGCGCACGATCCTCGTCGACACCGGTGTGGGCAACCACAAGGACCGGCCCTACGCGCCGGTGTGGAGCCGCCTGGACACGCACTACCTCGACAACCTCGCCGCCGCCGGAGTGCGGCCCGAGGACGTCGACATCGTGGTCAACACCCACCTGCACATCGATCACGTCGGCTGGAACACCCGCCTCGACGGCCGGACCTGGGTGCCGACCTTCCCGAACGCCACGTACCTGATGAGCAGCCGGGACTTCGAGTTCTGGGACCCGGCCAACGAGAACAGGACCGTGCTCGGCCGCGGGAACCAGAACGTCTTCGAGGACAGCGTCACGCCGGTCCACCGGGCGGGACTGACGCGCCTGTGGGAGGGGACGTACCGGATCGACAGGAACCTGCGTCTCGATCTCGCTCCTGGGCACACCCCCGGCTCGTCCGTGCTCACCCTGGAATCTGGCGGCGATCAGGCCCTGTTCGTCGGGGACCTGGTGCACACCGCGCTGCAAATCGCGGAGCCGGAGACCAACTCCTGCTTCTGCGAGGACCCGGCGGAGTCCCGCGCCACCCGGCACAAGCTGCTCGGCCGCGCCAGCGAGAACAACGCGCTCGTCTTCCCTGCGCACTTCGGCGGCCAAGGCGCCGCGCAGGTCGCGCGCAGCGGATCGAAGTTCGCGATCAAGGAGTGGGCGGGCTTCTCCCGCATCTCCTGATGTCCCCCTCCAGACCTGATGCCTGATGTCCCCCTCCGGAGAGGAAGTGTGTCCCGTGTGTCCCGTGTCCCCACAGGCAGATCCGGTGGTCGAAACCCCGGCGGGCGCCGTGCGCGGCGTCCGTGACCGATCCGGCGAGCGCTACCGCGCCCTCCCCTACGCGGCGGCACCGACCGGCGCCGGCCGTTTCGCCCCGCCCGCGCCGCACCCGGGCTGGTCCGGTGTCCGCGACGGCATCCGGCCCTCGCCCACGGCACCCCAGCCGGCCCGCGACTTCGGCCGACTCGACATGACCCCTTACTTCGGGCCGGGCTGGGTGCCCGGCGAGGAATACCTGACCGTCGATGTCCACACGCCCGCCGCCGACGGCGGCAGGCGCCCCGTCATGGTCTTCGTGCACGGCGGCGGGTTCGTCACCGGCTCGAACCGCGCCGCGCTCTACGACGGCAGCGCGTTCGCCCGCGACGACGTCGTCCTTGTGACGGTGAACTACCGCCTCGGCATCCCCGGGTTCCTCGATCTGGCGGGTGCTCCGGCCAACCGCGGACTGCTCGACGTGCTCGCCGCACTCGGCTGGGTGCACGACACGGTCGCGACCTTCGGCGGCGACCCCGAGAACGTCACGGTCTTCGGCCAGTCCGCGGGCGCCACGCTCGTCGGCGCGCTGCTCGCGACACCGGAGGCCAAGGGCCTGTTCCGGCGAGCGATCGTCCAGAGCGGCAGCGGCACCGGCGCGTTCACCCCGGAGCAGGCGCGACGGGTCACCGCCACGGCAGCCGCCGCGCTGGGCGTCGAACCGACCGCCGAGGCGTTCGCCCGGATCACGGACGAGCGCTTCCTGGCGATCCTGCCCGCACTGGCCGGCCTCGACCTCCGCACCAGCACCGCCACGGACCCGCTCGCCGGGCTCAGCCCGTTCAGCCTGGTCCTGCCGGTCCAGCCCGCCGACGCTCTCGCCGACGGCCCGGCCGGCGACGTCGACCTGCTCATCGGTACCAACACCGAAGAGGGGCACCTCTATCTCGTACCGCGGGGCGACCTGGAGTCCACCACGGAAGCCGATGTGCTCGCCGTCGCCACCCGGACGCATACGGACCCGGAGGCCGCGCTCGCCGCGCACCGCGCGGCCCGGCCGGACGACACACCGGGCGAGCTGCGCTCCGCCGTACTCGGGCAGGCCCTGTTCGAGGCCGGTACGACACGCTTGGCGCAGGCCCACGCGCGGATCTCGGGCGGCCGTACGTACCTCTACTCGTTCGGGTACCGCTCGACGGCCCTGAACGGGCGACTCGGTGCCGCCCACACCGTCGAACTGCCCTTCGTGTTCGACATCGCCGACAAACCCTGGCTGCACGGGGACACCCGCCTACTCGGCCCCGACCCCGCCCCAGCAGGACTCGGGTCCCAGATACACGGCGCCTGGGTCACGTTCGCCGGCACCGGGAACCCGGGCTGGACTCCCTACGACCCGCGGCGACCCGCGGCGGAGATCCTCGGCGGCTGAACGTCCACACCGGACGGCCGTCTGCCTGCCGAGGGCGTCGGCCCGTCCGCACTAGCGGGTGAGGGCGTGTGCGTGTGCCTCGTCGAGTAGTTCCCGCAGCGCCGAGGTGGTTGGTGCGATGGCGGTGGCGAGCAGTGCCGGGCCGCCTGCCAGCGGTGCGAGGACGGCACACCCGTCCTTGGTGCCTTCGCCGAGGAGTACGGGGTCTCGTCGGACGTTGAGGCGCGGGTCCACGACAAGGAGCTGGCCGACGGCGCGGTGCCTGTTCAGGACGGCCGGGCCGTCCCAGCCGGGTTCTGGCGCCCCATAAGCCGTGTGCTGGTCGAGTAGTGGGCGCCCGGCGCGGTGGACCAGGATCCGGCTGACGAGGTGGCCTGGTTCCTCGTCGGCCCGGCCCAGGAGTTGCACTTCTCGCAGTACGAACCGTGAGGTGGCGGCGAGTTCGACCGTGTACGTCTGTCTGAGATTGCTGCCGGCGGCGCTGATCAGGGGCTGCGGCAGCCAGCGCAGTTGGGCGTGTTCTCCGGCGGTGAGCCGCACGTCGTAGGTGGCCGCTTCGGTGGTGGGGCCGCGCAGGGCGAGCGTGGCGGCGGCCGTGGTGACCTCCAGCTCGGCCCGGTCCTCGGCGGTGATGTCGAGGGTGAGCCGGTCGCCGCCGAGCGGGGCGCTCATCGCGCCGATGATCCCCACCGTGGCGGCGTTGCCGGCGGTGCGCATGCGCCGCAGGTGGAAGGGACCGTCGCTGCGCAACTGCGGGAGGGTGGTGACGCGTCCGTTGTGCGCGGCGCGGATCCGGGCCGTGGCACGTACGCCGTCGGGGTGGCCGGCGGCCTTCTGGGCGCCGGCTGGGGGAGCGTCGAGGTCGGACGTGGCTTGGGCGGAGGCGGGTGGGGAGGAGGGGCTCATGCAGTTGCCCCGGCGCGCCACTGGGCGAGGTGGCCGGTTACCCAGTCGGCGACTTCGCGGATGCCGTCGTCGCAGGTGAGGCTGGTGAAGATGACGGGAAGGTCGCCGCGCTGTCGTTTCGCGTCGATGGCCATGGTGTTCAGATCGGCGCCGACGTGCGGGGCGAGGTCGGTCTTGTTGACGATGAGGAGGTCGGCGGTGGTGATGCCGGGGCCGCCCTTGCGGGGGATGTCGTCGCCGCTGGCCACGTCGATGACGAAGATCTGTACGTCGACGAGGCCCTTGGAGAAGGTGGCGGTCAGGTTGTCACCACCGGACTCGACGAGCACCAGGTCGAGGGGGTGGAGGGTCTGTTCCAGGTGCTCGACGGCTTCCAGGTTGGCGGAGATGTCGTCGCGGATCGCGGTGTGCGGGCAGGCGCCGGTCTCGACGGCGGTGATGCGCTCGGGCGGCAGGACGGCTTCGCGCAGCAGGTATTCGGCGTCCTCCCGGGTGTAGATGTCGTTGGTGACAGCGGCGATGCACCAGCGGTCGCGCAGGGTGCGGCAGAGCGCGGCGACGGTCGCGGTCTTGCCGGAGCCGACGGGGCCGCCCAGGCCGACGCGGAGGGCGCGGCGGCTGCCGTCGGGCCGGGTCGCGGAGGCGCTGGGGATGTGCTGGTGAGGCGGAGAGTGGTCGAGGTGCATGGCGACTCCGTTGGGAAATCCGGGTGTTCGGGTGGTGGTCAGGAGGCGAAGAGCCGGACGGTCCAGGCGGCGTGCTGCTCCGCGGTGATGTCCAGCAGGGGTGAGGAGGCCGACGGCAGGGCGTCGACGCCCTCGGTCATGGCGCGGGTCGCGGCGTCGGCCGCGGCTGCCGCGACGTGGTCGGTTTCGGGGCCGAGGCGGGCCAGCAGCCCCGAGGCGTCGAGCGGGTCGAGGCTCAGCAGGCGCACCGCTGCGGTGGCCGGGCCACCGATGTTCTCGTACGCGGCGGCGTAGGCGGCGTCCACCGGGGCGAGCCCGGCGGCGCGGGCGGCGAGGCCCACAACGATGGGCTGGTGTGCGCCCTGGGGTCGCGCGGAGGCCAGGTGTTCGAGTTCGGCCGACGGAAAGGTGGCACGCGCCGCGCGCATCATCTGCCGGCCGAGCCTGCGGGCGACGGCACGTAGTGCGGGGACGGGGGTGCGGGCGTCGGCGGCGGCGTCGAGCAGCAGCGGGTCATGTCCGCCGGCGGCTGCCGCGGCCAGCCCGGCCATCGTCAGACCGGTGGTGTGCAGACGCCCGCGGCAGAACGCCTCCAGGCTGTCGGTGTCGTGTACGGCTCCGTGGGCGACCGCGGCCTCGACGCCGCCGGAGTGGGCGTGCCCTCCGGCGGGGAAGCGGCCGTCGGCCAGGAGGAGCAGGGCTGCGCGGCTCATGGGCGAGCGGCTGCCTTTCGCAGGGTAGACAGTGATGCGGTGGCCCGGACGGGCACACCAGGCCCGGCCGTTGCGGCGGCGCCGACGGCCGGGCCTGGTGTCGGGTCAGAAGAGGAAGTACCGCTGTGCCAGGGGGACTTCGTTGACGTAGGAGCGCGGTACGGTCGCACCGTTGAGTTCGGTGCGGGCGTCGCTCGTCGTCGCACCGCCGATGGTGACCTCGAAGCTGTTGTGGTCGACTTCGAGGCTGTCCGGCACCGTGTCGTTCAGCTTCATGTCGCTCTTCCTGACGCCCCGGGTGTCCGAGATCTCGACGAACTTCTTACTGAGCCCGAGCCCCTCCGTCCTCGCCTCCGTGACCTTGTTGCGGCTGTCCTGGGTGATGACGAACTGGGTGTTCAGCCTGTCAGCCACGCCCGGGGCGGCGAAGTTCACCGAGTTGCTCCCCGGGGCACGACCGGTGGACCCCCAGACCGCCCGCGGCAGGTAGGGCTGCGGCGTCGTGATCGACGCATTGGCGTCGCCGACCTGCGCGTAGGCGAGCTGGCCGCCCTTGAGGACCATGTGCGTCTTGACGCCGAAGAACTTCGGCTCCCACAGCACCAGGTCCGCCAGCCTCCCCGGCTCCACGGAACCGACGTAACCCGCGATGCCGTGCGTGATCGACGGGTTGACCGTGTACTTGGCGACGTACCGGCGCGCCCGGTAGTTGTCGTTCGGCTTCAGCCTGTCCTCATTGAAGGAGTGGTTCTCGTCCGCCTCGATCGGTCGGACTCTCGCGCTCAGCAGGTCTTCGGACAGCGCGCCGTAGCGGGCCTTCATGACGTGCGCGGTCTGCCAGGTGCGCATGATCATCTCGCCGATGCGCCCCATCGCCTGGGCATCCGAGGACATCATCGAGATCGCGCCCATGTCGTGGAGGAGGTCCTCCGCCGCCATGGTGGACGGTCGGATGCGGGAATCCGCGAAAGCCATGTCCGCCGGAATGTCCGGGTTGAGGTGGTGGCACACGACCATCATGTCGACGTGCTCCTTGACGGTGTTCACCGTCAAGGGCCGGGTGGGATTGGTCGAGGCGGGCAGGACGTTCTCCTCCTTGACCAGCTCGATCATGTCCGGGGCGTGGCCCCCTCCGGCGCCCTCGACATGGAAGACATGGACGGAACGGCCCTTGAAAGCGGCCTTGGTGCTCTCCAGGAAACCGGACTCGTTGAGCGAGTCGGCGTGCAGAGCGAGCTGGACCTTGCGCTTCTCACAGACTGCCAGCGCCTTGTCGATCACCGCCGGAGTGGCGCCCCAGTCTTCGTGCACCTTGAAGCCGATGACACCGGCGTCCACCTGCTCGTTCAAAGCCTTGTCGTTCATCGTGCTGCCCTTGCCGAGCAGACCGATGTTGACCGGGTACTCGTCCAGGGCCTCGAAGACTCGGGTGATGTGCCACTTGCCCGGAGTCACGGTGGTGGCCGTGCTGCCCTCAGCGGGACCGGTGCCGCCGCCGATGAGAGTGGTCACGCCCGATGCCAGGGCCTCGTGGATCTCCTCCGGGCAGATGAAGTGAACGTGGGTGTCCACACCCCCCGCGGTGAGGATCCGGCCGTTGCCGGAGATGACCTCGGTGCTCGGGCCGACCACAAAGTTCGTCGCCGTCACCGGCAGCTGCTCGCCCGCCTGTTCACGAGCGGGCTTCTCGAACGCCGAGATCGGGTCCATCGTCTCGGGGTTGTATGCCTTGCCGATGGCATGAACCTTGCCGTCCCTGATGCCGACGTCGGCCTTGACCACACCCCACCAGTCGAGGATCAGCGCCCCCGTGATGACCGTGTCCACGGGAACGCGGCCCTCTTCGCCGTCCCCGTCCCTCGGGATGTGGGACATGCCCATCGACTCCCGGATCACCTTCCCGCCACCGAAGATCATCTCATTGCCGCTGTATTCCGGTCCGCCGCTCCAGTCGGCTTCGATCTCGACGGTGAGATCGGTGTCGGCGAGGCGGACCCGGTCCTTGCTGGTGGGCCCGTACAGAGCGGCGTAGTCCACCCGCTTCAGCAAGTTGCTCTGCCTCTGCCGGCCCCTCTGCCCCGGCTGGCCACTCATCGGACGACCCCCTCGCGCAGTCCCTGAATCTTGCTGGTGTCGTTCTTGGCATCGCCCTCGATCTTCACCAGCTCAACACAGCACACGTCTCCTGGTTCGAACCTCACGGACGTGCCCGCGGCGATGTTCAGCCGTCGCCCCTTCGCCTCAGCGCAGTCCTTGAGCGGTTCGTCGGGCACGGACCTGCCGACGGGGTTCTCGACCACCTTGAGGCCGGGGTTGACCTCGGCAAAGTGGTAGTGGGAGCCGACCTGGACGGGACGATCGGACGTGTTCCTGACCTTGATCGTCTTCTTGTCGGGCTGCAGGTTCGCGTTGAACGCGATCGCCTCATGCCAGGACGCGGCGTCCTCGCACTCATCGCAACAGGCAGGCGAGTCGGTGTCGTCGCAGTCGACAGGGCACTCCGGCCTGCGCGCCGGCTGGGGGTGCTCGACCTTGCCCGGGTAGACCTCGGGCTCCTCCGCGGCCTCCGGGATGGGGTCATGGATCGTGACCAGCTTGGTGCCGTCCGGGAAGGTCGCCTCCACCTGGACGTTCTTGATCATCTCCGGGACGCCGTCCATCACGTCGTCACGGGTGAGCACCCGTCGGCCCGAGTCCATGACGTCGCTGACCGTCTTACCGTCGCGCGCTGCCTCGAAGACGTGAACGGTCAGCAGGGCCATGGTCTCGGGATAGTTGAGAAGCAGCCCCCGGTCGCGGCGCTTCCCTGCTACGTCGGCCGCGACGTGGATCAGCAAGCGCTCCTGCTCATGCGGAGTCAAATGCACTATGACTCAATTCTGTTGGCCGGATGGTGCGTGCGGCCGGATATGCCGAGGTCACGGACAACGCTCCCTGGCCAACGGACGCTCCTTGAGCATCAGCGGACAAGAAAGGCGAGACGACCAAACAGCGGATGATCTACACCATCTGATGAATCCGTGGGGTACGGCGTTTTCACCCTGCCGGACAGAAGAAGCCCGGCTCCGAAACCGTGGACGAACTCGGTGAGTCGGGTAGCTCCTGGGACTCCGTCGATGAGTGATCACGCGGCATACCCCACGCCCGAGCAGCAAAGACGAGCCGCTACGTCTGGGCCATGTCCACGAAGCGGGAGTAGTGGCCCTGGAACGCCACCGTGATCGTCGCAGTCGGGCCGTTTCGGTGTTTGGCGACGATCAGGTCCGCCTCGCCCGCGCGGGGGGACTCCTTCTCGTAGGCGTCCTCGCGGTGCAGCAGGATCACCATGTCCGCGTCCTGCTCGATCGAGCCCGACTCACGGAGGTCCGACACCATCGGCTTCTTGTCGGTGCGCTGCTCGGGGCCACGGTTCAGCTGGGAGAGCGCGATGACCGGGAGTTCCAGCTCCTTGGCGAGGAGCTTGAGGTTACGGGACATGTCCGAGACCTCCTGCTGGCGGCTCTCGGCCCGCTTCGAACCGCCGGACTGCATCAGCTGGAGGTAGTCGATGACGACGAGCTTCAGATCATTGCGCTGCTTCAGCCGCCGGCACTTGGCGCGGATCTCCATCATCGACAGGTTGGGCGAGTCGTCGATGTAGAGCGGGGCGGCCGAGACGTCCGGCATCCGGCGGGCGAGCCGCGTCCAGTCCTCGTCCGTCATCGTTCCGGACCGCATGTGGTGCAGCGCCACCCGGGCCTCGGCGGACAGCAGACGCATCGCGATCTCGTTGCGCCCCATTTCCAGCGAGAAGATCACGCTGGGCAGGTTGTTCTTGATCGAGGCGGCCCGCGCGAAGTCCAGGGCCAGGGTGGACTTACCCATCGCGGGCCGGGCCGCGATGACGATCATCTGGCCGGGGTGCAGACCGTTCGTCAGGGAGTCGAAGTCGGTGAACCCCGTGGGCACACCGGTCATCTCGCCGCTGCGCGACCCGATGGCCTCGATCTCGTCGAGCGCGCCCTCCATGATGTCGCCGAGCGGCAGATAGTCCTCGCTGGTGCGCTGCTCGGTGACCGCGTAGATCTCGGCCTGGGCGCTGTTGACGATCTCGTCGACGTCGCCGTCCGCCGCGTATCCCATCTGGGTGATACGGGTACCGGCCTCGACCAGGCGCCGCAGGACCGCGCGCTCGTGGACGATCTCCGCGTAGTACTCGGCGTTCGCCGCTGTCGGCACCGTCTGCACCACGGTGTGCAGATAGGACGCGCCGCCGACCTTGGTGATCTCCCCCCGCTTGGTCAGCTCCGCGGCGACCGTGATCGGGTCGGCGGGCTCACCCTTCGCATAGAGGTCGAGGATCGCCTGAAAGATCGTCTCGTGCGCGGGCCGGTAGAAGTCATGGCCCTTGATGACCTCGACGACATCGGCGATGGCGTCCTTGGAGAGCAGCATGCCGCCGAGCACCGACTGCTCGGCGTCGAGATCCTGCGGCGGCACCCGCTCGAACGAGGACGGCCCGCCGTCCCAGGAACCGCCCTCGCGGCCCCGCTCGTGCTGCTCGTCACGCCCCCGGCCACCGTCGCCGCGCTGACGGGAGACGGGCAGACGATCACTGGGACCGCTGTCGGCCCAGGGGTCGTCCAAGGGCTCGGAAATACTCACCGGGCCACCTCCTCCCGTCCGCCGAGCGGACCTCGCCGTGCCTTCATTCCTACGGCACGGCTCTGACAATTCAGGTGCCCAACTCCGGTTGCGACGCGTCGGTTTTGTGACGTTTCCGAGGCCGTGGGACAGGGCGGGCGCCGACCCACGTTAGGCCCGTGGCCACCGTCAGCCAATCTGGTTATCCACAGGCGCTGTGGACAACTCCCCCTACGCTGTGGAGAACCCCGCGAAACCTGTGCACGACACGGTGGACAGCGCTGTGAACAAGCCCTCGAACACCCCGATCAACCCTCTGTGACCTGCGCTTTTCCCATCCACCGGCTGTGCAGAAGAAAAACTTTCCCAGTCGGCGCAAGATCCCTCCGAGCCACACGGCACCCCGTGCCGAACCCCCACAAAAGTAAGGGGCCAATGAGCATTGCATCTCTTACCTGTGGAAGATTAGATTGGCGCCCATGACCCAGGCTCCCGCGGTGACCAAGGCCGCCCGGCGCCGGCACGACCGAGAGATCGTCGCGCTGGCCGTCCCCGCCTTCGGCGCACTCGTCGCCGAGCCTCTCTTCGTGATGGCCGACAGCGCGATCGTCGGCCATCTCGGCACCGCCCAACTCGCCGGACTCGGCATCGCGTCGGCCCTTCTGATGACGGCCGTGAGCGTCTTCGTCTTCCTCGCCTACGCCACCACGGCCGCCGTCTCCCGCCGGGTCGGCGCCGGTGATCTCCAGGCCGCCATCCGCCAGGGCATGGACGGCATCTGGCTCGCCCTGCTGCTCGGCGCCGCCGTCATCGCCGTCGTACTCCCCACCGCACCGGCACTCGTCGACCTCTTCGGCGCCTCCGACACCGCCGCGCCCTACGCCATCACGTATCTGCGGATCTCATCCCTCGGCATCCCCGCCATGCTCGTGGTACTCGCCGCCACCGGAGTGCTGCGCGGCCTCCAGGACACCCGCACCCCGCTGTATGTCGCCATCGGGGGCTTCGTCACCAACGCCGTGCTCAATGTCGGCCTCGTCTACGGCGCCGGCCTCGGTATCGCGGGCTCCGCCTGGGGCACCGTGATCGCCCAGTGCGGAATGGCCGCGGTCTATCTCGTCGTCGTCGTACGCGGCGCCCGGCGGCACAACGCCTCTCTGCGTCCCGACCTCGCCGGGATACGGGCCTCCGCCCAGGCGGGCGCCCCCCTCCTGGTCCGTACGCTCTCGCTGCGGGCAATCCTCATGATCGCCACCGCGGTCGCCGCCCGCATGGGGGACGCGGACATCGCCGCCCACCAGATCATCCTGTCGCTCTGGAGTCTGCTGGCCTTCGCCCTCGACGCCATCGCCATAGCGGGACAGGCGATCATCGGGCGCTATCTGGGCGCGAACGACCCCGAAGGCGCCCGTGCCGCCTGCCGGCGGATGGTGCAGTGGGGGATCGTCGCCGGACTCGTCCTCGGAGTGCTGGTCGTCCTCACCCGGCCGCTGTTCATCCCGCTGTTCACGGGCGACCAACTCGTCCAGGACACCGCACTGCCCGCCCTGGTCGTGGTGGCCCTCTCCCAGCCGGTCTGCGGCATCGTCTTCGTCCTCGACGGTGTACTGATGGGCGCCGGAGACGGTCGGTATCTGGCCTGGGCGATGATCGTGACCCTGGCCGCCTTCGCTCCGGTGGCCCTGCTCGTCCCCGCACTCGGCGGTGGCCTCACCGCGCTGTGGGCCGCGATGACCCTGATGATGACCGTCCGCATGCTGACCCTGTGGCTACGGTCCCGTTCGGGCCGCTGGATCGTCACGGGCGCCACGCGATAGGGCATGTTTCACGTGAAACACCCCACGACGCACGACGCACCATCCGGCACCCGGCACCCGGCACCCGGCACCCGGCACCCGGCACCCGGCACCCGGCAAGCGTGTGGGGCCGCACCCCGAAGGATGCGGCCCCACAGAGCTGTCAGCTCGGCCTGGCGCGGAGCGCTCAGGCAGCGACGACCTCGATGTTGACCTTGGCGGCCACCTCGGGGTGCAGACGCACGGACGTCGCGTGGGCGCCCAGCGTCTTGATCGGCGTGCCCAGCTCGATACGGCGCTTGTCGACGTCGGGACCACCGGCGGCCTTGATCGCCGAGGCGATGTCGGCCGGCGTGACGGAACCGAAGAGACGACCGGCGTCGCCGGAGCGGACGGCCAGACGGACCCTGACGCCCTCAAGGCGTGCCTTGATCTCGTTGGCCTGCTCGATCGTCGCGATCTCATGGATCTTGCGAGCGCGACGGATCTGCGCGACGTCCTTCTCGCCACCCTTGGTCCAACGGATCGCGAAGTTCCGCGGGATCAGGTAGTTGCGAGCGTAACCGTCCTTGACGTCCACGACGTCGCCCGCGGCACCGAGGCCGGAGACCTCGTGGGTGAGGATGATCTTCATATGTCGGTCACCCTTCCCTTATCGCGCGGTGGAGGTGTAGGGCAGCAGCGCCATCTCACGGCTGTTCTTCACGGCCGTGGCGACGTCACGCTGATGCTGCGTGCAGTTGCCGGTCACGCGGCGGGCACGGATCTTGCCGCGGTCGGAAATGAACTTCCGCAGCATGTTCGTGTCCTTGTAGTCCACGTACGTGACCTTGTCCTTGCAGAATGCGCAGACCTTCTTCTTCGGCTTGCGCACAGGCGGCTTCGCCATGCTGTTTCTCCTGTGTGATCAAGAAGTGTGGGTACGGGCCCGCCCTAGAAGGGGGGCTCGTCCGAGTAGCCGCCGCCATTGCCGCCACCGTTGCCGCCGCTGGAGCCTCCGCCCCAGTTGCCGCCGCCGCCCTGCTGGCCACCGCTGGCCGGCGTGCCGGTCGCCCACGGGTCGTCGGCGGGAGCCCCGCCGCCACCCTGCTGGCCGCCACCGGGGCCGCCGCCCCAGCCGCCGCCCTGCTGGCCGCCGCCACCGCCGCCGCCGTAACCACCCTGGCCGCTACGGCCGCCACCGGAGGTCTTGGTGACCTTGGCCGTGGCACTGCGCAGACTCGCGCCGACCTCGTCGACGTCGAGTTCGTAGACCGTGCGCTTGACGCCCTCACGGTCCTCATAGGACCGCTGCTTCAGCCGGCCCTGCACGATCACGCGCATGCCTCGCTGAAGCGACTCTGCGACGTTCTCCGCCGCCTGACGCCAGACCGAGCAGGTCAGGAACAGGCTCTCGCCGTCCTTCCACTCATTGGTCTGACGGTCGAAGGTGCGGGGTGTGGACGCGACACGGAACTTCGCGACCGCCGCACCGGAAGGGGTGAAGCGCAGCTCGGGGTCGTCGACAAGATTGCCGACAACCGTGATGACGGTCTCGCCTGCCATTCGGGGAACCTCTCGGCGGGTTTGCTGCTGGCTGCTGGTGCTGCTACTCGAATCCCGGGATCAGCTGAGCGGGATGCTCAGTGGGTCTCGGGACGGAGGACCTTGGTCCGGAGGACCGACTCGTTCAGGTTCATCTGTCGGTCGAGCTCCTTGACGACCGCAGGCTCGGCCTGGAGGTCGATGACCGAGTAGATGCCCTCGGGCTTCTTCTTGATCTCGTACGAGAGACGACGACGGCCCCAGGTGTCGACCTTCTCCACCTTTCCGTTGCCCTCACGGACGACGGAGAGGAAGTTCTCGATCAACGGGGAGACAGCGCGCTCCTCAAGATCGGGGTCGAGGATGACCATCACCTCGTAATGACGCATGTGGAACCCACCTCCTTTGGACTCAGCGGCCACGGTCGTTCCGTGGCAGGAGGGTTGTGATGCGTTTCGCAACAGTGGTGCCAGTAAAACAGTCGCCACTGACAATCGGGTCCCGCGAAGGGTATTCCGGGTCGTGGCCTGGGCAGACACTGGTGCAGACGGTACAGACTACCCGCACCACGGCTTCCGGTTGAAATCCGGTGGTCCTGACCCGCAATCTGTACACATCGGGTGTGCATGGCGCTACGATGCGCCGCCCTTCCGCAGGAGGTGCCCCATGGCACAGGCAATGCGACCGAACTCCGCGATCTCTCTACTCGCCACGGACGGCAAGGCCCATCCTCTTCAGGACGCGCTGGTCGCGGTGACCCTGGTACTCGGGCTCACCGCCGCGATCTCCTCGATCTTCGTCGGACTCCACCTCCTCAGCTCCTGGACCGGGCTGGTGGGGATCCTCGTCGGCGCGTACGGGCAGTTCATCTCGGTGACGACACGCGAGCGCTTCGGTCTGATCCTGGGCCTGGGGGCATCAGCCGTCGGCTTCTTCATCGGAATGGCCCATGGCGGGCTCTTCGGCGGTCTGATCGGCTGACGCTCCGGCGCGATCCCCGGTGCCCGCGCGGCGCCGGGGTTCCCGCGTCGGTCCCCGGGAGTGGAGGGACGCGTCGGCCGCCACATGGCCGACGCCAAGGTGCCGCACGGCCAGCCGACGGGCGGGCGAGGCGCAGTAGGCTTCGGCGCGAGAGCCGGAGCCCCTGTACCCATGGGGACACCCCAGCCCGAGGAGCGCCCCGAATGAGTCTGACCCTGAGGACCATCAGCCGCGAGCAGCATCTGGCGTACCTCCAGAGTCTGCCCGCCGCCAGTCACATGCAGGTCCCGGCGTGGGCCGATGTGAAGGCGGAGTGGCGTGCCGAGAGCCTCGGGTGGTTCGACGACAAGACGGGTGAGATCGTCGGAGCCGGTCTGGTGCTGTACCGCCAACTCCCCAAGATCAAGCGCTATCTCGCCTATATGCCCGAGGGCCCGGTCATCAACTGGTTCGCGCCGAATCTCGACGAGTGGATGCGGCCGATGCTGGCGCATCTGAAGCAGCAGGGCGCCTTCTCCGTGAAGATGGGCCCGCCGGTCATCATCCGTCGGTGGGAAGCCGCTTCCATCAAGCAGGGCATCCAGAACCCGGATGTGAAGCGACTGCGCGACATCGAGGCGGACTTCATCGAGCCGCGTGCCTTCGAGGTCGCCGACAAGCTGCGCCGGATGGGCTGGCAGCAGGGCGAGGACGGTGGCGCGGGCTTCGGTGACGTCCAGCCGCGCTATGTCTTCCAGGTGCCGCTCGCCAACCGCTCCCTGGAGGACGTCCACAAGGGCTTCAACCAGTTGTGGCGGCGCAACATCAAGAAGGCTGAGAAGGCGGGCGTCGAGGTCGTCCAGGGCGGCTACGAGGACCTGGCGGAGTGGCAGCGGCTGTACGAGATCACGGCCACGCGCGACCACTTCCGGCCGCGCCCGCTGTCGTACTTCCAGCGCATGTGGACGGCCCTCAACACCGAGGACCCCAACCGGATGCGGCTCTACTTCGCGCGGCACAACGGCGTGAACCTGTCCGCCGCGACCATGCTCGTGGTCGGCGGGCACGTCTGGTACTCCTACGGGGCTTCGGACAACATCGGGCGGGAGTTCCGGCCGTCGAACGCGATGCAGTGGCGGATGCTCCGCGACTCCTACGCGCTCGGTGCCACGGTCTACGACCTGCGCGGCATCTCCGACTCGCTCGACGAGTCGGACCATCTCTTCGGACTGATCCAGTTCAAGGTGGGCACCGGTGGGCAGGCGGCCGAGTACCTCGGCGAGTGGGACTTCCCGCTCAACAAGCTGCTCCACAAGGCGCTCGACATCTACATGTCGCGCCGCTGAGCCCGTCGTGCGCCGATTCCGGTGCGCCGATGGACTGGCGGACCCGGCAGAATTTCCGTACATATCTCTGATACACCGCAACCACGAGAAAGGTTCCGGGACCGGCCATGGCGCTCACGCTCTATGTCGACACCGCGCGCTGGCGGGCACATCACAAGCACGTGCTTGAGCAGTTTCCGGGCATCGTCCCGGTCTGCAAGGGCAACGGCTACGGCTTCGGTCATGAACGGCTCGCCGAGGAGGCCACGCGCTTCGGCTCCGACATCCTCGCCATCGGCACGACCTACGAGGCCGCCCGGATCAAGGACTGGTTCAGTGGTGACCTGCTCGTGCTGACGCCGTTCCGCCGGGGTGAGGAGCCCGTGCCCCTGCCCGACCGCGTCATCCGCTCCGTCTCCTCGATCGACGGGGTGCACGGCCTCGTCGGCGCCCGCGTCGTCATCGAGGTGATGTCCTCGATGAAGCGGCACGGGGTGAGCGAGCACGATCTGCCCCAGCTGCACGCCGCCATCGAGGACGTACGGCTCGAAGGGTTCGCGATCCATCTGCCGCTGGACCGCACCGACGGCTCCGACGCCGTCGAGGAGGTCATAGGCTGGATGGACCGGCTGCGCGCGGCCCGGCTGCCACTGCACACCATGTTCGTCAGCCATCTGAAGTCCGAGGAACTCGCGCGTCTCCAGCAGCAGTTCCCGCAGACCCGCTTCCGCGCCCGTATCGGTACGCGGCTGTGGCTGGGGGACCACGAGGCGACCGAGTACCGCGGCGCCGTCCTCGACGTCGCGCGTGTCTCCAAGGGCGACCGTTTCGGCTACCGGCAGCAGAAGGCGGCCTCGGACGGCTATCTGGTGGTCGTCGCGGGCGGTACGTCCCACGGGGTCGGCCTGGAGGCGCCCAAGGCGCTGCACGGCGTCATGCCCCGCGCCAAGGGCGTCGCCCGCGCCGGCCTGGCGACGGTGAACCGCAACCTCGCGCCGTTCGTGTGGGCCGGCAAGCAGCGCTGGTTCGCGGAGCCGCCGCACATGCAGGTGTCGATCCTGTTCGTCCCCTCGGACGCGCCCGAGCCGAAGGTCGGCGAGGAACTGGTGGCCCATCTGCGGCACACCACGACCCAGTTCGACCGGATCGTCGACCGCTGACGGGTCTCGGGTCACGGGTCACGCATGAGGGCGGTACACGGTCGGACCGACCGTGTACCGCCCTCAATCGTCTGCCCCGGAGAGCCTGTTCGCTCAGAGCGAACGCCCCTGCGGGGGACCGCCCTCGTGACCGCCGTGCCCGTGGCCACCGACCTCGTCACCCTCGACCTTGTCGCCGCCGGCGATGTTCCCGCCGGCGTTGTTCGCCCCGACCCCGTACCAGCCGCCCGGGTGCGAACCCTCCGGGTATCCCGTGCCCCACTGCACGTACGGGCCCTCGTAATACCCGGCGTGCCGCGGTGGATAGTCCGCCCTGCCGAACACGACGACATCCGGTGCGCCGTCCAGGACGCCGCCCGAAGGATCGTCGTCCCCGGCCCGGCGCACCACGTCCCGCTCCGGCATCAGGATGTCGCGTACGACGACGGCGCACAGATAGAGCGTGCCCACCAGGTGCAGCACGATGGCGAGGTGGTAGCCGTCCGTCGGGAGGCCCTTGTGGGCGTCTCCGCTGGTCGTGTACGCGAGATACATCCAGATCCCCAGGAAGTACGCGACCTCGCACGCCTGCCAGATCAGGAAGTCCCGCCAACGGGGCCGGGCCAGTGCGGCGAGCGGGATCAGCCACAGTACGTACTGCGGTGAGTAGACCTTGTTGGTGAGGATGAACGCGGCGATGATCAGGAACGCCAGCTGCGCGAACCGGGGGCGCCTAGGAGCGGTCAGCACCAGTACGGCCATGCCACCGCAGACCAGGAACATCAACAGCATCGCGTAGGTGTTGGCCTGGCTGGGGGTGATCTGGATGCTGATGCGCTGCGTGATCAGCAGCCAGATGGAGCCGAAGTCGACTCCGCGTTCCCGGCTGAACGTGTAGAACTTCGCCCAGCCTTCCGGAGCGAGCAGCATCACCGGAAGGTTCACGGCGAGCCAGGCCCCCACCGCCCCGGCCAGCGCCCGCCAGAAGTCCCGCCATTTCCCGGCCCGCCAACAGAGCAGGAAGACCGGTCCGAGCAGCAGGAACGGATAGAACTTGGCGGCCGTGGCGAGCCCCAGGAGGACACCGAAGGCGACGGCACGGCCCCGCGCCCACATCAGCATGGCGGCGGCCAGCAGGGCGACGGCGAGCAGATCCCAGTTGATGGTGGCGGTGAGCGCGAAAGCGGGTGCCAGGGCGACCAGGAGGCCGTCCCAGGGGCGCCGGCGATGGGTGCGCGCGACACAGACCGCGATGACCGCCGCGCACACCATCAGCATGCCGGCGTTGACCATCCAGTAGACCTGTTCCTGGTCCTGGATGCTGCCGCCGCCGGGGGTGAGCCACGCGGCGACCTCCATGAACACACCGGTCAGCACCGGGTATTCGAGGTAGTCCATGTCGCCGGAGAGCCGGTCGAAGTAGGGGACCAGTCCCTCGGCGAATCCGCGCCCCTGGTAGAGGTGCGGAATGTCCGAGTAGCAGGCGTGGGTGTACTGCGAGCTGGCGCCGAAGAACCAGGCACCGTCGTAGCAGGGGAACTTCTGCACCATGCCGAGCGCGAACATGCCGATCATCACGAGCGCCATGACCCGTACGGGGGTCAACCAGGACGTCCCGAGCAGGGCGCGCCGACCGAGCGGCCCTCCGATCAGCTCACTGCCGGCAGCGGCGACCTTGTCTTCCTTGGTCGGCTGTACCGGCTCGGGCTTGGGCACATCGGTGCGCGTCGTCTCTGCACTGGGCATGCCGCACATCCTGCCGTACGCGGCCGAGAACGGGGCCAGGGCCGCCGCACCGGTGGGTGCGGCGGCCCTGGTTTCACGTGAAACATCGACCACGCTCAGTGACGAGGCGGCCTGGAGTGGCGCCTGGCGCTCGACGTCGTGCGGATCAGAACTTGGTGGAGCACTTGAGCGGGTACTCGTTCCCTACGAACTTGACGCACACCCGGTAGTAGTAGGCGGTGCCACCGAGCATATTCGACCAGTCGCTTCCACTACTGGGAAAAGCAACCGAGAGAGACTTCAGGAGAGTTCCTGAAGAATTATATTTCTCGATGTACCCGTAAGCGGGATACACGGGATTGCTGGACTTCTGGACGACGCGAACCCAGGCGGCCTGACAGTCGAAAGACCATCTGAGTTCGGCCACTCGCTCGTTGTTGTTCACCGTGCGCTGCGTGGCCACATCCGTGACGTCACATCCCGTCGCCACGGGCCCCTTGTTGTCGCACCCTGCCCCCGAGCAGCTGGCCGCGTAGGACGTGCCGGCCAGCGGAATCAGGGTCAGTGTCACCGCTGCCGCCGAAATCGTGGCAGCACGAGTGAGGACCTTCTTCATGTTCCCCCCGCAATCGAATCTACGATTCAGATACTCCCGGACACCGTTCGACCTCAATCCACAAAGCATTGGATTGAGGTCGAACGGCGCTTCAGAGACTGACCCTAGCCCGGTGATCCACAGGGAACAATGATGCGATCAAGCCATCCCCGCGGCCGAAATCGCTATCCTGTGCCGCCGAATAGCCCGCCATTACCATTGCCGTTATTTCCGCCGTTTCCACCTGGTGCGCTGGAACTGGTCGAGGGCGAGGGTCCTCCGGTGCCTCCACCGTTGCCGGTCCCGCCGCTGTCCGTTCCACCGTTGCCGGTCCCGCCGTTCGAGCCGCCGCAGTTCCAGTCGAAGTTGCCGCAGGAGTTGGTCGGCGACGGGGTCAAGGAGGGCGCTTCGGGCACGCTCTGCGTCTCGCTCGGCTCCTCCGACGGCTCCTCGCTCGGGATTTCCGAGGGGGTGGGAGACGGCGACGGCTCGCCGTTGACGACCTCCCCTATCTTGTCGGGCTTGGGGAAGGACCCGTGCTCCTCGCCCTTCAGCGCCTCGGACATGTAGTCCTTCCACACCTGCGCCGGGATGTCACCACCGTGGATGGAGGGAACACCTCCGGTCTCGTTCATGGAGAGCAGCTTTCCCGCCTTGGGGTCGGTGCGGAACAGCGTGACCGCCGTGGACAGCTCCGGGGTGTACCCGACGAACCAGGCGGACTTGTTCTTGTCCGTCGTACCGGTCTTGCCGGCCACCGGGAACCCGATGTCCTTGATCTTCTTGCCCGTACCGTTCTGGATCACGTTCTCCAGGACGTCGGTGACGTTGTCGGCGACATTGGCGTCCAGCGCGTTCTGCTCCTTGGGCGCCTCGAACCCGGGCTGCTCATCGCTTTTCTTGACCACCTTGGTGACCGAGTAGGGCTCGTAGTGCTTCCCCGAGGCCGCGAACGTCGCGTACGCGTCCGCCATACGGATCGCACTCGGTGTCGACGTACCGAGGGAGAACGAGGCGTTGCGCAGGTTCCCCGTGTCGAAGCTCTCCTCAAGGATGCCGACAGACTTCGCCACCGTCCGCGTTCTTTCCAGTCCCACATCGATGCCCAGCTGGACGAACGGGGTGTTGATGGACTGCTCCATGGCCTTCCTGAGCGTCACATCGCCCCAGGCCGTGGTGCCCTCGTTCTTCTGCCGGAAGGGCCGCCCCTTGGCGTCCCGGATCGGCTCGCCGTTCTGGTCATTGATGATGAGACGGTCGTTGCCGTTGTACTTGCTCATCGGCGAGAGCGGTTCGTTCTTGCTCTCGGGGGTGCCGTACTGCATCGCCGCCGCCAGGACGAACGGCTTCCAGGTCGATCCGACCGGCACACCGCTCGTGTTGGCGTTGTTCGTGTAGTGCCCCTTGTCGAATCCCTCGCCACCGTAGAGGGCGACGATCGCGCCGCTGTTGGCATCCACCGACGCGGCTCCGAACTGGACGTACTTGTCCTTCTCGGGGCGCTTCTTGATGTCGAGGAAGTCCTCCTGTGTGGCCTTGACCGCCTTCGCCATCTGGTTGACCTTCGTCCTGTCGAAGGTCGTGTAGATGCGGTACCCGCCCTGCTCCAGATCCTCGGGCTTGAGGCCCATCTTCTTGACCACGTAGTCCTTGGCGACGTCGACCAGGTAGCCGGTCTGCCCGGAGAGGGACGAGGTCTGCTTCTTGAGCTCGGGGAACTTCGTCACCTTGTCCCGCTCGGCCTGGGTCATGTTGCCGACCTCGACCTCGCGGTTCAGGATCCAGGTCCACCGCTTCTTGGCCCGATCGAGGTTGGCGTCCGGCGTGGCCGCGGAACCCACACCTCCGTCGGGGTTGTAGAAGTTCGGCCCCTTCAGTACGGAGGCAAGGAACACGCACTCTTCGGTGTTGAGTTTCCTGGAGTCCTTCCCGAAATACGCCTGGGCCGCCGCCTGGATGCCATAGGCGTTGCGGCCGTAGTAGGCGGTGTTCAGGTACCCCTCCAGAATCTCGTCCTTGTCGTACTTGGCGTTGACCTTGATGGAGATGAACAGTTCCTTGACCTTGCGCGTCAGCGTCTGACTCTGGTCGAGGTAGGTGTTCTTCACGTACTGCTGCGTGATCGTGGAGCCGCCCTGGGTGTCCCCGCCCTTGGCCATGTTCACGAACGCCCGCCCGATACCCACCGGGTCGACGCCCTTGTCCTTGTAGAACGAGGCGTTCTCGGCGGACACGACGGCCAGCTGCATCTCCTTGGGGATCTCGTCGAGCGTCACGTTCTGCCGGTTCGTCTCACCGCCCGTGGACGCCATCTGCTTACCGTCGGCCCAGTAGAAGACGTTGCTCTCGGCCTCGGCCGCCTTGTTCGGGTCGGGGACACCCACCATGGCGTAGGCGATGCCCGCCGCCGCCATCATCCCGCCGAGGAAGCCGACGAAGAGCCCGGTGACCAAGCGCCATGAGGGGACCCAGCGGCTCCATCCGTCCTTGTCGGCGCGCGGATAGTCGATCATCCGCTTCTTGGTGGGCACCCGGCCGCGACCGCGTCCGGGCCCGTTCGGACCCCCCGGTCCGCCGGGACCACCGCCCCGGCGGCCACCACCCCCACTGCCGCCACCACGGCCCCCGCCGTCCGCGGCTCTGCGGCGACCACCGCCCCGCTGGGCGGCGCGGCGAGCCTCGGCCCTGCCGCCGTACGAAGGCTCCTCGGCGCCGGGATCAGGGCTGGAGGAAACGGATGGAGACACGGTGGTGTCGCGCGGGGCGGCGCGGCGACCCGATGACGATCCAGACGTGCCGCGTCGTGCCGCGGCACGTCCGCCACCCTGTGGCTGTGGCGGTTTACGACGGTGCTCGCTCATCGAACGACTACTCCTAGGGCAGGCACTCTCGCGCCTGGAAACGGCGGCTGGTTTCCGGTTCCCCCCGATATACGGATGGGGCCCGCTCGGGGCTCACCCGCAACGCAGCCGGAACCACGACGCTGCCTCGCGTCACTCGGGTCCCGTTGGTCTGCATGGCGGACAGACTACGCACCGTCAAAACCCACCTAGGGCCGAAGTTCACCCCAAATCAGGCAACTTGCTTGCTACGAATCAGTGATGTGACGCCGTTCACCGTGCCCCCTCTTGTCCCATCCCTCAGGTCGTTCTATCGTCGTGATGTATCGAGTCGATACATCAGCTCGGCATAAAGACCGTGACAGCGGACCAGGAGCAGAGAGGAGGCGACGATGAGCCGGCGATCCGGCATCCTTGAGTTCGCCGTACTCGGCCTGCTTCGCGAGTCCCCCATGCACGGCTATGAGCTGCGCAAACGCCTCAATACTTCCCTTGGGGTGTTCCGCGCCTTCAGCTACGGGTCGCTCTACCCCTGTCTCAAGACTCTCGTCGTCAGCGGATGGTTGATCGAGGAGCCAGGCAGCACCCCGGAGGATGCTCTCGCCGCACCACTGGCGGGACGCCGCGCCAAGATCGTCTACAGATTGACGGCAGAAGGTAAGGAACATTTCGAGGAGCTGCTCTCGCAGACCGGCCCGGACGCCTATGAGGACGAGCACTTCGCGGCTCGCTTCGCGTTCTTCGGGCAGACGTCGAGGGATGTGCGTATGCGCGTCCTCGAAGGGCGTCGCAGCCGGCTGGAGGAGCGTCTGGAGAAGATGCGCGCCTCTCTGGCCCGCACCCGGGAGCGCCTCGACGACTACACCCTCGAACTTCAGCGCCACGGAATGGAGTCCGTGGAACGCGAAGTGCGCTGGCTGAACGAGCTGATCGAGAGCGAGCGGGCGGGACGGGACCAGCGTCCCGCCACCCCGTCCTCTCCGGGGGACACGGCTCGGCCGGACACACCGGGCCGGCGGGACACAACAGGTCAGCAGGACACATCAGGGAAGACGGGCGGCCTGCCCCGGCACCGGGACAACACCCGGCCGGATCCGTCCGACGACACCGCCACGTGAAGCCCACTCAGGGCTTCACCGAGTACACACAGGGAGCAACCGGAATGGGTTCGGTTCGCGTAGCCATCGTCGGCGTGGGCAACTGCGCCGCCTCGCTGGTGCAGGGCGTCGAGTACTACAAGGACGCCGACCCGGGAGCCAAGGTCCCGGGCCTCATGCACGTCCAGTTCGGCGAGTACCACGTCCGTGACGTGGAATTCGTCGCCGCCTTCGACGTGGACGCGAAGAAGGTCGGCCTCGACCTCGTGGACGCCATCGGGGCCAGCGAGAACAACACCATCAAGATCTGCGACGTGCCGTCCAGCGGCGTGAAGGTGCAGCGCGGCCACACCCTCGACGGTCTCGGCAAGTACTACCGCGAGACCATCGAGGAGTCGCCCGAGGCCCCGGTCGACGTCATCAAGGTCCTCAAGGACCAGAAGGTCGACGTCCTCGTCTGCTACCTGCCCGTGGGCTCCGAGGACGCGGCGAAGTTCTACGCCCAGTGCGCCATCGACGCCAAGGTCGCCTTCGTCAACGCCCTCCCGGTCTTCATCGCCGGCACCAAGGAGTGGGCCGACAAGTTCACCGAGGCCGGTGTCCCGATCGTCGGCGACGACATCAAGTCGCAGGTCGGCGCTACGATCACGCACCGTGTGATGGCGAAGCTCTTCGAGGACCGCGGTGTCCTCCTGGAGCGCACCATGCAGCTGAACGTCGGCGGCAACATGGACTTCAAGAACATGTTGGAGCGCGAGCGCCTGGAGTCCAAGAAGATCTCCAAGACGCAGGCCGTCACCTCGCAGATCCCCGACCGCGAGCTGGGCTCGAAGAACGTCCACATCGGCCCGTCGGACTACGTCCAGTGGCTCGACGACCGCAAGTGGGCCTACGTCCGCCTCGAAGGCCGCGCGTTCGGTGACGTCCCGCTGAACCTGGAGTACAAGCTGGAGGTCTGGGACTCCCCGAACTCCGCCGGTGTCATCATCGACGCCCTGCGCGCCGCGAAGATCGCCAAGGACCGTGGGATCGGCGGCCCGATCCTGTCCGCGTCGAGCTACTTCATGAAGTCGCCGCCGGTGCAGTACTTCGACGACGAGGCCCGCGAGAACGTCGAGAAGTTCATCCGCGGCGAGGTCGAGCGCTGACGAGCGGCGCCCACGCGCTGAAGCCCTGAATCCACAGGGCTGTTGAGGGTCCCCGGGTCGCTTGCCCGGGGACCCCTCGCGTATGTGAGGCTGTGCCCATGCCTGTCGTACGTGACCTGCGCGTACTCCTGCGCTTCCAGGGGTTCCGGCGCCTGCTCGCCGTACGACTGCTCTCACAGGGCGCCGACGGTGTGTACCAGGTGGCGCTCGCCACCTACGTCGTGTTCTCACCGGAGAAGCAGACGTCCCCGGCCGCCATCGCCTCCGCCATGGCGGTCCTGCTGCTTCCCTACTCGCTGATCGGACCGTTCGCGGGCGTCCTCCTCGACCGCTGGCCACGTCGGCAGGTTTTCCTCTTCGGCAATCTGCTGCGCGCCGTGCTCGCCACCGTGACGGCCGTCCTGATCCTCAGCGATGTCCCGGACTGGCTGTTCTACGCCTCAGCCCTGTGCGTCACCGCCGTCAACCGCTTCGTCCTCGCCGGACTCTCGGCCGCCCTGCCGCGCGTGGTGGACTCCGACCGGCTGGTGATGGCCAACTCCCTTTCCCCCACGGCCGGCACGCTCGCCGCCACCGCGGGCGGCGGGGTCGCCTTCGTCGTCCGCCTGGTCGTCTCGGACTCCGACGCCGCCGTCGTCGTCGTGGGGGCCGCGCTCTATCTCTGCTCGGCGCTTGCGTCCCTCCGTATCCCCCGCCACACCCTCGGGCCCGATCTCACCGCGCCCCGGCAGAGCTTCGGCGCCCATCTGGCCGACACCGCACGCGGACTGGCCGCCGGGATACGGCACCTGCTGGCGCCCTCGCGCCGGAACGCGGCCTGGGCGCTGGGCGCGATGACCCTGATGCGCTTCTGCTACGGCGCCCTCACGGTCATGGTGCTGATGCTGTGCCGGTACGCCTGGGTGTCCACGGGTGACTCCGGCAGCGGACCCAACCGGGGGCTGGCACTGCTGGGTGTCGCGGTGGCGATCTCGGGGGCCGGGTTCTTCGTCGCGGCCGTCGTGACGCCCTCGGCGGTGGGGCGGCTGGGCACCATCGGCTGGATCACCGTCTGCGCGGGGGCGGCGGCCCTGCTGACTCCGGCGCTCTGCCTGAGCTTCACTCCGGCTCCGATTCTCGTCGCCGCCTTCGTCGTCGGTCTGTTCACCCAGGGCGCGAAGATCGCCACGGACACGGTCGTGCAGACCACGGTCGACGACGGCTTCCGCGGCCGGATCTTCTCCGTCTACGACGTCCTCTTCAATGTCGCGTTCGTCGGCGCCGCCGCCGTGGCCGCTCTGATGCTGCCCTCGGACGGACGCTCCATCTCCCTCGTCGTCACCGTGGCGGCCATCTACGCGGCGATTGCTCTGGCTATGGCCCGTTTTGGAGCCCGCTGAGTGTCACATCAATGACACAGACTTCCACGGGGCTACTTCGTTGTCAGTCCCTGCGGATAACTTACGTGCGTCTTATTCCACCGTCTTATCGGCGCTCATCCGCCATGTTCGAGGGGGACCCTCAAGTGACCACGCCGCCGCCCCAGGGCCAGAATCCGTTCGCCCAGGGCCAGCAGCCCTATGGCCAGCAGCCGCCGACGCCTCAGCAGCCTGGCCAGCCCGGCATTCCGCCGCAGCCTTCGCCCTACTTCAACCAGGGTGCCCCCGTCCCGCCCCCGCAGCCGCAGCGCCGGAACTTCAAGACCTGGATCCGTATCGGCGTGGTCGTCGTCGGCCTGATCGTGGTCGCCGGCGCGTGGTTCGCCAGCCGGGATGACGCCAGCAGCGCCAAGGTCGGCGACTGCATGAGCATCAGCAACCCGGACAGCAGCACCGACCCCGGGCTTGAGGTCGTCGAGTGCAGCAACTCCAAGGCCAAGTACAAGGTCGAGGAGAAGAAGGACGACAACTCCGGCTGCGACCGCACCAAGTACTCCGAGTACACGGAGACCGGCGGCAGCAAGGACTTCACGCTCTGCCTGTCGGACTACAAGCCGTAGCCGAGGGCCAGACGCACGAGGGGCGGTGTTTCACGTGAAACACCGCCCCTCGGCATATCCGGGGCGATGTTTCACGTGAAACATCGCCCCGGACCCACAACCCGCTCACCCTGGACGGGTCAGCCCTTCGACTCCTTGGCCCACCACTCCTTGAGTGCCGCCGTCGCGGCATCCCGCTCCATCGGACCGTTCTCCAGCCGCAGTTCCAGCAGGAATGTGTACGCCTCGCCGATCACCGGGCCCGGACCGACACCGAGGATCTCCATGATCTCGTTGCCGTTCAGGTCCGGCCGGATCGCGTCCAGCTCCTCCTGCTCCTGGAGCTGCCCGATGCGCTCCTCCAGACCGTCGTACGCGCGGGACAGCGCCGTCGCCTTCCGCTTGTTCCGCGTGGTGCAGTCCGACCGAGTCAGCTTGTGCAGCCGGTCGAGCAACGGACCGGCGTCCCTCACATAGCGGCGCACCGCAGAGTCCGTCCACTCACCCGTGCCGTATCCGTGGAAGCGCAGATGCAGCTCCACGAGGTGCGAGACGTCCTTCACAAGATCGTTGGGGTACTTGAGCGCCGTCAGCCGCTTCTTGGTCATCTTGGCGCCCACCACCTCGTGGTGATGGAAGGAGACCCGGCCGTCGCTCTCGAACCGTCGCGTCCGGGGCTTGCCGACGTCGTGCAGCAGCGCCGCGATCCGCAGCGCCAGATCGGGCCCGTCCGTCTCCAGCGCCATCGCCTGCTCCAGGACGATCAGCGAGTGCTCGTAGACGTCCTTGTGCCGGTGGTGCTCGTCCCGCTCCAGACGAAGCGCCGGCAGCTCGGGCAGCACCCGTTCGGCGAGCCCGGTGTCGACGAGCAGCGTGAGCCCCTTGCGCGGGTGAGCGGAGAGGATCAGCTTGCTCAGCTCCTCCCGTACCCGCTCGGCGGAGACGATGTCGATCCGTTCGGCCATCGCCGTCATCGCCGCGACGACGTCCGGCGCCACCTCGAAATCGAGCTGAGCGGCGAAACGCGCGGCCCGCATCATCCGCAGCGGATCGTCCGAGAAGGAGTCCTCCGGGGTGCCCGGGGTCCGCAGGACGCGCTCCGCCAGATCCCGGAGCCCGCCATGCGGGTCGATGAACTCCTTCTCGGGCAGCGACACGGCCATCGCGTTGACCGTGAAGTCACGGCGCACGAGGTCTTCCTCGATCGAGTCGCCGTACGACACCTCGGGCTTGCGGGAGGTCCGGTCGTACGCCTCCGAGCGGTAGGTCGTGATCTCGATCTGGAAACGCTGCTCGACGGCGGGGCCGCCGGGCCGGTCGGTGTCCTCGATGCGCGCGTCCTTCTGGCAGCCGACGGTGCCGAAGGCGATGCCCACCTCCCAGACGGCGTCCGCCCACGGCCGGACGATCTTCAGTACGTCCTCGGGGCGCGCGTCCGTCGTGAAGTCGAGGTCATTGCCGAGCCGGCCGAGGAGCGCGTCCCGGACCGAGCCGCCGACCAGGGCGAGAGAGAACCCGGCCTCCTGGAATCGGCGGGCAAGGTCGTCAGCGACAGGGGACACCCGCAGCAGTTCACTGACCGCGCGGCGCTGCACCTGACTCAGGGCACTGAGGTTGTCTTCGTTGGCGTTCGGCACAACAGGAAAGGGTACGGGCCCCGGACGGGGCGGGCGCCCGGATTATCGGCGGTCAGGAAGCGTCACCAACCGGGAAGCACCCCTATTAATAGGCGCATGGTCGGAAACAGGCGTTGTGCGAGGCTCTCCGGTGTCGTTCGGCACACATTTCACGAGGTGATCGGCGCCCGGAGCCCTTGTCCCCCTTGGACCGTCCCGTCATGTGGAGGACTCCGCGGCACTTAGGCACAGTGCGCATCGTTACCATGCGTGGACGCACATTCCGACGACCACTGACGACGAGGGACGGGCGAGCGCGTGGCCGAGGCGGCAGACTTCCAGGGGACCCTTCCCTCAGCTGCCCGCCGGTGGCTGAGGCGCACAGGCGCGCTCATCGCCGCGGTACCCCTGCTCGCCGGCGTCGTACAGCTCCCAGCAGGTCCCGCCGCCGCGCAGACGGCCGCCCAGGCGCCCGTACAGACCGCTCAGGCGGACGCCACGGGTTCACGGACCGTGGATGTGTCCCTGAACTCCCTGAGCCCCACAGCGCCCGTCGACGGGGACACCCTGACCGTGTCCGGCACGGTCACCAACAACGGCAAGCAGACGATCACGGACGCCCAGGTCGATCTGCGGGTCGGCCCCCGTCTGGACACCCGCAGCGCCATCGACGCCGCCGCGCAGCGCAACGGCTACCAGCCCGGCTCCGACGGCCTCACGGTCGGCGGCAAGTACATCCAGAAGTTCTCCAAGCTCGCTCCCGGCGGCACCCAGAACTTCAGCGTCTCCGTACCGGTGAAGGAACTGAACCTCAGTACCTACGGGGTCTATCAGCTCGGGGTCTCCCTCACCGGTGACACAGCAGCCCAGCCGTACCCGACCGTGCTCGGCATCGAGCGGAGTTTCCTGCCCTGGCAGCCCGAGGCGTCCGACGCCAGGACGAAGACGACGTTCCTGTGGCCGCTGATCTCCACCACGCATCTGACGGCGGAGACCGGATCCGACGAACAGCAGACCCGCGTCTTCGAGGACGACGAGCTGGCCAAGGAGATCGGCCCCGGCGGCCGACTCCAGCAGATGCTGTCCCTGGGATCGGCCCTCGACGTCACCTGGGTCCTCGACCCGGACCTGCTGGCCACCGTCGACGCCATGACGAGGAACTACTGGATCAAGAGCCAGGACACCCTGGTCGCCGGTAAGAACCAGGCGGTCGCCAACCAGTGGCTGAACGATCTGGAGAAGGCCGTCCAGGGCAAGAAGGTCGTGGCCCTGCCCTTCGCCGACCCGGATCTGGCGTCCCTCGCGCACAACGGCAAGAACATCTCCGGCTCGCTCAGCCACCTCAAGGCCGCCACCGATGTGGCCACCGACACCGTCGAGACGGTGCTCCATGTGACGCCGACCACCGATTTCGCCTGGCCGATGAACGGCGCGGTCGACCCGTCCATCGTCGACGTCGCCACCTCCGCGGGCGCCGACACCGTCATCGCCCGCAGCGACAGCATGCGCGAGAGTTCGGCCCTGCCCTACACGCCCAGCGCGGCCCGGCCCATCGGCGGCGGCACCCGCGCGGTCGTCGCCGACGCGCGGCTGTCCACGGCCTTCCAGGGCGACATGACACGGGCCGAGGACTCCACGCTCGCCGTGCAGGAGTTCCTCGCCCAGAGCCTGATGGTCACGCTCCAGGACCCGGCCGAGCAGCGCAGCATCGTCGTCGCCCCGCAGCGCATGCCCACGGCGAGCCAGGCGCAGGCGATGGCGCAGGCGATCAGGACCCTCTCGGACGGACGCTGGACCCAGGCCCAGGACCTCACCACCGCAGCCAAGGTGAAGCCGGACCCCCGGGCTACCACGCATGTGCCGTCCGCCCGGTCCTACCCGGCGTCGCTGCGCAAGCAGGAGCTGACCGTCGCCGCGTTCGAGAAGGTCAAGGAGACCCAGGCCAAGCTCGACAGCTTCAAGGTGATCCTCAGCTTCCCGGACCGTGTGGTGACGCCGTTCGGCCGGGCGATCGACCGCAGCATGTCCACGTCGTGGCGGGGCCACGCGGCGGAGGGATACGCGTTCCGGACGAGCGTCACGACGCACCTCACGGGCCTCACGCAGAGCGTGCAGCTCATCGACAAGTCCGACGCCCAGCTCTCCGGACGCAGCGCGGTCATCCCGGTGACCGTGAAGAACGGCCTCCTCCAGGGCGTCGACCATCTGACCCTGCGGCTCACCTCGAAGAAGCCGAGCCGCTTCAAGATCGGCAACGGCGTCTACCAGGAGTTGCCGGTCAAGGTCTCGGGCGGGCACAGCCAGTCCTTCAAGTTCGAGACGACGGCCAACGTCAACGGTCTCGCCGACGTCGTCGCCCAGCTCTACACCGAGGACGGCACCCCGTACGGCAGGGAGATGCCGTTCCAGGTGCAGGTCAACGAGGTCACGCCCACCGTGATGCTGGTCATCGCCGGCGGGATGCTGCTGCTCGTGCTCGCCGGGTTCCGGATGTACCAGCAGCGCAAGCGCGCGGCGGCACGCCAGGCGGAGCAGGAGGGCACGGACGACCCCGAGGACTCGGCGGGTGCCGCGCTCGACCTGCCGGACGGCGCCCCGGGTGCCCCCGGCCGATCGGGGGACGACCTCAGCATTTCGGACCGCCCCGAGGGGGAGTCGGGCGCCGGGTCGGGGGAACACGATCCCGAGCAGCCGAGTGACCCGACACCGGACACCGTTGCGGAAAGCACCGACCCGTCCGGAACGGGTGAGAGAGTGGACCGTTGAGCGATGTCGTGGCCCGTGGGCCCGGGGACGATGAGGTGGGGTAACAACCATGAACGCGCCGTACGACGGTGACCGTGGCCAGGGCTCGGGCGGCTCCACACCCGCCGGAGGCCCCTACCCCGGCACGCCCGATCCCGGCCAGGTGCCGCCTCAGCCCGCGTCGGAGCTGTACTTCCAGGACACCTACGACCAGGACCCGTACCGGGCGCAGGACCTCGCCGCGCAGGACCCGGTGGCCGAGGCGCTGTACGACCGCGCCGCGCACCCCCCGCCGCCGCCCGGCACGTATCAGGACCCGCAGTCGCTCTACGCCCCGCCGCCGACGGCGCAGTACGCGCCCGACCCGCGGGTCTGGGCGCAGACTCCGGCGCCCGAGCCGGAGGGCCCCACCCAGCACCTTCCGTACGGCGACGACGCCCGCACCACGCAGTTCGTCGGTGTGGACGACCTGGTCACCCAGGCCGGTGAGGAGCGTCACGAGCCGGACGCCTTCGCGCATCTCTTCCGCGACCAGCAGCACGGCGCCGGACGACCGCCGATGGACGGCTCCGCCGCCTACGCCGGAGCTGCGGGCGCCGCCGTGCCCGCGCCGGCCCCGGAATCGATGCCCGCGCCGGCCGCACCCGCGCCGCCGAAGACGGGCGGACGTGGGTCCGGTCTGCTGAAGTCGAGTGCGGTGATGGCCGCGGGCACACTGGTGTCCCGGCTCACCGGCTTCGTCCGCACCGTGGTCATCACGGCGGCCCTGGGCGCGGCGACCCTCGGTGACGCGTTCACCGTGGCGTACACGCTGCCGACGATGATCTACATCCTGACCGTCGGCGGTGGCCTCAACTCGGTGTTCGTGCCGCAGCTCGTGCGGTCGATGAAGAACGACGAGGACGGCGGTGAGGCATACGCCAACCGGCTGCTGACGCTCGTCATGGTCGCGCTCGGCGCCATCGTCGCGCTCGCGGTCTTCGGCGCCCCGCTGCTCATCCGACTGATGTCGAACCCGATCGCCGACGACCCGGCCGCCAACAATGTCGCGGTCACCTTCGCCCGTTACTGCCTGCCCACGATCTTCTTCATGGGTGTGCACGTGGTGATGGGTCAGATCCTCAACGCCCGTGGCAAGTTCGGCGCGATGATGTGGACCCCGGTCCTCAACAACATCGTCATGATCAGCACGTTCGGCCTGTTCATCTGGGTCTACGGCACCGCCGCCGACTCACAGATGAAGGTCAGCACCATCCCGGCGGACGGCGTGCGGCTGCTGGGCATCGGCACCCTGCTCGGCCTGGCCGTACAGGCGCTGGCGATGATCCCGTATCTGCGGGAGACCGGCTTCCGCTTCCGTCCCCGCTTCGACTGGAAGGGTCACGGTCTCGGCAAGGCGGTCAAGCTCGCCAAGTGGACCGTACTGTTCGTCCTCGCCAACCAGGCCGGTGTCCTCGTCGTCACCCAGTTGGCCACGGCGGCGGGCAAGGCGTCCGGCAAGGACGGCGCGGGCATCATGGCCTACTCCAACGCCCAGCTGATCTGGGGCATGCCGCAGGCCATCATCACGGTGTCCGTCATGGCGGCGATGCTGCCCCGTATTTCACGTGCCGCCCATGACGGCGACCCGGGAGCGGTGCGCGACGACATCTCCGGCGGACTGCGCACCTCGGCCGTCGCGATCGTCCCGGTGGCCTTCGCGTTCCTCGCGCTGGGCGTGCCGATGTGCACCCTGCTCTTCGCGTCCGCCGGCACTCAGGCCGCCGAGTCCATGGGCTTCGTCCTCATGGCCTTCGCGCTGGGCCTGATCCCGTACTCCGTGCAGTACGTCGTGCTGCGCGGCTTCTACGCGTACGAGGACACCCGGACGCCCTTCTACAACACGGTCATCGTGGCCGCCGTCAACGCGGTGGCCTCGGCCGCCTGCTATGTCGTGCTGCCCGCCCAGTGGGCGGTCGTCGGCATGGCCGGCTCCTACGGGCTGGCGTACGCGGTCGGTGTCGGTGTCGCCTGGCGGCGGCTGCGCATCCGGCTCGGCGGCGACCTCGACGGCGCGCAGGTGGTGCGGACCTACGCCCGTCTCAGCCTGGCGGCGGTCCCGGCGGCCCTCGTCGGCGGTGGCGTCGGATTCGCGCTCACGGAGACGCTGGGGCAGGGGGTACTCGGTTCGATCGCGGCGCTCGTCGTGGGCGGATTCGCTCTGCTGGCCGTCTTCTATGTCGCGGCTCGGAAAATGCGGATCGAGGAGCTGAACTCGTTGGTCGGCATGGTGCGCGGACGTCTCGGACGCTGAACACCGGGTAGCCGCACAACCATCGGGGACCACCGTGTGTCGTGCATAGCGCCGGACTGTGGGCACAATTGGCTTTGTCGTCGGACAGGGCGCAATGGATGGGGAGGCAGGAGCGACGGTGGCGGAACGGAGCACGGCTGCCGTCGACGTGGCAGGCAACAGCGGTGACGAGCCGCTGACCGCCAAGGCGGAACTGGCCACGGCCGACGGGGTGGCCAAGACCGGGGAGCAGGACACTACAGGCGTGGACGCGGAAGAGACCGGCACGAAGCACGAGTCCCTCAAGTCCACGCCGCCCGAGCTGCACAGCGGGCACAAACTCGCCGGACGTTACCGGCTGGAGGAGTGCGTCACCCGACTGGACGGTTTCAGCAGTTGGCGCGCGGTCGACGAGAAACTGCGCCGGGCCGTCGGCGTCCATCTACTGCCCGCGGACCACGCACGGGCCCGTTCCGTCCTGGCCGCGGCCCGTTCGTCGGCCCTGCTGGGCGACCCGCGCTTCGTGCAGGTGCTGGACGCGGTCGAGGAGAACGACCTCGTCTACGTGGTGCACGAGTGGCTGCCCGACGCGACGGAACTGACGGCTCTTCTGGCCGCCGGCCCGCTGGAGGTGCATGACGCCTACCAGATGGTCCATCAGGTCGCGCAGGCGATGGCCGCCGCGCATCGTGAGGGCCTGGCCCATCTGCGGCTCACACCGAGCGCCGTCCTGCGGACGTCGTCCGGGCAGTGGCGCCTGCGCGGCCTCGCGGTCAACGCCGCCCTGCGCGGTATCCGTTCGGACACTCCGCAGCGCACCGACACCGAGGCCATCGGCGCCCTCCTGTACGCGTCCCTGACGCAGCGCTGGCCCTACGAGGACGACGCCTACGGTCTCTCCGGGCTGCCCAAGGGAGTCGGACTGATCGCGCCGGACCAGGTGCGGGCCGGCGTGCACCGCGGCCTGTCGGAACTGGCGATGCGGGCCCTCGTCAACGACGGTGCGACCGCGTCACGTCAGGAACCTCCGTGCACCACGCCGGAGGACCTGGTGAAGGCGATCGGTGAACTGCCCCGCATCCCCCCGCCGGAGCCCGCGTACACGGCACCGCCGGAGTACCAGCGCACGACGTACCAGCAGGGTTCCTACGCGCGCACCACCACCGGGCCCATGGGCGCGTCCGCGGTGCCCCCACAGCCTCCGGCGCCGCTCCAGGGCCGTACCGGCAAGGCGCTCAAGTGGGCCGTTTCCGCGCTGTTGATCGCCGCCCTGGGCCTCGGCAGCTGGCAGCTCGCCGACGCCCTCATGGAGCGCGACAACTCCAGCGGCACCAGCAACACGGACACCACCGACACCGGCAAGAAGAGCGGCGAGAAGAAGCCCGCCAAGCCGATCGCCATCCAGGGCGCCCAGGAGTACTACCCGGACGGCAAGGCGCAGCACGCGGAGGACGTCGGCCTGACGTACGACGGGAACAGCTCGACCTACTGGCGGACGTTCTCCTTCAAGGGAGGACCTGAGCTGGCCCCCTTCAAGAAGGGCGTCGGCATCGTCTACGATCTCGGCTCCACGCGGAATGTGTCGGCCGCCACGATAGGGCTGCACTACGGCGGCGACCACACGACGGTCTCCCTGTACGCGGCGGATTCGCTGTCCTCGTCCGCACCGATCGAGTCGATGTCGAGGATCGCCAAGGCCACCACCACCGGCCAGGAACTGAAGATCTCCGCCGACAAGCCCGTCAAGACGCGCTACGTCCTGGTGTGGCTCACCGCGGCTCCCTACGCGAGCGGAGACCAGTACAGCGGTGCCGGGTACAAGCAGGCGATCACCGACCTGAAGTTCACCGGCTGACAGCTCACCGACGGGTCCGGGGGAGGGTGGTTCGACCGTGGCCGACGCCGTGTACGACGGCATGCGCGACCAGGATCTCCTGGCGCGCCACGTCGACGGGGACAAGGACGCCTTCGGCGAGCTTGTCCGGCGTCACCGTGACCGGCTGTGGGCCGTGGCCCTGCGCACCCTGGGAGACCGCGAGGAAGCCGCGGACGCCGTCCAGGACGCCCTTGTCTCCGCCTACCGTGCCGCCCACACCTTCCGCGGCCAGTCGGCCGTCACCACCTGGCTGCACCGCATCACCGTGAACGCCTGCCTGGACCGTGCCCGCAAGGCCGCATCCCGCAGGACGGCACCGGTGGACGACACGGAGCGCCTGGAGCAGCTCCTGGAGCCGCACGAGTCGGCCTACGCGCCCGCCGAGCGCAACGATCTGCAGCGCGAACTGGTGGAGGCCCTGAGCACCCTGCCGCCGGATCAGCGGGCCGCGCTCGTCCTGGTCGACATGCAGGGCTACCCCGTCGCCGAGGCCGCCCGGGTGCTCGACGTTCCCACGGGCACCGTGAAGAGCCGGTGCGCCCGGGGAAGAGCGAGACTGCTCCCGCTGCTGTCCCATCTACGGACGCCGAGAGGCGACTCGGAAGGCGCAGGCGGGCGCGGCGGTACGAAGGCGGGCGCGGAAGGGAACCAGTCCAGAGGGACATCCGTCCCACCCGCAGGAGAAACCCCGGAGACGGGACCCGGTGGTACGGGACCCAGTCGTACGGGGCCCAGCGGTACGGGACCCAGTGATTCAACGGCAGTGAAGGGCGGAGGTGGGCGAGCGTGACATCGACGACCGACGCGGCCGGGCACCCGGACGTCGACGAGATCTCCGATCTCACCGAGGGCCTTCTCTCCCCGACCCGTAGCGAGGACCTCCAGCGGCATCTGGACTCCTGCGAGCTGTGCACCGACGTCTACGCCTCCCTCGAAGAGATCCGCGGTCTGCTCGGCTCCCTGCCAGGTCAGACCCGGATGCCCGTCGATGTGGCCGAGCGCATCGATGCCGCGCTCGCCGCCGAGGCGCTCCTCGCGTCCACCGTCCCCCCGCAGACCATCTCGCCCGAGGCCGTCTCGCCCGAGGCCATGCCGACCGAACCCGCCGCGATGCCCGGGGAGAGCGACACCCCGTCGGGGGGGGGTTTTGGGGAATACAACACACGCGCACCCACGGGCGCACAGCCCCCACACCGAGCGGGGGGCAGCAACACACCCCCCCGCAACGG
>NZ_JBHVQT010000011.1:130085-399147 GCF_042886315.1 Streptomyces sp. NPDC058001
TCTCGCCCTGGCCGGTCCCCCCCGTGCCCAGGCCGACCCACCCCGCCGCGTGCCCGGGGTCGTGCCACACCCGGTGGGTCTTTGTTACACGTGAAACATCGCCCGACGCAGCGACGGGCACAGCGGCCGACGTATCGGCGGGCGCATCACCCACCGGCGCCTCTACGGTCTCGGCCGACCGCCCCGCCGGCCACCCTCGCGCCAGGACCGGTCCCGGCCGGGGCTCCCGTGGGCGGTCCAGGCGACGCAGGACCATCACGCTCGGCGCCGTCTTCACGGCCGCCGCGATCGGACTCGGCTCCCTGCTGATCCAGTCGCTCGGCGATGACAACTCCGGCGCAGGCGCTACGAAGACGAATCAGCAGTCATCCGGTAACGGCCTCGCCTTCTCCGAGGGGCAGCTTGAGGGGCAGGTGACGGATCTCCTGAGTCGGCGCTCCACACCGAAGGGGTCGTCCCCCAGCCCGAAGTCGTCCTTCGATGTGCAATCCAGCCCCGACACTCCCCAGTCGAACGCTCCCCTTCGGGAGGAGACCACCGTGGGGGTGACTGTGCCGGAGTGCATAAAGAAGGGCATCGGTCGCTTCGACGCTCCCCTGGCGGCCGAGCAGGGAACCTACGAGGGCACGGACGCCTACCTCGTCGTCCTTCCGCATGAGACCGACATGACACGAGTCTCCGCGTACATCGTCGACGCCGCCTGCGTCCGGCAGCAGACCACCTCCACGGGCAAGGTGCTGCTCGCCCACTCCTACGCCCGGCACTGAACGAACGCATCGGTCCACACCCTGCCCTACAGGGTGTGGACACGCGTGCGTGTGCGCCCGGACACGTCGGGAATGCAGGCCCCGTAGGATCCGTTGGGTGGTGTGAGGGTCCTGAGTGAGGCGCTCCCGCCAGCAGTACGCAGCAGTCTCCAGAGACGAGGAATGAAGCCGTGAGCGACGTCCGAAACGTGATCATCATCGGCTCAGGGCCCGCCGGCTATACGGCGGCGCTTTACACCGCGCGCGCGTCGCTGAAGCCGTTGGTCTTCGAGGGCGCTGTCACCGCAGGCGGTGCGCTGATGAACACCACCGAGGTGGAGAACTTCCCGGGCTTCGAGGACGGCATCATGGGTCCCGAGCTGATGGACAACATGCGCGCCCAGTCCGAGCGCTTCGGCGCCGAGCTGGTCCCGGACGACATCGTCAATGTCGACCTCAGCGGGGAGATCAAGACCGTCACCGACACCGCCGGCACCGTGCACCGTGCGAAGGCCGTCATCGTGGCGACCGGCTCCCAGCACCGCAAGCTCGGCCTGCCGAACGAGGACACCCTCTCGGGACGGGGTGTCTCCTGGTGCGCGACCTGTGACGGGTTCTTCTTCAAGGACCAGGACATCGCCGTGATCGGCGGCGGTGACACCGCGATGGAGGAGGCGACCTTCCTCTCGCGCTTCGCCAAGTCGGTGACGATCGTGCACCGACGGGACTCGCTGCGTGCCTCCAAGGCCATGCAGGACCGTGCCTTCGCCGACCCCAAGATCAAGTTCATCTGGGACAGCGAGGTCGCGGAGATCCACGGCGACCCGAAGCTCGCCGGTCTGACTCTGCGCAACCTCAAGACGGGCGCGACCTCGGAACTGCCGGTGACGGGTCTGTTCATCGCGATCGGCCATGACCCTCGTACCGAACTGTTCAAGGGCCAGTTGGACCTGGACGACGAGGGCTACCTCAAGGTGGAGGCCCCCTCCACCCGGACGAACCTCACCGGTGTCTTCGGTGCGGGCGATGTCGTCGACCACACCTACCGTCAGGCGATCACCGCGGCGGGCACCGGTTGCTCTGCGGCTCTCGACGCCGAGCGCTACCTCGCCGCACTCGCCGACAGCGAGACCGCAGCGGCCACCGTCTGATCCCCCTACCCGCCTCACCGCACCATCGAGTTAAGGAGCCCGCCGTGGCCGGCACCCTGAAGAACGTGACCGACGACTCCTTCGAGGAGGACGTGCTCAAGAACGACAAGCCCGTACTGGTGGACTTCTGGGCCGCCTGGTGCGGTCCCTGCCGCCAGATCGCGCCGTCCCTCGAAGCGATCGCGGCCGAGTACGGCGACAAGATCGAGATCGTCAAGCTCAACATTGACGAGAACCCGGGTACGGCCGCCAAGTACGGCGTCATGTCCATCCCGACCCTGAACGTGTACCAGGGTGGCGAGGTCGCCAAGACCATCGTCGGTGCCAAGCCGAAGGCCGCCATTGTGCGCGACCTGGAGGACTTCATCGCCGAGTGATCGGTGGCGATGTTTCACGTGAAACATCGAATGGGCCAGCCCGGTCGGGCTGGCCCATTCGTGTGTCACAGCGGCCGGAGTACCGGTTCCTTCTGGACCGCTCCGAGCAGACGGTCGAGTGCCATCTCGACGTCCTCCTTCCAGGAGAGCGTCGTCCGCAGCTCCAGCCTCAGCCGCGGATGGGCATAGTGCGGCCGGACCGTCTTGAATCCCACGGCGAGCAGATGGTCCGCCGGGAGCACACACGCCGGTTCCTTCCAGCGAGCGTCACCGAACGCCTCGATCGCCTTGAAGCCCCGGCGCAGCAGATCCTTCGCGACGGTCTGCACCATGACCCGCCCCAGTCCCTGCCCCTGGTATCCCGGTGTGATCCACGCCGTCATCAGCAGCACAGCGTCAGGGGAGACGGGGCTCGTCGGGAAGGCGGTGGCACGGGGGACATAGTCGGGAGGCGCGTAGAGCACAAAGCCGACCGGGACATCGTCCACGTAGACGACCCGCCCGCACGAGCCCCACTCCAGGAGGACTGCGGAGATCCACGCCTCCTTCTCCGGCTCAGATCTGCCCGCCCTTACCGCGGCCTGCCCACTGACCGGATCCAGTTCCCAGAAGACGCAGGACCGACAGCGCTTGGGGAGATCCGGAAGGTTGTCCAGCGTGAGCGGTACAAGCCGACGCCCCATGAAGGCCGTTCCTCACTTCCTTCGCCCGCCGCACCGCGGGCCGCTGTCAGAGCGCTCCGTTCCCTGAGCAGACCGCCGATGAAACCGCCGATCGCTCCGAGTCCCAAGCCTGCGGTCAGCAGACCGGTGCGGCTCACCGTTCGCATGACCCTCGCCTCCCCGAAGAGGTCCTGCCAGGTGGATGCGCCCTACTCGTTCGCATCGTATCCACGAAGCGATTGCATCGATACCGACTGAAAGCAAAGAGCGGGTCGTTTTCCGGTACACACCGGACACGACCCGCTCTTGAGCTATTCAGTCCCGCTAGGCCGGCTGAGCCCTCTCCGGGGTCAGTCCTCCTCGTCCTCAAGGCCCTCGGTGAGGCCCTTCTGAAGCACGGGGCCCTCACCGGGCGCCAGGGAGCCGAGGATGCGCTCCAGATCGTCCATCGAGGCGAACTCGACGACGATCTTGCCCTTCTTCTGCCCCAGGTCGACCTTCACCCGGGTCTCGAACCGGTCCGAGAGACGCGTCGCGAGATCGGTCAGGGCGGGCGAGAGCCGCGCACCGGCCCGAGGTCCCTTGGCCCGGGACGGGGCCTGCGGACGCGACCCCATGAGAGTGACGATCTCCTCGACGGCACGCACCGACAGCCCTTCGGCCACAATGCGATGCGCGAGTCGGTCCTGCTCCTCCGAGTCCTCCACGGACAGCAGCGCACGGGCGTGACCCGCGGACAGCACCCCGGCGGCGACCCGGCGCTGGACGGCCGGAGGGAGACGGAGCAGGCGCAGGGTGTTGGAGACCTGGGGACGCGATCGGCCGATACGGTCGGCGAGCTGGTCGTGCGTGCAGTTGAAGTCCTTGAGGAGCTGGTCGTAGGCGAATGCCTCTTCCAGCGGGTTCAACTGCGCGCGGTGCAGGTTCTCCAGGAGGGCGTCCAGGAGCAGCTTGTCGTCGTCCGTGGCACGGACGATCGCCGGGATCCGCTCCAGGTCGGCCTTACGGCACGCCCGCAAGCGCCGCTCACCCATGATCAGCTCATAGCGCCCGGGGCCCAACTGTCGTACGACGACGGGCTGGAGAAGGCCGACCTCCTTGATGGAGGTGACGAGTTCGGCGAGGGCGTCCTCGTCGAACTCCTTGCGCGGCTGACGCGGGTTGGGCGTGATGGAGTCCAGCGGCAATTCCGCGAAGTGCGCCCCGGCCGTGTTGTCCAGGAACTCTTCCGGAGCCCCCATCGGCTCCATCATCTCCGGCGATCCCGTGCCCTGCGGCAGCATGGCCACCTTGGCCGCGGCCACACCACGTTCGGCGGTGAGGACGGGACCGGCGCCTGGCGAGGCTCCATTGGCCGGTCCCGAGGGAGCCGATTTCTCAGGCGTCGGGGCCGCCGGGATCAAGGCCCCCAAGCCACGGCCCAGACCCCTACGTCGCTCACTCACTGGATCCCCTCCGCCATACTCTGCTGATCGTTCTGAGTGCCCAGATGGGCGTGCTGGGCGTCGTACTGCATGCCCACCCCGCGTAGCGCGATCTCACGCGCCGCCTCAAGGTAGGACAGTGCACCACTGGAACCCGGGTCATAGGTCAATACAGTCTGGCCGTAGCTCGGTGCCTCGGAGATCCGGACCGAGCGCGGAATGCTCGTCCGGAGGACTTCCTCACCGAAGTGGGTGCGCACCTCCTCGGCGACCTGGGAGGCCAGCCGGGTGCGGCCGTCGTACATGGTGAGCAGAATCGTCGACACATGCAGCGAGGGGTTGAGATGGCCCCGGACCAGATCGACGTTCCGCAGGAGCTGGCCCAGTCCCTCCAGCGCGTAGTACTCGCACTGGATCGGGATAAGGACCTCGGCGCCGGCGACAAGGGCGTTCACGGTCAGCAGGCCCAGCGACGGCGGGCAGTCGATCAGGATGTAGTCCAGCGGCTGCTCGTACGCCTTGATGGCCCGCTCCAGCCGGCTTTCCCTGGCCACCAGGGAGACCAGCTCGATCTCCGCACCGGCCAGATCGATGGTGGCGGGGGCACAGAAGAGACCTTCGACGTCCGATACCGGCTGGACCACCTCGGAGAGTGGCTTGCTCTCGACCAACACGTCGTAGATAGAAGGGACTTCGGCATGGTGGTCGATCCCCAGTGCCGTCGACGCATTGCCCTGGGGATCGAGGTCGACCACCAGGACTCGGCCGCCGTGCAAGGCGAGTGACGCGGCAAGGTTGACCGTGGTGGTCGTTTTGCCGACGCCGCCCTTCTGGTTGGCGACCACCATGACTCGGGTCTGCTCCGGGCGGGGCAGACCTTCGCCGGCACGGCCCAGAGCTTCCATCGCCAGTTGGGCTGCACGACCGATGGGGGTGTCGTCCATCGGAGGCGGTGTTTCACGTGAAACATCCTCCCCCGTCGATTCGGTACGGGGACCGGGGACCGGATCGGCCATCGGTCCCGCGATGTTGGCGTTGGACCGCAAGGATTCACTCTCCTCGACTTCAGACTCGCAATGAACAGAGCCTGCCATGTCTTTGGGGTCGCGAACCAGCGAGGCCCGGTCTTCTGTGGAGAAATCCACCTCTGTGGACAACTCCGTGCCCTGTGTGGGGGGCTCCAGGCGGCCAAGAGGTCGGCGGTCGCGGGGTTCGGCCGCAGCCCGGCCGCGACTGATGATGCCTTGCAGCAGTGAGCGACGTTTCACGTGAAACACGATGCATAGCCGTCAGCGCCGTTTCGGCGCGACACTCCGGGGCGCGTAGGTTTGCCAGCTTGTGTGGAGTAGGGCTGGTCGTCAGGACGGCTGAGCGATCCGACCCGAGCCGGAGCTGACGTCGCCCTCATCGGCGCAACCACCGCCGCCGCCCTCAGGGACGGCGGCGTCAGCTCCTAGCGGCAGCGGCAGCGGCAGCGGCACCGGCACCGGCACCGGCAGCAGCAGCCTTCAGCGACGGCGCCGGGCCCGCCCCGTACTCGCGGCCTTGGCGCGCTTCGCGGCGAAGCGCACTCCCCCCGGACTCTCCCCGACCTCGACCCGTACGACCGTCGCCAGCGGGTCGACGATGTCCTCGCCGACATGGAGGACGGATGTCCGCACCGCGCCGAGCTTGCTGAGGGCGGCCTTCGCTCCCTTGACCTCTTCCTCGGCGGTGTCGCCCTTGAGCGCCAGCATCTCTCCGTACGGCCGGAGCAACGGGACACCCCAGGCGGCGAGCCGGTCCAGCGGTGCCACGGCGCGGGCCGTCACCACATGGACCGGGGTCAGTGTGCCGAGGACTTCCTCGGCACGGCCGCGGACCACCGTCACATGGTCGAGGCCCAGCAGCTCCACGACCTCGTTGAGGAAGTTGGTGCGGCGCAGGAGCGGCTCAAGGAGCGTGATCTTCAGGTCGGGGCGGACCAGGGCGAGCGGGATTCCGGGTAGCCCGGCGCCCGACCCGACATCGCAGACGGTCACACCCTCGGGTACGACCTCCGAGAGCACCGCGCAGTTCAGCAGATGCCGCTCCCAGAGGCGGGGCACTTCGCGGGGCCCGATCAGACCCCGCCGCACGCCCGCGTCGGCCAGCAGCTCCGCGTACCGGACGGCGTCGCCGAAGCGATCACCGAATACCTCCCGCGCCTCCTCCGGCGCCGGGGGGAGTTCCGCTGCCTCCGTCACGGGGACCGTCCTTCCGTACCGCACCTCGCACCGGGTGCTGACTATCAGGCTGACAAAGACCGGCCCCGTCTGCGAACAGACGGGGCCGGGACATCGTGGGTCGCTCAGGCGGGGAGCACGACGACGAAGCGCTCCGGCTCCTCGCCCTCGGACTCGCTCCGCAGTCCGGCGGCCTTGACCGCGTCGTGCACGACCTTGCGCTCGAAGGGCGTCATAGGCTTGAGCTTCACGGGCTCGCCGGTGTTCTTCACATCGGTGGCGGCCTTGACGCCCAGCTCCGACAGCTCTTCGCGCTTCTTGGCGCGATAGCCGGCGATGTCGAGCATCAGCCGGCTGCGGTCGCCGGTCTCGCGGTGCACGGCGAGCCGGGTCAGCTCCTGGAGCGCCTCCAGGACCTCACCGTCCCGGCCCACGAGCTTCTGAAGGTCGCGGCTGCCCGAGTCGCTGATGATCGACACGGCGGCGCGGTCGGCCTCGACATCCATGTCGATGTCGCCGTCCAGGTCGGCGATGTCCAGCAGGCCCTCAAGGTAATCCGCCGCGATCTCGCCCTCCTGCTCCAGGCGGCTCAGGGTGTCGCTGCCCTCGGCTGAGGCGGAGGTGGTGCCTTCCGTCACGGGATGGGCTCCTTCTTTACTTCTTGGACGGGTGCTTGGGGCGCTGCTGGCCCTTGCGCTGCCCGCTCTTGGCTTGGCTGCGGGTACCACTGGACGCCGGCTTGGCGCCGGCCGGCTTGGCGTCCTGTGGCTCGTCGGACTTCGACAGGGACGTCTTCCCCGACGAGGCGACGGAGCGGGCGGTGTCCGGACTGTCGGGCGACTTGGTGGTCGACGGCGCGGAATGGCGCTGGGACTTCGACTGCCGCTTGGGCTGCTGGCGCCTGGGTGCGGCGCCGCCACCGGAGCCCGGGGTGCCGTCCTCGGTCTCGGTGGCCACGGCGCTCTCACCGAGCGCCACGCTGCCGTCGGTCTGCGCGGCGAGACCGGCCTTACCGAGGCCGTTGATGAACTTGCGCTCGAACTCGTTGCGGTCGCGGCCCTTGGCGACGATGGCCTTGATCGCGGCGCGCTGGCTCCGCTTGCGGACCTTCTTGGTGTGCGTGACGTGCTTCAGGAGCCGGTCCAGGAACGCGGACTGTGCCTTGCTGCCCGGGGTCGGGTTCTGGTGGATCACGTACATCTGCTGGCCCATGGTCCACACGTTGGTGGTCAGCCAGTAGACGAGGACACCGACGGGGAAGTTGATGCCGAACACGGCGAAGATGACCGGGAAGACGTACATCAGCATCTTCTGCTGCTGCATGAACGGCGTCTTGATCGTGGTGTCGACGTTCTTCGTCATCAGCTGGCGCTGCGTGTAGAACTGCGAGAACGACATCAGGACGATCATGATCGCGGTGACCACGCGGACGTCCATGAGCGTGGCGCCCAGGGCGGCCACCTTGTCCTGGCTGTCCATGAACTTCGCGGCGAGCGGGGCGCCGAAGATGTGCGCCTTCTGCGCGCTCGCCAGGAGCGGCTGGTCGATGACGCCGACCGTCTTGCCCGAGGCGATACCGCTGAGCACGTGGTACAGGGCGAAGAAGAACGGGGACTGCGCCAGGATGGGAAGGCACGAGGAGAGCGGGTTGGTGCCCGACTCCTTGTACAGCTTCATCATCTCTTCGGACTGACGCTGTTTGTCGTTCTTGTAGCGCTCCTGGATCTTCTTCATCTCGGGCTGGAGCGTCTGCATCGCCCGGGTCGCCTTGATCTGCTTCACGAAGAGCGGGATCAGACAGATACGGATCAGGATCACCAGGGACACGATGGACAGGCCCCAGGCCCAGCCCGTGTCAGGGCCGAAGATCGCACCGAACAGCGAGTGGAACTGGACGATGACCCATGAGACGGGTGTGGTGATGAAGCTGAACAGACTGGCAATCGTGTCCACTAATCAGGCTCCTTGGGCATGGGACGGGGTCTCGGCGGCAGGGCTCGCGGGGTCAGGAAGGCTGTCCCCGGAGGGAGCGCCGGCGGCGGTAGGCCCGCCCTTGCGGTCGCGCCAGGCGTCACGCAGCATTTCGTGCCACCTCGGACGCTTGCGCGGCGGAACATGGTCGACTCCGCCGAGCGACCACGGGTTGCACCGCAGAATGCGCCAGGCGGTGAGCGCGGTGCCCTTGACCGCGCCATGCCGGTCGATGGCCTGGTATCCGTAGTGGGAGCACGACGGGTAGTACTTGCACACCGGCCCGAGCAGCGGACTGATGGTCCACTGGTACAGCTTGATCAGAGCCAGCAGGGGGTACTTCATCGTGCGCCACCTCCCAGCAGCCGCTCCAGGGCGGCGTCCAGGTCTTGGGCCAGTTGTACATGGTCGGCGTCACCCGCTTGGGGCAGCGCTCGTACGACTACCAGGCTACCGGGGGGCAGCAGGGCGATGCGGTCCCGCATCAGATGGCGAAGCCTGCGCTTCACCTTGTTGCGGACGACGGCTCCGCCCACCGCCTTGCTCACGACGAAACCCGCACGCGACGGGGGAACGCTCTCCCCAGGCGCGTACGGGTCGGTGGCACCGCTACGTAGGTGGACGACGAGGAGCGGGCGTCCGGCCCGGCGCCCCCGACGTACCGCGGTCGCGAAGTCCTCGCGCCGCCTCAGCCGATGCTCGGTAGGCAGCACGACGACATGACCTGACGGCGATCAGGCGGACAGTTGGGCGCGACCCTTGCCACGGCGGGACGCGAGAATCGCGCGGCCGGCACGGGTACGCATACGCAGCCGGAAGCCGTGGGTCTTGGCGCGACGACGGTTGTTCGGCTGGAAGGTGCGCTTGCTCACTCGGGGGCTCCAGAAATGATTGGTGGGTGGCGGGGTGCCGCCTGGCTGTCACCGTGCGCCCACGAGTAGCTCGCATATACGCCCGAGTGCACCGCTTTCCCGATCACTCGTCGTGCTTCTCAGCACTCAGTGTGATCTTTGCCCATCGGAGGCAGGCGGCAGCAGCCATCGACAACTCGACCTGGTCACGGTACGCGGGGCTACGCCATCCGGTCAAACCAGCGATCCCCGTCAGCGAGTAGGAGACACTGTGCACAGCCTGTGGACAACAACTTGAACCGCACCCGTCGCCCTGACTACCGTGGCTGAACTCCGATTCGTTCCGTTACCGCCGCAGCACCCGATCCGTTCCCCGGACCCTTCGAAAGTTTTTCCGACCCCGTCCCAAGAACCACACCTTCGTGGGACCTGCGAGAGAGCGTGCCCTGTGGCTGATGTACCTGCCGATCTTGCCGCAGTGTGGCCACGCGTACTGGAGCAGCTTCTCGGTGAAGGCCGCGGACAGGGCGTCGAGGCGAAGGACGAACACTGGATCAAGCGCTGCCAGCCGCTGGCGCTGGTCGCGGACACGGCCCTGCTCGCCGTGCCGAACGAATTCGCCAAGGGTGTCCTGGAGGGCCGGCTCGCGCCGATCGTCAGCGAGTCGCTGACCCGTGAGTGCGGGCGCCCGATCCGGATCGCGATCACCGTCGACGACTCGGCGGGCGCGGAACCCGGTCCGGCCCCCACGCCGCTCCCGCAGCAGCGCTACGAGGAGCCGGAGCTGCCGCCCGGCCCCGGCCCGGGACGCGACACCCGCGACGGCCGTGACACCCGCGACGGTCGAGACGGCCGGGACACGTACGACGGCTACGGCCGACGTCCCACCGACGAGCACCCGGGCGGACGCGGCGACCAGTTGCCGACCGCGCGCCCGGCGTACCCCGACTACCAGCGCGCGGAGCCCGGTGCCTGGCCGCGCGCGCAGGACGAGTACAGCTGGCAGCAGCCACGCCTCGGCTTCCCCGAGCGGGATCCGTACGCGAACCCGGGACAGCAGGGCCGGCGCGACTACCGCTCGCCGTCCCCTGAACGATCCGGTTACGAGCCGGAGAGGTCGCCGTACGAGACGGAGCGCGGTGCCTACGAGTCCGAGCGCGCGCCGTACGAGTCCGAACGTCCGCCGTACGAAGGGGAGCGCCCGGCCTACGAAGGGGAGCGCACACCGTACGAACAGGCGCGTGCGGAGTACGAGCAGCGGGCCGAGCGCCGCGAGCTGAACGAGCGGCGGGACCTCGGCGACCGGCGTGAGCTGTCCGACCCGCAGTCCGGGGCCGGCGGTCGCGGCTCGCACGGTCCCGGTTCCCACGGCGGCATGGGTCCGCGCGGTCCCCATGGTGTGCACGGTGGCCCCCCAGGGTCCGTGCAGCCCTCGTCGAGCGGCGCTCCCGGTCCGCTGGCCGCCCAGCCCGCGCCCGCGACCCGGCCCGGTGAGCCCACCGCCCGGCTGAACCCCAAATACCTGTTCGACACATTCGTCATCGGCGCGTCGAACCGCTTCGCGCACGCCGCCGCGGTCGCCGTCGCCGAAGCGCCGGCCAAGGCGTACAACCCGCTCTTCATCTACGGGGAGTCGGGGCTCGGGAAGACGCATCTCCTGCACGCGATCGGGCACTACGCGCGCAGCCTGTACCCGGGCACGCGCGTGCGGTACGTCAGTTCCGAGGAGTTCACCAACGAGTTCATCAACTCCATCCGTGACGGCAAGGGCGACAGCTTCCGCAAGCGTTACCGCGAGATGGACATCCTGTTGGTCGACGACATCCAGTTCCTGGCGGACAAGGAGTCGACGCAGGAGGAGTTCTTCCACACGTTCAATACGCTCCACAACGCGAACAAGCAGATCGTGCTGTCCTCGGACCGGCCGCCGAAGCAACTGGTCACGCTGGAGGACCGGCTGCGTAACCGGTTCGAGTGGGGTCTGATCACCGATGTGCAGCCGCCCGAGCTGGAGACGCGTATCGCGATTCTCCGCAAAAAGGCGGTGCAGGAGCAGCTCAACGCACCGCCGGAGGTGCTGGAGTTCATCGCGTCCCGTATCTCGCGCAACATCCGGGAGCTGGAGGGCGCGCTGATCCGGGTGACGGCCTTCGCCTCGCTGAACCGGCAGCCGGTGGATCTCGGTCTGACGGAGATCGTCCTCAAGGACCTGATCCCGGGGGGCGAGGACTCGGCGCCCGAGATCACGGCGACGGCGATCATGGCCGCGACGGCGGACTACTTCGGGCTGACGGTGGACGACCTGTGCGGTTCCTCGCGCAGCCGGGTGCTGGTGACGGCACGGCAGATCGCCATGTATCTCTGCCGTGAGCTGACGGATCTCTCGCTGCCGAAGATCGGCGCGCAGTTCGGCGGGCGCGACCACACGACCGTGATGCACGCGGACCGCAAGATCCGGGCGCTGATGGCCGAGCGCCGCTCCATCTACAACCAGGTCACCGAGCTGACCAACCGCATCAAGAACGGCTGACACCGGCCGCGAGACGGCCGGACGCCGGACCCGCTGGGCGCCGGCCCGGCCGCGGACACGGCCCAAGGGCGTCCCGGGAGACCACCTCCCGGGGCGCCCTTCGTCGTGCGCGGGTCACCCGCTGTTCGATTACCTGCCCCGATGTGCCCGTTCTCCACAGATCTGCGGACTTTTTCGCGTCCACACCCTGGGGACCGGGAAGTTTTCCAGACCGCGTCCACAGGCGAGGCGGGCGGGGAGTGGTCGGCGCAGGTCAGATGGCTGTGGATTCGTGGACAACAGCTCTCCACAGACTGTGGACGACGCGGCCGTCCACAGGGTGCCCCGAGCGTTGTCCACCGCCCGCCCACAGGCAGCGGCCAGTTGTCCCCAGCTTCGGGCGGCTTCTCCACACCCCTGTCCACTGTTCGGCAACGCAACGCGCTCTCTCACCGCGTCGAGTGAAAGGCGTCACACCAAGGCGTCCGGTTGGCCTGTGGGGAACGTGGGTAAAGCTGGGGACGGCGCTGGGGAGAAGTGGCCCCTGCCTGTGCATCGGGTGTGCAGAACTTTTCCCCGTCCACAGAGAAGCCGGGTTGTCCACCGCCTCCACCCACAGGACCGGTGGACAAAAAACCGCCTCTGAGCTGGGAAAACGGGGTTATCCACGGTATCCACAGCCCCTACTACTACTACCAACTTGAGAGAGCGGGAGATTGGCTTCGAAGTGGGGGCTGTGCACAACTCGCGGTCCGGAGCGCCAGGACCCGTCGGCATGACTTGACCCCGAGGGGCACCTACTGTCAGTGGCGTACGTCAGACTGTTCCCCGGTGTCCTTCCCATCCGTGGGTCTGGCGACACCGAGTCAGACGACGAAGCAGGCAGGGCGAGAGCAGCCAGCAACAGCAGGAGGCGGGCTTACGGTGAAGATCCGGGTGGAACGCGACGTACTCGCGGAGGCAGTGGCCTGGGCTGCGCGCAGCCTGCCGGCCCGCCCGCCGGCGCCTGTCCTCGCGGGCCTGCTGCTGAAGGCCGAGGACGGCATGCTGAGCCTGTCCAGCTTCGACTACGAGGTCTCGGCGCGCGTGTCCGTCGAGGCGGAGGTCGAGGAGGACGGCACCGTTCTCGTCTCCGGCCGCCTCCTCGCCGACATCTGCCGCGCCCTCCCCAACCGGCCGGTGGAGATTTCCACAGACGGTGTACGGGCGACCGTGGTCTGCGGCTCCTCGCGGTTCACACTCCACACACTGCCTGTGGAGGAGTACCCCGCGCTGCCGCAGATGCCGTCCGCGACGGGCACTGTCCCCGGTGAGGTCTTCGCCTCGGCCGCCGCCCAGGTCGCCATCGCCGCCGGGCGCGACGACACGCTGCCGGTACTTACCGGTGTGCGGATCGAGATCGAGGGCGACACCGTCACGCTGGCGTCCACCGACCGCTACCGCTTCGCGGTCCGCGAGTTCCTGTGGAAGCCCGAGGTCCCGGACTCGTCGGCGGTCGCCCTGGTGCCCGCGAAGACCCTCCTGGACACCGCCAAGGCACTGACCAGCGGCGACAGCGTCACCATCGCCCTGTCCGGCAGTGGCGCCGGTGAGGGCCTGATCGGCTTCGAGGGCGCCGGACGGCGGACGACGACACGGCTGCTCGAAGGCGACCTGCCGAAGTACCGCACGCTGTTCCCGACGGAGTTCAACTCTGTCGCGGTCATCGAGACCGCCCCGTTCGTCGAGGCCGTCAAGCGCGTCGCGCTGGTCGCCGAGCGGAACACCCCGGTGCGGCTCAGCTTCGAGCAGGGCGTGCTCATCCTGGAGGCCGGTTCCAGCGACGACGCACAAGCTGTGGAAAGGGTCGACGCCCAGTTGGAGGGCGACGACATCTCCATCGCCTTCAACCCGACGTTCCTGCTCGACGGCCTCAGCGCGATCGACTCGCCGGTCGCCCAACTGTCGTTCACGACGTCGACCAAGCCCGCGCTGCTCAGCGGCAGGCCCGCGCTCGACGCCGAGTCGGACGACGCGTACAAGTACTTGATCATGCCGGTGCGCCTGTCGGGCTGAGTCGGCGCAGGTGGGAGTACGTCTGAGCGGCTGAGCCCACAGGTGTGCGCGAAGGTGCGGGCGTAGGCTCGGACGGGGGTACGAAAGTGCCCGGTACGCCACATCGCGACGGTTAGGAACACTGATGGAGCTGGGTCTCGTCGGCCTCGGCAAAATGGGCGGCAACATGCGCGAGCGCATCCGCCGTGCGGGCCACACCGTGATCGGATACGACCGCAACCCGGACGTGTCCGATGTCCAAAGCCTGGAAGAGCTGGTGAGCAAGCTCAAAGGCCCGCGCGTGCTGTGGGTGATGGTGCCCGCGGGCGCCGCGACCCAGGCCACGATCGACGAACTCGCCGCGCTCCTGGAGCCGGGTGACATCGTCGTGGACGGCGGCAACTCCCGCTGGACGGACGACGAGAAGCACGCGGTGGAGCTGGGCCTCAAGGGCATCGGCTTCGTCGACTGCGGCGTCTCCGGCGGCATCTGGGGCCTGGAGAACGGCTATGCGCTGATGTACGGCGGCTCCGCGGAGAACGTCGCGAAGGTGCAGCCCGTCTTCGACGCCCTCAAGCCCGAGGGCGACTTCGGCTCGGTGCACGCCGGCAAGGTCGGCGCCGGGCACTTCGCGAAGATGGTCCACAACGGCATCGAGTACGCGATGATGCAGGCGTACGCCGAGGGCTGGGAACTGCTGGAGGCCGTCCAGTCGGTCACCGATGTGCGCGAGGTCTTCCGCTCCTGGCAGGAAGGCACCGTCATCCGCTCCTGGCTGCTCGACCTCGCGGTCAACGCGCTGGACGACGACGAGCACTTGGACCACCTCAAGGGGTACGCGGAGGACTCCGGCGAGGGCCGGTGGACGGTCGAGGCCGCCATCGACAACGCGGTCCCGCTGCCCGCCATCACGGCGTCCCTGTTCGCGCGGTTCGCCTCGCGCCAGGACGACTCCCCGCAGATGAAGATGATCGCGGCGCTGCGCAACCAGTTCGGCGGCCACGCGGTCGAGAAGAACTGACACCACCAGGGGAGGTCGGCGAACGACCATGCACGTCACGCATCTGTCGCTGGCCGACTTCCGCTCGTACGCCCGGGTCGAGGTACCGCTCGACCCGGGCGTCACCGCCTTTGTGGGGCCCAACGGCCAGGGCAAGACGAACCTCGTGGAGGCCGTCGGCTATCTGGCGACCCTGGGCAGTCACCGGGTCTCGTCCGACGCCCCGCTCGTCCGCGTCGGCGCGGAGCGCGCGATCATCCGGGCCACCGTCCGGCAGGGCGAGCGTCAGCAACTCGTCGAACTGGAACTCAATCCGGGCCGCGCCAACCGTGCCCGTATCAACAAGTCGTCGCAGGTCAGACCGCGTGACGTGGTGGGGATAGTGCGGACGGTCCTGTTCGCGCCCGAGGACCTGGCGCTGGTCAAGGGCGACCCCGGCGAGCGCCGCCGGTTCCTTGACGAGCTGATCACCGCCCGCTCCCCGCGCATGGCGGGCGTCCGCTCCGACTACGACCGGGTACTCAAACAGCGCAACACCCTGCTGAAGTCCGCCGCGCTCGCCCGGCGGCACGGCGGACGGTCCCTGGACCTGTCCACGCTCGACGTCTGGGACCAGCACCTCGCGCGCGTGGGCGCCGAGTTGCTCGCCCAGCGGCTCGACCTGATCGCCGCGCTGCAACCGCTCACCGACAAGGCGTACGAGCAACTCGCGCCCGGCGGCGGTCCGGTCGCCCTGGAGTACAAGCCGTCCGCGCCCGGCGACGCGCACTCCCGCGAGGGCCTGCACGACCAGCTCCTGGCCGCGCTCACCGAGGTCCGCAAGCAGGAGATCGAGCGCGGTGTGACACTCGCCGGACCGCACCGCGACGACCTGCTCCTGAAACTCGGCCAGCTCCCCGCCAAGGGGTACGCGAGCCACGGCGAGTGCTGGTCGTACGCGCTGGCGCTGCGGCTGGCCTCCTACGACCTGCTGCGGGCCGAGGGGAACGAGCCCGTGCTCGTCCTCGACGACGTCTTCGCCGAGCTGGACGCGCGCCGCCGTGAGCGGCTCGCGGAACTGGTGGCGCCCGGCGAGCAGGTGCTCGTCACGGCCGCCGTGGACGACGATGTGCCGGGCATCCTGGCGGGGACCCGGTTCACGGTCTCCGACGGTGGCGTGGAGCGCGTATGAGCGGGCCGCGGGACATCCGCCGGTCCACAGACCCGGGCGGCCCCTCGGGGACCCCGCTGCCGGGCGCCGGCGAGGGCGCGGGCGGCGGTCCCGCTCCGGGTTCCGTGTCTCCCCCGCCTCCCGAGCCGAGCGGTGTCGACCTCGCGCGGGTCGCTCTGCGTGCCGCGAAGGAGCAGGCACGCGCGCGGGGGGACGCGGCGGCGCAGAAGAAGCAGGCGCGCAGGGGCGGCCTGCGTTCCGGCGCGCGTGCCGACGGACGCGACCCGATGGCGCTGGGCGCCGCGATCAACCGGCTCATCACCGAGCGCGGCTGGGAGACCCCGGCCGCCGTCGGCGGGGTCATGGGCCGCTGGCCGCAGATCGTCGGTGACGATCTCGCCAACCACTGCGTCCCCCAGAAGTACGACGAGGACGAGCGCGTCCTGACCGTGCAGTGCGACTCCACGGCGTGGGCGACCCAGCTCCGGCTGCTCGCCCCGCAACTGGTCGCACGGCTGAACGAGGACCTGGGCCACGGCACGGTGAAGCTGCTCAAGGTGCTCGGTCCCGGGGGCCCCGCACGTCGCTTCGGCCCCTTGCGTGCCCCTGGCAGCACAGGCCCCGGCGACACCTACGGATGACCTTGCCGCGCGCCTCGGAGACGCGGCGCGCGGCCGTCGCTCGGGGTTGACACCCCGAAGCGCTGAGTGCCGCTGTGAGCCTCTTTTGGCCCGGGGCCGCATATGGGGAGTCGGTGGAGACCGGTTCAGGGCGGCACATGCGGACTCAGGTACCGGCAAACCCCCATCACTGTCGGCGCTACCGGTAGACTGGAAGCAATCCTGCCCCACTCGTGGGACACACACCGAGCAACGCTGATAAAGGCTTACCACCGCAACACGCCGCAGCCGCTCCGGCCACCGCCGGGAGCCTGGCTTGTGCTGTGCCAGAAAGGGCGCTTCGTGGCCGATTCCGGCAACCCCAACGACAACATCCCGTCCACCGCAGCCGGCAAGCCCGGCGAGGCCGTACCGCACGCCCCTCAGGCGGCAGCGGAGACGGCCTCGACGTACGACGGCAGTGCCATCACCGTCCTTGAGGGTCTGGACGCGGTGCGCAAGCGCCCTGGCATGTACATCGGCTCGACCGGTGAGCGTGGGCTTCATCACCTGGTGCAGGAAGTCGTCGACAACTCCGTCGACGAGGCACTGGCCGGCCACGCGGACACCATCGACGTCACGATCCTCCCCGACGGCGGCGTACGCGTCGTGGACAACGGCCGTGGCATCCCCGTGGACATCGTCGCGTCCGAGAACAAGCCCGCCGTGGAGGTCGTACTGACCGTCCTGCACGCGGGCGGCAAGTTCGGCGGCGGCGGCTACGCCGTCTCCGGCGGTCTGCACGGCGTGGGCGTCTCCGTGGTGAACGCCCTGTCCAGCAAGGTCTCCGTCGAGGTCAAGCGCGACGGCTACCGCTGGACCCAGGACTACAAGCTGGGCGTGCCCACGGCACCCCTCGCGCGGAACGAGCCCACCGACGAGTCCGGTACGACGGTCACGTTCTGGGCCGACGGCGACGTCTTCGAGACCACCGAGTACTCCTTCGAGACGCTCGCGCGGCGCTTCCAGGAGATGGCGTTCCTCAACAAGGGTTTGACGATCAAACTCACTGATGAGCGTGAATCGGCGAAGGCCACCGCCGGGGCGGACACGGACCAGCCGAGCGACGACACCGAGGCCCAGGCGCGCACGGTGACGTACCACTACGAGGGCGGCATCGTCGACTTCGTGAAGTACCTCAACTCGCGCAAGGGCGAGGTCGTCCACGACACCGTGATCGACATCGAGGCCGAGGACAAGGACAGGCAGCTGTCCCTTGAGGTCGCGATGCAGTGGAACACCGGCTACAGCGAGGGCGTGTACTCCTTCGCGAACACCATCCACACGCACGAGGGCGGTACGCACGAAGAGGGCTTCCGGGCCGCGCTGACGGGTCTGATCAACCGCTACGCGCGCGACAAGAAGCTGTTGCGCGAGAAGGACGACAACCTCACGGGCGACGACATCCGCGAGGGTCTGACGGCGATCATCTCGGTCAAGCTGGGCGAGCCCCAGTTCGAGGGCCAGACGAAGACCAAGCTGGGCAACACGGAGGCGAAGACCTTCGTACAGAAGGTCGTCCACGAGCACCTGACGGACTGGCTGGACCGTAACCCGAACGAGGCCGCGGAGATCATCCGCAAGTCGATCCAGGCGGCCACCGCGCGCGTGGCGGCCCGTAAGGCGCGCGACCTGACCCGCCGCAAGGGCCTCCTGGAGACCGCGTCGCTGCCGGGCAAGCTGTCGGACTGCCAGTCCAACGACCCGACGAAGTGCGAGATCTTCATCGTCGAGGGTGACTCCGCCGGCGGTTCGGCGAAGTCCGGACGCGACCCGATGTACCAGGCGATCCTGCCGATCCGAGGCAAGATCCTGAACGTCGAGAAGGCGCGGATCGACAAGATCCTGCACAACCAGGAGATCCAGGCGCTGATCTCGGCCTTCGGTACCGGTGTGCACGAGGACTTCGGCATCGAGAAGCTCCGCTATCACAAGATCATCCTGATGGCGGACGCCGACGTCGACGGTCAGCACATCAACACGCTTTTGCTGACGTTCCTGTTCCGCTTCATGCGCCCGCTGGTCGAGTCCGGCCATGTCTTCCTGTCCCGCCCGCCGCTGTACAAGATCAAGTGGGGCCGTGACGACTTCGAGTACGCCTACTCGGACCGTGAGCGCGACGCCCTGATCGAGCTGGGCCGCCAGGCCGGCAAGCGCATCAGGGAAGACTCGATCCAGCGCTTCAAGGGCCTCGGCGAGATGAACGCGGAGGAGCTGCGCATCACCACGATGGACATCGAGCACCGCGTACTCGGCCAGGTCACCCTGGACGACGCCGCCCAGGCCGACGACCTGTTCTCGGTCCTCATGGGTGAGGACGTCGAGGCCCGCCGTCAGTTCATCCAGCGCAATGCCAAGGATGTCCGCTTCCTCGACATCTGAGTCGGTCTCAGCTGACCGCAGCAGAAAGGATCTTCACCAGCAATGGCCGACGAGAACCCCCCCACCGTGCCCGAAGACGCCGAATCGACCGTGCGCATCGAGCCCGTCGGGCTCGAAACGGAGATGCAGCGCTCGTATCTCGACTACGCGATGTCCGTCATCGTGTCCCGCGCGCTGCCCGACGTACGAGACGGCCTCAAGCCCGTCCACCGCCGCGTCCTGTACGCCATGTACGACGGCGGCTACCGGCCCGAGAAGGGCTTCTACAAGTGCGCCCGTGTCGTCGGCGACGTCATGGGCAACTACCACCCGCACGGCGACTCCTCGATCTACGACGCGCTGGTCCGTCTCGCGCAGCCCTGGTCGATGCGGATGCCGCTGGTGGACTCCAACGGCAACTTCGGCTCCCCGGGCAACGACCCCGCCGCCGCCATGCGCTACACCGAGTGCAAGATGGCGCCGCTGTCCATGGAGATGGTCCGTGACATCGACGAGGACACCGTCGACTTCACGGACAACTACGACGGCCGCTCCCAGGAGCCGACCGTCCTGCCGGCCCGGTTCCCGAACCTGCTGATCAACGGCTCCGCCGGGATCGCGGTCGGCATGGCGACCAACATCCCGCCGCACAACCTCCGCGAGGTCGCGGCCGGTGCCCAGTGGTATCTGGAGCACCCGGACGCCTCGCACGAGGAGCTGCTCGACGCGCTCATCGAGCGCATCAAGGGCCCCGACTTCCCCTCCGGCGCCCTGGTCGTCGGCCGCAAGGGCATCGAGGAGGCGTACCGCACGGGCCGTGGCTCGATCACCATGCGCGCGGTGGTCGAGGTCGAGGAGATCCAGAACCGCCAGTGCCTGGTGGTCACCGAGCTGCCCTACCAGGTCAACCCGGACAACCTCGCGCAGAAGATCGCCGACCTGGTGAAGGACGGCAAGGTCGGCGGCATCGCCGACGTCCGCGACGAGACCAGCTCCCGTACGGGCCAGCGGCTCGTCATCGTCCTGAAGCGGGACGCGGTCGCCAAGGTCGTCCTGAACAACCTCTACAAGCACACCGATCTCCAGACGAACTTCGGCGCCAACATGCTGGCGCTCGTCGACGGAGTGCCGCGCACGCTCTCCCTCGACGCGTTCATCCGTCACTGGGTGGCCCACCAGATCGAGGTCGTCGTCCGGCGGACGAAGTTCCGGCTGCGCAAGGCCGAGGAGCGCGCGCACATCCTGCGTGGCCTCCTGAAGGCCCTGGACGCCATCGACGAGGTCATCGCGCTGATCCGGCGCAGCGACACCGTGGAGATCGCGCGGACGGGCCTGATGGGTCTCCTGGAGATCGACGAGATCCAGGCCAACGCCATCCTGGAGATGCAGCTGCGCCGACTGGCCGCCCTGGAGCGCCAGAAGATCGTCCAGGAGCACGACGAACTCCAGGTCAAGATCAACGAGTACAACGCGATCCTTGCCTCGCCGGTCCGCCAGCGCGGCATCATCAGCGAGGAACTCGCCGCGATCGTCGAGAAGTACGCCGATGACCGCCGTTCCAAGCTGGTGCCCTTCGACGGTGACATGTCCATCGAGGACCTCATCGCCGAAGAGGACATCGTCGTCACCATCTCGCGCGGGGGGTACGTCAAGCGCACCAAGACGGACGACTACCGCTCCCAGAAGCGCGGCGGCAAAGGCGTGCGCGGTACGAAGCTCAAGGAAGACGACATCGTCGACCACTTCTTCGTGTCCACGACGCACCACTGGCTGCTGTTCTTCACCAACAAGGGACGCGTCTACCGCGCGAAGGCGTACGAACTGCCGGACGCCGGCCGTGACGCGCGCGGGCAGCACGTCGCGAACCTGCTCGCCTTCCAGCCGGACGAGGCCATCGCCGAGATCCTCGCCATCCGGGACTACGACGCCGCGCCCTATCTCGTCCTCGCGACAAAGGCGGGTCTGGTCAAGAAGACCTCACTGAAGGATTACGATTCGCCCCGCTCCGGCGGTGTGATCGCGATCAATCTGCGGGAGACCGAGGCCGGCGGGGACGACGAACTGATCGGCGCCGAACTGGTCTCCGCCGCCGATGATCTGCTCCTCATCAGCAAGAAGGCCCAATCCATCAGGTTCACCGCGACGGACGAAGCGCTCCGCCCGATGGGCCGCGCCACCTCGGGCGTCAAGGGGATGAGTTTCCGCGAGAGCGACGAGCTGCTCTCGATGAATGTCGTCCGGCCCGGTACGTTCGTGTTCACCGCCACCGACGGCGGGTACGCGAAGCGGACCCCTGTCGACGAGTACCGCGTCCAGGGTCGCGGTGGCCTCGGTATCAAGGCCGCCAAGATCGTGGAGGACCGCGGATCGCTGGTCGGGGCGTTGGTGGTCGAGGAGACGGATGAGATCCTGGCCATCACGCTCGGCGGTGGTGTGATTCGTACGCGAGTCAACGAGGTCAGGGAGACCGGCCGTGACACCATGGGCGTTCAACTGATCAACCTGGGCAAGCGCGATGCCGTGGTCGGTATCGCTCGTAACGCCGAGGCCGGTCGTGAGGCCGAGGAAGTCGACGGGGACACTGTCGACGAATCGGTCGACGGCGAGACGGTCACCGGTACGGACGAGGGCACGGAGTCCACGGCCGAACAGCGCGAGGAGTAAGTCGTGAGCGGAGCCACGGACGCCGGAGCGAATGGAACCGGAGCGGACGGCGGCCGTGGCCCCGCCACTGACTCTGCCGCCTCCCATGACTCTCATGGATCCCAGGGGGGAACTGTGACGGACACCCGAGGGCCCCAGGCCCCGTACGAGGGGTACGCGGGCGGCCCGGCGGCGGGCAGCACGCTGCCGGGGGAGCGTCAGCCCCAGCAGCACGCCGGGCAGCCGTACCACCCGCCGCAGGCGTACCAGACGCCTCCGTCGGGTGCGACGCGCCGGCCACGGACCGGGGCGCGGACCACGCCCCGCACCCGCAAGGCACGGCTGCGGGTCGCCAAGGCCGACCCGTGGTCCGTGATGAAGGTGAGCTTCCTGCTCTCCATCGCGCTCGGCATCTGCACGGTGATCGCCGCCGCGGTGCTGTGGATGGTCATGGACGCGATGGGCGTGTTCTCGACGGTCGGCGGCACGATCTCCGAGGCCACCGGCTCGAACGAGTCCAACGGCTTCGACCTCCAGTCGTTCCTGTCGCTGCCGCGCGTGCTGACGTTCACGGGAATCATCGCCGTCATCGACGTGGTCCTCGCCACGGCACTCGCGACGCTCGGCGCCTTCATCTACAACCTGTCCGCCGGGTTCGTGGGCGGCGTGGAGCTGACGCTGGCGGAGGACGAGTAGGAGGACAGGTACCGGGACGAGTGGCGGTCGGTTTTCGGCCCGAGCGGACCCCGGATACCGATTTTGGGACTGACCGCGTCGTGCGCTAATCTTCAGAGGTCAGCGCGGAGCGCGGCGGGGCTATAGCTCAGTTGGTTAGAGCGCATCCCTGATAAGGATGAGGCCACAGGTTCAAATCCTGTTAGCCCCACCAGCGAAAAGACCCTCAACCGATTGCGGTTGGGGGTCTTTTACGTTCACCCGGGCCGGTCATGAGCCGAGCCACGTCCGAGGGTTTCGGGCGACGGTGTGGATGGACTCGATCTCGGTCCGCTCCAGGACGCCTGTCCGGCGCCGGAAGGACGGGACGTCCCGATCCCTGATCACCCTTACGTCGTGGAGCGATGCGGCGACGTTCACAGTGGTCGCGGAGACGAACACCAGCACCGGAGTCACGTTCACGGTGAAGCCGCACGCCTTGGTCAACACCTTCGACGCCCTGCTGCCTTCATGACGGCTGTTGCGTACGTACGGGCGCCCTTGGCCGCCGTTCACCTTCACTGCGGCGTCTCCCACCCATACGCGGGCGTTGCGGAAGTACTTGGTGTTCAGGCAGAAGACGCCGCCGGGGCCGATCAGCAGGTGGTCGATGTCCGCGCCGCTCGGCAGGGTTATGGAGTGAAGGGGGAACCAGCCCCGGCTTTTGAGCCGATCGAGCTTGGCGCCCACGATCCGTTCGCCTACCAGACCCTTCCGCCAGGAGTCGGTGTCGTCCTCCTGGCGAAGCAGACGCATCAGTTGTCTGGCCCACCAGGTCGGTGCTCCTTCCAATTGGCCCAGGAGCGAGTCACCCGGTCGGTTCGCGGCGAGATCGTTGCTGGAGGCGGGCAGGAGGGGCGCTTCCACCGGGGATCGCGGCGCGGTGGAGGGAGGGGGAACCGGGTGGGAAACAGGGTGGGGAGCGGGGCCGGTGACGGGGGCCGCGAGATGGGGCGCCAGTACGTCCAGGACTTGGTCCCGGTACGACGCCTCAAGTATTTCGAGCCGACCGGAGGCGCGGTCGAACCAGGCGACGTTGGGGCCGCCCGCGACACTCACGTAGAGCCGGTCATGCCCGTACCGCTTCCATGCCTTGACCTCTAAATGATCCATTCCCACCCCCGCGACGAAACACCATCGCGATGGGACCAGCTCCAGCACGTGCCTACAAGAAGGCATCAAGCCATCAACCGCGTACGGACCGATGCCTCGGCGGCGGCGGTCGGGCCGGTGTCGGGGTGCCGGTGTCGCTCGTCCTGGGGGGCGCGGGAGTGTGGGCGCGCGTCGGCGCGCGGGCGCTCAGGAGGGACTACCGGGTCCGGGTCCGGGGTGTCCGGCCACGTCGGGGCAGGTCGGGTGACGGTGGGGCACGCGACGCTGCGGTGGGCAGTGGCCTCTCCCGCCGGGGGCGGTGTGCGCTGCTGCCGGGCTGCGTTGTCGCGTTGATTCGGCTCTGCGGTGTGGGGGCTGTGCGTTACGTCATTGAGGTGCGTGGTGCGTTACGGCGTCGTCCGGTACGTCGTGGTTGCTGCCTGGCGTATCGGGTGTTTCTGGTGGGGCTGCTGTGGCTGGTTCTGCTTAAGGGGCTTGTTTCGCCGAGTGGGTCGGGGCCGGCTGTTCCTGCTCTGCGGTGGCCGGTCCGGTCGGCTGTGGTGCCGGATGCGCCGGTGCGGTCAGTTCGCGTAGGCGTGGCGTGCATGCGTGTGGTGCGCGGGGCCGTGGTCCTTGGAGCCGTGGTGCTTGGGGCCGTGGTCCTTCGGGCCGTGGTGCGTGGGGTTCTGGTGCGGGGAGCCGTGGTGTGCGGGGCTGTGGTGCTTGGGGCCGTTGTGGCTGTGGGGGTGGTGTGACGGGGTGTGCTGGGCGGGGATGTGGGGCCGGTGCGCCGTGGGGTCCGGGGATTCGGTCGTGAGGGCGGCTTCCAGTGCGCCGGCCTGCTCCGTCGCCGTACCGGGTGCCGAGGGGCGGTGGCGGCAGCTCGGCGAGGAACCGTGCGCCTCGGCACGGATCCGCTGCTTCATCGTCGGTGGCAGGGACGTGTCGTGCCGGGCCGGCAGCGGCGCCGCCGCCAGGCACGGCTCGGTGGTCTCCGCGCTGTTGCGCGCCTTCTCGGTCTGCTGTACGGGGGTGGCCGCGGCGGCCGTCGTGGAGAGTCCCAGGGTGGCGAGCACCGCGAGGACGGCTGTGATCAGGGCGGTCCACAGCGTCAGGAGCTTGTTCCTGGCCATGTTCCCTCACTTTCGGCTTGGTTCGATTTGCGTACTTTCCTCATGATGTGTATGTGGGTTCTTGAGTGGGGGACGCTCGCTCGTGGCGCGGCGATCTTCAGATGAACACCACTCGGATGGGCGCAAGTGCCCCGAATAATGGGCTGGAGCGGCGAAAGTCACAGTCTGAGGGGAGTAGTCGGAGTGCCCTCGCCCGCCAGAGATCGTTGCTACTGCGGTGCTCGGAGCGGGAGTTGGGCTCCCTGGCAGGTCACCGATCGATATCGGCCGGTGTGTATAGTCGGGCGCCAGAGGTCCCCTACGTCAAGGAAAGACGAGGTCGCGCGGTGAAGAAGCTTCTCCTGGTCGCACTGGCCGCCATCGGCGGGCTCCTCGTGTACCGCCAGATCCAGGCGGATCGCGCCGAGCAGGATCTGTGGACGGAGGCGACCGACTCCGTGCCCACGGGTTCGTGAGAATCGACAACACTCTCTTCGCAAGCCCCGATCGCCCGAGCGATCGGGGCTTTGTGCTGCCTGATGGCATCCGGCACGGGGGTGCCCTGCGACTCCGTAGGGTTGGTGTGACCTTTGGTGCCGGTGTGGTCTGTGGGGCCCGTGCGTGTTGTTGCTGGACCGTGACGAAGCGCCCCTTGAGTTCACCTGAGCAAATGACTAGGTTGCAGGAGCAAAGTCACGGGGTTGCGGATACGGGGACTAGGGGGCACGCGTGAGGTCACGAGCACGGGCGTGGGCATGGGGACGGGTTCAGGGGAACGCCGGTGGTGCTGGGGGTGTTTCGGTCGGCGGTGACGACATCGGGTGGAATCGGGGTGCGGGTGGGCGCCACGGCGGTGGCCGTGGGTGGTCGGTCCGCCGGGCCGGGGGCGGCGCGATGCTCGCCGGGGCGGTGCTCTGCGGCCTGGTCGCCGCGCCGACCCCGGCGTCCGCCGCGCCGGCCGACTCCGGTGGCAACAGCGGTCTCGTCATGGTTCTCGACTCCTCGGGGTCCATGGCCGACGACGACGGCACCGGGCGGACCCGGATGGAATCCGCGCGGGACGCCGTGGGCACGGTCGTCGACAGCCTCCCGGACGGATACCCGACCGGGCTGCGGGTCTACGGCGCCGACCAGCCGCGCGGCTGCACCGACACCCGGCTCGTGCGCCCCGTGGAGGCGCTCGACCGGGCGGCGATGAAGCGGGCCGTGGGTGCCGTACAGCCCAAGGGGGACACCCCGATCGGGCTGTCGCTGCGCAAGGCGGCGCAGGATCTGCCCGAACCGCGGGCCGGGGCGATCGGGCGGCGCACGATCCTGTTGATCTCCGACGGCGAGGACAACTGCGGTGCCCCGGAGCCCTGCGAGGTCGCCAAGCAGCTCGGTGAGGATGGCGTCGACCTGCGGATCGACGCCATCGGCTTCCAGGTGAAGGGCGCGGCACGCAAGCAGCTCGAATGTGTCGCCGAGGCGGGCCACGGCTCGTACTACGACGCACCGGACGCCGAAGCGCTGGCCCGCCAACTGGTGCGCGCCTCGCAGCTGTCGGCGGACGGCTACCGCTTCCGGGGCAGCCCGATCACGGGCGGCTCGCGCGCGGAGGACGCCGCCGGGCTCACGCCGGGGCAGTACCTCGACACCATCGGGCCGGGCGAGACCCGCTGGTACGCCGCCTCACTCGACGGCGCGTCCGCGGCGGACCTCGGTGTCACCGCCGTACCGCAGCCGGGGGTGCCGGTCGCGTACGGCGACGGGATCGAGCTGAAGCTCACCTCCACGGGTCGGGTCGGGGCCACCTGTGACAGTGACCGGGCGCACTTCTCCCAGACCGAGGGCGCGATGGTCCTCACGAGCGCGGTCAGTCGAATCCCCTCCTCCCAGGGCAACCGGTTCTGCGACAAGGCCGGACGGTTCCTTCTCTCTGTACACCGCTCGACCGCTTCCGGTTCCGACGTCGCCCGCTGGCCGATCGAACTACGCATGGGCACCGAGAAGCCGCTGAAGGCCGGGACGGTGCCGGCCGAGTCCGCGACCGAGTACGGCGCGGCCGGACCGGACGCCGTTCTGCCCGCCGGTGATCCGAAGGGCGTGACGGGCGGGACGGGTTTCAACGACGCGCGTGAACTGACCGAGGGCGTCTGGCGCGACGCACTGCTGCCAGCGCAGACCCGCTGGTACAAGGTGCGGGTGGGCTGGGGCCAGCAGTTGCGCTACCGGCTCGACTTCGGCAACGAACCCACCGTCGACTCCGCGACGTCGGGTCCGCCGAAGTCCTCGTTCGTGCACACGGCCGTCTACACGGAGGGCCGCAAGAGCGTCTGGTCGGGCACCGGCTTCCGCGACCGGCGCGGCTACTACGGTGATCCCGCGGCGCTGGACATGGGGACCGTCCCGGTCTCCTGGACCAACCGCTTCGAACCCGCGCACCAGGTCCTCCCGTTGCGCGCGGCGGGTGACTACTACGTGGCGGTCTCGCTGGGCCCCGAGGCGGCGGCCTTCGCCGAGAACCCGGCGATCGGAGTCGTGCTCAAGGTGGACGTCGTCGGTGACGAACTGGCCGGTCCTCAGCACGACGCGCCCCCGCGCGCGAAGGGCGCGGGCGAGAGCGCCGGTGCGGACGGCACCCAAGGCGCCGACGGTAAGGGCGGAACCGGTGATTCAGGTGCCCGCGCGGACGGTGCCGAGTCCGGCGCGGCAGGATGGTCCACCGTCACGGTCGCTTCGGTGGCCGGTGGCGCGGTCGCGCTGATCGCCGTCCTCGGGCTGGTGTTCGCGCGGCGCCGGGCGGCCAGGGCGGCGGCCGGGACGGGAACGGCCGGATGGACGACGAGGGGTGGCGCGTGATGAGGCGGTACGGCACGTACGGGAGGCACGGGGGCTACGGGAGGTTCGGCCGGGCCGCGCTGGCCGCCGGAGCGGCGCTGTGTGCCGTCGCCGCGCTGCCGGAGGTCGCCACCGCGGCGGGCACCCCGAACCCGTACGCCTTTGTCGAGGGCGCGAAGCCGGTGACCGGGACGGCGAGCAACACGGACGCCGCGAAGCTCGATGCCGGGAGTACCTACAAGAGCACCAGCGCGCGCGAGGGGACGCTTTACTACCGGCTCGAACTCGACGCGAAGTCCAACGCCTATGTGTCCGTGACGGCGGTCCCTCCGCTGGGCACGAAGGTCGCCTACGGGGACGGTCTGACGGTGTCCGTGCAGGACGGTAACGGCACCGACTGTTCGTCCGGGCAGGCGCGTTTCGGGGCGGCGACGAGTCCGCGGCCGATCACCGCCTGGGCGGCACGGCGGATCGGGCCCGACAAGACCATGTGCCAGGAGGCCGGCACGTACTACGTGGTCGTCGAGCGGACCCGGCAGGACACCTCGACGCCGGGGCCCTGGGACCTGGAGATCCAGCACGTGTCGGAACCGGGTCTCGCGAAGGCGGGCTCCACCACGCCCCCGGAGACCTGGAACTCGGCCTCGCCCGAACCGCTGTCCGGCGATGCTCAGCAGCGAACCGGCGGGAGCAGCTTCAGCGAGGCGGTGGGGCTGGAGCAGGGCGTCTGGTCGGACCAGGTCAAGCCGGGGCAGACGCTGTACTACCGGGTGCCCGTCGACTGGGGGCAGCAGCTCTCCGCGCGCGCGGAGCTGGGTAGTTCGGCGGAGGACGGCTATGTGCCGTCGGCGCTGGAGATCGCGGTGTACAACCCGGTGCGCGGTTTCGTCACGCGGGCCGACACCCAGTACGACGGCAAGCAGAAGTCGGCCGCCCTGGACCCGCTGCCCCCGGTCGCGTATCCGAACCGGTACGAGACCAAGGACGACGTCAGCGGGATGCGGTTCGGCGGGTGGTACTACCTGACGGTGCATCTCAGCCCCGAGATGGCCACGAAGTACGGCCAGGGGCCGATCCGGACGACGCTGCGCGTGAAGGTGTCCGGGACCGCGCAGAGCGGGCCCGAGTACGCGGGGACGCCGGTGCCCGCCGATGTGTTCGAGGTCAGCGACCGGGACAAGGAAATCGCCGCGTCCGGCCGTACCGAGGACGAGGCGGCGCGGAGCGACACCATGCGGCTGGTCGCCGCGGGCGCGATCGGCGCCGGTGTCGTGCTGGTGGTGGTCCTGGCGGTGTGGACGCTGACGGCCCGCAAGCGGGCGGCGGCGGTACCGCAGGGCGGCACACCGCCGACGGGGTACGGGCCGCCGGGAGCCTGGTAGCGGGCCGGAGCCCGAAACCGGAGCCCGAAGGTACGGCGCGGGGCAGGGCTCAGGTCTGGGTGAGGGCCCAGATACCGACCGCGAAACAGAGCAGGGCGACTACGAGGACCGGGATCGCGACCTTCGGGGGCGGTCCCGGTCGGCGTTGCGGCACCTGCCGGTGCCCCGCCGACGCCGCGCCGGCCGGAGCCGCCGATTCCGGAACCTGTGCGCCGGGATGCGGAACCTGGAGGCCCTGGGCGGTGTATGGACGAGTAGGGGCGTATTCACGCTGCACCGCGGAGGTCGGAGCCTGGGGGGAAACGTGGGATTGAGGGGATTGAGAGGCCGGATGGGGCTGAGCGCCCTGGTGCTGGGGTGCCTGGTGGGGCGGCGGGCTCTGAGGGTGCTGGTGAGCAGGCTGGGGACCTGCGTGGGGCTGGGGGGCAGACGCCTGAGTCGGCTCGAAGTGCACCGGGGCCTGGTGGGCGGGGGCCTGCGTGGGGTCGGGCGCGGAAGGAACGGAAGGAGTAGAGGGAGTGGCGGGGGTGGCGGGGCTGGAGGCCGTGTGGGGTCCGGCCTCCGGCGGGGGCGCGAGATGGAAGCTGCCGGTTTCCGACATCGACGGCTGAACCGCCGCGGGTACGCCGTCGGGTACGGGGGCGGCGCCGGGCCGGCGCTCGGGGCGTTCGGGACCCTCGGGGCCGAAGCCCGCGGGCAGCGGTCCGATCTGGTCGAAGACCTCGACCAACTCGTCGTCGGGACCCAGCTCGGGCAGCATCTCGACGGCCGAGGTCAGCGCCTTGCGCGCCCCCGTGGCCGTGCGGAACCGCATCTGCGGATCGGGCTGGAGCAGATTCGCGATGACCTGCCACAGCGGCTCGTCGATGCCCTGCGGCGCCGACGGTGTGCCGTGCGCCGCGAAGTGTTCGATGAGGGCCTGCGCGTCGGGCTTGGCGCCTTGCAGCAGATACAGCGCGACCAGGCCCACGGCGAACAGGTCGGCGGTGAAGTCCGGCTCCGCGCCCATCATCTGCTCGGGCGCGAAGTAACCGGGCGTGCCCACCACATAGTTGGTCTCGGTCAGCCGCGGCTCCCCCTTGCGCATGGAGATGCCGAAGTCGGACAGCCGCAGATGCGGGCGTCCGGTCCCGGTGGCCTCCAGGAGGATGTTGGCGGGCTTGATGTCGCGGTGCACGACCCCCTCGGCGTGCACCGCGGCGAGCCCGGACAGAAGCTGGTCGAGCAGGGTACAGACGAAGCGGGGCGGCAGCGGGCCGTAGTCCCCGATGAGATGCGCCAGCGAGCCGCCGCTGATGAGGTCCATGGTGAACAGGACCTTGTCGTCGTCGGCGGCCCAACTGGCGGGCGCGAGCACATGCGGGTGATCGATCCGGAGTGCCTGTTCGCGGACGAAGCGCAGCAAGGTGTGCGCGTCGCTCTGCTGAAGGACCTTGGCGGCCACATACCGGCGCCGCCGGTGATCCCAGGCACGCCAGACCGCGCCGACTCCCCCACGTCCGATCGGGTCTGCCAGTTCGTACCGGCCGGCGAATACCTCACCCATCGCTGTGCGTCGCTCCCCGTGCTGTGTTTCCGGCTGCTGGGCCCTCGGCTCAGCTCTGGTGTGCCTGATAGTGGGCGACCGCGTCGGCGGTGCGCCCGGCGCCGTACACCTTGAGGAACTCTGCCAGTTCCGGGTGGGTCGGGGCGAGGGAGTCCGCCGCATCAATGATGTCGCCCGCCGCCGCGACCGAGCGCAGCAGGGACTGGATCTCGCGGACCACGCGCTTCACGGTGGGTGCGCCGGAGCTGGACGTGGACTGGGATGTGTTGCTCAGGACGGATCCCCCCTGGGACTTCTTGATCTCGTCCATGCGCTCGGTGGCCTCGGCCGCGCTGACACTGCCGTCGGCGACCTGGGCGGCGAGTTCCTGGAGGAGCTGGACGCGTTGGACGACCGCCGGGTTGCCGATCTTGGCGCGCTGGCCGCTCATCAGCTGGGACAGCATCGGCGCCGACAGTCCGAGGACTCCGGCCAGCCGGGCCTGATTGAGCCCGAGATCCTCGATGAGCTTACGGAAGAGCGCCCCCAAAGGCTCTCCGTACCAGTTCCTCTGCAGCTCCCGCGCTCTGGCGGTGGATTCCTGTTGTGCGGCGTCCATTGCGTCTCCCCATCGCTTCCCCAAGTACCGCGCTTCGCTCCAGCGAACCGCGTGCGAGCATCTTACGGAGCGTGGTCGGGCGCGGGGAGCCCAATCCTTTTGCGGGATCAGGGGGGTGACCCGGTACTCTGGTCTGCGATGCCGCCCGGGGGTCGAGTGCTCCGGCGACCGCATTGCTTTCGGGGCCTTAGCTCAGTTGGTAGAGCGCTGTCTTTGCATGGCAGATGTCAGGAGTTCGAATCTCCTAGGCTCCACATATATACACCCCCTGACCTGTGGAAACGCGGTCAGGGGGTTCTTTTGTCCCGATTCTCTGTACTGACATGTCGGCATGGTGGTGCCGACGAGAAGTTCGAGCGTCCAGAGCTTCCAAGGGCTATGGCAGGGCGGGTGGAAGGTTTCGTGAGGAGCAACCGACTGTGTAGACGTCGCCGTATACTCGATCCATGACTGATGTGATGATTCGGGTGCCGGCGGCGATCCGGGACCGGCTTGCGGTGTTGGCCGAGGCGCGGGGGACATCGATGCGTGCGGTGATCGAGGAGTTCGCGATGTCGACGCTGACGCCCGAGGAGCGGCGTGAGCGTGCGGAGCGGGCGCGCGCGTACATGGCGGAGCAGTTCGGGCACTACGTCAGTGACGAGGAAAGTGCCGAAATGGGGCGCAAGATGCGCGGTGCCGCCGCCGATCACCGTGCGGAGACCGGCGACCGTTGAACCTGACGCACTTTGTCCTCGATGCGCCCACGTTGCTTGGGCTCGGTGGCGACAAGCAGGTGTCCGGCCTGATCCACCGCGCCTGTCTGGAAGCGGATGCGCGGTTGTGGGTGCCGCTGCTGTCGCTGGTCGAGGCCGAGCGGGAGCGGCCGGGGATCATCGAGCACATCGGGCAGCTGGAAGTCCTCCACACCGTCGATCTCGACTATGCCGGGACGTACGGGGTGATGCTGCTGCACCGCGAGGGCGTCCCGGTGGGGATCGCCGCCGCGATCCAGGCTGCGAGGAGCCTGCTTCTCGACCCCGACAGCGATGCGCTGGTCGCGACGGTTGCCCCGGAGGCGTACGAGGGCGCGGAGGTACGGGTCTTCGACCTCAACCGCTGAGTCCGGGAAGGCGGGTCTGTGTTTCACCCTCGGCAAGGGGGACGGCACGGCGATGTTGGACGTCTACTTCCTGTCCGAGGAGATCCTCGACGCGGAAGAGCGCAAGCCCGGAACCGAGTTCAGCTCTGGATCCGGTTACCGCGTTGCCGTCACCTCCGCTGCGGACGGTTCCACGGCCAGTTGCGCTGACTGACGTCGGCACAGCCTCTCGGTTACAGGCCGCCCGTGAACAGGAGCCGGTTGGGGGTTTCTTTGTGGACGGTGGTCAGGGCGCCCGTGGTGGCGGTGCGGGTGAGGTGGGCGGCGGTCTCGGCGGGGGTCGCCTGTGGGTGCTGGGCCGTGTAGAGGGCGGCGGCTCCGGTCACGTGGGGTGCCGCCATGGAGGTGCCGCTGAGGGTGGTGCTGCCGCCGCCGAGTTTCGCGGACTCGATGGACTGGCCGGGGGCGTAAAGGGTCACGCAGCGGCCCCAGTTGGAGAAGGTGCTCTGCTGGTCTTCCCGGTTGGACGCGGCGACGGTCACGGTCCGGTCGGCGGAGGCGGGGGAGACGGTGCAGGCGTCGGCGGCCTCGTTGCCCGCGGAGACCACGGGCAGGACGCCCTGGGCGGCGAGCGCGGTGGTGGCGTTGTTGAGGGCCTGGGAGCGTCCCTCGCCGAGGGACGCGTTGAGGACGGCGGGGTGTTGGGCGTTGCGGGCGACCCAGTCGAGGCCGGCGATCGCCTGGGCCGTGTCGCCGTTGCCCGTGCAGTCCACGACGCGCACGGCGACCAGGCGGGCCTGCGGTGCGACACCGAAGGTGCGGCCCGCGACGGTGCCGGCGACGTGGGTGCCGTGACCATGGCAGTCGAGACCGTTCCGGCCGTCGCCGACGGCGTCGAAGCCGGGGGCGGCCCGGCCGCCGAACTGTTCGTGGCCGAAGTCGATGCCGCTGTCGAGGATGTACGCCGTCGCGCCGGCGCCGTGGCCCCGGGTGGTGAACTCGCCGTCCAGGGGCAGGTTCCGCTGGTTGATACGGTCCAGGCCCCAGGTGGCGGCGGGTGCCCGGCCGGCCTGTCCGGGCATGTCGCCGGAGCGGTCGGCGGCGATCTCGGGGACGGTGAGGGTGGCGTTCTCCTCGACGGCCTTGACGGCGGGGTGGGTCCGCACGGTGCGCAGCAGGAGCGGGTCGAGGTCGGCGGCGAAGCCGTTCAGGGCGTGGGTGTAGCGGAACGTGGGGGTGATGCCGAGCGCCCGCACGATCTCGCCGGGGGCGCGGCCGGGTTTGAGGGTGACGATGTACTGCCCGGGGACGGCCCGGTCGGAGCGCTCCACGGCCACGGCGCTGGTGGCGGTGGCGGGCGGCTCCGCCGCCTGCGCGACGGGAGCGGCGAGAGCGGCGACAAGGGTGACGGCCGGCAGCAGGGCCGCCGGTGTCTGACGCGGGGACAGGCGCACGGACGCTCCATTCGGTCGGATCGCCGGACCGAACGGCCCGGGGGCGCGATCAACCGGATCATCGTCCGTACCCGGACGGCATCCGCGCCGCCCTTCCCGAGCGAGCGCTACGGACAACCCTTACGGGGCCTTACGCAGTCGTCCTCGCGTCCGTCGGTCACCGAGGTCGGGTGACCTCATCGAAGTCGCTTTTGCGGATCTTTCCGTGGATTCCCTTCACGCCGTCGACCACCTGGGAGACCGCGAAGTCGCCTGCGGCGCTCAGGTACGCCATCGCGAGATGACGGTCGATGCCGTAGTCGGTCGTGAGCAGGTCAAGGGCGCAGCGCACGCAGTCGCGCATCGCCGTGTCCAGATCCTCGTCAAGACCGATCGGTACGAGGTACTCGTCGGTCTCGGCGAACGGGGTGACGCGGCCATGGCCGGGCCGCAGGGCCGCACCGCCGGGCACCACCTCCACCTTCACGGTGGCGCGCAGCGACGCCTCGAACGCGGTGAGGGCGACCTCGCCGTCGCCCTGCGCGAAGTGGGGATCCCCGAAGTAGACCAGCGCGTCATCGACCTGTACGGGAAGGAAGAGTGTCGCGCCCTCGCCGAGCAGGGAGACGTCGATGTTGCCGCCGTGCCGCCCCGGCGGTACCGAGTGAGGCCGCTCGGCACCGGGTACCGCCACGCCCATGACGCCGAGGAACGGTCGGAGCGGGAAACGCAGTGCGCCACGGGAGGGGTCCGTACGGTCCACCGCCATCCGGCCCCACCCGCCCCGACCCTCCGCGTGCGCCGTGGCGAAGGTGACCACCGGGCCGGGCAGCGACGGCATCTCAAGTGACGGCATCTCACCGGGGAGCGCACCGAAGCCGTGCCGTGCGGAGACCATCCCGTACGGAACCCGCGGGGTGAGGCCGAGGACGGTCACGGCGAGCAGGTCGCCGGGCCGGGCGCCGGTCACCGCGATCGGACCGGTGACCAGGTGGGGTCCGTCGTCGTCGAAGTCGTGCGGTACGCCGGAGTCCGCGATCTGCTGGGCGTCGTCCAGCACATGGGTACCGCTGACGCCGTAACGGGCGAAGAACTCACGCGGGTCACGGCCCTGGTCCTCCAGGACTCCCTCGTGGCTGATCGTGTCGACGGTGATGACGGAGCCCGGTCGCACGACCGCGCGCGGTGGGTCCGCCTCGCACGGAAGGCGGCCCCACAGGACGTTCTCGGGCGTGGCCGGGACGTAGGTCGCCGACGCGATCGCGCCGTGGCCGGGCTGGAGGATCGGGAAACCGGTCGCGGCAACGTCGAGGAGAGACGTGTCGGTCGCTGTCATGGGCCACCCTTCGTGGAAGCGATGGCCCGACGCTAGGAACGACTCGTTGCCGTGGTGTTTCACAGGGAGTGCCGTGCGGTAACACCGTCTTGTATGTCGACATGGCATCTCGTAATGAGTTGCCGAATTGCCGATTCGCTGCCGGGGCCTACAGGTCGAGCACGATCCGGTCGCCCTGGCAGCGGCCGACGCAGATCATCATCGTCCGCCCGGCCAGCCGTTCCTCGTCGCTGAGTACGGAGTCCCGGTGCTCCGGTGTCCCGGCGAGCACCCGGGTCTCGCAGGCCCCGCAATATCCCTTCTCGCAGTCGTACGACAGGCCACTGACGGCATCGCGCAGGACCTCGATGAGGCGGCGGTCGGCCGGCACGGTGAGGGAGACCCCCGTACGCGCGAGCTGGACCGTGAAGTCCTGGTTCGCCGTGGCGGCGAACGCCGTCTCCAGGTCGTCGCCCGCGGCGAACCGCTCCACGTGCAGCCGGTCGGTCAGGCCCAGTCGGGAGCACTCGCGCTCGACGGCGGCCAGCATGGGCGCGGGCCCGCACGCGTAGACCGCGGTGTCCGCCGCGAGGCCGCCCAACAGCCCGGGAAGGTCCGGCAGTCCGGCCTCGTCCTGCGGGAGCAGGGTGAGCGCGTCGCCCGCGACGGCGCCGAGTTCGTCGGCGAACGCCATGGTCGAGCGGGTGCGTCCCCCGTACACGACGGCGAAGGGCGTACCGCGTCCGGCGGCCTCGCGGACCCCGGCGAGGATCGGTGTGACGCCGATGCCGCCCGCGAGGAACAGGTAGGACGGTGCCGGTACGAGCCGGAAGTGGTTGCGTGGCCCGCGTACCGTGAACGTGGCTCCGGGGCGGGCGAGTGCGTGCAGTTCGGCGGAGCCGCCCCGGCCATCGGGCTCGCGCAGGACGCCGATGCGCCAGGTCGTGGTGTCGGCGGGGTCACCGCACAGCGAGTACTGCCGCAGCCGGCCCGATGGCAGCCGCAGTTCGATGTGGGCGCCGGGCTGCCACCCGGGGAGTTCCCCTCCGTCCGGCAGACCGAGTTCGACGGCGATGACGCCATCGGCCGCAGCACGCACCGCGGTCACCCGCAGCGGGGTGGGCGTGGTCAGCGGGCGGACCCCCCGGACCGCCGAAGCCCCCGCGCTCTCCCGGACAGCGGGTGGGAAGAGCGCCGGGATCGCGTCCCAGCCCGACTGGTTGCCGCGCGTCTCGTAGGGGACGAGCCCCTCCTCGATCACCCGGTACTCGGGCAGCCGGGTCAGGATCTGCGTCATCATCGCGCGGAACATCGCTCGGGCGAGATGCGCGCCCGCGCACCGGTGCGATCCGATCCCGAAGCTGAGGTGCCGCGTGGTGTCGCGGTCCAGTCGTACCTGTTCGGGGTCGGGGAACACGGCGGGGTCGTGGTTCGCGGCGACCCACGGGATCAGCACCCGGTCGCCCTGCCGCATCGGGCAGCCACCGACCTCGACGTCCCGGGTGACCGTACGCGCCATCGACTGCGACGGAGCGAACGCCCGGAGGAATTCCTCGGTCGCGGTGTCCAGCAGATCGGGCGACTCGACAAGCCGCCGCCGCTGCTCGGGGTGGCGGGCGAGGTGGACGAGCGTCGATCCGGTCAGGGAGGTGGTGGTGTCCACGCCACCGGCGATGAGCAGGCCGATCACCGACACCAGTTCGTCGTCGCTGAACTCGCCATGGCCGAAGTCGCCGCCGTCAGCGCGCCGGCCCGTCACCAGCGCGCTGATCGCGTCGGCCCGTGGCGCGGTACGTCGCTCGGCGATCAGCTCCCGGATGCGCTGATCCATGTAGGCCAGTCCGGCGGCCCCGCGCTCGGCGCGCTCGCTGCCGGCGGGGGCGGCGAAGATGTCGTGGATCGGCCCGGCCAGCCTCGCCCAGTCCTCCTCGGGGAAACCGAGCCAGTCCAGGGTCACCGCGGCCGGCAGTGGGTTGGTGAGGTCGCGGACGAAGTCGCAGGAGCCCAGCTCGATGAAGTCGTCCACGATACGGGCGGCATGGCGCTCGATCATGGGGACCAGCCGCTCGACCGCCTCGGGGGTCAGCAGCGGGTTGATGAGCTGCCGGTACCCGGTGGAACGTGGCGGGTCCAGCTCGATCGGGAACTGTTCGAGGCCGGGTCCCTTGGGGATGACGATGCCGACGCCCTGACCGCCGTGATCGCTGCGGGCCGAGGAGAAGGTCTCGTCGTCGCGGGCGATACGGGCCACATCGGCGTACCGCGTCGTGTAGTGGAAGCCGCCATGGGCCTCGGAGTGGCCCACCGGGCAGCCCTCGCGGTAACGCGCGTAGTAGGCGACCGGATCGGCGTTGGCCTCGTCGGAGTGGTGGTCGAAGTCGGCGGGGCGCTCGACGTCTGCGGGCCGCTCGAAGGCGTCGTGATGGTCGAAGGCGAAGTCGATGTCGGCGGACATGGTGGGCACGCTCCACGTGCTCGTACTTCCGCGCGGTGTTGTCCGGCCGCGCCACCGGATGCCTGATGCCTCATCGGCGCAGGTCACCCTAAGGTTTCGCCGCGCCTACGACAATGCCCTGGAGCGACGCTCAGGCGCCCAGGACCGTCAGGACTGTTGGAACCAAGCAGGACTGTCAAGGCCGTCAAGGCCGTCAGAAGGTCAGCACGGCTTTGCCGACCGCGCCGGACCGGACGGCCGCGACGGCCTCGTTGATCTGCTCGAAGGGGAAGTAGGTGATCATCTTCTCGACCGGGAACCGGCCCTCGGCATTGAGTTCGAGCAATCGGGGCAGGAAAAGCTGCGGCACGCTGGCCCCGGCGATGATGCCCGTGACCGTGCGTCCGTTGAGGATGCTGCGCCACTCGAAGCTCATCGACTCACTCGGGCCGATGCCGATGACACCGGCGCGACCGAGCGGCCCGAGCGCCTCCACCGCGGTGCGCAGCACATCCTCGCGGCCGGTCGTGTCGATCACGAAGTCGAACCCCTCGGGCACGACGGCGGCCAACTGCTCAGCGGTCTCCCCGGCCGAGGAGTCGACGGTGTGCGTGGCTCCGTAGCCGCGCGCCGCGTCCAGCTTGGCCGGGTTGACGTCGACGGCGGCGACGACTTTGCAGCCGCTCAGCGAGGCGGCGATGACGGCGGCCACGCCGACCGCGCCCGCCCCGAAGATCGCGATCGACGAGCCGGGGCGCGGCTGGAGCACGTTGAGCACACCGCCGGCTCCGGTCTGGAAGCCGCAGCCGAAGGGCCCGACCCGCAGCAGGTCCAGTGACGGGTCGATCCGTACGACCGCCCGTTCCGGCGCGACCACATGGCTGGCGAACGACGACTGGCCGAGGAAGTGGGCGTTGACCTCCTGGCCCTCGTGGGTCACGGCGGTGGAGCCGTCGGGCCTGCGGCCGGAGAAGTTCACCGCGTCGAAGGCGCGGCAGTAGGCGGGCGAGCCGGTACGGCACAGCGCGCAGGTCCCGCACGAGGCGATGGACATGGCGACGTGGTCGCCCGGCCGTACCGACGTGACATGTGCGCCGACCTTCTCCACGACGCCCGACCCCTCGTGCCCGAGCAGCGCGGGCGTGGGGAAGAAGGTCGCGAACTCAAGATCGGTACCGCAGATTCCGACGCCCGCGACCCGGACGAGCACCTCGTCCGGGCGGGGCTCGTCGAGGTCCACCTCGGTCAGGACGAATGGCTGTCCGGGCTGCTCCAGCAGAGCGGCGGTGGCACGCACAGGGCCTCCTCGATGCCTCACAAAGTGAGATCGCATCTTGACATGCGCGATGGGGTCGGTCAAGGTTCCCCCTATGGTCGCTGTTGACTTCCCTTCATCTGTGCACTTCATCGACGGCGAGTGGGTCGCGGCCCGCGACGGCGCCACTCTGGATGTTCTGGATCCGGCCACCCAGCAAGTGATCACCCAGGTGGCTCGGGCGGGCGGCGCCGACGTCGAGGACGCGGTCGCCGCAGCGCGCCGCGCCTTCCCCGGCTGGGCGGCGACCAACCCGAGCGAGCGCGGGGCGCTGATCCGCCGCTGGGCCGACCTGATCATGGCCGAGGTCGAGGCGCTCGCGGCCGTGGAGGCGCGGGACGTCGGCAAGCCGCTGTCCGGGGGCCGGACGAACATCTACATCGCCCACGGCATCATCGACTACTTCGCCGGCGCGGCCGACAAGCTCACCGGCGTCACCCTGCCGACCCGCAGCCCCGATTATCTGGGCTACACGGTTCACGAGCCGTACGGGGTGTGCGCCGTCGTCATCCCGTGGAACGTTCCCGCCGTGCTCACCGCCGCGAATCTCGCGCCGGCGCTGGCGGCGGGCAACACGGTCGTCCTCAAACCGTCCGAGATCGCGCCGCTGGCCCCGTTCGCCCTCGTCGAACTCGCCCGCCGCGCGGGCTTCCCGCCGGGGGTGATCAATGTCGTCGCGGGCCTCGGCCCCGAGACCGGCGTCGCCCTCACCTCGCACCCGGGCGTCGACCACATCAGCTTCGTCGGCTCCACCGCCACCGGGCGGGCGATCATGGCCGCCGCCGCACGGAACCTCGTCCCGGTGAAACTGGAACTCGGCGGCAAGTCGCCGAACGTGGTCTTCGCCGACGCCGAACTCGACACGGCCATCCCGGAGATCGTCGCCTCCATCACCGAGAACGCCGGACAGAACTGCTACGCCGGGTCCCGGCTGCTCGTGGAGTCCTCGGTGCACGACGAGGTCGTGGAGCGGGTCGCCGCCGCCATGGCCGCCGTCAGGACCGGACCCTGGGAAGCCGACCTGGACATGGGGCCGCTGGTCAGCGCCGCCCAGTTCGCCCGCGTCAGCGGCTTCCTCGAAGGCGCGCCCCGCGAGGGCGCGCGCCTGGTCACCGGTGGCACGCCGGTCGGCGACGGGTGGTTCGTCCGGCCGACCGTGTACGACCGGGTGGACGGGGGCATGCGCGTCGCGCGCGAAGAGGTGTTCGGCCCGGTCCTCGCCGTCCAGTCCTTCCGCGATACCGCCGAGGCGACCGAGCTGATGAACGCGACCGGCTTCGGCCTGCTGGCCTGCATCTGGACCAACGACATCTCGCGGGCGCTGCGCCTCGCGAAGGACGTCCGCTCCGGTCAGGTGACGGTCAACCAGTTCCACGACGCGGGGGTGATCGGCTTCCCGTTCAACATGCAGAAGGACAGCGGCTTCAGCCGAGGCGGGGGGTACGCGGCGCTGCGCGAGTACACCCAGGAGAAGGGCGTGGCCATCCGGCTGGTGGCCCGCTGAGACAGGACACCATGGTGACCACCGCCGAAGCCTGGACCGGTCCGGCCCGCGAAGGACCGGACCCGGACCCCCGACCCGCCCTGCTGGAACGCGAGTTGACCGAGGCCGTACTCGCCGGCGCCGCTCGCGCGGACGTGCTCCACGCGCTGCTGCGGGCGACCGGCCGACAGGTGCGCCTGCTGGCCGCCGACGGTGTGCCGCTGGCGACCACGGACGGCGGTACGGGAGTGTCGGCCGCGGTGGCGGACGGCGTACTCGCCGGCGTCACCGGACCGGTGGTCGACACGCTCGACGGGCTGCGTGCCACGGCACAGCCCGTACGCGCGGGGACGACCGTGGCCGGTGTGCTGCTGATCGTCGGTCCCGCCGAACCGCGCGTGCAGGCGCTGGCCGGTGCCGCCGTCACCGCCCTGCTCATCGACGCCGTACGCACCGGGGACGACTCGGCCGAGGTCTCGGCGCGGTACACGGCGGCCGACGTCGTCGCCGCGCTGCGGTCCGGGACGGTGAGTCCCTCGGTGCGCGCGGCGGCCGAGGCACTGGGCATCGACCTGCGGCGACCTTCGGCCGGTGCCGTACTGCATTACAGCGGCTCCCGTCTGCGCGCCTGGTCCACGGCCCTCACCTGGCTGGAGTACCCGGTGCGGCAGGAGGGGCGTACGGCCTGGACGGTGGTGCCGGACGACGCCGTGCTCACCCGGTTGCGGAATCGCCTGCGCCTCATGACGGACGGCGAGTCCGCCGGCCAGGTCGTCGCGGCGAGCGGCTCCCGTCCCGAATCGCCCGAGGGCCTGGCCCGGTCCTTCACGGAGGCGGAACGGCTGCTCGGCCTGGCTCGGACCCAGGGTGTCCCGGTGCTCACCTTCGACCGCTGCGGAGTCGCCCAGGTCCTGCTGACCCTGCCGCGCACGCGCCTAGAGGCGTATGCCGAGGCGCACCTCGGGCCGATCCTGAGCCGTCCTGAGCTGATGGCCACCCTGCGTGCCTGGCTGGCCGAGCGGGGCAGTCGGCAGAGCGTCTCCGAACAACTCCATCTGCACCGCAACTCGGTGGGATACCGGGTGCGTCAGATCAAGAACCTCCTCGGCACCGACCCCTTGCTTCCGGCCGCCTCGGCAGAACTGCATCTGGCGCTCACGGCCCTGGACCTGCTCGCCGCCGACGACGACCGACTGCGCGACGACGACCAGCCATCGCGCGGTGACGGCCCACAAGTACGTGGCGACGGCCCGCAGATACGTGGCGACGGCCCGCAGGTTCGCGGCGATGACGAGCCGGTGTCGGTCCACCGCTGAACCGGCGTTCCCGCTTCGTTTGCGGATCCGATGCCGAACCGGTATTCGCCCCTGGTCGGTGGGCCGGACGCGGTACCGACATCCGCCCTTCCCCGCACCCTCACATGGCGCGCCGCCGCAGCCCCCGTACCCGCCCCGACCCCGCCGCGGCCTGCGCTGTCAGCCTCGCGAACAGGCGAAACGACCGCGAAACCAAGATGTAGCGCAGGGGCGTTGACACCACCCCTCGGCAAAGGCAGAGTACCTCGCAATACGTTCCACCGCCTCGCAATGCGAGACGAGATAGCGTGAGGAGGGTGCGCGTGCGAGCCATGGTGCAGACCGATTTCGGCGGGCCCGCGGCCGTGTTCCTGCATGATCTCCCGGAACCGACGTGCGGACCGCGCGACGTCGTGATCGATGTCGCGTACTGCGGACTGAACCGCCTCGACCTGCTGCAACTCAAGGGACCGGGCCTGATTCCGGGCTTCAGCCTTCCCCATGTACCGGGCATGGACTTCGCCGGAACGGTGGTGGCGACCGGTTCCGCGGTCAGCTCGGTCGTCCCCGGTGACCGGGTCATCGCCGACCCCACCCAGGGCTGCGGGAGTTGCCCGCGCTGCGCGGTGGGCGATCGCTCGTACTGCGTCAGACCGCGCGTCCTCGGCGGCAACGCCCCCGGCGCGCTGGCCGATTACGTGCTGGCATCCGCCGAGTCGGTCGTGCAGGTCCCCGAGTCCCTGCCGCTCGCCGCGGCCGTCACCCTGCCCACCGCCTTCTCGGCGGCGTGGCACGCGGTGCACACCGTCGGGTCGCTCGCCGCCGGTGAGACCCTCGTCGTGCACGCGGGGGCGAGCGCCGTCAGCCTGGCGGCCATCGCGCTGGCCAAGCGGTCCGGAGCGTCGGTCGTCGCCTTCGCCGGGAGCGAGGCGAAGCGGGCAGCGGCCCGCGCGGCCGGAGCGGACCTGGTGCTGCCCAACGAGGAGCCGGACGCGGCGAAAGCGGTGTCGGTGTTCACCGACGGCGCCGGCGCCGACCTGGTCCTGGACCACGTCGGCACCGACACCTGGCGCACCTCACTGGACTGCCTCGGCATCCGTGGGCGGCTGGTCATGACCGGCAACACCAGTGGCGACCAGGTGTCGTTCTCGCTTCAAGAGGTCTTCCACCGTGGCCTGAAACTGCTGGGCAGCGGTGGCTACACCTCGGCCGACTTCGTCGCCGCCATGTCGGCCTGCTTCGCCGACGGCCTGTACCTGCCCACGGCCGCCCGGCTGCCGCTCACGGAACTGGCCGACGCCTGGGGCGTGCTCGGTGCCCGCGACACCATCGGCAAGGTCGTGATCGAGCCATGACCGATCTGCTGATCGTGGGCGGCGACGTCGTCACGATGGACTCCGCGCGACGCGTCCTCACCGGTGCGACGATCGCCGTGTCCGGGGACAGCATCGCCGCGCTCGGCACGGCCGATGACCTGCGCGCCCGCTACCCGGGCGCGCGGGAGATCGACGCGTCGGGCTGTGTCGTGATCCCCGGCCTGATCGACGCCCACCAGCACACCACCGTCGATCCCCTGGTACGCGGCATGATCCCGGACGACATCGGTGCGCAGGAGTCGATCTCCGACTGGATCGTCCCGCTGCATGAGCGGGCCGACGGGGACGACGACGAACTCGCCGCCACCCTCACCGCCGTCGAATGCCTGTCCCGGGGCATCACCACGATCCTTGAGCCGGGCACGGTCGCCTATCCGGAACGCGTCGTCGCGGGACTCGGCGCCGCGGGTATCCGCGCACGGGTGGGCGGTTGGGGCTGGGACGCCGAGGGCGTGCCGTTCGGCGCGCCCGCCGACGAGGTGCTCTCCCGACAGGCGGACATCGTCCAGTCCCTGCCGGTCACCGGTCCGGTCACCGGGTGGGTGACGCTCGTGGGCCACGACCTCGCGAGCGATGAACTCCTCACCGGCGCCGCGAGCCTGGCCGAACGGCTCGACACCGGACTGACCTGGCACATCTCGCCGGGACCCGCCGACATCGAGGCATACGCCCGCCGCTGCGCGCGTCGGCCGGTGGTCCACTTCCGCGAGCTGGGAGTACTCGGACCGCGCCTGCTGCTGGGGCACGCCGTGTGGCTGGACGACGAGGAGGTCGACGCGGTCCTGGAAACCCGTACCGCCGTCGCCGCCTGTCCGGGGGCTTACCTGCGTCTCGCCCAGGGGTACACCCGCGCTTCCCGGCACGCCGAACTGGTGCGGCGGGGCGGCCGGGTGGCCCTGGGATGCGACGCGCACAACGCCGGCGACGCCCCGGACATCCTCCTGGCCGCCTACCTCTTCGCCGCCCTGGAACGCGACCGCGACCTGCCCGACCCGATCCGTGCCGAGCAGGCGTTCGCCCTCGCGACGATCGACGGAGCGCGGGCGATCGGTCTCGGCGACCGGATCGGCTCGCTGGAGGTGGGCAAGGCCGCCGACCTCGTCGTACTCGACACCCGCGACCCCGCCTGGATCCCCCGGGGCGACCTCGCCCGCCAACTCGTATGGGGCCAGGTGTCGCGCACCGTTCGGGATGTGCTGGTCGACGGCCGTGTCGTCGTCCGTGACCGGCGGCCGACCGGCGTCGACTCCGAGGCCCTGGCCAAGGCCGCCGCCGAGCGATCCGCCGCCCTCCTGCGGCGCGCCGGGATCACGCCCCGCCCGACCTGGCCCGCGGAGCCGGCGGCCACCGGGTGAAGGAGGACCACCGTTGAACGTCGTCGACATGGCCGGGCCTTCGCCGGCGAAGAAGCGGGTACCGCCGTGGCTTGTCCCCTGTGCGAACTCGACCGAGCTGTCCCTATGAACTCGACCGTGCTGTCTGTATGAACGCCTACGGGCCCTCCGTACGAACTCGTCCGGGCCGTCCGTACGGAGGTGGCCGGGCCGTCCGACCCGTCAACCGATCGACCACTCCTACGTCACCCCCTACGTCACCCCTACCGCTCCCCTGCCGGGGCGGTGCCACCCAGCGAATGGACCACGCACATGACCGCTAAGAGAACTCTCCGGTGTCCTCAGGCCGCTGTGGGCCTCGCCCTCGCGGGAGCCCTGGCGCTCTCCGGGTGCGCCAGCAACGAGGCGACGGCATCCAAGTCGACCCCCGACGCGAGCGGTAAAAGCGACGCGGGCCAGGGTTCGGGCCAGAAGCAGCCCGATGTCAACGGTGACGGCAAGGTCGTCATCGGCGTGCTCAGCCCCGGCGACATCAACGACAAGGGCTACTACCAGAGCTTCGTCGACTCGGCGGACGCCTACGCCAAGGAAAAGGGCTGGATGGTCATCAAGCGCGGCAGTGTGCCGATCGGTGACGCGCTCGGCGCGGCACGCGCGCTGTGCCGGCAGGGCGTCGACCTGGTCGCGCTCGGCGCGAGTGAGCTGAAGACGGCCATCCCCGCCTCCGAGGAGGCGGTGTGCGCCAAGACCGCCTGGTACGTGCCGACGGGGGCGAACCTCGACCAGACCCCGAAGGTCCTGCTGTCCGAGGACGACCCCAACCAGTCCATGCTCGTCGCCGGATACGCCGCTGGTCTGAAGATGAAGGCGTCCGGTGACACCAAGGCCGGCTTCATCACCGGCGCCAAGGCCGACTTCAGTGTCGCCGCCGCCAAGGCGTTCCTCGCCGGCATCCGGGAGGTCGTCCCGAAGGCCAAGCTGACGAGCACCTACACCGGTGACTTCAACGACTCGGCGAAGGCCAAGGAGGCCACCCAGGCCCAGATCAGCCAGGGCATCAAGGTCATCTACCCCTACCTCGGCGGCGCGACCGACGCCTCGGCGCGGCTGGCGAACGACAAGGGCGTGCTGACCCTGACCCCGGGTACCGACCGGTGCGCCTCGACCAGTCCGAAGTACGACATATCTGTGATCTTCAGTCCGGGTGACTACTTCCGTGCCGCGCTGGAGGAGTTCGCCAAGGACAACCTGAAGATGGGTACCAAGCGCGTGTGGCAGCTCGGCGTCGACCCGTACCCGACCGTCAAGCTCTGCGACGCGAAGGGCGACGAGGAGCAGCAGTTGGCCGCCTTCATCAAGAAGATCGGCAGCAAGGAGATCGACCCGAAGGCCGAGGTCGAGCGCCTCGGCTGACCCGCCGAACCGCCGACCCCTACGAGGAAGACCAGCGATGACACCGACAGCCTCAGCGGTTCCGATTCTTGAGCTGCGCGGCATCACGAAGTCCTACGGATCGGTCATGGCCTGCGACGCCGTGGACCTCAGGGTCGACGCCGGCGAGATCCATGGACTCCTGGGCGAGAACGGGGCGGGCAAGTCCAGCCTCATGAAGGTCCTGCTCGGGCTGGTCCGGCGCGACGCCGGCAGCGTCCTGGTGCGCGGCGAGACGGTCGCGCTGGACAGCCCGCAGGAAGCGGCCGAACTCGGCATCGGCATGGTGCACCAGCATTTCAGCCTCATCAACGGGCTGACCGTCTGGGAGAACGTGGCGCTGGGCGACACCGGCAAGGTGAACAAGCAGGCCATCCACGCCGACATCGCCGAGGTCTGCGCGCGGTACGGGCTGCCGATCGACCCCGAGGCGCGTGTCGACACGCTCTCGGCGGGCGAGCGGCAGCGGGTCGAGGTGGTCAAGTGCCTGCGGCGCAACCCGCAGATCCTGATCCTGGACGAGCCCACCTCGGTACTGACCCAGGCCGAGTCGCAGGAGCTGTTCGCGATGCTCGGCCGGGTGGTGCGGGAGGAGGGGCGCGCGGTCATCCTCATCAGCCACAAGCTCGCCGAGATCGCCCAGGCCACGCACCGGGTGACCGTCCTGCGCAAGGGAGGCGTCGCCTTCCGGGCGGTCACCGCCGACACCACTCCCCAACTGCTCGCCCGGCAGATGGTGGGCCGTGAGGTGTCGCTCGGCGAGGAGGCCGCCGCCCTCGGACTGGTGCCGCAGCAGCACGCGGACACCGACGACGCCGAGGCCACCGACCCCGGGCAGCCCGCCCTGCGCCTCGCCGGACTCACCGTCGAGCAAGGTGGGGTCAGACTGCTCGACGGCATCGATCTGACCGTGGGCGCCGGTGAGATCGTCGCCCTCTACGGCGTCGAGGGCAATGGCCAGGCGACGCTCGGCGATGTCCTCGCCGGGCTCGTCGCGCCGGCCGCCGGCACCGTCGAGATCACCGGGAACAGGGTCGACGTGTCCCGGCCCGGCGCGCTGTCGAAGGCCGGACTCGGCATCGTCCCGGAGGACCGGCACCAGAGCGGCGTCGTCCTCGACATGAGCGTCGCCGAGAACCTGACGATGAAGTCGCTGGACAAGGTCAGCGGCCGGTTCCTGCTGCGGCGGCGGGCGATGCTCGCCGAGGCCCGTCGCCTCGCGGACGAGTTCAACATCATCACCCCGTCGCTGGACGCGCCCGTGCGCAGCCTCTCCGGCGGCAACCAGCAGCGGGTCGTACTCGCCAGGGAACTCTCCGGCGACACCAGCGTCCTGGTGGCCGCGCAGCCGACCCACGGGCTGGACGTCGGTGCCATCGAGGACATGTACGCCCGACTGCGCAAGGCATCCGCCGAAGGCGTCGGAGTGCTGCTCATCTCCACCGAATTCGAGGAAGTCATGGCCCTTGCCACCCGGATCGCGGTGATCTCCGCCGGGCGGATCACCGGAGCGCTCACCATCGCCGAGGCGACGCCCGAACGGCTCGGCATGCTGGTCGGCGGTGAGGCCGCATGAGGCCCGCCGCCCTGACGGAGCCGGACGACCTCGCCCGGCGCTTCCTCGCCCGGCTCCGACCCGGGCGCGACGGCTGGATCACGGCGGGCCTCACCGTCGCGCTCGTCGCCGTCGCCCTGGGCGCGTCCGCGCTGCTGCTCACGCTGACCGGCGCCTCGCCGAGTGCCTCGGTGAGCGCGATATGGACCGGGAGTCTGGCCAACACCGCCGGCTGGACGACGACGCTGCTCAACGCGGCGCCGCTGCTGCTGGTCGCGCTCGGCGCGTGTGTCTGCGCGACCGCCGGCACGTTCAACATCGGCCAGGAGGGCCAGGTACTCATCGGTGGCCTGGTCGGCGCCTGGGTCGGGCTCCGGCTGGCGCTGCCTGGCCCGACGCTGGTGGTCGTGGTGATGATCGCCGCGGCGATCGGTGGTGGCGTGTGGGCCGCGCTCAGCGCGCTCATGCATCGCTTCCGCGGTGTCAACGTCGTGGTGAGCACCCTCCTGATGTCGTTCCTCGCCCTGCAGTTGGTCACGTTCGCGGTGAGCACCCCGTGGATGCTCCAGGAGAGCGCGCAGGGATCGTCGGGCATCGCCGACGTGCAGTCCAACCCCCTGCCGGCCAACGCCCTGCTCGCCCACTTCGGGGAGTACCCGTCCCTGCAGCTGAACGCGGGTCTGTTCATCGCGCTCGTCGCCGCGGTCGGCGTCGTCATCGCCCTGAGGCGCAGCCGGTGGGGATTCAAGGTGCGCATGGTCGGGCTGAATCCGCAGACGGCCAAGCACGCCGGTGTCCGGGTGGCCGCGCTCGGCGGCTTCACCCTGGCGTTGTCGGGCGCCTTCGCGGGACTGGCGGGAGGGCTGCTGCTTGCCAGCCCGGTCAGCACCAACCGGCTCCAGTCCGGGCTCTCGGACAACGTCGGCTGGGACGGTCTGCTCGTCGCGCTCGTCGCGCGCAACCGTCCCCTGATCGCGATCCCGGTGGCGTTCGTGTTCGCCGTGCTGCGAGCGGGCGGCGACTTCCTGTCGGCCACCGGTGTGCCGTCCTACCTGGTCGACATCGTCAAGGCGCTGCTGGTCCTCGCGTTCGTCGTGCCGCCCGTCCTCATCGACCTCTTCCGCAGGCGCCGCGGTGTCCATCCGCCGGCATCGCCCACCGTGCCTGTTGTCCCGACCAAGATGGAGGCGGCGGCGTGAGCGTTCTGGACAGTACCGAGACGATTCTCGCGAGCGGTGTCCGGCTGACGGTGCCGCTGGCGTTCGCCGCCTGCGGTGAGTACCTGGCCGAGCGCGCCGGCGCGATGAACATCTCCGTCGAGGCGATGATGCTCGGCGCCGCGTTCACCTCGGTCGCCACCGCCGCCGCGACGGGCAGCGCCACCGTCGGCCTCGCGGCCGGCGTCGTGACCGGCCTATTTCTCGGCTTCGTGCACGGCAATCTCTCCCACCGGGCGTACATCAACACCTTCGTCGTCGGCCTCGCGCTCAACGCGCTCGTGCTGGGGCTGACGAGTTACCTGATCACGACGCAGCAGTTCGCCTCGCACCAGGTGGGGGTGCTGTCGATCCCGCTGCTGCGCGACATCCCGCTCATCGGCGAGCCGTTCTTCTCGGGGCGCTGGCCGGTCTATCTGCTGATCCTGCTGGTGCCGCTCACCTGGTGGCTGGTGGAGCGCAGCCGCTGGGGCCTGGAACTGCGGGCGGTCGGCGAGAACCCGCAGGCCGCCGATGTCACGGGTATCAAGGTGAACCTGCGGCGCCGGCAGGCCCTGCTGTGGTGCGGTGCGCTGGCCGGACTCGGTGGCGCCTATCTCGCGGTCGGCGAGGTCGGCTCGTTCAACCAGAACATGACCGCCGGGCGCGGATACATCGTCATCGCCGCGGTGATCTTCGGGGCGTGGCGGCTCGGCAGGACCCTGCTCGGCTGTCTGGTGTTCGGCCTGTCCGACGCGATGCGCCTGGCACTGCCCGCGCTCGGTGTCACGCTCAACGCCCAACTGCTCGTCGCGGCCCCGTACTTGCTGGCGCTGCTCGCCATGGTGCTGTTCACCGCCAAACAACGGGAGCCGGCGGCACTCGGCCGGCCCTTCGAACGGGGCTCGACCTGATCCGGTCCGGACACCCGTAAACCCGTACGCCTGTAAACCCGTAAACCCCCAGGTCCTGCCGTCCGACGGCAGGACCTGGGGGCGTCCCCCCGGCCCCCCTCGGGCCCCGGAACACCTACGTCAGCGGCGTCGCAGCGCCGCTGTCTCCAGTGCCGGTGGTGTGTGGCCGACGTCGCGCGGGTTGAGCACGCTCCCCGGTGCGACCAGTGCGTCGATACGGTCCAGGGCCTCGGTCGACAGCGGCCGGTCCACCGCGCTGAGCTGCGAGACGAGCTGGTCGTGGGTGCGCGGACCCATCAGCGCCGAGGTGACGCCCGGGTGGGCGAGCACGAACCGCAGGGCCAACTCGACCAGCGTGCAGCCCTCGTCGGCGGCGAGGCTCACCAACTCCTCGACGACCGCCAGCTTGCGCTCACGTATCCGCTCGTCGGCGTAGTCGAAGTGGTCGCCGTTGGCCCGCGCGCGCGAGTCCCCCGCCGGTTCGGCACCGACCCGGTACTTGCCGGTCAGCCAGCCGCCGTTGAGCGGGCTCCAGACCATGACGCCCATCCGGTGCCGCTGCGCGGTGGGCAGGGCGGCGGCCTCCGCGTGCCGGGCCAGGATCGAGTACGAGAGCTGTTCCACGGTGAACCGTTCGCGGCCCTCGCGTCGCGCCGCCCACTGCGCCTCCACGATCTCCTCGGCCGGGAAGCTGGAGGTGCCGATCGCGCGTATCTTGCCCGCCCGCACCAGGTCGCTGAGCGCGCCGAGGGTCTCCTCGATGTCGGTTCGGGGATCGGGGCGGTGGACGAGGTACACGTCGAGGTGGTCCGTCCTGAGCCGGCGCAGGCTGTCCTCCACGGCCCGCGTGATCCAGAGCCGGGAGTTGCCGCGCCGGTTGCGGTCGAGCGGGCCTCCCGGCATCTCGTTGTGGAACTTCGACACCAGGACGACGTCGTCGCGCCGTCCCTTCAGCGCCCGGCCGAGTATCTCCTCCGACTCGCCGAAGGCGTACACATCGGCGGTGTCCACGAAGTTGACGCCGGCGTCCAGTGCCGTCGCCACCATGCGGTGGCACTCGGCCTCGTCGGTGTTGCCCCAGGCCCCGAACATCATCGACCCGAGGCAGAGCTGACTCACCTCGATGCCGGTCCCGCCCAGAGTTCTGTACTGCATGTTCGCCCCCGCCTTTCGCGCCGACGCCTGTGACTGTCACTGTCACTGCACTGTCCCTGCCACTGTCACGCGCAGGCTCCCACGGCGGGAGTCCCGGAGCCGATGTCGCGCGGGGTCAGCGTTCCCGGCGTGCGTGTTGTGTCCGCAGCACATCGACCCGCGGGTGCGCGCGCGCCTAGGCTCGGCGGGAAAGCCGCAGCAGACATGCGGCAGACATGCCGCACCACACCTGCCGCACCACACATGAGGAGGTCCCGTGACCACCGGTCTCACCACGGCCCGCTGGACTCACGTCGCGCTGCCCACCGGCGATCTCGACAAGGCGATCGCGTTCTACACCTCGCTGACTCCCCTGGTCGTGGTCGAGCGGTTCCGGGACGCCGACGGCGAGAGCGTCTGGCTCTCCAACGACAAGCAGGCCGAGACGCCGTTCGTGCTCGTCCTGGTGTCGTTCAACAAGGACAAGGGCGGCAAGTTGGGCCTGCTGCACCCGTTCGCGCACATCGGCATCGAGGTGCCGACCCGCGAGGACGTGAACGCGCTGGCGGACCGGGCACGCGAACTGGGCTGCCTGCACTGGGAACCCATGCAGATGCCCGATCCCGTCGGCTACATCTGCGCGCTCAAGGACCCCGACGGCAATGTCGTGGAGATCTCCCACGACCAGCGGGTGTTCGACACGGTCCGCCAGAAGTGGGGCTCAAGCTGAAGGACACCCAGGACAACACCCGCGCCGCGGTCGAGACGTACCTCGCGGCCTTGAACGCCCACGACGCCGACGCCGTGGCCGCCTGCGTCGCCGAGGACTTCGTCAACGAACACACGTCGTCCATGGGACACGACCGCCGGGGCCGCGCCGAGTACCGCGCGGCGCTCACCGGGTTCCTGGCCGACTTCGGTGACCTGCGCTACGCGCCCGAACGCATCCTTGTCGACGGCGGATCGGCCGCGGTGCCGTATGTCATGACCTTCCGGATGCGTTCGGCGGGCGACCGCCCGGTGCGGATTCGCGGCGTCTTCGTGTTCACCGTCGCCGGCGGTCTCATCACGCGCCGCACGGACTACTGGGACAGCGGCGAGGTGCGGCGCCAGCTCGCGTGACACCCCGGCCGACCGCCGGGACCCACGTCCTGTCCGACGGCCGGGGCCCAGCCCTTCAACAGTCCTTCAACAGCCGGAAATCGGCTCCTCAGATGCCCTTTTGACACCCCGTGCGCCTGGTGCGCGTACGGGGTGTCGGTGCGTCGTCAGTCCTGTGTGCGTATCGCTTGACATGATGCCGTCTCACAATAAAAGATGCGGGCTATGCGAGTAGTGACGACGAAGGCCGGCCTGGGCCGGATCGAGGACGGGGCTGTCGCCCTGTTGGACACTGCTTTTCCGCACCTCGGCGCGGTCCTGGAACAGGAGGGCTCGCTGCGGTGCCTGGCCTCCTGCGCGGTACGCCGCCGGGTCCCGCTGGACGAGGCCACGCTCCTGGCGCCGCTGGAACGACCCCGTGCCGTGTGGGGCGTCGGGCTCAACTACGTGTCGAAGGCGGCCCGTACCGGCCGGGGACTGCCCGAGCAGCCGATCCTGTACCTGGCCGCGTCGTCCGCGGTGCCCGCGCCCGGCGCGCGGGTGGTGATTCCGGACGCCGTGGCCGAACCCGACTACGAGGGCGAGATCGCGGTCGTCGTCGGGAGCCGGCTGTACCGGGCGACCGAGTCCGAGGTCTGGCCCGCGACGGCAGGCATCACCGCGGCCAACGACATGACGGCGCGTGATGTCATGCGCGCCACGGCCATCCCCGCCCTCGCCAAGAGCTACCCCGGGTTCACTCCGCTCGGCCCGTCGATCTGCACCCCCGACGATCTCGCCGACCGCGACGCGATCCGCGTACGGACCCGGGTCAACGGCGCACTCCACCAGGACGACACCAGCGCCGGAATGATCTTCCCGGTCACCGAACTGCTCAGCAGACTGTCGTGGTTCACCGCGCTCGAACCCGGCGACGTCGTCCTCACCGGAACCCCGGCCGGCACCGGCCAGGACCGTGCGTGCTTCCTCGCCGACGGCGACGAGATACGCGTCGAGGTGGACGGCGTACTCCCCCTGGTCACCCGCATCGCGCGTCCTGCGGGGACCCCACCGCGCGACCACCGGCTGACCGAACCCGTCAGCTGACCGTCCTCACCCTGGAGCCCACATCGATGTCCATATCCTCCGCGCCGTCCTACGACCTCGTGCTGGCCGGCGGCACTGTCATCGACCCCGCGTCGGGCACCAACGCCCGACTCGACGTGGCCGTCAACGGTGACCGCGTCGCCGCGATCGGGGAGGGTCTGGCGGCGAACGCGGCCCGCACGATCGACACCACGGGATCCACCGTGCTGCCGGGCCTGGTCGAGGGCCACACCCATATCTTCCAGTACGTCTCCGCCGTCGGCGCCCCGGCCGAGGAGGCCCATCTGCGGCGCGGCGTGGTCGCGGCGGCGGACGCCGGTACGGCCGGCGCCTCGACGTTCCCGGCGTTCCGCAAGCTGGTGGTCGAGGCGAACCCGCTGCGCATCGTCAACTTCCTGAACGTCTCGGTGCTCGGCCTGATCGACTTCAGGTTCGGCGAGCTGCTGAACCCCGACACGCTGGTCCCCGAGGACGCGCTCGCGACCGCCGAGGCCCACCCCGACGTGGTGCGCGGCTTCAAGATCCGGCTCTCCGAGGACGTCGTCGGCGAGAACTGGGAGTCGCTGCTGAAGAAGTCCGTGACGCTGGCCGAACAGGCCGGTCTCCCGCTGATGGTGCACATCGGCGAGACCGAGGAGCCGCTGCCCGTCGTCCTGGACCATCTGCGCCCCGGCGACATCGTGGCGCACTGCTACACGGGCAAGCCGCACGGCATCCTCGACGGCGACCGCGTACAGCCCGCCGTCACCGCGGCCCGTGAGCGTGGGGTGCTGTTCGACTCCGCCCACGGCAGGAGCAACCTCAGCTTCGAGGTGGCCCGCCGGGCCATCGCCGACGGGTTCCTGCCCGACATCCTCAGCTCGGACACCAGTGCGCGCAACTGGCGTGGCCCGGTGTTCGACCTGCTCACCAGCATCTCCAAGCTGGTCGCGCTCGGCGCGCCGCTCGAAGAGTGCGTCCGGCGGGCGACCGTCGCGCCGGCCCGACTGCTCGGACTCGACACCGAGGGCTACGGGCGCCTGGAGGTCGGCGGACGGGCCGACATCACGGTCGTCACCGAGACCGACGAGGTCGTCCTGCCCGACGCCGCCGGCAACACGATCGTCGCGCCGCGCCTGGAGCCGACCGTGGTGCTGCACGGCGGCGCCGAGATCGACATCGTGCCGTGGCGCGGTCTGAACCTGGCCTGACGCACCCGCACCTCCCGTGCCGCCCGACCATGTACGGAGGATCCGATGACCGCCGGTGACACGCACGGTGACACTCATCCGCTGCGGCGCCGACTGCGCGCGGCCCTGACGGCCGAAGGACCCGCCGTCGGTACGTTCGTCAAGCTCGCGTCGCCCGACGTGGTGGAACTGGCCGGGGCGGCCGGGTGCGCGTTCGTGGTCGTCGACCTCGAACACTCCACCCTCACCGAGCAGGACGCCGTCGGTCTGGTGCGGCACGCGGCCGTGTGCGGTCTGCCGGCCCTGGTTCGGGTGCCCGAGGTGGACGCCGCCGCCGTCAACCGGCTCCTTGAGGCCGGGGCGGCGGGGATCCAGCTCTCCATGCTCACCCGCGTCGCCCAGGCCGAGGCACTCGTGGCGGCCACCCGTTTCGCGCCGGCCGGGCGCCGTTCGGTGAGTCTGGCCAACCGGGCCGCCCGGTTCGGCGCGGTCCCGCTGGCCGGGCTGTTGGCCGCCGAACGGGCCGATCCCCCGGTACTGGTCGGGCAGATCGAGACGGCGCTGACGGATCCGCTGACGACCCTGGTCGCCGCTCTCGACGTGTGTTTCGTCGGCAGTACCGACCTCGCGGTCGACCTGGGCCTGCCGGCCGACCCGGCGGTGCTGCGCGCCGCGGTGGACCGGGTGGGCGATGCCGCCCGCCGCGCGGGGGTTGCGTTCGGCGGTTGGGCGCCGACCCGGGGCGCCGCGGCGGATCTCGGCCTGGGCGCGGCCGACTACCTGGTCGTCGGTTCGGACCTGCAGATGTTGGCGGCCGGCCTGCGCGCGGTCGCCGGAGAGGAGAACCAGTGAGCCCACGCAACGCGGCCCTGTTCAACACCGTCGTCAACTGGGACGAGTTGCCGGTGACCCAGGTGCGTCCGGGGGTCCGCCGTCGTGTCTACGCGACGGACGAGGTGATGATCTGCCACCACGAGCTGGAGGTCGGCATGACACTCAACCCGCACCGGCACGAGGACTTCGACCAGTTGGTCCATATCGCCGAGGGGCGGGCCAACTACTACGTGGAAGGGGTGGCGCACGACATGCGCGCGGGATCGTTCCTCCTGGTCCCCCGTGGCAGCGAGCACTACGTGGAGCCGACCGAGGGCCCCTGCGTGAACATCGACTTCTTCGTCCCGCCGCGGGCCGACCTGCTGCCCCGACCCTGACCGACATACGGCACCTGACCGACGTACGGCCCACCGCTTTCGCGGTGGGCCGTACGTCGTGGCAATCAGTTCAGTTGCCGTTGCGTGCGCCCTCGGAGGTGCCCAGCCGTTGCGACAACGCGCGGGCGGTCTCCAGCAGTTGCTGGGCCATGGGCGCCGTGACGTCGTCGGACACGGTCGCCGTCGTACCGACGATCGCGAGCGTTCCGCTGATCTTGTCGCCCTCGAAGATCGGCGCCGCGATGGTGCGGACCCCGTTGACGGTGGGGGAGTTGACCGACAGACCGTGCTCCCGGATCGCCTCCAACTCCTCGGTGAGTTCGGCCGACTTGCGGACCGCGCGCGGCAGCGTCGGTACCAGCTCCGGGGGCAGGAACGCGAGGAAGACGCGTCCCTGCGCGGAGGAGGTGAGATGCAGACGCGAGCCGACCCGGACGCTGATGCGCACCATGTGGTCGGTGTTGTCCACCGAGCGCACCACGGTCGCCGACTCGCCGTCCCAGACCGACAGGACGATCGTCTCGTCGATGCGCCTGACCAGATTCTCCATGTACGGCTCGGCGGCGGCGACGATCGGCAGACCGGCCCGCGCGGCGGCGGCGAGCGTGAGCACCTGGGGGCCGAGCGAGTACAGCGAGGTGCGCTCGTCATAGCGCAGCAGGTTCGCCGCCCGCAGCGCCTTCGTGTAGCGGTGAGCGGTCGCCTTGCTCGCTCCGAGACGCGCGGTGATCTCGTTGAGGCTCATATGCGGTTTGCCGACCGTGAACGAACCGAGGATCAGCGCCGCGCGCTCCACCGTCTGGATGGTCGGCGCGGTTTTGTCCGGGCCGACCTGCTCCCCGGTGCCGCGCTGCGCCTGCGTGGGCATGGATGTATCGCTCCCAACCGTATGTGGCCAGTCATAAGACATTAAATGAGACGCCGTATCGAATAGGGAAGTGGTATAGGGGAGTGTAGCGGCGGGTGCACGGATGGGAGGGGCCCTTGTGCCCACTGGTTCGCTGCGGAAACCTCACGTGTCCGAGGAGTGTCCGGGTGTGATCGAGCGTGCCGGGTCCAGCAGGGCGGCGATGTGGTTGACGGCGAGCGCCGCTTCGCCGAAGCCGATCGAGATGAGGCTGACCTTGCCGTTGTGGTCGGCGATGTCGCCGGCCGCGAACACCCGCTCCCGGCTGGTCCGCATGGTGCGGTCGACGAGGATGCGCCGGCGGCGCAGTTCCAGTCCCCAGCGCTCGATCGGACCGAGGTCGGCGATGAAGCCGAGCGCGGCCACGACGGCCTGCGCGGGCAGGCTGATCCGGTCGCCGTCGGCGCTCGCGACCACGACCTCCGACACCGACCCGTCGCCCGACACCAAACCGTCGCCCGACTCCGACCCGTCGCCGTGGATCTTCTCGACCTCGTAGGGGGTCAGGACCCGCACGGAGGAGGTGTGCACCTGCTCGACGGAACGTTCATGGGCCCGGAACCGCGCCCGCCGGTGCACCAGCGTCACCGACGAGGCGATCGGCTCCAGCGACAGCGCCCAGTCCAGCGCGGAGTCCCCGCCGCCGACCACCACGACCTGTTGTCCCGCCAGTTCGTTCAGCCGCGGTACGAAGTACCGCAGCCCCCGGCCCAGGTACTCCGAGCCCACCGGCAGCTCGCGGGGGATGAAGTTGCCGATCCCGCCGCAGACGAGCACCGCGCCCGCGGTGATCCGGGCGCCGCCGTCGGTGAGGGCGACGACGCCCTCGCCCGTGTCGTCAAGGCGGGTGACCCCGTGCCCGAGCAGATAGGTGGGGTTCCATCGCCCGGCCTGCTCGGCCAGCCGGTCCACCAGGTCCTGGCCCCGGACGGCGGGGAAACCGGCCACGTCGAAGATGAGCTTCTCGGGGTACAGCGCGGCGATCTGGCCGCCCACTTCGGGCAGCGCGTCGGCGACCGCGACGCTCAGGCCACGGAAGCCGGCGTAGTACGCGCCGTACAGCCCCGTCGGTCCGGCGCCGATGATGAGCAGATCGACGGAGACCTCGCGGCCGATGTCCGTGGTCGCGGGCCCGGTGCCCGTGGTCACGGGGCCGGTCACGCGCCGACCTCCGGGTGGTCGCGGCCGGCCCGGCCGACCTTGCGGGCCCCGCCGGGCGAGCCGAGCGGTTCGATTCCGAGGGTGAAGAACTCGGCGTTGATGCGCTCGAACGGCTTGCTCTCGGCCGGCAGGTCCTCGTGGTGGAAGATGGAGATCTGCGGGCAGACGGGTTCACAGCGCCCGCATTCGACACATTCGTCGGGCTGGATGTAGAGCATCCGGTCGCCCTCGTAAATACAGTCGGCCGGGCACTCTTCCATGCAGGACTTGTCCATGACGTCGACGCAAGCCTGAGTGATGACGTACGGCACGAGCTTGTTGCCCTTCACACGGTCGCACAGCATGCGAGACGGTGTATTTCAATGTGGAATTGGATGATGGCTGCGCGGGACCGGGGTGTCAACCGTGCGACGGATGCTTGACACCGTCGAGTTCACTGAGGGAGTCTAATGCGACATACGAGACGGCGTCTCACGAGACGCTGCTCGGGCGGGACTTGTGAGAGGCAAACTCCCTATGGGAAGCAATCCCCGGACCGTACCGGCACCGATGGTCGTAGAGGACTGGGACCAGCTCACCTTCCGGGTCAACCGGGAGGCGTACCGCAGCGCGGAGATCTTCGCCCGGGAGCGCGGCTGGGTGTGGATGCACACCTGGCTCTACCTCGGGCACGAGACCGAGATCCCCGAGCCCAACGACTTCAAGGTCCGCACCCTCGGCGGCCGGCCGCTGATCTTCTGCCGCGACAGCGCGGGCGAGGTGCACGCCTTCCTGAACTCCTGTCCGCACCGCGGCACCGTGCTGTGCCGCGAGAACGAGGGTTCGACCAAGCTTTTCCAGTGCTTCTACCACGCCTGGACGTTCCGCAACAGCGGTGAGGTCGCCGCGATCCCCGACGCCGGCGCGTACGAGTCGAGCGACGAGTTCCGGGAGTCGATGGCCCTGCGCGGTGTGCCGCGCCTGGAGACCCACGAGGGGTTCGTCTTCGTCTCCTTCGACCCCGACGTCCCGCCGCTGCTCGACTACCTCGGCGACGCGGCCGACTACATGACGATGATCCAGCAGCAGCACACCGGCGGGATGACCACCCTGCCCGGCACCCAGCTCTACAGCGTGCGGGGCAACTGGAAACTCGCCGTCGAGAACGCGATGGACGGATACCACTTCGCGCCGACGCACAACACGTTCGTGGGCTATCTGCGGGAGAGCGGCTACGCCGTCACCGACGACAACCAGTACGCCTACAACCTCGGCAACGGCCATGGGCTGCTGGTCCTGACCGGACACGGCGGACGGATCAGCATGATCTGGGAACCGCGCTTCGGCGAGGACGAACGCATCCGCACCGAAGCGCACCGGGCCGAGATGACGGAGCGCCTCGGCGAGCGGCGGGCGCACTACGTGGCCGACGAGAGCCACATCCTGTTCGTGTTCCCGAACCTGCTGCTGTTCGACATCGAGGGCCTGTCGATCCGGCAGCTGGAGCCGGTGGCGCCCGACCAGACCGATGTGCGCGCCTGGCAGTTGGTCCCGCGTGACGAGGACCCGGCCACCCGCGCGCTGCGCATGAAGACGGTCGTCAGCTTCGTCGGCCCCGGCGGACTCGCCACACCGGACGACATCGAGGCGTACGAGGCGGTCCAGCGCGGCATCCAGGCCACCGCCGGCAGCGCCGCGCCCGAACTGGACTACAGCGACATGTCGCGCGGCATGGCCGACGAGGTCAAGGGCGTGCAGGGCAGGTCGACCGACGAAGGCGCGATGCGGGGATTCTGGCGGCACTGGGTCGACGCCGTAGGGGTCGACAACGGCCTCGACGCCAGCGGCGAGCGCCCCGCGTCCTTCCTGACGGGGAGGGATGTGCGATGACCGCGATCGTCAACCGAGGTTCCGTGCGCTGCGCGGGACGCACCGTCACCCGGCCGGAGGTGGAGGACTTCCTCTACGCCGAGGCCGACATCCTCGATCACTGGGACTACGACGCCTGGCTCGCCCTCTTCGAGCCCGGCGCCCGCTACGAGATCCCGACCACCGACTACCGTCCCGGCTGGTCGCCGCACGAGACCGGATCGTTCGTGGACGACGACTGGGACCTGCTCCTCGCCCGCGTCAAGCGCCTGAAGTCCCGCAAGGCACACGCCGAGAACCCGCACTCACGCACCCACCGCCTGGTGTCGAACGTACGACTCTTCAAGAACACGGAGAACACGGAGAACACGGAGAACACAGAGGGCACGGGCGACGCGGTTGACTCGGGTGCCGCGGAGGATTCCTTCCGGGTGACGGCGTCCTTCGTGGTGCACCGCGCCCGTGACGGACACTTCGACGCCTATGTCGGTTGGTACGAGCATCTGCTGGTGCCGACCGAGGACGGATTCCGGTTCCGCCTGCGGCGCTCGGTACTCGGCCACGAGTCGCTCGCCGCGGGTGCCCGGCTCAGCTTCATCCTCTAGCCGGCGACGGAAGGTGACCCCATGATCCGGCACACCCTGTCCTTCCGTTTCGCCGACGGAACCGATCAGTCCACGCGGGAGTCCGTGCTGGCGGAGCTGCGCACCTTCCCGGACCGGTACCCGGCCATGCGCGGCTTCGTCCTCGGCGAGAACATCTCCACCCGCGACCGGACCTTCACCCACACGATGGCCGTCGACTTCGACGGGCAGGACGACCTGCTCGCCTATCTCGGCAGTGAGTCCCACGAGAACTTCGTGCGCACCCGCTGGCGGCCGGTCATCGCCCAGCAGGCCATCACCTCGTTCGAGTTCGCCGAGCGTGCGTCGCTCGCAGCAGGAAGGACACCGCCGGTGAGCACCCGTCCGCATGGCCCGTACGGCCTGGAGTACGCCCGGATCGAGGTCCCGGACATGCAGGCGACGATCGACTTCCTCGAATACCACGTAGGACTGCAACTGGAGCAGCGTACGGACGAGTACGCCTATCTGCGCGCCGACATCGAGCACCACGCGATCGAGCTGATCAACGCGCCCGAGCGCACCGACGGGTGGACGACCGCCGTGGGGTACAGCGTCGAGAGCGAGGACGTCCTCGAACAACTGCGTAAAAGTGTCGTGGGCGCCGGCCTCGAAGTCCTGGAACTTCAGGAGCGGCAGCAGGCGCTGTGCGACGAAGGCTTCGCGGTGAAGGACCCGAACGGCCTGGTCATCGAGTTGTTCACCGAGTTCCAGGAGTACGCCGAGCCGCCGCACATCGAGATCCGGCCGCTCGACCTGGTGCACCCCTTCATCGCCACCGCGAAGTTCGAGGAGACGCGGGACTTCTACGAGAACGTCCTGCGCTTCCTGCCTTCGGACCATGTCGTCGGCTCGACCACGTTCTACCGCTGCGAGGACCGCTACCACCACAGCCTCGCGATCCAGAAGAACACCGAGCACTATGTCGCGCACCTGTGCTTCGCGATGAAGAGCCTCGACCACGTCATGCGGATGCGTGCCCGCGCGCTGTACAAGGGCGCGCCGATCGCCTCCGACATCGTCAACCACTCGGCGTCGACGTCGATCGCGTTCTACATGCACGACACCCGCTTCGGCCCGCGGTACGAACTGTGCGACGCACACCGGGTGTTCACCCCCGAGGAGCACGAGACGCACCGGCCCCGCAGGATGCCGGCCGACCCGCGCAACATCGACGTGTGGCGTCCGGCCGCCGACGACTGGGGACGTTTTTGAGGCAGGAACTGCTCGACGTCCTGCACCTGCTCGACACGACCCCCGCACCCCGCGGGAGGGAACGGACGGCGGCCCACCGGTTGCGCGCCTGGTGCGCGGACCGGTGGCCGCGCGTCGAGTGGCAGGTACTGGAGTACGGCCCCGAGGGCGGCAGCCTGGTCGCCGCGCACGGGGACGGACCGCTGCTGTACTCCCACCTCGACACCTCGCTGGACGACGGCGGCACCGCGAATCGGCTCGTCACGGGCAGCTCGGCGCCGGTCGCTCCGCTCGGCGTGGACGGTGACGTGGTGGCCGGCTTCGGTCTCGGGGTGGCGCGCGGCCCGGCCGCCGCCGCGCTGGTCGCCTTCGCCGATGCGGGTGCCGGGCGGCTGCTGCTCGCCGGCTCCGGCACCCACCGCCGCTCCGGTCATGTCACAGGGCTGGAGTCCTACGCCGACGTGTATCCGCTGCCCCGGTCGGCGATCGTGGCCAAGTGCGGTCCGCCGACGCTGTTGTGGCACGAGCCGGGCGCGTTCTATCTGACCGTCCGGGTCACCGGCCGTTCCGGCGCCGCGATGGCGGCGGAGTCCGCCACACCGTCCGGCGGAGTCATCGCCTCGGCCGGCGTCGTCCTGGACGAGCTGGCCCGCTGGCGCGCGGCCTATCTGGCCGCCGACCCCCGGGTGGGGCAGACCGGCCGGGCGTGCGGCATCGGCGCGATCAGCGGCGGCTGGCCGGACAAGCCGGACCTGCTGCCCGCCCAACTGCGCGTCGATCTCTACGTCGTCGCCGGTGACCCGGTGGAACCGGTCGCGCTGGCCGCCGAGTTGGCCGACCTGCTGCGGGCGCGGTGCGCGGAGTCGGACCTGCGGGACTGCGCGGTCGATGTGACGGCCGAGCCGGTCGCGGCAGCCGCGGCGACGCCGGCCGACGCGCCGGTGGTGACGGCCGCCCGTGCGGCCTGGCTCGACGAGTTCGGTGCGCGTCCGCCGGCGATCACCGGCTGGACGGGATCGACCGATGGCGTCGTCCTGCGTGCCCGTGGCGTCGACACCGTACGCCTCGGCCCGCAGGCGAAGCCGGCCGCCGACGATCCCCGCCGCGACGCACTGTCATTGGCGCAGTTGACCGCCTATGCGCGCGTGTACCGGCGGCTGTTGACCGAGTTGCCGGCGTAGCCCACCCGGATTTCTTGCTCAGCCGGATTTCTTCCTCAGCACGGCATGAAACCGCCGCAGCCAGATGTCGCCTTGGCTGCGGCGGTCAGGAGTTCACCGAGCGTCATCGAGACGCGACGGCGTCACGCGCCCCAGTCGTCGTTGACCTTCGTGGCGTCGGCGATCTGGAACCGGCCGCCGGGCATCGGGGGTGTGGTGGGCGCACCCAGTTCGACGACGTGCTTGCCGAACTTGGGGACGAGCGGTCGGCCGACGTCCCGCTTGAGCCACAGCCGCAGCAGATGCCGGCGGCGCTCCGGCTCCGGGTGGTCGAGGTAGCTGGTGCGCGAGTGCAGTGCGGCGTAGTTGAGCAGCCACTGCACATCCCCCGGCTGGAAGTCCATGTCGATCGGCAGGCCGGGCTCCTGCGAGATCTCGTCGAAGAGGGCGATCGCCGCGGACTGGTCGGGCGTCAGGGGCGGAACGTCCGGGTACTCCTGGGCACTGAAGATCATCGAACTGCCGGCATAGGTGCTGAAGATGCCGTCGACGTAGCCGATGATCGGTGAGGTGTACGTCAGTGCCGGGGAGTCGGGGTCCTGGCGCCGCCAGTCCCAGTGGTAGGTGTCGAAGAGCCGCGGCGCGAGATCCGGGCGGCGGCGCAGCATCTCGTTGTAGATGGTGGTGCCGCTGACCAGGCTGGAGGCACCGCCCTCCTTGGCGCCGCGCAGGCACATGAGGGCGACGACGTCGGAGCTGTCCGAGTGGAACGGCAGCCGGTCCCGCACCCGGGAGGGCAGCGCGCCCTCGTCGGCCATCGTCTTGTTCGACGTGGCGATCACATGGTCGAGCAGGTCGCCCCGCTGGTTCTGCCCGATCGGCTGGCCGAGGTGCAGGCCCATCACGAAGAAGATGGCGGCGGCCATGGTGGCGCCGTACTCCTCGGTGCGCAGGCCACGGACCAGGATGAATCCCCGGCCCGCGTCCATCTGGCGGGCACACTCGTCGTTCAGGGCACGAGCGGCGTCGAACGGGTAGTCGGCGGCGGTGACGGTGCGCAGGTCCGGGTCGTCGGCGACGAAACGCCGTCCCAGCTCTTCCAGTTCGGCGCGCTCGGCGTCACTGAGGACGTAGATCCACTCGGTCGACTTCGACAGCTCGTCGCCGCGCCAGGCGGACGGCCCGGAGATCTGCTCATGGGGGACGGTGGTGGTCATGGTGATGCGCTCCTCGCGAATGTGGGTGGAAGGGCCCGTCGGCGACAACACGACGGGCGGCCATGGCTTCGGTGCGGCGGCGTGGCGTCGCGCGCGGCGACGCGGGCACTCAGAAGGGGGTCTGAGGTACGCCGACAGCCGTGCCGGGGCGCAGTCCTTCCCGGGGCGGGGAGTACCTGAGCGGTTCATCGTAGGTCCGACGGCCGGCGCACGACACGAGCAAGGCGCCGATCAGGGCGACTGGCCTCATGCGGGTCCCGTCCTTTCAAGAAGTTCCCCCACCGTAGGAGAGGTGAACGACGTTCGTCAATGGACGAGACGGCATCTTGTCATGCAGTACATTCCGCTCCGCGCAAGCCGATGCCGCTCCGTACAGGCCGCCTATACGTACCCCGTGTGCGTCGTGGACCAGCGCATTCCGGTGACCAGGTGCTCCAGGTAGTCGGGGTCGCGTACCGTCACCGTGATCTCGCGGTAGGGGTGCTGGTCCAGGGGGCGCAGGCTGATGAGTACCCAGGGTTGCCAGTCGGAGAGATCGGCTGTGCCGGTCAGATCGGCGATCGCTTCGCGCTCCCCCTCCTCCCACGGTTCGTCCGGGTCCTCCACCGCCGCGACCTCGCTCCACAGCGGCACATTGCGGAGCGGGCCCAGGGTGTAGGAGGTCACCACCTCGGCGGCCCGGCGGCCGAACTCGTCGGGTCGGCTCCGGGTTCTGACGTAACGGGAGATGCCGTCGTGCCCGCCGCCGGTGTCCAGCCGGTCCCCGTACTCGGCCTTCGCCAGGCGCCTGGGCGCGAGGACGGTCCGGCCGTCGTCCGCGAGCAGGTATCCGTCGTGGGTGGTGCGTACCTTCTCGCCCATGATGAGATCGAAGATCTCCCGGTACTCGTCCGCCCGCCGTACGCCGGCCTCGATCGCCCTGCCCCGCAGCGCGGAGCCCGGGTACCGGTCCTCCCGCCCCGGCATGCCGTCCCCGTCACTGAGGAACCCGCTCGACAGGGCGAACCACGCCTCCGTCAGCAGCGCCAGCGGAAAGGTGGCCTCCTCCGGGACGAAGGGGGCGTCGGGGTTGATGAGGTGCACTCTTCCGCGCAGGGTGGCCCCCTGGATGAAGTCGACGGACACACTGAAGAGGTCGGTCATGAGGGGGGTCCTCCGGGGTGTGCGGTGGTCGGCGTGCGGGGGCCGGTGTGCGGCGGTCAGTGTGTCGGCGGTCGGCTTCGGTCACCCTGGAGCGCCACGGTAGCCAGCCCCACCGACAGCGACGGCGCGATTCGGCCGGGCGCGGGTGCCGGAGCCCCGGCCGAAGCCGGTCGGGCTCCGGCCGATGTGGAGTCGGTGTGAGTGGCCTGTAGGTTTCTCGTGTGTCCCGCCCCATAGGTCCCACAGGCCCCCAGGCCCGTGCCGTCGCCGCTCCCCGTGCCCCGCTGAGGCGATCGCTCCGGCGTCCGCTGCTGCTGGTGCTGGCGTCCGCGCTGATGCTGACCGGCTGTTCGGGCTCGGGCGCGAGTGACGACGGTCGGCCCGCCGCGTCGTCCTCCGCTCCGACGGACGGTTCCGGGCAGGACAAGCCGTCCGAACGGGCCACGGCCCCGGCGGGCACGGCCGCTCAGCGGCTGATTCCGACGAGCGGCCGGTACTTCGGTATCAGCACGCTCAAGACGCCCTGGTCGCCGGACGAGACCGACGCGGTGGCGCTCCGGGCGGGCAAACAGCCGAATCTGCTGGAGTACTTCGTCAAATGGAACGAGGGCTACCGGCCGGGAGCGGTGGACGAGGCGTACAAGCAGGGCGGTGTACCACTGCTGACCTGGGAGCCGTGGGGTTCGGTCGAGGCCGGCACCGATCAGCCCGACTACGCGCTGGCGGAGATCACCAGCGGCCGTCATGACGCGTACATCAAGCAGTTCGCCGAGGATGTACGGGCCCATGGGCGGCCCCTGATCCTGCGGTTCGCGCACGAGATGAACGGCACCTGGTTCCCCTGGGCCGAGAACACCAACGGCAACGACGCCGGTTCATACGTGAAGGCATGGCGTCACGTTCATGACCTCTTCGCCGAGGTCGGCGTGCGCAATGTGGTGTGGCAGTGGAGCCCGAACATCCTGCGCACCGTGGAGAAGACGCGGCTGCGGCCCCTGTATCCCGGGGACGCGTACGTCGATCTCGTCGGGCTGAGCGGCTACCGCAAGTTCGAGACACGGGCGGCGGACGTCTTCGACCCGGCGCTGAGCGAGATCCGCGCCTTCACCAAGCGGCCCGTACTGATCGCCGAGACCGGCGCCCGTCCCGGCAAGGACAAGGCGGCCTGGATCGCGGACTTCTTCGGCTGGCTGCGCGGTCGTCCCGATGTGATCGGGTTCGTCTGGTTCGAGCGGAGCCCCGAGCACGGCGGCAAGCAGGACTGGCGGTTCGCGGAGACCCCGGGGACGCAGCGGGCGTTCCGTGGCGGGCTCGCCGGTCTGGAGCTGGCGGACGCTCCGGGCGGCGAGCCCGTACCGTCGAAAAAACCGAAGTAGCCCACGTAGCCGAAGTAACCCAACGGCCGTGCGGATCAGGCCCGTTCGCCGGAGGCGGTCAGTTCCCCGGTCGTGGCCGATTCGTCCGAGGCCACGAACTCGGTCAGCCAGGCCCGGAAGTCCGGCCCGAGATCCTCCCGCTCACACGCGAGGCGGACCACGGCCCGCAGATACTCGCCCCGGTCGCCGGTGTCGTAGCGGCGCCCCCGGAAGACCACCGCGTGGACGGGCCCGCCCAGGGACGGATCGGCCGCCAACTCGCACAGTGCGTCGGTCAGTTGGATCTCACCGCCCCGCCCGGGTGGGGTGCGGCGCAGGACGTCGAAGACCTCGGGCGCGAGGACGTAGCGGCCGATGACGGCGAGATTGCTGGGCGCGGTGCCGGGCTCCGGCTTCTCGACCAGGTCCGTCACCCGCAGTACGTCGTCCTGCTCGGCGTCGGCCGGCGGGCGGACGGCGGCACAGCCGTAGAGGTGCGCGCGGTCGGGGTCGACCTCCATGAGCGCGACGACACTGCCGCCGTACCGCTGCTGGATGTCGAGCATGCGGGTCAGCAGCCGGTCGCGCGCGTCGATCAGGTCGTCGCCGAGCAGTACGGCGAACGGCTGGTCGCCGACGTGCGGTTCGGCACAGAGGACCGCGTGCCCGAGGCCGCGCGGGTTGCCCTGGCGGACGTAGTGGACGGCGCCGAGTTCGCTGGACGCGCGGACCCGCAGCAGCTTCTCCTTGTCACCCTTGAGTTCGAGGAGCTGTTCGAGTTCGTAGGCGCGGTCGAAGTGGTCCTCCAGGGCCCGCTTGTTGCGGCCGGTCACCATGAGGACGTCGTCCAGGCCGCTGTCGGTGGCCTCTTCCACGACGTACTGGATGGCCGGCTTGTCCACGACGGGGAGCATTTCCTTCGGCGTCGCCTTCGTGGCCGGCAGGAAACGGGTGCCCAGACCGGCGGCGGGGATGACGGCCTTACGGGCGCGCGGGAAGGTGGCAGGCATGGCGCTCTCCGGGCACGGCATCGCCGGCCCTTGGGTCGGTGCGGGAAGAGAGGACGGGGAGGCCCGGCTCAGCCGGAGCAGGGGAGGGCTCGGCTCAGCCGGACTTTCCCGCGGCGGCCGACACCAGGTCGATCTTGCCGATGCCCGACTTGAAGGCCCTGGTGGTCGCCGCGTCAGCGGTGAAGCGCCAGTCCGCGCCGCCGCCCTCCTCCTCGCTGCGCTCGAACCAGACGAACCCGATGACATCGGGTGTCTTGGCGAGCCAGGTGAAGAAGTCGGAGGTCCAGGGAGCCTTACGGGCACCCGGCTGGGCCCCGGTCTCGGTGATGAGCACCGGCTGGTCGGTGAACTTCCGCAGGGCGGTCAGGGTGGCGTCGAAGACCTGGGCCGCGGTCTTCTCCTCCACGGCGTAGCCGACCATGCCGACCCAGTCGACGTACTTCTTGCCGGGATAGAGGGCCTTGAGGCTCACATCCGGTACGGGCCGCAGGATGTTCGGGCTCCACACCCAGATGACGTTGTCGGCCCCGGCGTCGTCGAAGAGCTGGTGGATGTGACGCCACGCCTTGACGTAGTCGCCCGACTTGTTGCCACTGCGCTGCTCGGACCAGGGGTACCAGTCGCCGTTCATCTCGTGCGCGAAGCGGAGCGCGATGGGCCACTTGTGCTCGGCGACACCCTCGGCGAACTGCTTGATGTACGCGTCGTGTTCGCCGGAGGCGATGGAGCCGAGGGAGTACGTGGGCTGGTTGACCCCGGCCTTCTTACCGGCCCAGGGCTCCCAGGCCACCAGGGGCAGCATGCCCTGACGGTACGAGGCGTCCACCGTGCCCGGTTCGAAGTTCTCCGTCCACTTCACGAAGTACTCGACCATGGTCGGTCGGGTGCCGGCCGCGGTGGCGACCTTGTCGATCTCGTCGGTGGACCAGGGGGCCTCGAAGGTGCTGACCCCGAAGTGCTTGCCCTTCGGGGTCAGGAAGCTGTCCCGGGTCGGGACCGCCTGGGTGTCCGAGCCGTTCTTCAGCCGCTCGGTGATGCCCGGCTTGTTCTCCTCGCGCCCGAAACCGGCGAACGCCGGGCCGGAGTTGGACTGCACCAGCAGATACACGCCGTAGCTGAGGGCGGCCAGGACCACCATGTTGAACGCCATCCACAGCCGCAGCCGGATGCCGGTGCCCCGGTTCCAGAAGTGCAGACGCTTCTTGCGGCGCGAGTTGCTCCTCGCCCTAGACACTCATCATCACCGACCCGAACAGGATGGCGCCGCCGAGAAGGTAGGGAATGACGACCAGGGGGCTGCGGGTGCGTTCGCCGGCGAAGCTGTCGGCGCGGGTACCCCAACTGGCGTTGTGCGCCATACGGAAGAAGCCGAGCAGCCGCACGGGCAGCAGCAGAAGCGTATTGATCACCATGAAGATCGGCAGATAGAACATGTCCTGCGGCCGGTAGGCGAAGTGCCGGCCGAACCGGACCGCCATGGAGAGCAGGGACATGATCGCGGCAAGCACCAGGATGAAGGCCATGGACTGCCAGGCGACCTCGGGCAGGGGCAACTCGTTGTAGATGCCGGGCTTGTTCCGCGAGAAGGCCGCCACGATCCAGGAGGCGAACGTACCGATCAGGACGAACGGGACGAGGATGTCGGCGATGTAGAAGAGCCACAGGATCTTGGCGTGCCGGAGCATCCACCAGAACATCCGCAGGGTGTTGTACTGCGATCCCCGCGCCCAGCGGTACTGCTGCTTGGCCAGCTTCTTCAGCTCAAGGGGCGCGTCCGTGTACACGAGTGACGTGGACTGGTAGACGCACTTGTAGCCGGCCTTCAGCGTGTAGTTCGTCAGCGTCCGGTCGTCGCTGACCTCCAGGAAGACGCCCAGGAACTTCTCGCTGAGGAAGTCGTCCATGCACTTGTCGAGGATGTGCTTGCGGAACGCGATGGTCCGGCCCGGCAGACAGCCGACCGTGCCCAGGACACTCATGGCGGGCATCGAGTACTGGCAGCGCACGCTCTCCAGCCAGTCCGCCCAGCGGGTCAGCACCGCGCGGCCGGGGTCGAGGATGCGCTGCCGGGTGGTGACGCCGCCGACCTTGCGCTCCCGGAACGGCTTGATCAGCTCGCTGAGCGTGTCCTTGGTCCAGATGGTGTCGGAGTCGACGAGCACCGAGATCTCGCCCGTGGCGTGTTCGAGACCGACCCGCAGGGCGTTGCGCTTGCCGGGGATCTCCGTCCACAGCCACATCACGCCGACATCGGTGCATATGCGTTCGAGGTTGGGGTTACGGCGGCCGTTGATCACCACGATGATCTCGGTGGGCTGCTGCTCGATGATGCGGCGCAGCACGGACCGGAAGAGATCTTCCGGTTCGTCCACGACCGGAATGATCACGGATGTGGTCGCGTAGTAGGGTCGGGTCCACGGCTTGTAGCGGCGGGCGAGCAGGATGCGCAGCACCCACAGCGCCCAGATCATCGTCATGAAAACGGCGAACGGGTAGACCGTCCCGTGATTCCACCATTCTCTGATCTCAAGCAGAAACGCGAGCATGGGCCATTCCCGGAGCCGGCGATTGGGCGCAGGGCACGACCGCTCGTATCCATCATCGTGTGTGGAAGTGTGGCGAGATCGCGACGACTGTGTCGCGGAAAACCCCAAGGGGTCTACACACATTAAGCGGACTTGTTAAGCGGCAAAGATGAATAAGTCGGACATGACACCGCTTGCTCTCAGGTCGTGAGATGGGATTGTTCCCGGATCGAGTCCGAACAGAAGCTCGACTTTGTACAACCTTTCGAGGACTCATCTGGGCGGAACGGTCATGGGACGTGTGCCGATCGCGTGTGCTTAAGGTGTGGCTTCACATCAAGCCACCGACCGCACATCACTGCGGCTGACCGAGAGGGCCGCATGCCTTTCCGTGTCACAGTCATAGGCACCGGCTATCTCGGTGCCACGCACGCCGCCTGTATGGCCGAGATCGGCCATGAGGTGCTGGGCGTCGACGTCGACCCCGACAAGATCGCGGCACTCCAGGCGGGCCGGGTGCCCTTCTACGAACCGGGACTTGAGGATCTGCTCGCGAAGCATGTCGCGAGCGGCCGACTGCGGTTCACCACCTCGTACGAAGAGGCCGCCGACTTCGGTGACGTGCACTTCTCCTGCGTGGGAACGCCCCAGGTCAGGGACGGTTACGCGGCGGATCTGCGGTACGTCGACGCGGTGATCGAACAGCTCGCCCCGCATCTGACCCGGCCCTGCCTGGTGGTCGGCAAGTCGACCGTGCCGGTGGGCACCGCGCAGCGGCTCGCGGACCGGCTCGCCGCACTCGCCCCGGTGGGCGAGCTGGCCGAACTCGCCTGGAATCCGGAGTTCCTGCGCGAGGGCTTCGCGGTCGAGGACACCCTCCGCCCGGACCGGCTGGTGTTCGGCACCCGGTCCGATCCGGCGCGCGAGACCCTCGAAGAGGTCTACGAGCCGGTGATCGGGCAGGGAACTCCCGTGGTGGTCACCGACTTTCCGACCGCCGAGCTGGTCAAGACCTCCGCCAACGCCTTCCTCGCCACCAAGATCTCCTTCATCAACGCCATGGCCGAGGTGTGCGAGGCCAGTGGCGCGGACGTCAGCCGGCTGGCCGAGGCGCTCTCCCACGACGACCGGATCGGCGGCCGGTTCCTGCGCCCCGGTGTGGGGTTCGGCGGCGGGTGCCTGCCCAAGGACATCCGCGCGTTCATGGCCCGCGCCGGTGAACTCGGCGTCGACCAGGCCCTCACCTTCCTGCGGGAGGTCGACGCCATCAACATGCGGCGCCGCTCCCGCACCGTCGACCTCGCCCGTGAGCTGTGCGAAGGGCGGTTCCTCGGCCGGAAGATCGCGGTACTCGGCGCCGCGTTCAAGCCCGACTCGGACGACGTACGGGACTCGCCCGCGCTCAATGTGGCCGGACAGATACAGCTCATGGGCGGCGACGTCACCGTCTACGACCCCAAGGCCATGGACAACGCGCGCAAGGTCTTCCCCAGCCTCGGTTACGCGCAGAGCCTGGACGACGCCGTCCAGGGCGCGCACGCGATCCTGCTGCTGACCGAGTGGGAGCAGTTCCGCACCCTCGACCCGGAGTGGCTGCGCGGTCAGGTCGCGGAGCCGCGCATCGTCGACGGCAGGGGAGCGCTGGATCCGGCACGGTGGCGGCAGGCGGGGTGGACCTATCGGGCGCTGGGGCGGCCTTGAGGCTTCCGTGACGTCGTGACGTCGTGAGGGGGCGCGGGGCGGGGCATACCGGTGACCGGTGACCGGTCACCCCACCCGCTGAAGCGCCCTCTCCCGGCGTGCGCCGAGGTCCGATCCCGACTCGCGGCGGGCCATACGGCGCAGCACGAACGGGGCGACGGCCAGCGCCAGTACCGCCCAGGCCCCCAGCACCGCGACCGTCTCCGGGACCCGCCAGGACGCGCCGATCTCGACCGCCGCCGCCGAGTCCGGGAGCAGTGCGGAGCGCATGCCGAGGCCGAGCCAGTAGATCGGCGAGCACTGCGCGATCCCTTGCAGCCACCCGGGCATCGAGGTGATCGGGTAGAAGATGCCGGAGATCGCGATCAGCGCCAGGACCGGGAGTTGGACCAGGCCCTGGCCCCGGGCGCTGGTGAACACCGACCCCAGGACCGCGCCCACGGGCAGCGTCGCCGCCATCCCGAGCACCAGGACCCAGCTCAGGGTCAGCCAGGTCCCCGGACTGCCGGTCGTCAGACCGTCGATGAGGAACAGGCCCGGGACCAGCAGGATCGCCAGGTCGGCGAGGAGACCGCCGCCCACCGAGACGACCTTGCCGACGAGGTAACCGAGCATGCCGTTCGGTGTCGCCTTGGCCCGCAGCAGTGTGCCGTCCTCGCGGTCGGCGGTCAGGATCTGACTCATGCCGACCATGCCCATCGCGGCGTTCATCCCCAGGATGCTCGGCAGCGCCAGCGTGCCGAGGAGCGGCCCGCCCGCACCGAACTCCCTGTCCCGCAGGAAGAACAGCGCGATCAGCATCAGGACCGGCCAGAGCAGATGGGACACCAACTCCGGCCCGTTCGTGAACGACTGCCGCAGTTCGATCACACCCCGCGCCCAGCCCGCCCGCAACGCGGCCCCCGTGGCCCCCTTCGCCCCCGCAGTGCTCTTCTTCGCCCTCGTCGTGGCCCCCTTCGGCACCCCCCTCACCGGCCCGACCCCTCGTCCTGCCGTACCCAGGCCAGGTACGTATCCTCCAACGACGCGCGGCGCACTTCGAGTTCCCCGATGGCGTCCCCGTACTCCGCGAACAACCCCCGTACGAACGCCGTCGATTCGGTGGTCGAGCGGATGAAGCGGCGGCCGTCGCGCGTCCAGCGCACCTCGTCCTCGCCCGCCGTCCGCCGGGCCAGGTCGTCGGCCGAGCCGTCGGCGACGATACGGCCGCCGACCAGGATCAGCACACGGTCGGCGAGTTTGCCGGCTTCCGCCAGGTCGTGCGTGGTGAGCAGGACGGTCGTCCCGTGCTCGTCGGCGAGACGGCGGACCAGGTCGTGGAACTCGTACCGCGCCTCGGGGTCGAAGCCCGCAGTCGGCTCGTCCAGGAAGAGGAGTTCGGGGCGGCCCACGATGCCGATCGCCACGTCCAGCCTGCGGCGCTGGCCGCCGGACAACGTCTTGATCTTCTTGTCGGCGTGCGCGGTGAGGCCGACCGCTTCGACCAGTTCGGCGGCGTCCCACGGCCGCCGGACCCCGCCGCTCGCATAGGGGGCGTAGTACCGGCCGAGGTGGGCGAGGAGTTCCCGTACCCGCCATTTGCCGTGGTCGCGCCAGGACTGGAGGACGACACCGATCCGCGCACGCCAGAGTTCGTCGCCGTGCGCCGGGTCCGTGCCGAGTACCTCGACGCGGCCCGCCGAGCGCATCCGGAAGCCCTCCAGGATCTCGATCGTGGTGGTCTTGCCCGCACCGTTCGGACCGAGCAGCGCCAGGACCTCGCCCCGGCGGGCCCGGAATGTCACCTCGTGCAGGACGTCGTGCGGCCCGTAGCGCATACGCAGCCGTTCGACATCGAGTACGACGCTCTCGGCATCTGCTGCGACGCTCTCGGCCCTCGCCGTCGCCGCGGTGTTCGTCGTCATCCCACTCCCCGTACGGGTTCGCGCCCGATCCCTTCAGGCCGCTGCGAAAGCTACGTTGCGTTCAGTGTGGTTTCAATGAGTTCGGGGATAAATTCGGGTGTGTGGAGTGGCAATTCGGTACTCTATTGCAATGATTATGAGGGCGAACGCAATCCTCATGAGCTGCCGTTGCAATGGGCTGAGGGTGAACGAAAGCGGGTACGGATGCCTGGAGGCAGGCTCACGCATGAGGACCGGCGGCACATCGCGTCGGCGCTGGCGGATGGGCTCGGGTATGCCGAGATCGCCCGGCGGCTGGCCCGGCCGACGTCGACCGTGAGCCGGGAGGTGGCCCGCAACGGCGGGCCCGAGGGGTACCGGGCCGACCACGCCCACCACGCCACCGCCCGCCGCGCCCGCAGACACCACCCGGTCCCGCCACCGGGCGCCCCCGACACGGAGGTTGGCGACACGGAGGCCGGCGGCAAGGGCCGTGACCCCGAGGCCGTGCGCGCCTTTGTGGACGAGTTCGCCGCGGTGATCGCCGGTACCGGGCTGCCCCGCATGGCGGCGCGGGTGCTGGCGTCCCTGGTCACGACCGAATCCGGGGCCCTGACCGCCGCCGAGCTGGTACGGCGGCTGCGGGTCAGCCCCGCCTCGGTGTCCAAGGCCGTCGGCTGTCTCGAAGGGCTGGACCTGGTCCGCCGTGAACGCGAAGGCGCCCACCGCAGAGAGCGGTATCTCATCGACGACGACGTCTGGTTGCGTACGTGGATGACGAACGCCCGGACGAACGCCACGCTCGCCGATCTCTCCCGGCGGGGCGTCGGTGTCTTCGACGGCGCGACGCGGACCGGGGTGCGGCTCGACCGGATGGGCCGGTTCTTCACGCAGCTCAGCGATGACATGGCCGGCGGCACCACGGCCGCCGTCTTCAGCGACGCGCTCACCGTGCTCGCGGCACTGACACAGGCCGCGCTCGCCCGGACACCGCCTCTGACCGCGCATCGCCTGGCCGCCGCACTGGACTGGCCCGAGGACCGCGTCATGGACGCCCTGCGCGAGATCGAGCGGCACCCGGACCTCTCCGACCCACTCGCCGTCGTGCGCACCGCGCGCGATACGTCCACGGAGACGCCGACATTCACGTACGCGATCACCGTCCGCCCCGACCGTCTCACCCCCGCACAGCGCCAAGGGCTCTCGGGGAACCCGGCGTTCCGCACACGCCCTCGTGCACGTTAAGGTAAGCCTTACCTAATGTGAGTGGCGAGTCGTGGGAGTGCGGTCATGCGGGTGCGAGGGGTGAGGGCCGTACTGGTCGCGGTAGTTGTCGGCGGGCTGGTCGCCGGGTGCGGTGAGTCCGGGAGCGGGGGTTCCGGCGCCGGCAAGGACAGCGGTGGCGACACCTCCCGTAACGCCGTCACGGGGGCGGAGGACGGGAAGGGACCCACGGCCGCGCCCAGCGCCGTACCGGCCGGGATGGGTACGGAGGCGGGGGACGGCGAATTCCCGCGCACCGTCGGCCACTTCAAGGGCAAGACGGAGTTGCCGAAGGCGCCCGAGCGGATAGCCGTACTGTCCACCGGACAGCTCGACGACCTGCTGACCCTCGGCACCGTTCCGGTCGCCACGACCCGCGCCGACAACGCCGGACTCGTCCCCGGCTATCTCGCCGACGCCTTCCCCACCGAGAAGAAGAAGCTCGCGGCGATGACCGACGCGGGCACCCGCACCGCGCCCAATCTGGAGTCCCTGGCCCGCGCCAAGCCCGATCTGATCCTCGTCAACGACTCCCTCGGCGACCTCTACCCCAAGCTCTCGGCCATCGCGCCGACCGTCGTCACCAAGGGCCAGGGCATCAACTGGAAGAGCGACCTGCTGCTCGTCGGCGCCGCGATCGGCAAGGGCGAGCAGGCACAAAGTCTCCTGGACGGGTTTGCGAAGGAAGCGAAGACAAAGGGCGCGGCGCTCGCCGACAAGGGCGCCGAGGTCTCCATGGTCCGGTTCACGCCCGGCCGGACCCGGATGTTCGGGGTGTCCTCGTTCACCGGGTCGATCGCCGTCGACCTGGGGGTCGCGCGGCCCAAGTCCCAGGAGTTCCTCGCCATTTCGGAGGACATCAGCGCCGAGCGGATCGACACCGCCGACGGCGACTGGATCTTCTACTCCGTGCAGGGCGACCCCGCCAAGACCGACGCGGGCAGTGTGCTCGCCGGGCCGCTGTGGAAGTCCCTCCAGGGTGTCAAGGCCGGACACGCCGTCAAGGTGGACGACGACCCCTGGTACCTGAACGCGGGCCCGACTGCCGCACAGCTCGTCCTCGACGGACTCACCGACCGGCTCGGCTGACCCCTCCGAGCCGGTCCCGTCCATCATGGCCTCCGCCGCACGGATCGCCCGCCGCACCGCGTGGCCAGTCCTCGCGCTCGCGCTCACCGTCGCCGCCGTCGCGCTCAGCCTCGCCGTGGGCTCGCGGCCCGTACCGCTGAGCACCGTCGTGGACGCGCTGCTGCACGGTGCGGACGGCGCCGGTCCCGACGCCCTCGTCGTACGGTCCCTGCGCCTGCCCCGTACCGCCGTGGGGCTCGCCGCCGGGGCCGCGCTCGGGCTCGCAGGCGCCGCGCTCCAGGCGGCGACCCGCAATCCGCTGGCCGACCCCGGCATCCTCGGGCTCAGCCAGGGCGCCGCCGCCGGTGTCGTCTTCGCCATCGCCACCGGCCACGCCAACGGCTTCGCCGGATATGTCTGGTACGCGTTCGCGGGCGCCGTACTCGCCGCCTGCCTTGTGTACGCCATCGCCAACCGGGGCCGGGGCGGCGCCGATCCGGTCAAGCTGGCGCTCGCCGGTACCGCGCTCTCCGCGATGATCACCGGCGCCACCACCGTGGCCCTGACGTCGAGTTCGGCGACGCTCGACCAGTTCCGGTTCTGGCAGGTCGGCGCGCTCGACGGGCGGGACGCGGGCACGGTGACGCGGATGCTGCCCTTCCTCGCGGCCGGGGCGCTGCTGCTGCTCGTCTGCGCGCGCGGCCTCGACGGCCTCGTGCTGGGCGATGAGACGGCCCGCGCCCTCGGCCACCAGGTCCAGCGGGTACGGGTCACGGCGGCGCTCGGCGCGACCCTGCTGACCGCGGCGGCGGTGGCGGCGGCCGGACCCGTCGCCTTCGTCGGGCTCGCCGTACCGCATCTGGCCCGCCGCCTTGTCCCCGAAGGACACCGCTGGACGCTGCCCATGTCGGCGCTGCTCGGTGCCTGTCTGCTGCTCGCCGCCGATGTCGCGGGCCGCGTGGTCCGGCCGCCCGGCGAGGTGCCCGCCGGGGTGATGACCGCGCTGGTCGGAGTTCCGGCACTGATCTGGCTGGTGCGGCGGCGCCGCGCGGTGGGGGACGTCTGATGGACACGGTCACACGGGATTCCGGTACGAGGAGTACGTATCCGCGCTCCGCCGGGCTGCGGGTACTGCGCGTCCCCGGCTCCCGCCGCCCCTTCTCCCTCCTCTGGCACCGCCGTTCCGCCGTCGTCGCCGTGGTGCTGCTCCTGCTCCTCGCCGCCGTGACGACCCTGTCCGCGTGCGCCGGGCAGACCTGGGTCACGCCCGGCGAGGTGTACGGGATCCTGCGCGGCGGTCAGGGGCCGGACCGGCTGGTCGTGGGGGAGCTGCGGGTACCGAGGATCGTGCTCGGCGCGCTGGTGGGCGCCGCGCTGGGGCTCGCCGGGGCGCTGGTGCAGTCCGTGACCCGTAATCCGCTGGCCTCGCCCGACGTCATCGGCGTCGGACACGGCGCCGCGGCGGCCACCGTGCTCGCCCTCGCCACCGGGATGACCGCCTCGCCGAACGCGCTGCCCCTGGTCTCCGTCGCCGGCGGTCTCGCCGCCGCCGCCCTGGTGTGGGCGGTGGCATGGCGGGGCGGGATGCGGGCGAGCCGCTTCGTCCTGACCGGTGTCGGTGTCGGCGTGGCGCTCTCGGCCGTCGTCCAGCTCTATCTCACGGACAGCGAGCTGGAACAGGCCGAGCTGGTCAAACTGTGGCTGACGGGCAGCCTGAACGGCCGGGGCTGGGACCAGGCGGGTCCGCTGGCTCTCGTACTCGTGCTGTCCCTGCCCGCCCTCGTGTGGGCGGCCCGCGCCCTGCGCCCGCTCGGCCTGGGCGCCGACACCGCCACCGCGCTCGGCTTCCGGGTACGGCGCGCCCAACTCGGGCTGACCGTGCTCGGCGTGATCCTCGCCGCGAGCGCCACGGGGGCGGCCGGACCGATCGGTTTCGTCGCCCTGACGGCCCCCCAACTCGCCCGCCGCCTCACCCGCACCCCACACCTCCCCCTGACCGGCTCGGCCCTGACCGGAGCCCTGACACTGACAGCAGCAGACCTGACAGCCCGCACAGCCCTGACCCCCCTGGAAATCCCAGCAGGCGCCCTAACAGCACTGGTGGGAGCCCCCTACCTACTGTGGCTCCTGGCCAACAAGACGCTCCGCTGAGAAAGCGACGATCAGGGGAGCCGGGGCCGGCAGTCGGGGATCACGGCAGTCAGGGCCGGCAGTCTGATCCGCCAGGACGAAATCCCGCCACGGCACTCTGTTCCGCCGGGATCACGGCCCGGCCCGGCCGAACTGATCCGTCCGCCAGGACCACTTTCCACCGCAGCGGCGGCCCGCCACGACGACAGGTGTCCGGCGGAATGGTCGACGGCATCCGGGGCCGGGAGGTCTGATCCGCCTGGATCACGGCCAGGCGCGGCGAACTGATCCGTCAGGACCACTTCCCGCAGCGGCAGTCTGGTCCGCCAGGATCAGTTCCCGCCGCAGCGGAGGCCCGCCCCAACGGCGAGTGTCCGGCGGAATGGTCGACGGCATCCGGGGCTGGCAGGTCTGTTCCGCCTGGATCACATCGCCCGGCGCGGCGAACTGTTCCGTCAGGACCACTTCCCGCAGCGGCAGTCTGGTCCGCCAGGACCATTTCCCGCCGCAGCGGCGGCCCGCCCCGACGGCGGGTGTCCGGCGGAATCGGCGACGGCGTCCGGGGCCGACACTCTGATCCGTCTGGATCACTTCCAGCTGAGGCCGGGAGCCTCCGGCCCCCGGCAGGGCAATGTTTCACGTGGAACATGCGAGAGGACCGGAGAATCCGGTGCGGATTCCCCGGCCCTCGCGCGGAGCGCGGAGCGCTATTCGCGCCGGTTCCGCCGCGAATCCGCCTCCGCCTGCTTGGCCTCGACCTCGGGATCGAGCCCGCTGCCGTCCACGGAACCCAACCGCTTCCCACCGTCGGAGACCTCCGTGGCGGCGGGCGGTTCGACCAGCCAGTCCGGGTTGGCCTGCTTGTCCCACCACTTCCACGCGGCGAAGGCCCCACCGGCGAGCAGCCCGACCAGGGCGAGCCCCTTGACGACCCGCCCGGCCCGCGCCCTGCGCTCGTGCCGGCGGACCAGCCGCTGGATCTCCCGGGCCGAAACCTGCCCGCGCAGCGCGGCCAGCGCGGCGGCACCACGGGACGCGGCCTCGTCGCGCATGGGCCCGGCCACGGCGACGGCGTGCTCGATCCGCGGCCGTGAGTAGTCCGCGGCCTGACGTGAGTACTCGGCGGCCTGTCGAGCCGCCCTACGGGTCCGCTCGGCCGCCTCCTGGGCGGCCAGGTCGACCTTGGGCGGAACATGGGTACGGGCCTGATCGATCCGCGGCGCGAGATACGCGCCGTACTGCACTCGGGCCTGTTCGGCCGCCTGCTGTGCGGCATACGAGACCTTGGGGGCCAATCGCAGCCGGGCCTCCTGCGCGTACTGCGCGTATTGCGCGGCCCGATCCTTGGCCGTGTCGGCGTAGGGCGCCACCACGTCCGCGGCGTGCAGCACGCTGTCCTTCGCCGAACCGGTCGCGGCGCGCACGCTCTCCATGCGGGTCACGGGAACCTCCTCCTCGGTGGCGTTCGTAGGCGTTCGGGGGCGTGCCCCAAAAGTCACAGTTCACCTTTCCACCCTTTTCCGGATCATGCCTGCCGGACGCGACCCCGGCATGCGAGGGCGGGCATCCGGGTCAATTCCGGGCAAGGGGGAGCCTCATACCGACGATGCCACGGATCGGACGACCCGGCGCCTCCTTCGGCGAAGGCGGGCGCGGCCGTAATCGAGACGGGAGATGACGCGCGACGGTGCCGAGAGGCGACCGCCGGGCGACGGGCGTACGTGCTCGTGCGAGGATCGTGGGGTTCACAGAGGACAACGGAAGGCAGATCGTGGCCGAGCAGCTTTACGCCACCCTGAAGACCAACCAAGGCGACATCGTGGTGAGGCTCCTGCCCAACCACGCGCCCAAGACGGTCAAGAACTTCGTCGAGCTTGCCAACGGCGAACGCGAGTGGACCCACCCGGAGACCGGCAAGAAGTCCACCGACCGCCTCTACGACGGTACGGTCTTCCACCGGGTGATCAGCGGATTCATGATCCAGGGCGGTGACCCGCTGGGCAACGGCACCGGTGGCCCCGGCTACCAGTTCGAGGACGAGTTCCACCCGGACCTCGCCTTCGACAAGCCGTACCTCCTGGCCATGGCGAACGCCGGTCCGGGCACCAATGGCTCGCAGTTCTTCATCACGGTGTCGCCGACGGCCTGGCTGACCCGTAAGCACACCATCTTCGGCGAGGTCACCGACCCGGCCAGCCAGAAGGTCGTGGACGCCATCGTCGGCACCCGCACCAACCCGCGTACGGACCGTCCCGTCGAGGACGTGGTGATCGAGTCCGTCGTCGTGGAGACCCGCTGAACCGCGTCCCGTAGGGGAACCAGGCTCGCGGCACCCCGTTCGGGGAACAAAACCGCCCCGCCCATCCGTCAGGAAGGGCGGGGCGGTGTGTTGGCCCCGGTGGCCCCAGCGCGGGGACGGGCCTCAGTACGGAGATGGAGGGGACCCTCATGGATCAGGCGCCAGGCGGACCGCGGGGTTCACAGGGCCCGCAGGACGCGCACAGCCTGCCGGGCTGCTATCGGCATCCGGACCGCGAGACAGGGGTGCGCTGCACCCGCTGCGAGCGCCCGATCTGCCCGGAGTGCATGGTCAGCGCCTCGGTCGGCTTCCAATGCCCGGAATGCGTGCGCGGCGGCTCGGGCACGGGACACGCACCGACGGCCAATCAGCCGCGTACCCTCGCGGGCGGCTCGATCGCCCGTGACCCCCGGCTGATCACCAAGCTCCTGATCCTGGTCAATGTCGCGGTGTTCCTCGCGATCCAGGCCAACAGCCGGCTGGTCACGGATCTCACCCTGATCGGCGCCTGGCCGCCGGCCCCGTTCACGCCGACGCAGGGTGTCGCGGGCGGTGAGTGGTATCGCCTGGTGACGTCGATGTTCGCGCACCAGGAGCTGTGGCACATCGCGTTCAACATGCTGAGCCTGTGGTGGCTGGGCGGTCCGCTGGAGGCCGCGCTCGGCCGGGTGCGGTACTTCTCGCTGTACATGGTGTCGGGCCTCGCGGGCAGCGCCCTCACCTATCTGCTCGTCTCGCCGTCCTCAGGGTCCCTCGGCGCCTCGGGCGCGATCTACGGCCTCTTCGGCGCGACGGCCGTCCTGGTCCGGCGGCTGAACTACGACATGCGGCCGGTCATCGCCCTGCTGGTGATCAACCTGATCTTCACCTTCAGCGTCCCCGGTATCGCGTGGCAGGCTCATGTCGGCGGTCTCATCGCCGGTGTGATCATCGCGTACGGCATGGTGCACGCCCCGCGCGAGCGACGAGCACTGGTGCAGTGGGGGACCTGTGGGGCCGTCCTGCTCGTCGTTATTGTGACGATCGTGCTACGGACCGTTGCCCTGGCCTAGCTCCGGCCCGGCTCCCTCTCCGGGAGGGCCGAAGTCCTGCTCAGCGGGGGGTTGTCCACAGCGTGTACCCGAACCTGTGCATGCTGTGGGGAACAACTGTGCCCCTCGCCCCTGACCTGGGTTTCCCCAGGAAGGGCAAGGGGCGAACAGGGGTCCGGATCCCGGTAGTCCAGTCACACCGGCGTCAACACCGGAGAGGTTATCCACAGATCGTCTGACCTTTTCCCCACTGTGGACAAGGGTTGTGGATAACTCCCCGGATAGCTTGGGGCAGAGCTATGTCCACCCAGGCGTAGGGCGCCGTTACTTCCACTGGGTGGAGACGCCGAAGCCCGCCGCGATGAATCCGAAGCCGACGACGATGTTCCAGTTGCCGAGGGCGTCCAGCGGAAGCTTGCCGTCCGTCACATAGAAGACGACGATCCAGGCGAGGCCGATCAGGAACATCGCCAGCATGACCGGCGCGACCCAGCTGCGATTGGTCAGCTTGATGGTGGTCGTCTGCTTCGACGGCGGCGGCGTGTAATCGGCCTTCTTGCGGATACGTGACTTCGGCACGAGGGTCTCTCCTGTCGATGCGCTGCGTGGCCGCGCAGGGAACTGTGGCGGGCTCCGGGGCAGCGTACGGGGAAGTACAAGGGGAAACCCAGTGCTCCCCCGGGCGTCCGTTAGCGTAGTGCTTCCTCGGCGCCGTAAGGAGTAAGGGTACGTTGAGCAATTCTGCCGACTCCCCCGGCATGGGCACCAGCCCTGCCCGGAAAAGACGCTGGCGCCCGGTGCGGGTGCTCACCGTAGCGGTCTTCGCGCTGGCCGGGCTGATCTTCTTCACCAGCTTCAATACGGCCAAAGGTACCAATATCCGTACGGACGCCTCACTGCTGAAGCTCTCCGATCTCATCGAGGAGCGCAGCCGCAAGAACGGCGATCTGGAAGAGTCGAACGGGGCCCTGCGTCAGGATGTCGACTCCCTCGTGGGGCGGCAGGACACCGGCACCAAGGCCGAGGGGGACCGGCTCACGGAGCTGGAGAAGCGGGCCGGCACCCGCAAACTCACCGGCGACGCCGTCTCCGTCACCCTGAACGACGCCCCGCCCGACGCCACCCCCAAACTCCCCGGCTACCCCGAGCCCCAGCCCAACGACCTGGTCATCCACCAGCAGGACCTCCAGGCCGTCGTGAACGCCCTGTGGAACGGCGGCGCCGAGGGCATCAAGGTGATGGACCAGCGGCTGATCTCCACCAGCGCCGTCCGCTGCGTCGGCAACACCCTGATCCTCCAGGGCCGCGTCTACTCACCCCCGTACAAGATCACCGCGATAGGGGACCCCGGCAAGCTCAAGAAGGCGCTCACCTCGTCCCCCGAGATCCAGAACTACATGCTGTACGTCAACGCGTACGGGCTCGGCTGGAAAGTGAAGGACGACGGGGCGGTGACTCTTCCCGGCTACTCGGGCACAGTGGATCTCCATCAGGCGGAGCCGGTGGGGTAGTCCGGTCGTTCGAGGTCCCGGGACGGGAGGGCCGACGGTGTCGGTGCGGGTGGTCATCAGGACGTTCAGCGAACTGTGTGTCACCGTCGGCGCCGTGATCGTGCTGTTCGTGGTCTACGTCCTGTTCTGGACGGGTGTGAAGGCCGACGGCGCCATGGACGACCAGATCTCCCGGCTCCAGGACTCCTGGGCCCAGGGCGCGCTCCCCGAGGCGCCGGCACCGGCACCGGACCCGACGGAAACCCCGGCCGCCGACAGCAAGTCCACTCCCGAGCCCGCGCCCAGGCCCGCCCCCTACGTGAACGGCAAGCCCTTCGCCGTCATGTACATCCCGCGGCTTGGTTTCACGTGGAACAAGCCCGTGCTCCAGGGCACCGGAACCGACACCCTGAAGAAGGGACTCGGCCACTACTCCGGCACCGCTCAGCTCGGCCAGGAAGGCAACTTCGCGGTCGCCGGACACCGCCGCACCTACGGCGACCCCTTCAAGGACTTCCCGCGACTGCGCCGAGGCGATGCGGTGGTGCTCACCGACGGCACGACCTGGTTCACGTACCGCATCGACAAGGGCCCCTACAAGACGCTGCCCACCGATGTCGCCGTCATCGATCCCGTACCGCGCGCGTCCGGCTACAGCGGTCCCGGGCGCTATCTCACCCTCACCACCTGTGAGCCGGAGTGGGGGCACAGCCACCGGCTGATCGTCTGGGCCCATCTGGACTCGACCCAGCCGGTCGAGCGGGGGAAACCGCCGGCGCTGCGACGCTGAGGCAGGCTCGGGCGGGTGCTTTGCGCAGACCGATCCGGGGCTTTGCACAGCTGACCCACCTACCCCACGTGCGGCCCCTTAGTCTGGGGCTGCACACATCCTCGACGGCAAGTAGGGACGGCATGTACGGCTGGATCTGGCGGCATCTGCCGGGCAACGCGTGGGTGAAGGCGCTTCTGTCGCTGATCCTTGCTCTCGCGGTCGTCTATGTGCTCTTCCAGTACGTGTTCCCGTGGGCGGAGCCCCTGCTCCCCTTCAACGACGTGACCGTCGACGAGGGAAGGTCGGCCACCCCGTGAGCACCCAGCCCGTGAGCGGCGCGCGCATCCTCGTCGTGGACAACTACGACAGCTTCGTCTTCAACCTCGTCCAGTACCTGTACCAGCTCGGCGCCGAGTGCGAAGTGCTCCGTAACGACGAGGTGTCCACGGCGCACGCGCAGGACGGCTTCGACGGCGTGCTGCTGTCGCCGGGGCCCGGAACCCCCGAACAGGCCGGTGTCTGCGTCGAGATGGTCCGGCACTGCGCCGCGACCGGGGTGCCGATCTTCGGTGTCTGTCTCGGTATGCAGTCGATGGCGGTGGCGTACGGCGGGGTCGTCGACCGGGCGCCGGAACTGCTGCACGGCAAGACCTCGCCGGTCGAGCACGGCGGCAAAGGCGTCTTCGCCGGACTGCCGTCACCGTTCACCGCGACCCGCTACCACTCGCTGGCCGCCGAGCCGGACAGCGTCCCGGCCGAGCTGGAGGTCACGGCCCGTACGCACGACGGCATCATCATGGGCCTGCGCCACCGTGAACTCGCCGTCGAGGGCGTGCAGTTCCACCCAGAGTCGGTGCTGACCGAACACGGCCACCGCATGCTGGCCAACTGGCTTGTGGAGTGCGGCGACACCAGTGCGGTGGGGCGGTCGGCGGGGCTCGCCCCGGTGGTGGGCAGGGCCACGGCGTGACCGCAGTGCGCCCCGAGCGCGACTCCGGCTCCGGATTCGGAGACTCCGGGGAGTACGGGACCTCGTACGGACAGGAGCCGTACGAGGTGCCGGGTGCGTTCGAGGCGCCGGGTGCCTTCGAGGCGGCGGTGCAGGGGCTCGCGGATCCGCTGAGCGACCCGCTGCCGGGACAGCGGCCCGCCGAACCGGCACGGCAGCCGTCCGCGCTGGAACCGGAGTGGTACGACCCGGAGCGGTACGCGCAGGACTGGTACGGGACGCCTCAGGCGCCGACACAGGCACAGGCGCCGACACAGGCACAGGCGCCGACACAGGCACCGACGCCCGTACCGGAGGTGTCCGTGCCGGAGGCGCCCGTACCGGAGCCCGAGCCCGTGCGTCAGGTGCCGCCTCCGGACGACGAGACGGTGGCGTTGCGGACCGCCGATGTGCGGCGAATAGCCGCGGAGGGGACGCCCCCCGCATCGTCCTTCGAACCGTCTCTCAGCCCGTCTACCAGCCCGACTCCCAGCCCGTCCCCCGACCCCCCCTTCGAGGGCCGGGCCGCGCGCCGCAAGGCCGCCAAGCGGGGCGGCGGGGGGCACCGGGCCACCGACTCCCCTTCCCCGGCGCAGTCCTCGGCGTCCGGTGCCCCGCTCTCCCGGGTCGAGGCCCGCCGCCAGGCGCGTGCGCAGAAGCCGGGCGCCGGCGTGCTGGCGAGCCGCGCGATCGGTGAACTGTTCATCTCCGTGGGCGTGTTGATGTTGCTGTTCGTCACCTACCAGCTCTGGTGGACGAACGTCCGCGCCCAGGCACAGGCCAACGGCGCCGCGAACCACCTCCAGGAAGACTGGGCCAAGGGCAAGCGCAACCCCGGCACCTTCGCGCCGGGCCAGGGCTTCGCGCTGCTGCACATCCCCAAGTTGGACGTGGTCGTCCCGGTCGCCGAGGGCATCGACAAACAGAAGGTCCTGGACCGGGGCATGGTCGGCCACTACGCCGAGGGCGCCCTCAAGACGGCGATGCCGGACGCCAAGACGGGTAACTTCGCGGTGGCCGGGCACCGGAACACCCATGGCGAACCGTTCCGCTACATCAACCGCCTCAAGCCCGGCGACCCGATCGTCGTGGAGACGCAGGACGCGTTCTACGTGTACAAGATGGCGAGCATCCTGCCGCAGACCCCGCCGAGCAACATCGGTGTGATCAGGCCGGTCCCGCCGGGATCGGGGTTCACGGGCCCCGGCCGGTACATCACCCTCACCACGTGCACCCCCGAATTCACCAGTAAGTACCGGATGATCGTCTGGGGCAAGATGGTCGAGGAACGGCCGCGCAGCAAGGGGAAACCGGATGCGCTCGTCGGCTGACCCACCCGACGCCACCCCGAACCAGCCGGCCGGAGCAGAACAGCCGGACAGAGCAGACAAGGCAGATGCAGTGGCAGCGACGACCGACCACGACGAGCGCACCGACACGCCCCCGTCCGCACCCAGGCGCCGGGCGCGGGGCCGGGTGGCCATGGCGGTCAGCGTCTTCGGTGAACTCCTCATCACCGCGGGCCTGGTGCTCGGCCTGTTCGTCGTCTACTCGCTGTGGTGGACGAACGTCGTCGCGGACCGCCAGGCCGACAAGCAGGGCAGCAAGGTACGGGACAACTGGGCGGACAGCGGTCCCGGCGCCCTGGACACCAAGGACGGCATCGGCTTCCTGCACGTCCCATCGATGGTCAAGGGCGAGGTGCTGGTCGAGAAGGGCACCACGTCGAAGGTCCTCAACGACGGTGTCGCCGGCTACTACACCGACCCCGTCAAGTCGGCGCTGCCGCAGGACGCCAAGGGCAACTTCACGCTCGCCGCGCACCGCGACGGGCACGGCGCCAAGTTCCACAACATCCACAAGATCAAGAAGGGTGACCCGATCGTCTTCGAGTCGAAGGACACCTGGTACGTGTACAAGGTGTACGCGGTCCTGCCGTCCACCTCGAAGTACAACGTGAAGGTTCTGGAGCCGATCCCGAAGGAGTCCGGCGCCAAGAAGGCCGGCCGCTACATCACGCTCACCACGTGCACGCCCGTGTACACCTCCACGTACCGCTATGTGGTGTGGGGCGAACTGGTCCGCACGGAGAAGGTCGACAACAAGCGGACCCCGCCGAAGGAACTCGGTTAGCCGCTCCGCCGGAGGGCGACAGAGCCCCGGTCCCCTTCGCGGGGGCCGGGGCTCTGTCCGTCGGTCCTTCGACCGTGCGGCTCTCGGGGTCAGTTCCTGCGGCTCAGGCCGTTCTGGCCGCCGAAGATGCCACCGTCGCCGCCTCCGCCGTTGTTGCCTCCGCCGTTGTTCCCGCCGCCGGGCAACGTCTGGAGTGCGACCTGGCTGCCGGGGGCGACCTGGGTGCCCGCAGGCGGGTTGGATGCGAAGACCATCGCGTTGTCGTCCTGGGGACCGTTGATCTGTCCGACCTGGAGTCCGACGTCCGCGAGCGCCTTCCTGGCGTCCTTGAGGGACACGTTGCCCAGGTTCGGTACGGCCACCTGCTGCTGGGCCGCCTTCGCCACCTGAAGGTTGACCACCGAGCCCGGATCGACCTGGGTGCCCGACTCCGGGGTCTGTTTGAAGACCTTGCCCGCTTCGACGTCGTTGTTCTCGACCTCGGTGCAGGTGCCGGTCAGCTTGTTGTCCTGGAGCTGCTTCGTGGCGTCCGCACAGCTCTGGCCCTTGACGTCCGGGACCGTGGACTTCGCCTTCTCCTTGGCGACGTCCAGCGTGATCGTGGAGCCCTTCTCGACCTCGGTGCTCGGGCTCGGGTCCTGGTCGAGGACGGTGCCCGGCGTCTGAGTGCCCGACTCGACCGGCTTCTCCTTGACGTCGAACTGGAACTTGTCGCCCTCCAGCTTGGCCTTCGCCTCCTTGATGTCCATGTCGATGACGTTCGGCACGGCCACCTTCGGCGCCCCGGTCGACACGGTCAGCGTGACCACGTCGTTCTTGCTGACCTGCGTACCGGCCGTCGGGTCCTGCGCGCAGACGCTGCCCTTGGGCTGGTCCTCGCACGGCTTCTTGGTGGTCTCCAGCTTCAGCTCGCGGTTCGCGGCCATGCCCTCGGCGTCCTGGAGGGTCTGCCCCACGAAGTTCGGCGCCGCGAAGGTGTCGCCCGCGCTGCTGTCGCCGCTGACGATCCACCTCCCGATCAGGATCGCGCCGACCAGGACGAGGACGCCCGCGACCACCAGCAGGACCGTGGAGGTGTTGTTCTTCTTCTGCCGGCGCCGGTCGGGCCGGTCGTCATAGCCGTAGCCGCCGTCGTCCGGGTTCATCGGCGGCAGCATCGATGTCGGCGCCCCGGCCCCGCCCTGCGCGGACATGGCCGTCGTCGGCTGGTCGTCGCCGTATCCGCCGTAGCCGACGGACCCCATGGCGGCGGTCGCGGCGACCGGCTGGCCGTCGAGGCACGCCTCGATGTCGGCGCGCATCTCGTCCGCCGACTGGTAGCGGTAGTCCGGGTCCTTGACCAGTGCCTTCAGGACGATCGCGTCCATCTCGGGCGTGATCTCGGGGTCGAAGACGCTCGGCGGCTGCGCCTCCTCACGGACGTGCTGGTACGCGACCGCGACCGGCGAGTCCCCGATGAAGGGCGGCCGCACGGTCAGCAGCTCGTACAGCAGGCAACCCGTCGAGTACAGGTCGGAGCGCGCGTCGACCTGCTCGCCCTTGGCCTGCTCGGGCGAGAGGTACTGCGCGGTACCGATGACGGCCGACGTCTGCGTCATGGTCATCCCGGCGTCGCCCATGGCGCGTGCGATGCCGAAGTCCATGACCTTGACCTGCCCGGTGCGCGTCAGCATGACGTTCGCGGGCTTGATGTCACGGTGGACGATGCCGTTGCGGTGCGAGTACTCCAGGGCCTGGAGGATGCCGATGGTCATCTCCATGGCCCGCTCGGGCAGCAGCTTGCGCCCCGAGTGCAGCAGCTCACGCAGCGTCGACCCGTCCACGTACTCCATGACGATGTACGGGATCGAGATGTTGTCGACGTAGTCCTCGCCGGTGTCGTAGACCGCGACGATCGCCGGATGGTTGAGGGAGGCGGCCGACTGGGCCTCACGGCGGAACCGGGCCTGGAACGACGGGTCGCGAGCGAGGTCCGCACGCAGCGTCTTCACGGCTACGGTGCGGCCGAGGCGGGTATCGTGCGCGAGATAGACCTCGGCCATGCCACCGCGGCCGAGCACCTGGCCCAGCTCGTACCGGCCGCCGAGGCGACGCGGCTCTTCCATAGCTATTCCAGCCCTCTCCGTCGGTCCCGACCGCACCGTCGTGCGGTCCGGCGGTGTGCTGTCCGGGCATACCGTACCCGGCTCGTCCTACCTGCTCCGGCCGTGACCGTCACCCGATACCGGACCGGTATCGCAACGTGCACCGATGTGAAGGGAACGTGACCGGGGTCACTTCTTACTGTCGATGACCGCCTGCATCACGTCCTTGGCGATCGGGGCCGCGAGACCACCGCCGGAGATGTCGTCGCGGATGGCACTGCCGTCCTCGACGACGACGGCGACCGCGACCGGCGAACCGTCGCCCGTCTTGGCATACGACAGGAACCAGGCGTACGGCTTCTCACTGTTGTCGACGCCGTGCTGCGCGGTACCGGTCTTGCCACCCACGGTGACGCCGGGGATCTGCGCCTTGGTTCCGGTGCCCTCCTTGACCACGGTCTCCATGATCGACTGGAGTTTCTGGGCGTTCTCCTTGTTCAGCGGCTCGCTCATCTTCTTCGGGCTGTGCTTCTCGATCACGTCCAGGCTCGGCGCCTGGAGTACCGAGACCATGTACGGCTCCATCAGCGTGCCGTCATTGGCGATCGCCGACGCCACCATCGCCATCTGGAGCGGTGTCGCCGCGGTCTCGAACTGACCGATCGAGCTGAGCGCGGTCTGCGGCTGGTCCATCGTGGTCGGGAAGATGGAGGCGTTGGAGCGGACCGGAGTGAACTGCTCCGAGTTGAAGCCGAACTTCTCGGAGGTCTCCAGCATCTTGTCCTTGCCGAGATCCGCGCCGATCTTGCCGAAGACGGTGTTGCAGGAGATCCGCAGCGCCTCGCGCAGCGGGACGTCCTTGCAGCGGATGTTGCCCTCGTTCTTCAACTCGGTCCGCGTGGTCGGCAGGTCGTAAGGCTGCGGCGAATCGGTCTTCGCGTCCACATCCGTGTACAGGCCGTGCTCAAGCGCCGCGGCGGCGGTGACCACCTTGAACGTCGAACCGGGCGGATAGGTCTCCCGCAGCGCCCGGTTGAGCATCGGATCGTCCGGGTCCTTGTCCTTCTGCAGGCTCTGCCACGCCTTGGTGTCCGTCGTCGTGGAGTTCCCGGCGAACGTCGTCGGGTCGTACGACGGCGTCGACGCCAGCGCCAGGATCGCGCCCGTCGTCGGGTCGATCGCGGCGACCGCGCCCTTCTTGTCGCCAAGACCCTCGAACGCGGCCTTCTGCGCGGCGGCGTTGAGGGTCGTGACGACGTTGCCGCCTTCCTTCTTCTTGCCGGTGATCATGTCCAGCGTGCGGCGGAAGAAGAGCCGGTCGTCATTGCCGGTGAGGATCCCGTCCTCCAGGGACTCCAACTGGGTCGCGCCGAACGCCTGCGACGCGTACCCGGTCACGGGCGCCCACATCGGCCCGTTCTTGTACGTCCGCTTGTACGCGAAGTCGCTGCCGTCGGTCTTCTTGGACCCGGTGATCGACTTGCCGTCCACGATGATGTCGCCGCGCGGCTGCGCGTACCGCTCGATGGTGACGCGGCGGTTGTTCTTGTTGGTCTGGAGGTCATCGGCCTGGACGTACTGCACCCAGTTGTCCCGCAGGAGCAGGGTCAGGATGAGAAGGCCGCAGAAGATCGCGATCCGGCGCAGGGGCTTGTTCACGGTCGGACCACCTGGGTCATCTCGGCGTCGGGGCTCGGGGCGGGGGCCGGCGCCGGGCGGCGCGCGGTGTCGCTGATTCTGATCAGGATGCCGATCAGCGCCCAGTTGGCGATCACGGACGAACCGCCGTACGCGACGAACGGCATGGTCATACCGGTCAGCGGGATCAGACCCATGACGCCGCCGGCGACCACGAACACCTGGATCGCGAAGGCGCCGGACAGCCCGACGGCGAGGAGCTTGCCGAACGGGTCGCGGGCGGCGAGCGCCGTACGGACACCGCGCTCCACGATCAGCCCGTAGATCAGCAGGATCGCCATGATTCCGGCCAGGCCCAGCTCCTCGCCGAACGTGGCCAGGATGAAGTCGGAGTTGGCGGCGAAACCGATCAGGTCGGAGTGGCCCTGCCCGAGCCCGGTCCCCAGTACCCCGCCCGATCCGAACGCCATCAGCGACTGGGCGATCTGGTCACTGCTCTGCTGCATCACCGTCTCCGAGAACGGGTGCAGCCAGGCGTCCACGCGCTGCTGGACGTGCGGCTCGAAGGTGGACACACCGACCGCGCCCGCGGCGGACATCAGCAGACCGAAGACGATCCAGCTGGTGCGCTCGGTGGCCACGTACAGCATCACGACGAACATGCCGAAGAACAGCAGCGACGTACCCAGGTCGGTCTCGAAGACCAGGATCAGGATGGACATCGCCCAGACCACGAGGATCGGGCCCAGGTCACGGCCGCGCGGCAGATACAGACCCATGAAGCGGCGGCTGGCCAGCGCCAGCGCGTCCCGTTTCACCATGAGATAGCCCGAGAAGAAGATCGCGATGACGATCTTCGCGAACTCACCGGGCTGAATGGTGAAACCACCGACCGAGATCCAGATCTTCGCGCCGAACACATTCAGACCGAGACCCGGCACCAGCGGCAGCAGCAGCAGCACCAGCGAGGCGACCATCGAGATGTACGTGTAGCGCTGGAGTACCCGGTGGTCCTTGAGGAGCAGCAGGACCGCCACGAACAGCGCCACGCCCATCGCGGAGTACAGCAGCTGCCGGGGCGCCGCCTCCACGAAGGTGCTGCGCGCCTGAAGGCGGTCCGACTGGTCGAGGCGCCAGATCACCACCAGCCCGATGCCGTTGAGCAGCGTCGCCAGCGGCAGCAGCAACGGGTCCGCGTACGGCGCGAACTTGCGCACCACGAGATGCCCCACGCCGGCCAGCAGACCGAGCCCGATGCCGTACCCCAGCAGTCCGGTCGGCACCTCGCCGTTCATCGCGAGCCCGACATTGACATAGGCGAACACGGGAATGATCACCGCGAACACCAGCAGGGCCAGCTCGGTGTTGCGCCGACTGGGCGCGCCGATCGAGCCGATCGTCGAGGTGTGCGTCGTCGTGTTGGTAGTGCTGCTCATGGCGTGACAGGGCCCCTCACGGCTCTTACTGCTTACCGCACAGCGAGACCAGCTTCTGCTCTTCGTCGGAGAGGCTGGGGCCGGGTGTGGGAGTCGGTGCGGTCTTGGTCTTGTTCGCGGGCTGAGTGCCGGGCGCGGTCGGCTGTGTGGTCGCCGACGCCTGGGTCGCGGGGGGCTTCGCCGTGCCGGACCGGCTGAGCGGCGCCTTTGCCGTGCCGTCCGTGCCGCCCGCCTGACCCTCACCGGTCTTGGCGTTCTCACTCTCGGCCGCCCGGCGCTGCGCGTCCTTCTTGCACGCCGACGCCTGCGTGGCCAACTCGTCGATCTTGTCGTTGGCCTGGACCAGGCCGCCCTCGGCGATCGTCGCCTCGACCTGCTTGCGCTGATACGGCGGCAGGTACTTGAGTTCGATCTCGGGGTGGTCCTTCTGGACCTTCGACAGATTCACCCACGCCAGGTCCTGGCTGATCCCCCGGTACAGCGCCACATGCTCGCCCTTGCTACCGACGAAGTACTGCGTCTGCGTCCAGCGGTAACCGCCGTAGAGGCCGGCGCCGACGACCGCGAGCGCCAGCACCACATAGAACGACCGTTTCAGCCACTTCCGGCCGCCGCCCCGCTTGACGAAGTCCTCGTCGCTGTACGCGCCGAAGCCCCCCTCGGGCGCGTACCCGGCCGGGTCGCCGCTGTCCGGTGGCCCGAACTCGCCACCGCCCGCGCCGCCCTGTCCAGGGACAGGCCGACCCAGACCCGAGGCGCGGCCCGCGGGCGTCTGCATGGCGCCGTCGTCGTGCAACTGGAGCTGGTTCTCGGCGACCGCGCCGACGACGACCGGCGTGTCCGACAACTGCTCGGCGAGGGTGTCCCCGCTGTCGATGTCGAGGACATCGGCGACGATCACCGTGATGTTGTCCGGGCCGCCACCGCGCAGTGCGAGCTGGATCAGCTCCTGCACGGTCTCCTGCGGGCCCTGATAGCTCGCGAGGGTGTCCTCCATCGTCTGGTGCGACACGACACCGGAGAGACCGTCGGAACAGATCAAGTACCGGTCGCCCGCGCGGACTTCACGGATCGACAGATCGGGCTCGACGTGATCACCGCTGCCCAGCGCGCGCATCAGCAGCGACCGCTGCGGATGCGTGGTGGCCTCCTCCTCGGTGATCCGGCCCTCGTCGACGAGCCGCTGCACCCAGGTGTGGTCCTGGGTGATCTGCGTCAGCACACCGTCCCGCAGCAGATACGCGCGCGAGTCGCCGACATGGACGAGGCCGAGGCGCTGTCCCGTCCACAGCAGGGCGGTGAGCGTCGTGCCCATGCCCTCCAGCTGCGGGTCCTCCTCGACCATCAGCCGCAGTTGGTCGTTGGCGCGCTGCACGGCGGTGCCGAGCGAGGTGAGGATGTCGGAGCCCGGCACGTCGTCGTCGAGCGTCACGAGGGTCGAGATCACCTCGGAGCTGGCCACTTCGCCCGCGGCCTGGCCGCCCATGCCGTCGGCGATCGCGAGCAGCCGGGGACCGGCGTAGCCCGAGTCCTCGTTGCCCTCGCGGATCATGCCCTTGTGCGATCCGGCGGCGAAGCGCAGTGACAGACTCATACGCACCTCGCCCGTCGGCTCCGGGTACAGCCGGTCGTGTCGAGCCACACTGCCCACCCTCCGGTCGGGAGCGCGCTGGCGTCCGTTGTACGGACCGCGTCGGCTCGCTCGCTCCGCTCGCTCATTGTCGTACTACTTCCGCAGCTCGATGACGGTCTTGCCGATGCGGATCGGCGCGCCCAGCGGAACCGGTGTCGGAGTCGTCAGACGGCTCCTGTCGAGATACGTGCCGTTGGTGGAACCCAGGTCCTCGACGATCCACTGGCCGTCGCGGTCCGGATAGATCCTGGCATGCCGACTGGACGCGTAGTCGTCGTCCAGCACGATCGTCGAATCGTGCGCCCGGCCGAGCGTGATCGTCTGGCCCTGCAAAGCGACCGTGGTGCCGGTGAGGGTGCCCTCGGAGACGACCAGCTTCGTCGGCGCACCGCGCCGCTGGCGGCCACCGCTCTGCTGCTGGCCGCGCTGCTGGGGAGGCGCGGCCTGCCGGGCGTTCTGCTGCGGGCGCGGACTCTCACGGCGCGAACCGCGCTGAGTGACACGCGTACCGAACAGGTCGCTGCGGATGACCTGGACGGCCACGATCACGAACAGCCACAGAACGGCCAGGAAACCCAGCCGCATGACCGTCAGGGTCAGCTCTGACATTGCCCCCGCTTCACCCTTCGGCTTGCCGGTAAATGATGGTGGTGTTGCCCACGACGATCCGCGAGCCGTCGCGGAGCGTAGCGCGGGTGGTGTGCTGTCCGTCCACCACGATGCCGTTGGTCGACCCGAGATCCTGGATCGTCGAGGGCGTTCCGGTCCGGATCTCACAGTGCCGGCGCGAGACGCCGGGGTCGTCGATCCGCACGTCGGCTTCGGTGCTGCGACCCAGCACCAGCGTCGGGCGGGAGATCTGATGGCGGGTGCCGTTGATCTCGATCCAGTGCCGCACCTGGGTCCCGGGCAGCGGTCCTGGGGCCGCGCCGGGGCGGCGGTCCGCGGCGCCCGGCCGGCCGCCTGGAGGCGGTGCAGCGGGCATCGGGGGCGCTCCCGCGGGCTGCGGGGGATAGCCGGCCGCTCCCGCGGGCTGGGGGTAGCCGTAGCCGCCGCGGCCCGCCGCCGGGTTCGCGGGGGGTGCCGGGTGCGCCGAGTTCGCCGAGGGCGGGGGTCCGCCGCGTCCCGGGGCGCCGGGAGGCATCGGGCCACCGCCGGCCCCCGGCTGGGACGTGCTGGACGCGAGGGTGCGGCTGCGGACGCGGTACAGACCGGTGTCGAGATCCTCGGCCTTCTCCAGGTGGACCTTGATGGGGCCCATGAAGGTGTACCGCTGCTGCTTCGCGTAGTCCCGGACCATGCCGGACAGTTCGTCTCCGAGCTGTCCCGAGTACGGGCTCAGCCGCTCGAAGTCGGGGGCGCTCAGCTCCACGATGAAGTCGTTGGGCACCACCGTGCGCTCGCGGTTCCAGATCGTCGCGTTGTTGTCGCACTCGCGCTGGAGCGCGCCGGCGATCTCGACGGGCTGGACCTCGGACTTGAAGACCTTGGCGAAGGTGCCGTTGACCAGACCTTCGAGGCGCTGCTCGAACTTCTTCAGGACTCCCATGGGGCACCTCCTCCTTCGTTGCCGTCCTGGTACTGCTTACTGATCGTATCCACGCGCCGGTAAATCGGCTGGTTCCCCCTGTCTGCCCGGCCGACGAGTGTCGACCCTCACAGGAATGCCCTGTGAGGGGGCCCGGGATCCTTCCGTGACCCGGCTGTACGCGACCCGGCCCTACGGGGCCCGGTCACGGGCCGGGCGGACCTCTCCGACAAGGGGATCGTAGAGGGGGCCTGGAGCCAGTGTCGCGCACCCGGAGAACACCCCCGCCCACTCCGGCGCCAGGGGGCGAGGCTGGTGCCAGGTTGAGACATGACGGGGACGAAGGGGCGGGGGCGGCGAGGGTGGCTGGGGTGACGGGAGGGGTGACGGGACGGGGTGTCGCGGGGTGGGGCGGGGTGCGGAGGGGCGTGGCGGGGCGTGGGAGGGACGGTGCGGGTGCCTTGTGGTGCGGGTGCCTGTGCCGACTCCGGTAATGACTCAACTACTCACAGTCCTGCCGGGTTCCCGATGTGACGGACTCCATGCGTCGAGGGGGGCGCGGCGGGTGGGCGCGGGACCTGGCCGGGAGGCCGGCCAGGGGCGAGCCTGGCTGGTCAGGGGCGCCGAATACGGATGTGAATCCACCGTCTCCCCCGTGCTAATCTTCTGCATGTCGGACGGCGTTCACCCCCCTGCCGGGGGCCGGAAGACAGCACCCATGCGCGGGTGGCGGAATAGGCAGACGCGCTGGATTCAGGTTCCAGTGCCCGAAAGGGCGTGGGGGTTCAACTCCCCCCTCGCGCACCAGCGAAGAGGCCCTCACGGTTCGCCGTGAGGGCCTCTTTCATGTGCCCGGCGGGGGGCGGTGGTGTGGCGTATCTCTCAGGGTGCGGACCTGTCCGGTGCCGGGGTCGGTGCGGGTGTCGATGCCGGTGCGGGCGCCTCGCGGTTTCCGCGTTTCCGTACCGGTCCTCCAGTGGATCCGTACCGGTCCTCCAGCGGAGCGCTCAGGCCGCCGAGATGAGTCGGGCGGCGAGGGACTTGGCCTTGGTGGCCGCGTCCTCCAGGGCCTTCTCGCGGGAGGCGTCGGCGAGCGGGATGAGTTCCGCCATGGCCGGCGCCGTACGGGCCAGGGTCAGCTCCGGGACGATGAAGTCGACGTCGAGACCGAGCATTTCGCTGAGCAGGTCGCCCAGGTAGTTCTGCACGTACTCGAAGGACTCCCGGGGAGTGCCCGGCGCGTACGAGCCGCCGCGGCTGGCGACGACCGTGACCGGCTTGCCCTTCGTCGACGAGGTCGGGCCCGCGGTGCGGCCCACCAGGATCACCTGGTCCAGCCATGCCTTCAGCGTGGACGGTATGGAGAAGTTGTACATCGGGGCGCCGATCAGCAGGGCGTCCGCGCGCTCCAACTCCTCGATCAGCACGACCCGTTCCGCGAACGCGGCGGCCTGCTCGGGGCTGTGCGTGGCCGGATCCGCGAACCCGGCGGAGGCCGCGAGCCCGTCGAGGTGCGGAACCGGGTTCGCCGAGAGATCGCGGTACAGCACCGTGCCCTCGGGGTGCTGGGCCTCCCACGCGGTACGGAACGCGGCCGTCACGGCACGGGACGCGGAGGCGGACTCCGGGAAGAGGGACGAGTCCAGGTGCAGGAGGGTGGCCATGGTGATCTCCAAAGGGGGGAGGGGAAGCGGGAGGAAAGGGGAGAGAGGGGAAGCGGGAGGAAGGGGGCGAGGTGGGGGGCGAGGTTGGCGCCACCGCTCGCGAATTCCTTCGTAGCTATTCTTAGCATAGGTGCTTACTTTTTTTCACCTCCTCCCTCGCGGGCAGTACCCTGTGAGGCATGGGGACCCCGGAAACGCATGGCGAAGAGTCCTGCGCGCAGGTCGATGTCGGTATGACCCGTGTCTTCGCGCTGCTCGGAAAGCGCTGGACCGGCCTGATCGTCGCCGTCCTCATCGGACAACCGGTGCATTTCGCCGATCTACGCCGGGCCATCCCGGGCATCAGTGAGCGCATGCTGTCCGACCGCCTCACCGAACTCGCCGCGGCCGGCCTCGTCGTACGCGAGGTCGTCGAGGGCCCCCCGCTGCGGGTGTCCTACCGACTGACCGAAGCCGGCGCGGCCCTGGAACCCGCCCTCAAGAAACTCGGCCAGTGGGCCGAGGAGCATCTGCCGGAAGAGGGCGGGGCCTGTCCGGGGCAGTTGTCGGGTGCGGAGGGCGCCGGGGGTGCGGGGGGCACGCGAGGTACGGGCTGCTAGTCCCGGCGGGTGAACGGGTTTTCCACAGGTCAAGGCTTGTCCACAGGGTCTGACGCCGATTCATGGGCGGCGGTACGGTCGTGGCCAGTTGATGTTCATCGGGTACGGATACCGCCAGGGATCCGTACCGGCTGCGGGGGAGGCGTTCGGGGTGGCCGACGGTGCGGTGGGGACGGGCTTGGCCACGGAGGCGGGGCGGCTGCCGAGGGTGCGTGGGTTCGCTCACGGCACTTCGGCGCCGGGCGTCTCGGCGGCAGGCGGCTCGGTCAAGGACGCGGGCAAGGCGCTGCGCGAGCGGGTACCCCGTAGCGCGCACGCGGCGCTCACGGTGGACGGTGCCCGGCCCGACGCCGTCACGGCGGTCCAGGAATCCAACCAGGGCCGGCTGACGGAACTCACACCGATACGGGTCGGCAGAATGGCCGCCACCCCCTTCGCCTTCCTGCGCGGCTCGGCGGGACTCATGGCGTACGACCTGGCACGCACCCCCGTCACCGGCGTCGGAGCCCAGATATGCGGCGACGCCCACGCGGCGAACTTCGGGCTGTACGGGGACGCGCGCGGCGGCCTGGTCATCGACCTCAACGACTTCGACGAGACCGTGCACGGCCCGTGGGAATGGGACGTCAAGCGACTGGCAGCGTCACTCGTCCTCGCCGGACGGGAGACGGGGGCCGACGAGGACACCTGCCGCAAGGCCGCCTTCGACGCCGCTGGCGCCTATCGCCGCACCATGCGCCTGCTCGCGAAACTGCCGGTCCTGGACGCGTGGAACGCCATCGCTGACGAGGAACTCGTCTCGCACACCGACGCGCACGACCTCCTCGGCACCCTGGACCGGGTGGCCGAGAAGGCCCGCAACAACACCAGCGGCCGATTCGCCGCGAAGTCGACGGCGGCGGTGGACGGCGGCGGTCGCCGGTTCGTCGACGCGTCACCTGTGCTGCGCCGCGTACCCGACGCCGAGGCGGCGTCGGTCGCGGCGGCCCTCGGTGACTATGTCGACACGCTCTCGGAGGACCGCCTCCCGCTGCTCGCCCGCCACACCATCCAGGACGTGGCGTTCCGGGTGGTCGGCACGGGCAGCGTCGGGACCCGGTCGTATGTGGTGCTGCTCCTCGACCACCGGGGCGAGCCGCTGGTCCTCCAGGTGAAGGAGGCCCGCGCGTCGGCTCTCCTCCCCCACCTGGCCACCGCCGGATTCGACGCCCCGGACGCGGGACACGAGGGCCGGCGGGTCGTGCTCGGGCAGAAGCGGATGCAGGTCGTCAGCGACATCCTGCTCGGCTGGACCACGGTCGACGAACTTCCCTTCCAGGTACGCCAGTTCCGCAACCGCAAGGGCAGCGTCGACCCCGCCGCCCTCGCCGCCGACCAGCTCGACGACTACGGCCGCATGACCGGAGCCCTCCTGGCCCGCGCCCACGCCCATAGCGCGGACCCCCGCCTGATCTCGGCCTACTGCGGCAAGAACGAGCAACTGGACGAAGCGATAGCCACCTTCGCGATCACCTACGCCAACCGCACAGAGGCAGACCACGCCACGCTGGTCGCGGCGATACGGGAGGGAAGGGTGACGGCGGAACTGGGGGTTTGAGGGGGGGCCGGCGCGGGCGTATCCAGCGCAGGCGTATGCAGGGCGGGGTGCTCGGCTTCGGCGGGAACTTTGAGGGTGGGGGCGGGGAGGGTGGGGGGGAGGGGGAGGGCCCCAGGGGTAGCGCGTTCTTGCCGTGTCTCTTCGGTTCCGCTTCTGTGACCGCTCGGCGGAACCGTTCCCTCAGGTGGCCTAGGGTGGGGTGGGTGACGAGTTCGGAAGCCGGGGCGAGCGAGACCGAGGGCCCCGAGGGGCAGACCGCCGATGCCGGGCGGGCCGCAGAGCCGGGGGCCGCCGGGGAGTCCGGGGCCCGGCCCGAGGAGCGGTTGGAGCGGGCGGTACGGGTCGCCGAGCAGGCGTTGATCGAGTTCGAGATCGCGGTGGAGACCTTCCGTATCGAGGTCGACAACTTCTCCCGTCTGCATCACCAGAAGCTCGGCCCGATGTACGCGCGCCTGGACGAGCTGGACGCGGGGATCGCCGAGGCCAGGGCGGCCCGTAGTGGGGACCCCGAGGACCGGCGCAAGGCGGACGAGGCGCGCGCTCGGGTCATGCCCATGCCCAACGTGGAGGAACTGTTCCACGACTGGATGGACTCGGACGGGCTCTCGCCGGAGGCCGCGGCGATGCTCACCGGGCAGCCGGTTCGGCCGCCGCAGCGGGTGCGGCCCAGTGACGAGGCCCGCAAGCTCTACCGCGAGCTGGCCCGCAAGTCGCACCCGGACCTGGCCCAGGACGACAAGGAGCGGGACCGGCGCGAGGAGTTCATCGCCCGTGTCAACGCCGCCTATGCCCGGGGCGACGAGGCCCTGCTGCGGGAGCTGGCAGAGGAGTGGGCCGCCGGACCGGTACCGCCGGAGTGGGAGCCCAGCCGGAGCGAGGAGCTGTACGCCCGCCTCGAATGGCTGTCGCACCGCAAGGAGCTGCTGACCGTCGTCGCCCGCGAACTGGAGGAGAGCGCCATCGGCGCCATGCTCCGGATGGCGCCCGACGACCCGGACACCCTGCTGGAGGAGATCGCCGAGCAGCTCCTCGCCCAGGTCGCCGAGCGGGAATCCGAGCTGAGCCGGCTGGTCCAGGAGATCGGCTGAACCGTTCGTCCGGGCGTCGGGTAGCGTCGGGTGCATGCATTTCGGATCTGGTGTGCCCACAGTCGCGGTCGTTGATCTCGCGGACGGTGACTTCCTGCTGGACGTCCGCGAGGACGATGAATGGGAGGCGGGCCACGCCGATGGCGCGCTGCACATTCCGATCAGCGAATTCGTCGCCCGGTACGGCGAGTTGACGGAGGCCGCGCCGCAGGACGGCAAGATCCATGTGATCTGCCGCTCGGGTGGGCGTTCGGCACAGGTCGCCACCTATCTGGTGCAGCAGGGCATCGACGCCGTGAACGTGGACGGTGGCATGCAGGTCTGGGCCGCCACCGGGCGCCCCGTCGTGGATGCCAAGGGCGAGCCCGGCACCGTGATCTGACCCCGCCGGGACTCGGCCTGGCGGGTCAGCCCAGTGGGTGGGCCGCCAGCAGGTCGCCGAGGGTTTCCTCGTGGGCCGCCGCCGGGCCGAGGGACAGTTCCAGATGTTTGGCCCAGGCGTGATACCGGTGCAGCGGATACTCGGTGTCCGCGCCGAAGCCGCCATGCAGATGTTGCGCGGTCTGGGCGACCCGCCGTACCCCTTCCGACGCCCAGATCTTCGCCACCGCCACATCACCGGAGGCGGGCAGCGCCCCGTCCGCCTCCGTACTGATCCGCCACGCGGCCTGCCACAGGGTCGCCTCCATGGCGCGCAGGTCGATATAGCGGTCCGCCGCCTGTACGGCCACCGCCTGGAACGTCGCGACCGGGAACCCGAACTGTTCCCGCTTCCCCGTGTACGTACTGGTCATCCGCAGCACCGTCTCGCCCAGGCCGAGCGCCAGCGCGCACGTCCCCGTGGCCAGCAGATCCCGCAGCCACTCCCACGCCCCTTCGGCCTCGACGACCCTGTCGGCCGGGATGCGGGCCGACTCCAGTCGGAGTTCGCCCAGCCGTTCACCGGTGGTCGAGATCTGCTCGCCGAGCGCCACGCCCTTGTGCCCGCGCGGAACCAGCGCGAGGAGGGTGCGGCCCTCGCCGGTGTGGGCGGGTACGAGGATCAGGTCGGCGTTGTAGGCCCAGGGCACCGCCGTATGCGTACCGTCGAGGACCCAGGCGTCGCCGTCCCGGTGTGCCGTGACGGCGCGGTCGGCCGGGTCGTGTCCGCTGCGGCCGTTCGCCGCGACGGTCAGGACGAGTTCGCCCCGGGCGGCCCGGGGGAGGATGTCCCGCTTCAGCGCGTCGTCGCCGTGGACCTGGATCGCGTACGCGGCGGCGACGCTCTCCAGGAGTGGGACCCGGGCGAGTACCGTCCCCGCCTCGCGCAGCACCAGGCAGAGCGCGATGGCGTTCAGCCCCGCCCCGCCGTACTCCGGAGCCAGCGGCAGGCTCAGCAGATCGGCGTCCCTGAGCCGGGCCCACAGCGCGCGGTCGAAGTCGTCGGCGACGGCGCCCGGCGTCCGAGCGGGGCTCGGCACCCCGTCGGGTGCGACCCCGGAGAACACCGCCTTCGCCGCTTCGACGGCCGCCTGCTGCTCCTCGGTGAAGGTGAAGTCCACTGCCAGTCCTCCCGCGCACCCGGCCGACCCGGTCCAACGATCTGACGGAGCGTCAAGATAGAACAGGTTCTACAAGAAGGGAACGGGCCGGAGGCGACCTCGTGTGAGGGGGTGTCAGCGGTCGAAGTCCAGTTCCACCTTCTCCGTCGCGGGATGCGACTGGCACGCCAGGACGAATCCGGCCTCCGTCTCCTCGGGCTCCAGCGCGAAGTTCCGGTCCATCCGCACCTCGCCCGAGACCAGGAACGCCCGGCAGGTCCCGCACACCCCGCCCTTGCACGCGTACGGCGCGTCCGGCCGGTTGCGCAGGACCGCTTCGAGAAGCGACTCGCCATCCCGCACCGGCCAGGTCCCGGCGCGGCCGTCCAACTGTGCCGTGAGGGAACTGTGCGAGGGCGCCGACGACGAGGGTGCCGGTGGTGGTGCGGAGTCCACGTGGAAGATCTCCTCGTGGATACGGGAACGCGCGACGCCCAGTTCCCTGAGTGCCCGCTCCGCTCCCTGCACCAGCCCGAAGGGCCCGCACAGGAACCAGCCCGCGACCTGCCCGACCGGCAGCAGCGCCGGAAGCAGCCCGGTCAGCCTCTCCCGGTCGAGGCGGCCCGAGGGGAGCCCCGCCTGCTGCTCCTCGCGCGACAGGGCCGTGACCAGCTGGAACCGTTCGGGGAAGCGGTCCTTGAGATCGGCTACCTCCTCCAGGAACATCGTCGACGCCGCGGTCCGGTCGCTGCGTATCAGACAGAACCGGGCCTCCGGTTCCCGCGCCAGCAGGGTTCCCGCGATGGACAGGACCGGGGTGATACCGCTGCCGCCGACCACCGCCGCGTACAGTCCGGGCACCGGTTCCAGCGTGAAGCGTCCCGCCGGGGTCATCACCTCCACCGCGTCGCCCACGGCGAGTTCCTTCAGCGCGTACGTCGAGAAGGCGCCGCCGTCGACCAGGCGCACGCCCACCCGCAGGGTCCGGGGTCCTTCGGGGCCGGGCGCGGGGGAGCAGATCGAGTACGTACGGCGGACTTCCTCGCCGTTGAGGGTGCGGCGCAGGGCGAGGTGCTGGCCGGGTGCGTGGCGGTAGGCGGGGCGCAGTTCGGGCGGCACGTCGAAGGTGAGGGCGACGGCGTCGTCGGTGAGCGGGTCGACCGCCGCTACCCGGAGCGGGTGGAAGCGGGCCATCACAACTCCTTGAAGTGGTCGAACGGTTCACGGCAAGCGAGGCAGCGGCGCAGCGCCTTGCAGGCCGTCGACGAGAACCGGCTGAGTAGTTCGGTGTCGGCCGAGCCGCACTGCGGACAGCGCACCGGTTCCAGGTCCTGCGACGGTTCCAGATCCTGTACCTGTACCTGTTCCGGCTCCAGCACCGGTTCCGGTTGGTGTTCCGGCCCGGTGCCGGTGCCGGTGCCGGTGCCGGTGCTGATGCCGGTGCGGGTCGGGCCGAGGGTTACGGTCACCGGGCCCGCGGTGCGCTGGGTGCGCGGTGGCGCTATGCCGAACTCCCGCAGTTTGCGGCGGCCTTCGGCGGAGATGTCGTCGGTCGTCCAGGCGGGGCTGAGTACCGGGCGGACCGTCACCTCCGCCATGCCGTGGGCGTGCAGCACCTTCTCGATGTCCGTCGACATGGACTCCAGGGCGGGGCATCCGGTGTAGGTCGGGGTGAGGTCCACCTCGACGCTGTCGGGTCCGCTCAGCCGCACCGCGCGCAGGACGCCCAGCTCGGCCAGGGTGAGCACCGGCAGTTCGGGGTCCGGGACGGATCCGGCGAGCCGGCGCAGCTCGGCCTCCAGGACGGTGTCGAGCGTGCCCGTCGCCCCGGGGGTCACGGTCGGGTCGGTCACCATGTCGCCCCCGGGTGGCTGCGATGCAGATGCTGCATCTCGGCGAGCATCCGTCCGAACGGTTCCGTGTGTAGGCCCTGGCGGCCCGCGCCGGCCGTCCATGCCCCGGAGCGTGGGCCCTCGGGCAGGCTGAGCGTGGATTCCGCCAGGACGCCGCCGACCGAGCGCAGCCAGGCGGCCTCCATGCCCTCCAGGTCGACGCCCAGGCCACCCAGACCATCCGGGCCGTCAAGGGGTTGGAACATCTCGCCGGTGTACCGCCACAGCGCCGCGCAGGCCCGCCGCATCCGCTCATGGCTCTCGTCGGTGCCGTCGCCGAGGCGCCGTGTCCACTGCTCGGCGTGGTCCTGGTGGTAGGCGACCTCCTTGACGGCCTTCGCCGCGAGGGGTGCGAACTCGCTGTCGCCGACGGCCAGTTGCCCGTACAGCAGACGCTGGTAGGTGGAGAAGTAGAGCTGGCGGGCGATGGTGTGGGCGAAGTCGCCGTTGGGCTGTTCCACGAGCTGGAGGTTGCGGAAGGCGCGCTCCTCGCGGAGATACGCCAGTTCGTCCTCGTCGCCGACGAGGGACAGCAGGACCCGGGCCTGGCCGAGGAGGTCCAGGGCGATGTTGGCCAGGGCGACCTCTTCTTCGAGGACGGGTGCGTGGCCCGCCCACTCCCCCAGCCGGTGCGACAGCACCAGCGCGTCGTCGCCCAGCGCCAGGGCCGTGGCGGATGCGGTGATCGTCACAGGTGCTTCACCCCTTCCGGGATCTCGTAGAACGTGGGGTGGCGGTACGGCTTGTCCGCGGACGGTTCGAAGAAGGGGTCCTTCTCGTCCGGTGACGACGCCGTGATCGCGGTGGACGGGACCACCCAGATCGAGACGCCCTCACCGCGCCGTGTGTACAGATCGCGGGCATTGCGCAGGGCCAGCTCCGCGTCGGGTGCGTGCAGGCTGCCGGCGTGGGTGTGGGACAGGCCGCGCCGGGACCGCACGAAGACCTCCCACAGCGGCCAGTCCGTCGCCGTCGAGTCACTCATGCCGTCGCCTTCCCACTGGTGGTGTCGTGCTGCCCTGTGCCGGAGCTCTGTCCGGTGGTGTCGCTCCACTTGCGCGCGTGGGCCGCCGCCGCTTCCCGGACCCAGGCGCCCTCTTCATGGGCCGTGCGGCGCTGGGTGATCCGCTCTTCGTTGCACGGGCCGTTGCCCTTCAGGACCTCGCGGAACTCCGTCCAGTCGATCGGGCCGAAGTCGTGCTGTCCCCGCTCCTCGTTCCACTTCAGGTCCGGGTCCGGGAGTGTCAGGCCCAGGGATTCCGCCTGGGGTACGCAGATGTCCACGAAGCGCTGCCGCAGTTCGTCGTTGGAATGGCGCTTGATCTTCCACTCCATGGACTGCGCGCTGTGTGCCGACTCGTCGTCGGGCGGGCCGAACATCATCAGCGACGGCCACCACCAGCGGTTCACCGCGTCCTGTGCCATGTCGTGCTGTGCCGGGGTGCCGCGGCTGAGGGCGAGCAGCAGTTCGTACCCCTGGCGCTGGTGGAAGGACTCCTCCTTGCAGATGCGGACCATCGCACGGGCGTACGGGCCGTAGGAGCAGCGGCACAGGGGGACCTGGTTGGTGATCGCGGCGCCGTCCACCAGCCAGCCGATCGCGCCGACGTCTGCCCAGGTCAGGGTGGGGTAGTTGAAGATCGAGGAGTACTTCTGGCGGCCGGAGTGGAGCTTGTCGAGCAGTTCGTCGCGGCCGGTGCCGAGGGTCTCCGCGGCGCTGTACAGATAGAGGCCGTGCCCGGCCTCGTCCTGCACCTTGGCCATCAGGATCGCCTTGCGGCGCAGGGAGGGTGCGCGGGTGATCCAGTTGGCCTCGGGCTGCATGCCGATGATCTCCGAGTGGGCATGCTGCGCCATCTGTCGCACGAGGGTGGCGCGATAGGCGTCGGGCATCCAGTCGCGGGGCTCGATGCGCTCGTCGGCCGCGACCGCGGCATCGAAGACGGCCTCGAACGCCGCGGTGGTCGCGGCGTCGGCCGCGGTCCCGTCCGGCGTCGGTCGGGCCGTCTGCCGCGCTGCTGCTGTCGTCATGCCGGTCCCCTCGATTCGTGAGCCAGGCGGACCGACCGATCGTTCGGTCCGTTGAATTCAATGGTGGGACCAGGCGCCGTAAGGTGTCAACCCTGTGGATAACCTCGCGAACGCTGTGCTCGGCGGACGGGCCTGAGTACCGTGCCGGTGCGACGTGGCGGGGACCGGCCGCGGCGAACGGCCGGGATCGGGGAGGGGATCGGGGCGGAATGGACTCGTACGACAGGGACGCGGACGCCGTCGCGGACGCGGACCCGGGTGCCGACCAGGGCGCGGACCAGGGCGTCGACCGGGGTGCCGAGCGGCGGGCCCGCTCGGCGGGGGCTTCGGGGACGCGGGGTGAGGATGGCGCCGCGAGCCCCGGACCGGACGACCACCGGGACGACCACCCGGACAGCCACCCGGGCGGCGTGGACGGACCGGCCGGACCGGACGGCCCCTCGGATCAGCCTCTCCCGTCCCCTCCCTCCTCGTCGCCCCGCACTGCTCCGTCCGGGCGCCCCACTCACCCCACTCACCCCACTCACCCCACCCACCCCACCCACCCCGCACCCCTCGCACCTCCCGCACCCCCGCCCCACGACGCGCCGCCCGGGGCTCGTTCCGGGATAGCCGCGCTGTCCTTCCCGTACCAGATCGTCGCCGCGCTGACCCTCGCCGTCGTCGCGCTCGTGGCCTGCGTCCAGATCGCGATGGTGTTTCTGCACGTCGCCCCGTCGAACACCCTGACCAAGCGGCACGGGCAGGTCGTCGACGAGTGGATCTATCCCGAGTTCGAGCAGAACTGGAAGCTGTTCGCGCCCAATCCCCTGCAACAGAACGTCGCCGTGCAGGCCCGTGCCGAGGTGCGGAGCGCCGATGGATCCTCAACCACCACCGGCTGGTACGACCTCTCCGCGCGCGACGGTGCCGCCATAGACGGCAATCTGCTGCCGAGCCACACGGACCAGAACGAACTGCGTCGGGCCTGGGACTTCTTCGTGGCGTCGCACGACAACGAGAACCGTCCGAACGGTATGCGGGGCGAACTGTCCGAGCGCTACATCCGCCGCATCGTCGTCCAGCGCGTGCAGGACGAGCGGCCCGGGGGACAGGGGGCCGTCGTCGTACGGATACAGGTGCGCTCCAGCACCACGAACGTGCCGCCCCCGTCGTGGAGCAAGGAGACGGTCGACTCGCGTCCGGTGTACCGGCAGCTCGCCTGGTGGTCCGTGTCGGACGGTGACCGTTCCGTCGCCGCCGCCGACGGCACCCGCGCGCAGGACGACGCCCGGACGGAGGCGGGAGCCCGGTGAGCCGTAACCGCGACCCGCTCGCGCGGGGCATCGACCGTGTCACCGGCAGCGCCCTGGGCCCCTACCAGACGGCCGTCATACGGATCGGCTTCTCGGCCACCTGGCTGCTGTTCCTGCTGCGCGAACTCCCCCACCGCCAGGAGCTGTACGGGCCCGACGGGCCCTGGAGCTGGGACATGGCGCAGCAGCTCATCGCCGGCAACGAGGCGTTCACGGCCCTGATGTGGTCCGACAGCCAGGTCTGGTTCGAGATCGTCTACGGCTGCGCGATCCTGTCGAGCCTGCTGCTGATGCTCGGCTGGCACACGCGTGTGATGTCCGTGCTGTTCATGGTCGGTGTGCTGTCCCTCCAGAACCGCAGCATCTTCATGGGCGACGGCGGCGACAACGTCATCCATCTGATGTCGATGTATCTGGTGGTCACCCGCTGCGGGCAGGTCTGGTCGCTGGACGCGCGCAGGGCGCGGCGGGCCCGTGAGGCACACGCGCGTGGAGGGCGTTTCCGCGAGGACGTCGTGGGACCGGTGCTGTGGTGGGTGCTCGGACTCGTCCTGTCCGCGGTGACGTTCATGGGCGAACTCGGCTGGGGCTGGCTGCTGATCTTCTGGGGCCTGTGGGCGGTGCACGGCCTGTGGTGGCTGGTGAACCGGCACGCGCCGCGAAGTGAGCCCCGGCTCCTTCTCGACGTCATCGCCAACCTCGCGCACAACGCCGGGCTCCTCGTGATCATGGTCGAGGCGTGTCTGATCTACGCGACGGCGGGCTGGTACAAGATCCAGGGGAGCCGCTGGCAGGACGGTACGGCGGTCTACTACCCGCTCAACCTGGACTACTTCTCGCCGTGGCCCGCGCTGTCCGAGCTGATGTCGTCGTACGGGCTGTTCATCATGGTCGTCACGTACGCGACGGTCATCGTGCAGGTCGCGTTCCCGTTCACGCTGTTCAACCGCCGTGTCAAGAACGTGCTGCTCGCCGTCATGATCGGTGAGCACGCGGTCATAGCGGTGACGTTGGGCCTGCCGTTCTTCTCGCTGGCGATGATCGCGGCGGACGCGGTCTTCCTGCCGACGTCGTTCCTGCGCCGGGTGGGCGGATGGGCCTCCCGCGCGCGGGGACGTGTGCGGGGACGTGTGCTGCCGCGCGGCGGCGGCGCGCAGGGGAAGGTGCCGGGGCAGCGCACCGCTGAGATGCCGGTCGCCGGGAGCGGCGGCGACCCGCGCGCGTGGGGACCCGTTCCCGACCGGCAGGGGACCCCTCTTCCGGCGGAGGGGCCGCCTCCGCCGGCGGGCCGGTGACCGTCCCGGCGCGCACGTAGGCTGGCCCGCATGAAGGTGACGGCAGCGCACGACAGCGGTGACGGCGACCGGGCCGTGCGCGCCTGGCGGGGGCTCGCCGACGACGCCGTGCTGCTGGACGGCCTCCACGCCCTCAAGCACGCCCTGCGCTTCCACGCGCGGATTCCCGTCGCCCTGACCGCCGACCGGGCCGCGACGCTGGCCCTGGCGGACGAACTGGCGCCCGATGTGACGGCGGCCCTGGACGCTCTCCTGGTCGAGGTGCCCGACGCGACTTTGCGCGGCCTCGTCCCGCGCGTGCACCCGACGGGCGTCGCGGCCCTCGCGGTACGCCCGTCCCGCACCGACCAGCTCGCGGCGCTGGCGCGGCTGCCCAGGACCGCGCCCGTCGTCGTGCTCGACAACCCGCGCAACCTCGGCAACACGGGGGCCGTCATCCGCCTCGCGGCCGGCTTCGGCGCGACCGGAGTGATCACGACCGGCACGCTCGACCCCTGGCACCCCACCGTCGTACGCGGTGGCGCGGGGCTGCACTACGCGACGGCCGTCGAGCGGATGGACGTCGACGCGCTGCCCCGTGGGCCGCTGTTCGCGCTCGACGCGGAGGGCGAGGACATCCGGGGCCTGAAACTGCCCGACGACGCGGTGCTCGCGTTCGGCTCCGAACGCACCGGCCTGTCCGCACCCCTCCGCGCGCGTGCCGACCACGTCCTGTCGCTGCCGATGCGGGCCCAGGTGTCCAGCTACAACCTGGCGACCAGTGTGGCGATGACCCTCTTCCACTGGTCGACGACTTCCGGGACGGCGCTCGCACGCCAGGAGCGCGGGTCGCGGAAGTCCGTCTGAGCGGAGCCCGGGTACCGCTTGGACGGACTTCCGCGACCCACTGTCCCGTCAGCCCTCTCGGCGTACCTCTACGACCCGGAACCGGTTGGCCACGAACGCCCCGTCGCACAGGGCCGCGTTCGCCGCCGGGTTGCCGCCCGAGCCGTGGAAGTCCGAGAACGCGGCGGTCTGGTTGACGTACACCCCGCCCGTGAGGTTCAGCGAGAGCTGGGCGCACTCCTCCAGGCAGACCTCTTCGACGGCCTCGGCGAACTCGTCCGACGTGGTGTACGCGCCGACCGTCATCACGCCCTTGTCGCGCACCGTGCGCCGCAGCAACTCCAGCGCGTCGGCCGCCGAGTCGACGGCGACGGCGAAGGAGACCGGGCCGAAGCACTCTTCGAGGTACACGGCTTCCGCGTCCGGCTTGGCGCCGTCGAGCTTGACGATCACCGGCGTACGGACCACGGCGTCCGGGAACTCCGGGTTGCTGATCTCGCGTGAGGCCAGGGCGACTTCGCCGAGCCCGGGAGCGGCTTCCAGGCGGGCGCGGACGTCCGGGTTGACCAGCGCGCCCAGCAGGCCGCCCGCGCGGGCGTCGTCGCCCAGGAGTCCGGCGACCGAGGCGGAGAGGTCGGCGACGACCTCCTCGTACGACTTGGGGCCCGCGTCCGTCGTGATGCCGTCGCGCGGGATGAGCAGGTTCTGCGGTGTCGTGCACATCTGGCCGCTGTACAGGGACAGTGAGAACGCGAGGTTCGACAGCATGCCCGTGTAGTCGTCGGTCGAGTCCACGACGACGGTGTTGACGCCGGCCTTCTCCGTGTAGACCTGCGCCTGCCGGGCGTGGGTCTCCAGCCAGTCGCCGAACGCGGTCGACCCTGTGTAGTCGATGATCTTGATCTCGGGGCGCAGCGCGAGCGTCTTCGCGATGCCCTCACCGGGACGCTCGGCGGCCAGTGCGACGAGGTTCGGGTCGAAGCCCGCGTCGGCGAGCACCTCGCGGGCCACCTGGACCGTGAGGGCGAGCGGCAGCACCGCGCGCGGGTGGGGCTTGACCAGCACCGCGTTCCCCGTGGCGAGTGAGGCGAACAGGCCCGGGTAGCCGTTCCACGTCGGGAAGGTGTTGCAGCCGATCACCAGGGCGACACCGCGCCCCACCGGCGTGAACCGCTTGGTCAGCGCGAGCGGGTCACGCTTGCCCTGCGGCTTGGTCCACTCCGCGGTGTCGGGGGTGCGGACCTGCTCCGCATACGCGTACGCCACCGCTTCCAGGCCGCGGTCCTGCGCGTGCGGCCCGCCCGCCTGGAACGCCATCATGAACGCCTGCCCGCTGGTGTGCATCACCGCGTGCGCGAACTCGTGCGTGCGCGCGCTGATGCGGGCCAGGATCTCCAGACAGACCACGGCGCGCGTCTCAGCGCCCGCGTCGCGCCAGGCGCGCGTCCCCGCGCGCATGGCGGGCAGCAGCACGTCCAGGTCCGGGTGGGGGTAGGTGACGCCCAGCTCGATGCCGTACGGCGAGGTCTCGCCGCCGACCCAGTCGTCCGTGCCGGGTTGGGCGAGGTCGAGCCGGGTGCCGAGCAGTGCGTCGAAGGCGGACTTGCCCTCGGCCGCGCTCAGGCTGCCGTGCTCGCCGTACGCCTTCGGGTGCTCGGGGTGCGGGGACCAGTACGCGCGGGTACGGATCGCTTCCAGGGCCTGGTCGAGCACCGGCCGGTGCTTCTCGACCAGCTGATGCGCGGTGAGTTCGGCGACCATCAGGGACCAACTCCTCGTCGGGGCAGCTCTTCGTCGAGCCGGCGAGCTGGGCAGGAAAGGGCGGACAGAGTTAGAGTAACCGAACGATCGGTCGGGACAAGGGGGTCCGCTGAACCTGTGGACAACCCGGTGCGGGAGGATCGCGAGCATGACAGCACTCGACCTCAGCAGCCCCGTGGCCGTCGTCGGCACCGGCACCATGGGCCAGGGCATCGCCCAGGTCGCGCTCGTCGCCGGTCACCCGGTGCGGCTGTACGACGCCGTCCCGGGGCGCGCGCGGACCGCCGCCGTCGCCCTCGCCGCCTGCCTCGACCGGCTCGTCGAGAAAGGCCGGCTCACCGCCGCCGAACGGGACGCGGCCACCGCCCGGCTCCAGCCCGCCGAGGCCCTCGCCGCGCTGGCCGGTTCCGGCCTCGTGGTCGAGGCGATCGTGGAACGACTCGACGTCAAGCAGCAGCTCTTCCGCGCGCTGGAGGAGGTCGTGGACGACGACTGCCTGCTCGCCACCAACACGTCGTCCCTGTCGGTGACCGCCATCGGTGGCGCACTCGCCCACCCGGGCCGCTTCTTCGGACTGCACTTCTTCAACCCGGCGCCGCTGCTGCCCCTGGTCGAGGTGGTCTCCGGCTTCGCGACGGACTTCTCGTCGGCCACGCGCGCGTACGAGATGGCCAGCGACTGGGGCAAGACCCCGGTGGCCTGCGCGGACACCCCCGGGTTCATCGTCAACCGGATCGCGCGCCCCTTCTACGCCGAGGCGTTCGCCGTGCATGAGCACCAGGGCGCCGACCCGGCCACCATCGACGCCGTCCTGCGCGAGTGCGGCGGCTTCAAGATGGGCGCCTTCGAACTGACCGACCTCATCGGGCAGGACGTCAACGAGGCCGTCACGCGCTCCGTGTGGGACGCGTTCTTCCACGACGTGAAGTTCACCCCTTCGCTGGCCCAGCGCCGGCTGGTCGAGTCCGGCATGCTCGGCCGCAAGGCGGGCCGCGGCTGGTACGCGTACGGGGACGACGCCGAGCAGCCCGAACCGCACACCGCGGACCCCGTGCCGCCGCCCGCGCATGTCGTCGTCGAGGGCGACCTCGGACCCGCGGGTGACCTGCTCGACCTGATCCGTGAGGCGGGCGTCCCCGTGCGCGAGGAGGACGAGGACCACGGCACCCGGCTGGTGCTGCCCGGCGGCGGACAGCTCGCGCTCGCGGACGGCCAGACCTCCGTCGAGTTCCGTGACGTCGTCTACTTCGACCTGGCCTTCGACTACCGCTCGGCGACCCGGATCGCCCTGGCGGCCTCACAGGACACGTCGCCGCGCACTCTCAGGGAGGCCATCGGTCTCTTCCAGGCGCTCGGCAAGGACGTCAGCGTGATCGGCGACGTCCCCGGCATGATCGTCGCGCGGACGGTGGCCCGGCTGATCGACCTGGCCATGGACGCCGTCGCCAAAGGCGTCGCCACCGAGGAGGACATCGACACGGCGATGCGGCTGGGTGTCAACTACCCGCTGGGGCCCTTCGAATGGAACCGCAGACTCGGCAGGACCTGGGCGCATTCCCTTCTGGACGACCTGCATCTGCGCGACCCCTCCGGACGCTACGCGCCCTCGCTGGCGCTCTACCGTCACGCGTACGCCTCAGAGAAGCGGGAGTCCGCCTCATGACCACTGCCCAGGGCGCCATGCCCCCCGGCAAGCGCGACACGTACACGCCGGACTCCCTGCTCGCCGTCGCCGTCGGCGTGTTCATCGAGCGCGGTTACGACGGCACCTCCATGGAGCACCTGTCCAAGGCGGCCGGTATCTCCAAGTCCTCGATATACCACCACGTCGCGGGCAAGGAGGAGCTGCTGCGGCGGGCCGTCAGCCGGGCCATCGACGGACTGTTCGCGATCCTCGAAGAGGAGCACGCGCGCGTGGGGCGCCCCGTGGAGCGCCTGGAGCACGTCACCCGGCGCATGGTCGAGGTGCTGACCGACGAACTGCCGTATGTGACGCTGCTGCTGCGGGTGCGCGGGAACACGCCCACCGAGCGGTGGGCGCTGGAGCGCCGCAGGGACTTCGACCACCAGGTCGCCGAACTGCTGAAGGCCGCCGCCGCCGACGGGGACGTACGGGGTGACATCGAGGTGCGGCTCGCGACCCGGTTGGTGTTCGGGATGATCAACTCGATCGTGGAGTGGTACCGGCCCGACGGGCGGGGCAGCGGGGACCGTGAGGTCGCCGACGCCGTCGTCCGGATGGTCTTCGAAGGGCTCCGCGCGGAGCCCTGAGCGGCCCGGCGACCCGGTGGCCCAGCGGCTGGACAGCCCTGTAGGCCGGGGTCGGCACCCAGCGCGCGGCGCGCGCGGTCCCGTCAGGGCGCCTGCTCCAGGTTGTCCTCCTCGAACACCAGCAGCGTGCGGGTGCTCAGCACCTCGGGGATCGCCTGGAGCTTGGTGAGCACCAGCTCCCGCAGCGCCCTGTTGTCCGGCGTGTGCACCAGGAGCAGGACGTCGAAGTCGCCGCTGACCAGCGCGATGTGCGAGGCGCCGGGCAGCGCCCGCAACTGTTCGCGGACCGTGCGCCAGGAGTTCTGCACGATCTTCAGGGTGATGTACGCGGAGGCGCCCTGCCCCGCGCGCTCATGGTCGATCCGGGCGCCGAAGCCACGGATGACGCCGTCCTCGATGAGGCGGTTGATGCGCGAGTACGCGTTGGCGCGTGACACATGGACCCGCTCGGCGACCGACCGTATCGAGGCACGGCCGTCCGTCTGGAGCATCTGGAGGATGTCCCGGTCGATCGCGTCCAGCGGGCGCGGAGGGAGGTCGGGGACGGTTTCCTGCGGGCGCGCCACGGAATCGGTGCCGCCCGCGTCCTGTTCCTCGGCCATTCGTTCAGATGCCATGTCCCCCCGCCTCTCTACCATGGACGTACTGCGTCCATCCCAAGCTGTGGAGAACCGTTTGTCCACAGCCTGACGGTGCCTGTAGCCAAAATGTGCCGACGACCGAACAATCGGTAGGTGAGGCGAGTCACGTTGTCGCGCCTCGACCGCTCCCCTGGGGGAGACCGCTTCGACGAGGAGGTGCACGCGTGAAGAGGCAGAGCACGCCGGTGATGGAGCAGCGTGGCGCATACCGCCCCACGCCGCCGCCCGCCTGGCAGCCCCGTACCGACCCCGCCCCGCTGCTGCCCGACGCGGAGCCGTACCGCGTGCTGGGCACCCCGGCCGGCCGTACGGCCGACGTCGACCTGCTGCGCCGGCTGTACGCGGAGCTGGTCCGGGGCCGTCGCTACAACACGCAGGCGACCGCCCTCACCCGGCAGGGCAGGCTCGCCGTCTACCCGTCGAGCACCGGACAGGAGGCGTGCGAGGTCGCCGCCGCCCTCGTCCTCCAGGAACAGGACTGGCTCTTCCCCAGCTATCGGGACACGCTCGCCGTCGTCGCGCGCGGCGTCGACCCCGTCGAGACGCTGTCCCTGCTGCGCGGCGACTGGCACACCGGCTACGACCCGTCCGAACACCGCGTCGCGCCGCTCAGCACCCCCCTCGCGACCCAGCTCCCGCACGCCGTGGGTCTCGCGCACGCCGCGCGCCTCAACGGCGACGACGTGGTGGCGCTCGCCATGGTCGGCGACGGCGGCACCAGCGAGGGCGACTTCCACGAGGCGCTGAACTTCGCGGCCGTCTGGCAGGCACCCGTCGTCTTCCTGGTGCAGAACAACGGCTTCGCCATCTCCGTACCGCTCGCCAAGCAGACCGCCGCGCCGTCCCTGGCCCACAAGGCCGTCGGGTACGGCATGCGCGGACGCCTGGTCGACGGAAACGACGCACTGGCGATGCACGAGGTCCTCACCGAAGCCGTGCGCCACGCGCGCGAGGGCGGTGGCCCCACGCTCGTGGAGGCGGTCACCTACCGCCTGGAGGCGCACACCAACGCCGACGACGCCACCCGCTACCGCACGGACACCGAGGTCGAAGCCTGGCGGGCCCACGACCCGTTGGCCCTCGTCGAAAGGGAGCTGTCCGAGCGGAAACTCCTGGACGAGGAGGGGATACGGGCCGTGCGCGACGACGCCGAGGCGATGGCCGCCGACCTGCGTGAGCGGATGAACCAGGACCCGGTGCTCGACCCGATGGACCTCTTCACGCACGTGTACGCGGAGCAGACCACACAACTGCGCGAGCAGGCGGCCCAGTTGCGCGCCGAACTCGACGCGGCGGCGGACGGCCAGGACGACCACCCGGAAGGGGCCGGACGATGACCACCGTCGCGGCCAAACCGGCGACCATGGCGCAGGCACTCGGGCGCGCCCTGCGGGACGCCATGGCCGACGATCCCACCGTGCACGTCATGGGCGAGGACGTCGGCACGCTCGGCGGTGTCTTCCGGATCACGGACGGCCTCGCCCAGGAGTTCGGCGACGACCGGTGCACCGACACCCCGCTCGCCGAGGCGGGCATCCTCGGGACGGCCGTCGGCATGGCGATGTACGGGCTGCGGCCCGTCGTGGAGATGCAGTTCGACGCCTTCGCGTACCCCTCGTTCGAGCAGCTGATCTCGCACGTCGCCAAGATGCGCAACCGCACCAAGGGCGCCATGCCGATGCCCATCACCGTGCGCGTGCCCTACGGCGGCGGGATCGGCGGCGTCGAACACCACAGCGACTCCTCCGAGGCGTACTACATGGCGACGCCGGGTCTGACGGTCGTGACCCCGGCGACGGTCGCCGACGCGTACGGGCTGCTGCGGGCCGCCATCGCCTCCGACGACCCGGTGGTCTTCCTGGAGCCCAAGCGCCTGTACTGGTCCAAGGCGGACTGGAACCCCGGGCACCCGGTGTCCGTTGAACCCATAGGCCGGGCGGTGGTCCGGCGTGCGGGGACCAGCGCGACCCTCCTCACCTACGGGCCTTCGCTGCCCGTCTGTCTGGAGGCGGCCGAGGCGGCGCGAGCGGAGGGGTGGGATCTCGAAGTGGTCGATCTGCGCTCCCTGGTGCCCTTCGACGACGAGACGGTGTGCGCGTCGGTGCGGCGGACCGGACGGGCGGTGGTGGTGCACGAGTCGGGCGGCTTCGGCGGTCCGGGCGGTGAGATCGCGGCCAGGGTCACCGAGCGCTGCTTCCACTACCTTGAGGCTCCGGTACTGCGCGTGGCCGGGTTCGACATCCCGTATCCGCCGCCGATGCTCGAACGGCACCATCTGCCGGGCGTCGACCGGATCCTGGACGCCGTGGCGCGGCTTCAGTGGGAGGCGGAGAGCTGATGGCACAGGTGCTGGAATTCAAGCTGCCCGACCTCGGGGAGGGGCTCACCGAGGCGGAGATCGTCCGCTGGCTCGTCCAGGTCGGCGATGTCGTCGCCATCGATCAGCCGGTGGTCGAGGTCGAGACGGCCAAGGCGATGGTCGAGGTGCCCTGCCCGTACGGGGGCGTGGTCACGGCCCGGTTCGGCGAGGAGGGCACCGAACTGCCCGTCGGCGCACCGCTGTTGACGGTCGCCGTGGGAGCGCCGGCCGAAGGCGTCGGGACCTCGGGAGACGACGGGAACGAGACCTCCGGCAATGTGCTCGTCGGGTACGGGACGGGCGCCGCACCCGCGCGCCGCCGCCGGGTCCGCCCGGCCACGCCGGCACCGGCACCGGCACCGACTTCACCGGCACCGGCACCCACTCCTCTGACACTGGCCCCGGCACCCGGCGGCCCACTCCCCGTCATCTCCCCGCTCGTCCGCAAGCTGGCCCGCGAACACGGGCTTGATCTGGCCGAGTTGACGGGGTCGGGGCCTGACGGGCTGATCCTGCGGGCCGACGTCGAGTACGCCGTACGGGCCGCGGGACACCCCACCGCACCCACCTCACTCACGGCATCCACCACCACCGCTCCCCCTCGCACCGTCCCGCGCCCGGAACGGCCGGCCCCCGCCCCCACGTCGGCACCCACCCCCGCGCCCCACGGAGTCGGTACCAGAATCCCCCTCCGAGGAGTCCGTGGTGCCGTCGCCGACAAGCTGGCCCGCAGCCGCCGTGAGATACCGGAGGCCACCTGCTGGGTGGACGCGGACGCGACGGAACTGATGCGTGCGCGCACCGCGATGAACGCGTCGGGCGGCCCCAAGATCTCCCTGCTCGCGCTGCTCGCCCGTATCTGCACGGCCGCCCTGGCCCGGCATCCCGAACTCAACTCCACCGTGGACATGGCGGCGCGCGAGATCGTCCAGCTCGACGCCGTCCATATCGGGTTCGCCGCGCAGACCGAGCGCGGTCTCGTGGTGCCGGTGGTCAAGGACGCGCACCGGCGGGACGCGGAGTCGCTGAGCGCCGAGATCGGACGGCTCACCGAAGTGGCACGGGAAGGAAGGCTGACTCCCGGGGAACTCACGGGTGGGACCTTCACGTTGAACAATTACGGGGTGTTCGGGGTCGACGGATCCACGCCGATCATCAACCACCCCGAGGCGGCCATGCTGGGCGTCGGCCGGATCGTCCCCAAGCCCTGGGTGCACGAGGGGGAGTTGGCGGTCCGGCAGGTGGTGCAGCTGTCGCTCACCTTCGACCACCGGGTGTGCGACGGAGGCACGGCGGGCGGTTTCCTGCGGTTTGTGGCGGACTGCGTGGAACAGCCGGCGGTGCTCCTGCGCACCCTGTAGCGCGCCCGGTGAGCCACTGTCCGGAACCGGTACCAGCGCCGGTACCAGCCCCGATATAAGCGCCGGTACCAGCCAGGTTCCGGCGAGGGCTGCCGGTCAGGGACGCCGGTGTGTGACGAAATCTTCGTCGGCCCGTTCGGCCGGCGGGGTGGCAATGATCCTTCGGGCGCTCATACTCGGGGGATGACCGCGTATGACGTCGCGTATGACGCCGTAGTCCTCGCCGGGGGCGCCGCGAAGAGGCTCGGCGGGGCGGACAAGCCCGGGGTGCGGGTGGGCGGGCGCGCCCTGCTCGACCGTGTCCTCGCGGCCTGCCCCGGCGCGGACACGACCGTTGTCGTGGCGGACTCGCGCCCCACCGTCCGGCCGGTGACCTGGGCGCGCGAGGAACCGGCGGGCGCCGGTCCGCTCGCCGCGCTGGACGCGGGGCTGCGCCGCACCACGGCCGAGAAGGTGGTCGTGCTCTCGGCGGACCTGCCGTTCCTGGGCGAGGAGACGGTACGGGGACTCCTGGACGCCCTGCGCGCGGGCGACGCCGAGGGGGTCCTGCTCACCGACGCCGACGGACGCGACCAGCCCTTGGTCGCCGCGTACCGCGCCGCGCCGGTCCGTCGCGCACTGGCCGCGCTGACCGCCGAGCGCGGTGGCCTGACCGGTCTGCCGCTGCGGCTGCTGGTCGGCGCGTTGGACCTCACCCGTATCTCCGACCCGGTCGCGTCCTTCGACTGCGACACCTGGGACGACATCGCAGCCGCCCGGTCACGTATCAGGGAGCATGGGCACGTGTTGGACGAATGGATGACAGCGGTCAAGGACGAACTGGGCATCGACCTGGACGTCGACATCGGCGTACTGCTCGATCTGGCCCGCGACGCGGCGCACGGGGTGGCCCGGCCCGCGGCGCCGCTGACGACGTTTCTCGTCGGGTACGCGGCGGCGCAGGGCAAGGGCGGCCCCGAGGCGGTGGCCGAAGCGGCCCACAGGGCGGCGGCACTCGCCCTCCGCTGGGCCGCCGAGGACGACGCGGCCAAGGAAGAACCGGGCAAGGGAGAACCGGCCAAGGACGGTGCCGGCGATGCCGTGTCCGGTGAGGAAAAACCCGACGCACACCCGGAGACCGGATGACCGGCACCAACGCCCCGCGGTCCGTAGGGAGCACCGGGCTCGGCGGCGACGCACGGGACACCAGGGGAGGCACGGGCATGGTCGCCGGACCCCTCGACGACCTCGACGTGGACGAGGCACTGGCCCTGGTCAGGGCGGACCGCGACGCCGGCAGAACCACGAACAACGGCACCGGCACCGGCAAGAGCAACGGCACCGGCACCCCGTACGGATCGGGCAACCCCCCACCCCCTCCAGGCCCACACCGCCCAGGCACCCCCGCCCCCGGCACCCCCGCCCCCGGCATCCCCGGCCGAGGCACACCCACCCCGGCCACCCCGCCCCCCACCGCCAAAGACCAGCCCTACGACTACGACCAGGACCAGAAGCACCCACCCGGCGACGCGACCACACCGGCACCCGGAACACCCCCCGGCACCGGAACGGCACCCGGCACCGCCCCCGGCACCGCCACCGCCTGGCCCGAAGCCCGCGCCCTCGCGGCCCACACCGCGAGGTCCCGTACCGCGAGGTCCCGCACCCCGGTCCGCGTACCGCTCGATGCCGCGCTAGGACTGGTTCTCGCCGAGCCCCTCACCGCGCTCACCGACCTGCCGTCCTTCGACACCTCGGCGATGGACGGGTTCGCGGTTGCGGGGCCGGGACCGTGGGAGGTGCGCGGCGAGGGCGTGCTCGCGGGGCACGGGGAGCCGGCAGAGCTGAGTGACGGGGAGGCCGTGCGCATCGCGACCGGTGCGCGGATCCCGAAGGACGCCACCGCCGTCATCCGCAGCGAGCACGGCCGCCTGGACGACAAGGGGCGGCTGCACGCCACACGCGAGGTGCACCAGGGCCAGGACATCCGGCCGCGCGGTCAGGAGTGCCGCAGCGGCGACGAACTGCTGCCGCCCTCGGCCGTCGTGACCCCGGCGGTGCTCGGGCTCGCGGCGGCGGCGGGGTACGACGAACTGCTGACGGTTCCGCGTCCGACCGCCGAAGTGCTGGTCCTGGGCGATGAGTTGCTGACCGAAGGGCTGCCGAAGGACGGGCTGATCCGGGACGCGCTCGGTCCCATGTTGCCGCCATGGCTGCGCGCACTGGGTGCCCAGGTGACCGCGGTGCGCAGGCTCGGCGACGACGCGGCGGCTCTGCGCAAGGCGATCACCACCTCCCGCGCGGACCTGATCGTGACGACGGGCGGTACGGCGGCGGGGCCCGTCGACCATGTGCACCCGACGCTCGACCGGATCGGTGCCGCACTCCTCGTGGACGGGGTGAAGGTGCGTCCGGGGCATCCCATGCTGTTGGCGCGTACGAAGGAGGACCAGTTCCTCGTCGGGCTGCCCGGCAATCCGCTGGCCGCGGTGTCCGGGCTGCTCACCCTGGCTGAACCCCTGCTGAGGACGCTCGCGGGACGTCTGGCGCCGGAGCCGTACACGGCACCCGTGCGGGACGCGGTGCACGGGCACCCGTACGACACCCGGCTGGTTCCCGTGACCTTGCGCGGCGAGCGGGCCGTGCCGTTGCACTACAACGGGCCCGCGATGCTGCGCGGGATCGCCGGCGCCGATGGGCTCGCGGTCGTGCCGCCCGGTGGGGCGCGGGCCGGTCAGGAGCTGGAGATCCTTGACCTGCCGTGGGCGCTGTCCGGGACCGGGGAGTGTTTCACGTGAAACTTCCCGGCCATGACGCGATTGCCCGCCAGGCCGACGAACACCTCGTCAGATCCCGGGTGAAGCTGCCCCGACGGGTGGTCGAACGGCCCCTGTGGCAGGTCGCCAAGCGGCTGTTGATGGCGCTCGTCGTACTCGTCGGGACGGCCTTCATCGTGTACGCGGACCGTGAGGGGTACGGCGACAACTCCGATGGCTCGGTCGATCTGCTCGACGCCTTCTACTACGCGACCGTCACGCTCTCGACCACGGGTTATGGCGACATCACTCCGGTCAGTGACGGTGCCCGTCTGACCAACATCCTTGTCATCACGCCGCTGCGTGTGCTCTTCCTGATCATCCTGGTCGGTACGACGCTGGAGGTGCTCACCGAACGCACCCGGGAGGAGTGGCGGCTGAATCGCTGGAGGTCCAACTTGCGTGACCACACCGTCGTCGTGGGCTTCGGTACGAAGGGCCGCTCGGCGATTCAGACCGTCTGTGCGACGGGGCTGAAGAAGGAACAGGTCGTGGTGGTCGACCCCAGTGGCAAGGTCATCGAAGCGGCCACGGCGGAAGGGTTCGTCGGGGTGATAGGTGACGCGACCCGCAGCGATGTGCTGATCCGGGCCGAGGTGCAGAAGGCCCGTCAGATCATCATCGCCACCCAGCGCGACGACACCGCCGTGCTGGTCACGCTCACCGCCCGGCAGCTCAACCGGAAGGCCAAGATCGTGGCGGCCGTCCGGGAGGAGGAGAACGCTCCGCTGCTGAGGCAGTCGGGCGCCGACGCCGTGATCACCAGTGCCAGCGCGGCCGGACGGCTCCTGGGCCTGTCGGTACTCAGCCCCAGCGCGGGCATGGTGATGGAGGACCTGATCCAGCAGGGCAGCGGTCTCGATCTGGTCGAACGCCCCGTGATAAAGGCCGAGGTGGGGCTCGGGGTCCGGGAGACCGAGGATCTGGTGGTGAGCGTGGTGCGGGGGCACCGGGTGCTCGGCTACGACGATCCGGCCATCGGCACCTTGCAGTTGATGGACCGTCTGATCACGATCGTGCGGGCGTCAACGGTGTCGCAGGTGGCGCCGGACATCCGTCCCCTGCCCCGGGACTGAGCCGCCCGGAAGGGGGTACGGAGTAGCCTCGGCACATGTATGCGATCACCGTCTCCGAACCCGGTGGACCCGAGGCACTCGTGTGGGTGGAGGTCCCCGATCCCGTACCCGCCGAGGGTGAGGTCCTGATCGAGGTGGCGGCCGGTGCCGTCAACCGCGCGGACATCCTTCAGCGCCAGGGTTTCTACAACCCCCCACCGGGCGCGTCCCCTTATCCCGGTCTGGAGTGTGCGGGCCGTATCGCCGCGCTCGGCCCCAATGTGTCCGGCTGGGCGGTCGGCGACGAGGTGTGCGCGCTGCTCGCCGGCGGTGGCTACGCCGAGAAGGTAGCCGTACCCGTCGGTCAGTTGCTGCCCGTCCCGGCCGGTGTAGGGCTGGTCGAGTCGGCGGCGCTGCCCGAAGTGATCTGTACGGTCTGGTCGAACGTCTTCATGATCGCCCATCTGCGCCCCGGCGAGACGCTGCTTGTGCACGGTGGCGCCAGCGGGATCGGGACCATGGCGATCCAGCTCGCGAAGGCCGTGGGTGCCAAGGTCGCCGTCACGGCGGGCGGCAAGGAGAAGCTCCGGCGCTGTGCCGAGCTGGGCGCGGACATCCTCATCGACTACCGCGAGCAGGACTTCGTGGAGGAGATCCGGGCCGCCACGGACGGCGCGGGCGCCGATGTGATCCTCGACATCATGGGCGCGAAGTATCTGCAACGGAACATCGACGCCCTCGCCGTCAACGGGCGGCTCGCGATCATCGGGATGCAGGGCGGGGTGAAGGGCGAGCTGAACATCGCGACGCTCCTCGGCAAGCGCGGCGCCGTGACCGCGACCTCGCTGCGGGCCCGTCCGGTCGCCGAGAAGACAGCGATCGTCGCGGCCGTACGGGAGCATGTGTGGCCGCTGATCGCCGCCGGGCAGGTCCGGCCGGTCGTGGACCGCACGCTTCCGCTGCGGGACGCCGCCGCCGGGCACCGGGTCCTGGAGGAGAGCGGGCACGTCGGCAAGGTCCTTCTGGTACGGGAGTGACCCCGGTACGGGAGTGAGCGCCGCCCCCTGAATGCGGGCACCCTCCGGGGCGAGCGGCGGTCGAGATGCCGGATGTGTGACAGCGTGTGACGCTGGATTCACAGGTTCTCGCGGATCGGCTCTACCCGGAGGGTGACCGGCGTGATTCCACGGCTTCGCGGTTCCGGTGCGGCCGGACTGCTCACGGCGCTCCTGTTCCTGGCCCCGCTCGCCGGGGAAGCACCGGCTCGCGCGGCCGATCCCACGGCGCGCGCCGACCGGACCGCACCCGGTCTCCCACCCGCGCTCACTCCCGTACCCGACGAGTCCCGGGCGGGTACCCGCCCCTCCGAGGGCCGTGAGCGTCCCGGTCGCCCGGACCCCTCACCGACGGATGCCACCGACAGTGACGACACAGTGCCGCAGCCCTCGGGTCGGCCCACGCCCCAGCCCCCCGCGTCCCCTTCCGGGAACCCCACCTCCGAAACCTCGGCCTCCACGCTCATCGACCCCGCGGTGGACAACGCCCCCCGGACCTCCCAGGAACCCGTGGCCCAGCCGTACGGGCAGTACGTCCGGGTCCTGCCGCTCGGTGCCGGTCTGGTCCTGATGGGCCTGGGCCTGGCCTTCCTCGCCGTGCGGCTCCGCCGCGACTGATCGCACCCCGACCCGAGCCGACCCGCCCCCCGGCCCCACCCCCGGACCCCCCGACTGACGGGGGTCGTCTTGGCCTCCGCGCCACCCACCAGGTATGTCTACGGACTATGTCGATACGCCATGGCCTGCTCGCCCTCCTCGACCACGGCCCGCGCTACGGCTCACGGCTGCGTTCCGAGTTCGAGGCGCGTACGGGAACCACCTGGCCGCTCAACGTCGGGCAGGTCTACACGACCCTCGGCCGTCTGGAACGGGACGGCATGGTCGAGCAGCGCGGCACGGACGCCTCGGGACGGATCCTGTACGCGCTGACGGACGCGGGGCGGGCCGAGCTGAGGGACTGGTTCGAGCGGCCCGTGGACCGGGAGAGCCCGCCGCGCGACGAGCTGGCGATCAAGCTGGTGATGGCCATGGGTGTGCCGGGCGTGGACATCAGGGCCGTGATCGAGGGCCAGCGGCAACACGTCCTGGAGATATTGCGCGAGCACACGCGGCAACGGACCCGGGCGATGGCGGCGGGATCCTCGCACCGTGACGAGGTGGCCCGCCTGCTGGTCCTGGAACAGCTGGTGTTCCGTGCGGAGGCGGAGGTCCGCTGGCTGGATCACTGCGAGTCACGCCTCGTACGCGAGGCGGAGGCAGCGGCCACGGATCCCCCGGCCTGAGCGAACCCCGGCCTGACCGCACCCGAACCCCGGCCTCACCGAACCCGAACCCCGGCCTCACCGAACCCGAACCCCCGACCCGACCGAACCCCCGCCCTGACCGACCCCGAAACCCCGCCCAGAAGTCACCCCGCCCCGACGGAACCCGGCCCGTGGGAGACAATGGCCCCATGGAGATGCCGAGGAACGAAAGGTCGCCGGACAGCCCCCAGGTGCTGGTGGTGGGCCAGGACGGGATGGCGTTGGGCGGCGGCGGAGACGAGGACTCCCGCGAGGTGCCCGTGACGGAGATGGTGGAACAGCCCGCCAAGGTCATGCGGATCGGCAGCATGATCAAGCAGCTGCTCGAAGAGGTGCGGGCCGCTCCTCTCGACGAAGCGAGCAGGCAGCGCCTCAAGGAGATCCACTCAAGTTCCGTGAAGGAGCTGGAGGACGGTCTCGCGCCCGAGCTGGTGGAGGAGCTGGAGCGGCTGTCCCTCCCGTTCAACGACGAGGGGACCCCGAGCGACGCGGAACTGCGCATCGCGCAGGCCCAGTTGGTCGGCTGGCTTGAGGGCCTGTTCCACGGGATCCAGACGACCCTGTTCGCCCAGCAGATGGCGGCACGGGCCCAACTGGAGCAGATGCGGCGCGCCTTGCCGCCGGGTGTCGGCGACGAGGAGATGGGCCACCCCGGCGGCCGTACCGGGGGCCCCTACCTGTAGCCCGCGTACCTCTGACTCACGAGAACTCACGAACAGAGCCCGGCACACGCACCGCGTGCCGGGCCCTCGTGCGTACGGGGAAGGTTCAGGACGGGTTGCCGGTGGAGACCTTGAGCTGGAGCTGCGGCGGGTCCTTCGGGTCGAAGTCCGTTCCGGGGGCCGGGAACTGCTCCATGATCGTCCCCTCGCCGTAGGTGTTCTCGTCCGTGGTCTTCTCGTCGTAGCCCCAGCTCGCCGCTTGGAGGCACGACTTCACCGAGTCGATGTTCTTGAGGGTGAAGTTCGGCATCTTCACCTTGTCCTCGTCGTTGTACGACGTCTGCGGTTCCGTGCACTCCGTCTGCTCGATGGTCTTCGTCGTATCGGGACCCCGGTGGCCCGGGACCGCCGTCACCGACGGGGACGAGGAGTCCTTCGCCTCGTCGCCGCCCTTCTTGTCGCCGCCGTTCAGCGTGAGCGCCAGGATCAGGCCGCCGACGGCGAGCAGCGCGACCACGATCGAGCCCACGATCACCGGCATGTTCCGCTTACCGCCGCCAGAGCCCCCGCCGGGCGCGCCCGTGTGCTGCGGCGCGATGGTGTACGGCGGCGGCGTCGACGAGCCCTGCTGATGCTGCTGGTACGAGGCCGGGGCGACCGGCGTCGGGTAGCCACCCTGCTGCGGCTGGGACTGCGGATAGCCGTACCCCGGAGTCGGGTTCGGGTTCGGCGTCGGCGGACCGTACGCACCCGGCTGGTACGGCGTCTGCACAGGGCCCGAGGGCATCGGCGTGGACTGGTCGATCGGCGGGAACACCGCGGACCCGACACCCGCACCGTTCGACGTCTGCGCCCCCGGCACGATGCTCGGCGCGATCGAGTGCAGCGACTGCGCGATCCGCAGGCATTCGTCGCGCATCGTCTCGGCGCTGGGGAAGCGCTCGTTCGGGTTCTTCTTCAGCGCGCGGACGATCAGCGCGTCGACCGCCGGCGGTACCGAGCGGTTGATGGAGGACGGAGCGACGGGCTCCTCCTGCACATGCGCGTACGCGATGGCCAGCGGTGAGTCCGCCTCGAACGGCAGCCGTCCGGTGACCAGTTGGAACAGCATGATGCCGACCGAGTACAGGTCGGAGCGGGCGTCCACGCCCCGGCCGAGTGCCTGTTCCGGGGAGAGGTACTGCGGGGTGCCGACGACCATGCCGGTCTGGGTCATCGAGGTGACGCCCGACTGCATGGCGCGCGCGATGCCGAAGTCCATGACCTTGACGACATTGCGCTTCGTCATCATCACGTTGCCGGGCTTGATGTCGCGGTGGACCAGGCCCATCTCGTGGCTGATCTCCAGCGCCGCCAGCACATCCGCGGTGATCTTCAGCGCCTTGTCGGTCGGCATCGCGCCGAACTGCGCCACATCCGCGTCGAGTACCGAGCCGAGCGGACGGCCCTCGATGTACTCCATGACGATGTACGGGGTCGCCGAGCCGTTCAGCTCGTCCTCGCCGGTGTCGAAGACCGAGACGATATTGGTGTGCGTGAGCTTCGCCACCGACTGGGCCTCGCGGCGGAACCGCTCGCGGAACGCCGGCTCGCGCCCCAGCTCGGTGTGCAGGGTCTTGATCGCCACCTGCCGGTCGAGCACCGCGTCGTACGCGAGATGGACCGAGGCCATGCCGCCTTCGCCGAGCAGATCGCGCAGTTGATAACGTCCGCCGGCCACCGAACGCCCCGCGTACCGGCCGTGTCCGCCGTCCTGGCTCATGTTTCTGCGTCCCCCATTGGCGCGGGCGGTAGCGGCTGAGTGGCTCCCGCGGTCGTGATCGACTGTCTCATTCCCGGCCAAGTCTGCCGGAGGGCAGTGACACGTCAAGCTCGGTGCCCGTTCCGTGACCGTACGCGAAGGAAGCGTCGCGGAAGCGTTACAGCCGACGTACTAGCGGCACACAGGATTTGCACCCGGGTACCCGCTGCGGGTTGGATGGCCCGTCCACCCGGACCGGGGCGTCGCACGGAGGCTGTAGCGTGGCCCGACGGAGACCGTAACAACCACCGCGGGTAGCTCCGAGGGTGCGGGACAGAAACGACGGCGAGGACCGATGGCACAGACGCAGCGCGCTCAGGGCCCGTCCGACCCCGAGCCGGCTGGCGGCGATATGTCGGACGCGCCGGAAATGTGGGGGAACAGCGGGCTTGTCGGTGACGGCCGGTACCGGCTGACCCGCAGGCTCGGCCAGGGCGGTATGGCCGAGGTGTTCGCGGCCGAGGATGTGCGCCTGGGCCGCACGGTCGCGGTGAAGCTGCTCCGTTCCGACCTCGCCGAGGACCCGGTGTCCAAGGCCCGCTTCACACGTGAGGCCCAGTCGGTGGCGGGCCTGAACCACCACGCGGTGGTGGCGGTGTACGACTCCGGCGAGGACATCGTCGGGCACCGGACGGTCCCGTACATCGTGATGGAGATCGTCGAGGGCCGCACGATCCGCGATCTGCTGATCAACGCGGAGGCGCCGGGCCCCGAGCAGGCGCTGATCATCGTCGCCGGTGTCCTGGAGGCCCTCGCCTATTCGCATCAGCACGGCATCGTGCACCGCGACATCAAGCCCGCGAACGTCATCATCACCCAGACCGGCGCCGTGAAGGTCATGGACTTCGGCATCGCGCGCGCCCTGCACGGCGCGCAGTCGACGATGACGCAGACCGGCATGGTCATGGGCACCCCGCAGTATCTGTCGCCCGAGCAGGCGCTCGGCAAGACGGTCGACCACCGGTCCGACCTGTACGCGACGGGCTGCATGCTCTACGAACTCCTCGCGCTGCGCCCGCCGTTCACCGGTGAGACCCCGCTGTCCGTGGTCTACCAGCATGTGCAGGACATCCCCGTACCGCCGTCGGAGGCGTCGGACGGGGTGCCGCCGGAGCTGGACGGCCTGGTCATGCGCTCCCTCGCGAAGGACCCGGACGACCGGTTCCAGACCGCCGAGGAGATGCGCGGCCTGGTCCAGTACAGCCTCCAGATGCTGTACGAGCAGGGCGGGCACACCGGCACCTGGAACACCGGCCCGGTCGACATGCACGAGGGCGGCAACACCCCGGCGATGGGCGTCGCGGGCACCACCGCGCTGCCGCACCCCGACTCGGGCACCGCGCAGATCCCGCGGCCGATGCTGCGCCCGCCGGGCGGCGACGACGGCGGCTTCGACGGTGGGCGGTCCGGCGGGGGCGGCAAGGGCCGCGGCAAGCTGTGGATCCTCGCCGTGTTCGCGGTCATCGCGATCGCGGTGGGCGTGGCCCTCGCGGTGCGCGGTGCCGGGGACAGTGGCGGTCAGCCCGACACCAACAAGCCGACGAACACGAAGTCGCAGCAGTCGGACGACCCCACGAAGAGTTCGGACGAGCCGACCGCCGAGCGGTCGACGGACTCGGGGACGACCGCGGGCAACGGCGGCGGCTGGACCCCGTCCGAGAAGCCGCCGACCGGCGACACGACGCCGTCGGACAAGCCGAGCGACAAGCCCAGCGACAAGCCGACCGACGAGCCGACGAAGCCGACGCCGACCAAGAGCGAGGAGCCGCCGGACCCGCCGACCGACCCGCCGACGGACCCGCAGACCCCGCCGACGGGCGGCGATACGGCGGGCGGAACTCTCGGCGGCTGACCGGCCCGGCCAAAAACGTCATCCACGCGCGCGGGGAGCCTCAAAAGGGGCTCCCCGCGCGTGTGCGTGTGTCCGGGCGACGGCGATGCGGTGACTTCTCCCCGGTTTCTCCCCGTTCGCGCACGGATTTCGGTGTCGGACACGAACTCTTCCGTTGTCCGGCATCCGCGGGATACCGTTCGCCTGTTCCGGCCTCCCCAGGGGGCGCTGTCCGGTGCTGTGACCAGGGCGTTTCCGCCGAATGGCGATTTACTTGGTAATCCAAGCAAAATTGCAGGTCAGGTGGGGTTTCGCCGTGGGGCGTAGCACTGGGTAACGTGCCTCTTGCAGGGTGCTCGCCGGGGCACCTGACACGCCTGTTCCGGACCTGGTCGCACCCACCCCGTGCGCAGGCGGGGAACCAGGCGAGCCGCACTGGTTCCCGGTGACCCCGGGGGCCGGACCGACGGAGGAGCACACGTGACCGTGGAGAGCACTGCCGCGCGCAAGCCGCGCAAGCGCACCGCTGCGAAGAAGCCACCGGGCGGGCAGCCTGATCTCGTGCAGTTGCTGACCCCCGAGGGGCGGCGCGTCAAGAGCGCCGGCCACCCGGAGATCGCCGAGTACGCCGGATATGTCGAGGACATCACGCCCGACGAGCTGCGCGGGCTCTACCGGGACATGGTCCTGACCCGCCGCTTCGACGCCGAGGCCACCAGCCTCCAGCGCCAGGGCGAGCTGGGCCTGTGGGCGTCGCTGCTCGGCCAGGAGGCCGCGCAGATCGGCTCGGGCCGGGCGACCCGCGAGGACGACTATGTCTTCCCGACCTACCGTGAGCACGGCGTCGCCTGGTGCCGCGGTGTGGACCCGACGAATCTGCTCGGCATGTTCCGCGGCGTGAACAACGGCGGCTGGGACCCCAACACCAACAACTTCCACCTGTACACGATCGTCATCGGCTCGCAGACGCTCCACGCCACCGGCTACGCCATGGGCATCACCAAGGACGGCGCCGACTCGGCCGTGATCGCGTACTTCGGCGACGGCGCCTCCAGCCAGGGCGATGTCGCGGAGTCGTTCACGTTCTCCGCCGTCTACAACGCGCCCGTCGTGTTCTTCTGCCAGAACAACCAGTGGGCGATCTCCGAGCCGACCGAGAAGCAGACCCGGGTGCCGCTGTACCAGCGCGCGCAGGGCTACGGCTTCCCGGGCGTCCGCGTCGACGGCAACGACGTCCTCGCCTGCCTCGCCGTCACCAAGTGGGCCCTGGAGCGGGCCCGCCGGGGCGAGGGGCCGACGCTCGTCGAGGCGTTCACGTACCGGATGGGCGCGCACACCACGTCGGACGACCCGACGCGCTACCGCCACGACGACGAGCGGGTGGCCTGGGAGGCCAAGGACCCGATCGCGCGGCTGCGGACGTATCTGGAGTCCGAAGGCCACGCTGATGAGGGATTCTTCGCGGAACTCGAAGCGGAGAGCGAAGCGTTGGGAAAGCGGGTGCGTGAGGTGGTGCGGGCGATGCCGGACCCGGACCCCCTGGCCATCTTCGAGAATGTGTACGCGGACGGGCACGCGCTCGTCGACGAGGAGCGGGCGCAGTTCGCCGCCTATCAGGCGTCGTTCGCGGAAGGAGAGGTGCGTTGACCATGGCCGTACAGAAGCTTCCGCTCGCCAAGGCGATCACCGAGTCCCTGCGCAAGGCGCTCGACACCGACCCGAAGGTCCTCGTCATGGGCGAGGACGTGGGCAAGCTCGGCGGTGTCTTCCGGGTCACCGACGGGCTCCAGAAGGACTTCGGCGAGGACCGGGTCATCGACACCCCGCTCGCCGAGTCGGGCATCGTCGGCACCGCGATCGGCCTCGCCCTGCGCGGGTACCGGCCGGTGGTGGAGATCCAGTTCGACGGCTTCGTCTTCCCGGCGTACGACCAGATCGTCACGCAGCTCGCGAAGATGCACGCGCGGGCGCTCGGCAAGATCAAGATGCCGGTCGTCATCCGCATTCCGTACGGCGGTGGCATCGGCGCCGTCGAGCACCACTCGGAGTCCCCTGAGGCGCTGTTCGCGCATGTGGCGGGGTTGAAGGTGGTCTCGCCCTCGAACGCGTCGGACGCGTACTGGATGCTCCAGCAGGCGATCCAGAGCGACGACCCGGTGATCTTCTTCGAGCCGAAGCGGCGGTACTGGGACAAGGGCGAGGTCGACCCCGAGGCCATCCCCGGGCCGCTGCACAAGGCGCGCGTGGCGCGTGCGGGCACGGATGTGACGCTCGCCGCGTACGGGCCGATGGTGAAGGTGTGCCTGGAGGCAGCGGCGGCGGCGCAGGAGGAGGGCAAGTCCCTCGAAGTGGTGGACCTGCGCTCGATGTCGCCGATCGACTTCGACACCGTGCAGACCTCGGTCGAGAAGACCCGGCGGCTGGTCGTGGTGCACGAGGCGCCGGTGTTCCTGGGTACGGGTGCGGAGCTGGCCGCGCGGATCACCGAGCGGTCGTTCTACCACCTGGAGGCGCCCGTGCTGCGGGTCGGCGGCTATCACGCGCCGTACCCGCCGGCCCGCGTGGAGGACGAGTACCTGCCGGGTCTCGACCGGGTGCTCGACGCCGTCGACCGCTCGCTTGCGTACTGAGGAGAGGACGTGACGACGATGACTGACGCGTCCGTACGCGAGTTCAAGATGCCCGACGTGGGCGAGGGGCTCACCGAGGCGGAGATCCTCAAGTGGTTCGTGCAGCCCGGTGACACGGTCACCGACGGGCAGGTCGTGTGCGAGGTGGAGACCGCGAAGGCCGCGGTGGAGCTGCCGATTCCGTATGACGGAGTGGTCAGGGAGCTGCGGTTCGCCGAGGGGACGACCGTCGATGTCGGGCAGGTGATCATCGCGGTGGACGTCTCCGGCGGGGACGCCGGCGGCGCGGGTCCGGCCGCTCCGGAGGCCGCCGCGCCGGCCCCTTCGGAGCCGGCGCCCCAGGCGCCCGCCGCGCGCACACCGGTGCTCGTGGGATACGGGGTCGCCGAGTCCTCGACCAAGCGTCGGGCGCGCAAGCCGGTGCCCGCTCCGGAGGCACCGGCAGCCGCGACCCGGACGCAGGCACCGGCACCCGCACCGGCACCCACTCCCGCTCCCGTACCGGCACCTGTGGCGCAGCCGGTCGTCGCCAACGGCTCACGGCCGCTCGCCAAGCCGCCGGTCCGCAAGCTCGCCAAGGACCTCGGCGTCGACCTCGCCACGGTCACGCCGACCGGTCCCGACGGGATCGTCACGCGCGAGGACGTCCACGCCGCAGCCGCGCCGCAGGCACCGGCGGTCCCGGTCGCCGCGCCCGTGGCCGAGGCGCCGGTCCCGGTGGTCGCGGCCGGTGCGCGGGAGACCCGTATCCCGGTCAAGGGCGTCCGCAGGGCCACCGCGCAGGCGATGGTCGGCTCGGCGTTCACGGCGCCGCATGTCACGGAGTTCGTGACGGTGGACGTGACCCGCACCATGAAGCTCGTCGACGAGCTGAAGCGGGACCCCGACACCTACGGCATGACGGGCCTGCGGGTGAATCCGCTGCTGCTCATCGCGCGCGCCCTGCTCGTCGCGATCAAGCGGAACCCGGACGTCAACGCCGCGTGGGACGAGGCGAACCAGGAGATCGTCCTCAAGCACTACGTCAACCTGGGCATCGCCGCGGCCACCCCGCGCGGTCTGCTCGTGCCGAACATCAAGGACGCGCACGACAAGAGCCTGCCCGAACTGTCCCGTTCCCTCAGCGAGTTGGTGAGCACGGCCCGCGAGGGCAAGACCTCACCGGCCGCGATGCAGGGCGGCACGGTGACCATCACCAATGTCGGCGTCTTCGGCGTCGACACGGGTACGCCGATCCTGAACCCGGGTGAGTCGGCGATCCTCGCGGTCGGCACGATCAAGTTGCAGCCGTGGGTCCACAAGGGCAAGGTCAAGCCCCGCCAGGTGACCACCCTCGCCCTCTCCTTCGACCACCGCCTGATCGACGGCGAACTCGGCTCCAAGTTCCTGGCCGATGTGGCGGCGGTCCTGGAACAGCCGAAGAGGCTCATCGCCTGGGCGTGACCAACGATCACAGAAGGAGGGCCCGGCCACATCCCTGTGGCCGGGCCCTCCTCCTTTTCCTGTCCGCACGCGGAGCGTTACCGCTTGAAGCCGTAGTCCATCAGCTTCTTCGCGTCGGCCGTGCGGTTGGTCTCCGAGGTGGAGGCCAGGACCGTGCCGATGACCGTCTTGCCATTGCGGGTGGCGGCGAAGACCAGGCAGTACTTGGCCTCCGGGCCCGAACCCGTCTTGACGCCGATCGCACCGGAGTAGGTGCCGAGCAGCTTGTTGGTGTTGGTCCAGTTCATATAGCGGTAGCCGCCACTCTTCGTGGTGACCTTCTGCTTTGTCGTCGTTGTCTTCACGACCGAGCGGAACGTGGAGTTCTTCATCGCGCTGCTGGCGATCTTCGTCAGATCACGCGGCGTCGAGTAGTTGGACCCATTCCCTATGCCGTCGAACGAGTCGAAGTTGGTGTTCTTCAGACCGAGGTTCTTGGCGGCGGCGTTCATCTTGCCGATGAACGACTTCACCCGCGCCGCCCGCGTGGTACCCGAGCCGAACTTGTCCGCGAGGGCGTATGCCGCGTCGCAGCCGGACGGCAGCATCAGCCCGTAGAGGAGCTGGCGGACGGTGACCTTGTCGCCGACGATGAGCCGGGCCGACGAGGCGCCCTTCGCGACGATGTAGTCGCTGTACGCCTTCTGGATCGTGACCTTCGAGTCCAGGTTGAGGCCGGGCTGCGACAGCACCACCTTGGCGGTCATGATCTTCGTGGTGGAGCCGGTGGAACGTCGGGTGTCCGCGGCCTTGGTGAACAGGCTCGATCCCGTGCCGTTGTTCATTACATAGCCGCCCTTGGCGACGATCGTGGGGGGCGCCGGGGTTGCGGCCTGCGCGCCGGTGGCGAACGCGCCGCCCACGAGGACGGCGCCCGCGGTGAATGTCACCGTAACGGCCGAGGCGCGGCGAATGCCTTTAATGCCAGTTCTCAACTTGAACGCTCCAAATGCCCCTGGAATGCGGCTACATGAAGATGCCGCTCCCTGTGGAGACTCGCGAAGGGGCGGGATGGATGTACGGGGAGAGAGTTTTTTTCTGAAAGTCCGGAGGGGGGAATTCCGCGGCCGGAAGTGGGAATTCCGTCCCGCGATATGGACGGCTCTCCTCTTGGGTACGTGATGTATCTATGCTGTGCGCATGCCGTCAGCCCCCCTTGCAGCCCCCGCCTCCTCTCCCGCCCCCACGTCCGTCCCCGTCAAGCCCCCGCCCGCCGCCGACCGCGTCTACCGGCATGTGAAGCAGGGCGTTCTCGCACGGCGTTACGAGGGCGGGAGCCTGCTCACGGAAGGGGAGCTGGCCGACGCCGTCGGGGTGTCCCGGACCCCCGTGCGCGAGGCACTGCTCCGCCTGGAGGTGGAGGGGCTGATCAAGCTCTACCCGAAGAAGGGCGCGCTGGTCCTGCCGGTCTCGGCGCAGGAGATCGCGGACGTCGTGGAGACCCGTCAGCTGGTCGAGGAGCACGCGGCCCGCAAGGCGGTCCCCGCGTCCCCGCTGTTGATCGCCCGTCTGGAGGAGCTGCTCGAACAGCAGAAGGAGCAGGCCGCCGCCGGTGACCTCGCCGAGGCGGCCGTCACGGACCGCTGCTTCCACGCCGAGATCGTCCGCAGCGGTGGCAACGACATCCTGTCCCGGCTCTACGACCAGCTCCGCGACCGGCAGTTGCGGATGGGTGTCGCCGTGCTGCACTCGCATCCCGACCGGATCGCCAAGACGCTCACCGAGCACGAGGAGATCCTGGAAGCACTGCGCGCCGGTGACGCCGAAGCGGCGGTCGCGATCGTGCACCGGCATGTGAGCTGGTTCTCCAACCTGGCCCGGGGCGAGGTCCGATGAGCGCGTCGGCCTCGCCGCTCGCCCTCCCCGGAGACCCGCCGGGCGGCCGACGCGCCGTCCTCGTCTGGTCGGTCGGCGTCGGCGTCTACTTCGTCGCCGTCATCTTCCGCACCTCACTGGGCGTCGCGGGCCTGGACGCCGCCGACCGCTTCCACGTCAACGCCTCCGCCCTGTCCACCTTCTCCATACTCCAACTGCTCGTGTACGCGGGCATGCAGATACCCGTGGGCCTCCTGGTCGACCGGCTCGGCACCAAGACGATGCTGACCATCGGCGCCGTCCTGTTCACGGCCGGGCAGCTCGGCTTCGCGCTGTCCCCCACCTACGGCATGGCGCTGGCGTCCCGCGCGCTGCTCGGGTGCGGTGACGCGATGACGTTCATCAGCGTGCTGCGCCTGGGCACCCGTTGGTTCCCGGCCCGCCGTGGTCCGCTCGTCGCCCAACTCGCGGGTCTGGTCGGAGTGGCGGGCAACCTCGTCTCGACGCTCGTACTCGCCCGGCTGCTGCACGGCGTGGGCTGGACCGCCGCGTTCGCGGGCAGTTCGCTCGCCGGGGTCGTCGTCCTCGTCCTGATGCTGGTGTTCCTGAAGGACCACCCGAAGGGGTACGAGCCGGAGCCCCTGACGCATCGGGGCGCCGCCTACGTACGGCGTCAGATAGCCGCGTCCTGGCGGGAGCCCGGGACGCGGCTCGGGCTGTGGGTGCACTTCACCACGCAGTTCCCGGCGATGGTGTTCCTGCTGCTGTGGGGGCTGCCGTTCCTGGTCGAGGCGCAGGGACTGTCCCGGGCGACCGCCGGTGATCTGCTCACGCTGGTGGTGCTGTCCAACATGGTCGTCGGCCTTGTGTACGGGCAGGTCGTCGCCCGGCACCACGCGGCGCGGCTCCCGCTGGCGCTCGGCACGGTGGCTGTGACGGCGGTGACATGGGCGGCGGTCCTCGCGTATCCCTCCGGGGGTTCAGGGAGGGCGCCTTTGTGGTTGCTGGTGGTCCTGTGCTGTGTGCTCGGGGCGTGTGGCCCCGCGTCCATGATCGGCTTCGATTTCGCCCGGCCCGCGAATCCGCCCGAGCGGCAGGGCACCGCCTCCGGAATCGTCAACATGGGCGGTTTCGTTGCCTCGATGACGACCTTGCTGGCGGTGGGGGTGTTGCTCGACGCGACCGGCGGGGAGTACCGGGTGGCGTTCTCGACGGTGTTCGTGCTGGAGGCGGTGGGGCTCTGGCAGATCCTGCGGTTGCGGCGGGAGGCTGTGCGCAGGGAGCGGGAGCGGTTGGTGGCGAGCCGGGTCACCACGGTGCATGTGCCGGCGTAGCGGTGCGGGTTGAGGAGGCCATTCCACCGGTTCGGGTCAAGATCCGCCGAGTTACGGGTCTGTCCCAGCGGGCGGTGGGTGACGGGGGCCGCGGGCAGATACGGGAACGGTGACCGGAACCGCCGTCCTGGCCCGCCGGGCGGCGGGTGCGGGCGGGGTTGTGCCCTGTGGTGGCGCGGGTTGGGCCCGGCTGTGCGTGTAACAGGGATGTATTACGAGGTGGTGGGGCGGAACGGTTCGGTGGGCCGGACCGGTCCTGGTGATCAGAAACGCTCGCTCGTACCGAGCAGCCGACACCCCCCACCGATCCTGAGGAAGAAACGATGCGCGTTCACAAGCTCACCTTCGCCGCCCTGGCCGTTGCCGCGACTCTCTCGCTGACGGCCTGCCAGAACGACGACGTCATGGGACAGGGCGACCCGTCGGCCGAGTCCACCGCGTCTTCCTCGGGCGGCGGTTCGGGCTCGGGCGGTTCGGATGAGGGCGCCGGGAAGGACTCCGCCGGCGAGACCTCCGGCGGGCAGCAGGACACGACCGCCGGGACCGGCTCGAACGAGAACGGCTCCAGCGCGAACGGCTCCCACGCGAACGGCAAGGTCGGCAAGTGCCGCACCGCCGACCTGGAGATCACCGCGATGGACAACACCATCGACGGTGACCCCGACGGCAGCGTCGCGGTGGACCTGAAGAACAGCAGCGGCCGGGACTGCGCGATCTCCGGGTACCCGGGCGTCGACCTGAAGACCAGCTCGGGCTCGCTGTCCGCGGAGCGCACCGGTCAGGAGACGATCTCGATGATCCTCAAGAACGGCAAGACGGTGAGCTTCGGCATCAACTACCCGATGAACGACTCGGGCGGCTCCGGCGTCCGCGTCACGGGGCTGCTGGTGACCCCGCCGGACGAGACGAAGACGGTCACCCTCGACTGGCCGGGCGCCGCCACGCTGCCCGTCACGGACGGCTCCGGCTCCCCGGTGAAGGTCGGCCCGATCGGCAGCGCCGGCCAGGGCGAGGGCTGACCCGCACCCCCCGGTACCGCGAGCCGGCCAGGATCATGGCCGGCCGGGGCGGCGAGCAGGGGCGGCGAGGCCGCGTCAGGCGACGGCGGTTCCCTCAAGCTCGACCAGCAGGCCGGGTATCGCCAGTCGCGTCACCCCGAGCATCGTGGACGTCGGCGCCACCTGGGCGGCGCCCAACCGCGCCGCCAGCACGCCGTAGTGCTGGAGAAGCAGATCGACGTCGGTCGTGTAGACATTCAGCCGGACGAGGTTCGTGAGAGACATGTCGGCCTCGCCGAGCACGGCCTCCAGGTTGTCGATGCTCAGCGCCAACTGCGCCGCCATGTCACCGTCATGCTGGGGCTTTCCGTCGCCGCTCATCGCGGTCTGGCCGGAGATGTACAGGGTCCGTGTGTGCCCGGAGACGACCTCACCCTGGTTGAACCCCATCGCCACCGACCACTTCACCGGGTTGACCGCCGTTCGTTCCACGGCCACATCAGCTACCACATCAGATGCCACTTCAGCTCCATTCGACGCATCGGGTGTACGGACGTCCATCGGGCCATCGGCTCGGTAGCCGCCGGCTGTGACGTCGCGTCAACGAGCCTCGCAACAAAACATGACACCCTCAGTCATGTAATCCATTAGCGTTCTCGTATGCGTGCCGACCGGCTGGTCTCCCTGGTGCTCCTGCTGCGCCGGCACGGTCGGATGACGGCGGACACGCTGGCCCGCGAGCTGGAGGTGTCCACCCGCACCGTGCTGCGCGACATCGAGGCGCTGTCCACGGCCGGCGTCCCGGTCTACGCCGAACGCGGCAGGCACGGCGGTTTCGCCCTGTTGCCCGGTTTCCGGACCGAGCTGACCGGGCTGAACCACGACGAGGCCCTCGCCCTGCTGACCGCCGGATCGGCGCGCGGCGAGCAGGTGTTCGGCCTCGGCTCGGCGCTCACCTCGGCCATGCGGAAGGTGGTCGACGCGCTGCCCGACAGTCACCGGGCCACCGCGAGCGACGCGGCGCAGCGATTTCTCGTCGACCCGGAGACCGATCTGCTCTCACGCCGGCTGGTCATGGAGGACGTACCCGACACCACCATGATCGAGGTCAGGCGCGCGGTGCTCGCCGGACACAAGCTGCGTATCCACTACGCGGCCACGGGCGGGGCACCGCAGTGGCGCACGGTGGACCCGATCGGCCTGGTCACCGTGCGCGACCGGGGCTACCTGCTGGCCACGAGATCCGGCGCGGACCGCACCTACCGGCTGTCGCGGATGCTGGCCGCCGAGGAACTCCCCGAAACGGCGGAGCGACCGAGCCGGGTCGATCTGGACCGGATCTGGCGGGAACGCGCCGCGCGGTTTCTCTCCGACGACCACATCATCGTGCTGGTACGGGTGAACCCGGCGCGGCGGGAAGACCTGCTGGACTCCGCGCTGGCCGTCCGCGCGGAGGAACCCGACGCGGACGGCTGGCTGCGGCTTGAGGTGACCTTCCAGGACTCCTGGCACGCCGAATGGGCGCTGTGGCAGCTCAGCACGGACGCGGAAGCCCTGACCCCGCAGTCGCTGCGCACCTCGCTGCGCGACCGCGCCGCCGCGATCGCCACCCGCTACGGAGCCCCGTCCGGAGAGTGACGACCCGGCTCAACGATCAGTCGCAGTCCGTCAGTTGCAGTCCGTCAGCGGGAGTCCGTCAGCGGGAGTCCTGCTTCCAGTCCTCGACGAGGAGCCCGAGCAGCACCTCGTCGAGGAACTCGCCCAGCACCCAGGCCGAGGAGCGCAGCACGCCCTCGCGGACGAAGCCGTTGCGCTCGGCGGAGCGCAGCATCGCGGTGTTGTCCGACAGCGTCTCGATCTGCAGCCGCCGCAGACCGCGTACGACGAATCCGTAGTGGCACAGCACGGCGACCACGTCGGTGCCGTAGCCCTTGCCGCGCGCGGACGGCCGCAGCCCCAACCCGATGTGCGCGCCACGGTTGTGGTTGTCGATGCCCCACAGCGTCGCGGTACCGACCAGCGTGCCGCCGTCCAGCTCCACCACGGAGAACGGGACGTGCCCCTCCACCGTGTCGTCCACCACGAGCCGCGAGTCCTTCGAACCCGGCGTGATCGGCCGCCACGGCCGGCCATCGGCCCGCGAGCCGTTGACCACGTCGTCGTACAGTTCGCTCCGCAGGACCGGGATGTCGTCCTCGTGCCGGGCCCTGAGCCCGACCTTGTTACCCCTCAGCATGCGAGCTTCCTATCCGACCGGGTCGGCCGGCGGCAAACCACTTATCAGGGGGTGATCGTGAATTCGCGGAGGATCGCCGCCGTCAGTTCCGGGTCGCCCTCCGTCTTGATCCGGTCCGCCACCGCTTCCGGCGTGGTCCGGCCGCAGGCCAGGCGGAAGTGGGTTTCCCAGTCGAGGCTGAGGGTGACCAGGGGGCCCAGCGAAGGGGCGCCGTCCACACTGCCGCGGCCGTCCGCGTTGACCCGTACCGTGCGCAGGAACTCGATCGGGCCGTGCACGTCGAAGACGACCGCCGAGTTCGAAGGGGCGCCCGCCTTGTGCGCGACCACCTTCGGCAGGGCCTCGATCAGGACGTCCTTGGTGACGTGCGCGCCGGGGGAGTCCAGGTTGCCGGGCCGGCCGAGCGCCACCCGCAGATCCTGCTCGTGCACCCACACGTCGAACGCCCGCCTGCGCATGGCGTCTTCGAGCGTCACCTCGGTCCCGAGCGGCCCCCGTACCTTCGTGTCGGGCTGCCGTGACTCGTTCCGCAGCTGCCGTGAGCGGCGGATGATCGTGTACTCCAGCTCCGATGTCATCTCCGGCGCCGTGTGGTGGCGGCGCACGTCGACCTGCATCTCCATGTACCGCTCGTGCTCGTTCGTCACGTGGTAGAGGTCGCGCGGCAGCGTGTGGATCGGCCGCGGGTCGCCCAGCATCTCGCAGTCCAGACCGATCACGTGCGACACGATGTCCCGCACCGACCAGGCCGGGCAGGGCGTCGCCCGATTCCACTCCCCTTCCACTAGCGGCTGGACCAGCTCGGATATCGCATCCACTGAGTGGGTCCAGGCGTCGGCGTAGTTCTGAAGGCTGGGATGGAGACTCACGAGACCCCTCGGGCGTTGTTGCGTGCGGCGGGCTGCGGTTGGGCGTGCGGGCGGTCGGCAGGTTTGGCTCGGCGCTTCCGGGGGTCCGGGGGCTCCCCCGGAAAGGACAGTACGCTGCTTGCAGGCACCCCGGCAGTGCTTTCGTGTGACGATCGTAGGCCCGTATTGACGGCTCGAATGCCAGGACGGTGGTAGTGTGCGCGCCTCCCTCATCCAGATCGGTGCAGACGCGAGCGAATCGGTCAATTCCCGTCGTGTACGGGTGGCTTCACTCGTACACGATCAGGCCGGAGTCGATCTCGTGGTCCTCCCCGAGCTGTGGACGACGGGCGCTTTCGCCTACGAGTCGTTCGACGCGGAGGCCGAGCCGCTGGAGGGGCCGACGTACGAGGTGATGGCCAAGGCGGCCCGGGACGCGGGCGTCTGGCTGCACGCGGGCTCGATCCCCGAGCGGGACGCCGAGGGGCACCTCTACAACACCTCGCTCGTCTTCTCGCCCGACGGTGAACTCGCCGCCTTCTACCGCAAGATCCACCGTTTCGGCTTCGACAAGGGCGAGGCCGTGCTGATGAGCGCCGGCGACGACCTGGTGACCGTCCGCCTTCCGGAGACCACACTCGGCCTCGCCACCTGCTACGACCTGCGGTTTCCCGAACTGTTCCGGGGGCTGGTCGACGCCGGTGCCGAGACCTTGGTGATTCCGGCGGGGTGGCCGGAGCGGCGGCGGGAGCACTGGTCGCTGCTCGCGCGGGCGCGCGCTGTGGAGAACCAGGCGTTCGTGGTGGCGTGCGGGAGTGCCGGCGCGCATGCCGGGGTGCCGCAGGCCGGGTTCAGTGTGGTCGTTGATCCCTGGGGCGAGGTGGTGGGGGAGCTGCCGCACGCCGAGGAGGGGGTGTTGACGGTACGGATCGACACGGAGCGGGTCGGGACCACCCGGGAGCAGTTCCCGGCACTGAAGGACCGCCGACTTCGGTAGCTACGCGCTGTGGTCAGTTCTCCTCCCCTTCCTTGTCCGCGAGGTTGATCACGCACACCGTCACCGCGATGATCAGTGCCGGGTCCATGTCGTCGCGGGTGACATCCACCCCGTAGGTCTCCCGTACCCGGAGCCACCGACGTGACGCGACCGCCAGGACCTCACCCTCGTACTCGATCACGAACTCGCGGTCGAGGATCTTGCCGCTGACGTCGAGTTCCGTGCCGTCGACCAGGCTCACCCGATAGTGGTTGCGCAGCAGGGAGAGGCGTTTGCGGCGGATGATCGCGAGGGAGGCGCCGTCCCGCTCGATGACCATGGTGTCCCGCAGCGCGAACATTTTTTGGTGGATGTCGATCAGCACCCGCCCCTGCCGGTCCTTCAGCTGGAAGGTGTCCCGCAGGCGCATGGCCTTGCCGTCGACGAGGAAGATCTTGTCCCCGCGCTCGTTCTCGATCCAGGAGTCCTCACCGAAACCGAGCAATCGTTCGCGTACCAGAAATTTCATACCGACAGGGGTTCCCCGGCAGCGGGTCCGAAACGCCGGCGATAGGCCGACGGGCTCAGTCCGGTCTCGCGGCGCAGCCGTGCGCGGAGGTTGGCGGCGGTGCCCAGGCCGCTGCGGCGGGCGACGACGTCGAGGCGTTCCTCACCGCGTTCGATGAGCCGGCAGGCCAGGGCGACCCGCTCACCGATGAGCCAGGCCAGCGGCGTGGTGCCGAGCTGGGCGCGGAAACGGCGGTGCAGCGTGGCGGGGCTGACGGCGGCGCGCGCGGCGAGGTCGGTGACGGTGAGGGGGTCACCGAGCCGTTCCTGCGCCCAGGCGAGGAGCGGCCCGAGGGACTCGTCGGCGATGTCGGGCACCGGCCGCTCCACGAACTGGCGCTGGCCGCCGTCGCGGTGGGCGGCGAAGACAAGGCGCCGGGAGACGGCGTTCGCGATCTCGGCGCCGTGGTCGCGGCGGACCAGATGCAGCCCGAGGTCGAGCGCGGAGGCGCTGCCGGACGCGGTGAGCAGGTCACCATCGTCCACGAACAGGACGTCCGGCTCCAGACGTACCCCGGGGAAACGGGCGCGGAAGGAGTCCGCCCACATCCAGTGGCAGGCGGCCCGGCGCCCGTCGAGCAGCCCGGCCTCGGCGAGCGTGAAGGCACCGCTGCAGAAGCCGACGAGCCGGGCGCCCCGGGCATGGGCGCGGCGGACCGCGTCGAGGACGTCCGGGGTGCGGGGTGTGTCGGTGTCGGGCCGGTTCGGCACGATCAGGGTGTCGGCGGTCTCGGCCGCGTCGAGCCCGGCGACATCGGTGAGCGTGAAGAAGCCGTCGCGCATACGGGTACGGGGCGCTGCCGCGCAGAGCCGGAAGTCGTAGAGGTCCCGGCCCAGTTCGGGCCTGCGCAGTCCGAAGACCTCGATCGCGCAGCTCAGCTCGAAGGGGTTGGAGTTCTCGTCGACGATCACGACGACGCGGTGCGGGCGCGGGCTCCCCGGGTCCGGGTTCGGGTGCCGGTGCTGCGAGGAATCTTGCGGCATATGCGATTTCTAGCACTCGTACGGGGGGTGCGCCACGGCGGACGATGCCGTCATGACCGACGACACGGCACCCACCACCGCACCCATTCCCACGGCACCCACCCCCACGGCACTGTCCGACGCCCTGGCCTCCTTCGACGCTCTCTGGAGCCCCCGTATCGTCACGCGGGTCAACGACTACGACGTGCGCGTGACCAAGGTGGCGGGCGAGCATGTGTGGCACGTGCACGACGACACGGACGAGTTCTTCCTGGTGATCGAGGGTGAGCTGACGATCGCGCTGCGCGAGGCGGCCGGGGAACGCGCGGTCACCCTGCCCCGGGGTTCCGTCTTCACGGTCCCGCGCGGCATCTGGCACAAGCCGTCCGCGTCCGACGGCACCGCGATCCTGCTCCTGGAACCGTCCGGCACCTCCACGGTCGGCGACCACCACGACGAGGTCCCGTCCCATGTGGACGCCACCACCGGGCACGAACTCCGCCGACCGGTGAGGTAGCCGGTGATGGCACCCTTGACCCCATGAACGCTGCCTCTCCCGCTCCCCGCCGTACCCGAGTCCGTGCCCCCGAGCTGATCGGCAAGGGTGGCTGGCTGAACACGGGTGGGAAGGAACTCACCCTCGCGGATTTGCGAGGTAAGTGCGTTGTTGTAGATTTCTGGACCTTCTGCTGCATCAACTGTCTGCATGTCCTGGACGAGCTGCGGGAGCTGGAGGAGGGGCACCGGGACACGGTCGTGATCATCGGGGTGCACTCGCCGAAGTTCGTGCACGAGGCCGAGCACCAGGCCGTCGTGGACGCCGTGGAGCGGTACGGGGTCGAGCATCCCGTACTGGACGATCCCGAGCTGGCGACCTGGAAGCAGTACGCGGTACGGGCCTGGCCGACGCTCGTGGTGATCGACCCCGAGGGGTATGTCGTCGCGCAGCACGCAGGAGAGGGGCACGCGCACGCGCTGGCGAAGCTGGTCGAGGAACTGGAGGCCGAGCACGGCGCGAAGGGCACGCTGCGGCGCGGCGACGGCCCGTATGTGGCGCCGGAGCCCGTCGCGACCGACCTCCGTTTCCCCGGCAAGGCGCTCGCGCTGCCGTCCGGGCGGCTGCTCGTCTCGGACACGACCCGGCACCAGCTCGTGGAGCTGGAGGCGGACGGCGAGACGGTGGTCCGGCGGATCGGGTCCGGGGAGCGCGGGTTCGCGGACGGGCCGGGTGACCGGGCGACCTTCAGCGAGCCGCAGGGTCTTGCGCTGCTTGACGAGGGCGTCGTCGTTGTCGCCGACACCGTGAACCACGCGCTGCGCGCCCTCGACCTGGCGTCCGGCGCCGTGACGACGCTCGCGGGCACCGGACGGCAGTGGTGGCAGGGCTCGCCGACCAGTGGTCCGGCGCGCGAGGTGGACCTGTCGTCGCCGTGGGACGTGGCCGTGTTCGGGGGCCGGGTGTGGATCGCGATGGCGGGCGTCCACCAGTTGTGGACGTACGACCCGGCCGACGCGACGGTGGCCGTCGCGGCGGGCACCACCAACGAGGGTCTGGTCGACGGGCCGGGGGCCGAGGCGTGGTTCGCCCAGCCGTCCGGGCTCGCGGCGACCGCCGACCGGCTCTGGGTGGCCGACTCCGAGACGAGCGCGCTGCGCTGGGTCGACACCGAGGGCGCCGTGCACACGGCGGTCGGTACCGGCCTGTTCGACTTCGGGCACCGCGACGGCGCCGCCGGGCAGGCGCTGCTCCAGCATCCGCTGGGTGTGACGGCGCTGCCGGACGGTTCGGTCGCCGTCAGCGACACGTACAACCACGCGCTGCGCCGCTATGACCCCGCGACCGGTGAGGTCACCACGCTGGCGACCGATCTGCGGGAGCCGTCGGACGCGGTGCTCGTCGGTGGCGGGGGGCTTGCCGGTGGTGGAGGGGCCACCGGTGGCGGAGGGCTTGCCGGTGGTGGGGGGCCCGTCGGCGACGGGGTGCCCGAGATCGTGGTCGTGGAGTCGGGGCGGCACCGGCTGACCCGGCTGCGGCTGCCCGAGGAGGCGGTCCGCGTGGAGTCCGTCGCGCACCGGACCCGGCGGGCGGCCACCGAGGTCGCGCCCGGGAAGCTGCGGCTCGACGTGATCTTCCAGGCACCGGCGGGACAGAAACTCGACACCCGGTACGGCCCGTCGACCCGGCTGCTGGTCTCGGCGACCCCGCCCGAACTGCTCCTCTCCGGCGAGGGCGCCGACACGGACCTCGCCCGCACCCTGGAGCTGAACCCGGAGGTGCCGGAGGGTGTCCTGCATGTCGCGGCGATGGCGGCGTCCTGCGACGACGACCCGGCGAACGAGTACCCGGCGTGCCATGTCCACCAGCAGGACTGGGGCGTCCCGCTCCGCCTCACCCCGAACGGGGCGGACCGGTTGCCGCTGGTTCTGGCGGGGATGGACGAGGCGTAGCCGACGTCAGGTGCCCTAATCTGCACGGATGCCCACCGACCTGACCGACCTGACGCTCCTGCCGCGTGTCGCCTATCGCGGCAAGGAGGTCACCGCGCCCCGGCTCCGTGGTCTTCTCGCGCTGCTCGCGGGCGACCTGCGTACGGGGTGCAGTACCGAGCGGCTGGTGGAAGGGCTGTGGCTGCCGGACGAGTTGCCGGAGCGGCCGGGGAAGGCGGTGCAGGTCCTGGTGTCCAGGGCGCGGGCGCAGTTGGACGCCGACGTCCTCGTCAGCACGCCGACCGGCTACCGGCTCGCACTCGCCGCCGACCAGGTCGACAGCTCCGCGCTGCTGCTGCACGCCGCCGCCGGCGCGGACCGGGCCAGGGCCGGGGACCACGCGGGATCACTGGCGGCGGCGGAGGCCGGGCTCGCGCTGTGGGAGGGCACCCCTGACGGGTCCGGCGACTCCGACGACCCCGTAGCCGCGTTGCGCGCCGAGCGCGCCCCGGTCCACGGCACGCTCGTACGCGCGCGGGCGCTCGCGCTCGCCCGTCTCGGGCGGCACGCGGAGGCGGCCGGGCCGCTGGCCGTGGCCGCCGTGGAGCGTCCGCACGACGAGGAAGTGCTCGCCGAACTGCTGCGCGCCGAGGCGGCGACGGCGGGCCCGTCCGCCGCGCTGACACGGTACGAGGCGTACCGCCGTGAGCTGCGCGATCAGCTCGGAACAGACCCGGGCGCCGGACTCAAGGCCGTACAGCGGGAGTTGCTGAGCGGTGAGTCCCCCGTGGTCAGGCACGGCGTGCCGCACGAGCCGAACCCGCTGCTCGGCCGGGACGGGGACATCGCGGCGGTGGAGCGGCTGCTGCGCGCGTCCCGCGCCGTCACCGTCGTCGGCCCCGGTGGCCTCGGCAAGACCCGGCTCGCGCACGGAGTCAGCCGCCGGGCGGAGCAGCGCGTGGTGTATTTCGTGCCGCTCGCCGGTGTCACGGCGGACGAGGACGTGGCCGCCGAGGTGGCCTCCGCGCTCGGCAAGGGTGAGGGACGGCCCGGCAGCCGCCCGGTCCTGGCGGACCCGGTGTCCGGCATCCTCGGCGCGCTCGGTTCCGGGCCCGCGCTGCTGGTCCTGGACAACTGCGAGCAGGTCGTCCGGGGCGCCGCCGACCTCGTACAGGCCCTGGTCTCGTCCTCGCAGGATCTGCGGGTGCTCGCCACCAGCCGGGCCCCGCTCGGTCTGACGTCGGAGGCGGTGTACGCGCTGCCGGAGCTGGGCCTCGGCACGTCCGTCGAGCTGTTCACCCAGCGGGCCCGTGCCGCCAGGCCCGGTGTGGAGCTGCCGCCGGACGCGGTGGCCGGGCTCTGCCGCCACCTCGACGGGCTGCCGCTCGCCGTGGAGCTGGCGGCGGCGCGGGTACGGGTCCTGTCGGTGCCGGAGATAGCGCGCCGCCTCGGCGACCGGTTCGCGTTGCTGCGCGGCGGGGTGCGGGACGTGCCGGAGCGCCATCGCACGCTGCACGCGGTCGTGGAGTGGAGCTGGAACCTGCTCGCGGAGGACGCCAGGGCCGCGTTGCGCACGCTGTCCGTCTTCCCCGGTGGCTTCTCGGGCGAAGCGGCGGAGCAGGTACTCGGCGAGGAAGCGCTGTTCCTGCTTGAGCAGTTGGCCGGTCAGTCGTTGCTCACCGTCGCCGAGACGCCGGTCGGGGTGCGGTTCCGGATGCTGGAGACGGTACGGGAGTTCAGCGCGGCCCGGTGTGCGGAGGCGGGCGAGGACGAGGCGGCTGTCGGCCGGTTCCTCGACTGGGCGCGGGACTTCGGGGTCGCGCACCACGAGGGGGTCTTCGGCTCGGAACAGTCGGCCGCCTGGGAGCGGATCAGGGCCGAGCAGGACAACCTCGTCCTGGCCCTTCGGTACGCCCTGGCCCGTACCGAAGGCCCCGCCATCGCCGCCCTCACCGCCGCACTCGCCGCTCTGTGGTCCACCGCCTCCAACTTTCCCCGCCTCGCCGCCCTCGCCACGGACACCGGTCCCCCGCTGTCGCACTATCACCCCGGGCCCGAGTACGTCGAAGTCGCCCGCGCCGCGGCGGCGTTGTGCACGGCGACCCTGTTGATGGCCTACGGCGTGCACGCCGTACGCCAACTCGTCACCCTCCGGCGGTTGCCCCCGGCCCCGCCGGACACGCTGCTGCGGGCCACCGCGGTCGTGCTGAGCGCGGTCCCCGAGATGCTGCCTCCCGACTACGGCGTGCTGCGGGGGCTCTGCGACAGCGACCAGCCGCTCGTCGCCGGTATCGCCGAGTGCGTCGCCACCTATGTTTGGGAGTACGAGCAGGAGACCGACCGCGCGCTCGACTCGTCCCGCCGGATGATCGCCGCGCTGGCTCCGGTCGACAACCCGTCCATGCAGCTCACGGGGCATGCCCGGCTGAGCGACCTGTGCTTGCGGTCGGGGCGGGGCGGGGAAGCGTACGAGCATCTCAAGGCGGCGCTCGACGTGCTGCCTCGGCTCGGCGACGGGCACGACTATCTCGGTATCCGCGCGGCTCTCGTCCTCGCCTGCCTCCAGCGCGGCGACCCCGACGAGGCCGAGTACTGGCTGCGGCAGGCGGAGAGCGACACCACCCCGCAGCACGACACCTTCTACCGGCCCGAACTCGGCGGGCGCGCCGAGATCGCGCTCACCCGGGGGCTGACGGAGGTCGGGCTCGGCCTGTGGCGCAGCGTCGCGGAGCAACTGCCCGAGGTCGAATCGCCGCACAGCAGCGACCCTTGGCTGGACCCGTGGGCACTTCAGGTCCAGTCGGCGGCGGTGACGGCGCACGCGCACGCCGGGCGTCTCGAACTGGTCGCGGAGCCGGTCGAGCGGTTGGGGCGGGCGCTGCGAACGCTGCTCAGCGATCCGTCGCGCTCGCCTATGGAGTTGCCGGTGTTCGGGACGGTGTTGCATGCGCTGGGGATGGCGGGGTTGGCGTCTGGGGACGGGGGTGTGGGTGCGGGTGCCGTTTCCGTTTCCGGTGCCGCCTCCGTCTCCGTGCGGATGATCGCGCTGGCCGAACGGCTCGGGGTGCTACGGGAGTTCCAGCCGACGATGTCGGCGGCGCGTGCCCGGCAGGCGGTCGAGAACGCCGATGGGGCGGCGTACGCCGACGCGGTGTCGGAGTACGCCGCCCTGCGGCGGGACGAGTTGCGGGACGCGGCCCGCGTGCTCATGTCGGTTACTTCGGGCCGCGGTTGAACAGCGCCGTCGACCAGCGGTAGCCGAGCGCGGTGAGGGCGACGCACCAGGCGAGCGCGAGCCATCCGTTGTTGCCGATCTCAGTGCCGAGGAGCAGTCCGCGCAGGGTCTCGATGGCCGGGGTGAACGGCTGGTAGTCGGCGATCGGCTGGAACCAGCCCGGCATCGTCTCGGCCGGGATGAAGGCGCTGGAGATGAGGGGCAGGAGGACCAGCGGCATCGCCATGTTGCTGGCCGCCTCGGCGTTCGGGCTGGACATGCCCATCCCGACCGCGATCCAGGTGAGCGCGAGGGCGAACAGCGTGAGCAGTCCGAACGCGGCCAGCCACTCCAGGGCGGTGGCGTCCGTGGACCGGAAACCGATGGCCACGGCGATGGCACCGACGAGGACCACGCTGGCGATCGACTGGAGCACGCTGCCGACGACGTGACCGATGATCACGGAGCCGCGGTGGATCGCCATCGTACGGAAGCGGGCGATGAGGCCCTCGGCCATATCGGTGGAGACGGACACGGCGGCGCCGACCACGGTGCCGCCGATGGTCATCATCAGGATGCCCGGGACGATGTAGGCGATGTAGTCGGAGCGGTCGGCGCCGCCACCGCCGATGCCGGCGCTCATCACGTCGCCGAAGATGTAGACGAAGAGCAGCAGCAGAACGATGGGCGTGAGCAGCAGGTTCAGGGTGAGGGACGGGTAGCGGCGCGCGTGCAGCAGGTTGCGGCGCAGCATCGTGTGCGAGTCGCGGACGGCGAGGGAAAAGGCGCTCATCGGACGTTCTCCTTGGACTGGTTGGGGACGGTGGTGGCGGTGAGGGCGAAGAACACGTCGTCGAGGTCGGGGGTGTGCACGGTGAGTTCGTCGGCCTCGATGCCGACGGTGTCCAGCCAGTCGAGGATGGAGCGCAGCTCGCGCTGGCTGCCGTCGCTGGGGATTTGGAGTGACAGTGCCTCGTCGTCCCGGGTGACTTCACGCAGCGCGACGGCGGCGGACTGGTAGGCGCCCGGATCGGAGAAGCGGAGCCGCACGTGCCCGCCCGGGACGAGCCGCTTCAGCTCGCCGGCGCTGCCTTCGGCGGCGATCTTCCCGTCGTTGAGTACGGCGATGTGGTCGGCGAGTTCGTCGGCCTCGTCGAGGTACTGGGTGGTGAGGAAGACGGTGACGCCGCCGGAGACGAGTTCGCGGATGATGCCCCACATGTTGTGGCGGCTGCGCGGGTCGAGTCCGGTGGTCGGCTCGTCGAGGAAGATGATCCGGGGGTCGCCGACCAGCGTCATGGCGATGTCGAGGCGGCGCTTCATGCCGCCGGAGTAGGTGGAGGCGGGCTTCTTCGCGGCGTCAACGAGGTCGAGCCGCTCCAGGAGTTCGGCGGCGGTGCGCCGCCCCTCCCGCTGGGACAGGTGGTGCAGATCCGCCATGAGAAGCATGTTCTCCTCACCGGTGATCAGATCATCGACGGCGGAGAACTGCCCGGTGACCCCGATAGCGCCCCGCACGGCCTGCGGGGCGCCGCTCAGGTCGTGCCCCGCGACCTGGGCCTGCCCGCCGTCGGCGGTGACGAGGGTGGAGAGGATCTTCACGGCGGTGGTCTTACCGGCACCGTTCGGCCCGAGCAGAGAGAAGACGGTGCCGGTAGGCACGGCCAGGTCGATCCCGTCGAGGACGGTCTTGTCGCCGTAGGACTTGCGTAGCCCTGTGGCTGAGATGGCGAGTGGGTGCGGGGTTGTTGTCGTCATGGGAGGAGAGTGCGGGAGGGCGCATTCAGCGCGGTTTCAAGGCGGTTTCAGGTCCCTGGAACCGAGAGGTGGCACCCGGCGGTCGTCAGCCGGTCCCGGCAAGTTCAAGCAGGTCGGACACGCCTTGCGCCCCGGTGTACGCCTTGAACTCGGGTAGGAGGGCCCGTGCGAGGGTGGTGCATCGAGTACGACGAGTGAGGCCGCTGATGGACTGGAAACCGCATGCCGAACGGCTCGCGGCCGAGGTTGCTCCGCCCGTCTCGCGGTGGCGGGACGCCGTCGCCTCCACTCCCCGGCACGTCTTTGTGCCCCGGTGGTGGGAGAGGGCGGGAGGTGGCACCGGCACGTGGACACTGCGCGACGGGCCGACGGACGAGTCGGCATGGCTGGGCGCGGCCTACTCGGACACGTCTTTGGTGACCCGGGTCGGTCCGTCGCACGCCGACGACGCGCGCCCCGACGACGAGCCGCACGGAGTGCCCACGTCGTCGGGCACCATGCCCGGCTTGGTGGTGCGGATGCTGCGGCACGGGCAGTTGTACGACGGGGCGGACCTCGGCCTGATCGGCACGGGCACCGGAGCCAGTACCGCCCTCGCGGCGCGGCGCCTCGGGGACAAGCACGTCATGGCCATGGACGTGGACCCGTACCTCAATGAGGCCGCGGCGGCGCGGCTCGCCGCGCTCGGACTGTCCCCCCAGGTCATCACCTGCGACGCGACGGGCCCGCTCCCGGGGGACTTCGACCGCATCGTGTCCATGGTGGCGCTGCGCAACCTCGCCACGGTGCTGGCCGCGCTCCGCCCCGGCGGACGGCTGGTGACGACCCTCGCCCGCATGAACGTGATCGTCACTGCCGACAAAGACACGGACGGCGGCGCCCGCGGGGTGGTCGAGTGGGACCGTGCCGGGTTCATGAGCACCCGCACCGGGGCGGACTACCCGCCCGGGGCGGGCGAGTTGTTCGCGGCCGTACGGGACCGCGCAGGCGACGCCGTGACGGAGGGCCGCTATCCGGTGCTCAACGTGGCGGAGGCGTGGGACGTACGCGCCATGCTCGAACTCGCCGCGCCCGGGATCGAGACCTTCTACGAGGAGCGCGGCGAGCAGCGCACGGCGTGGCTGGTGCATACCGACGGGTCATGGGCGCGCGCCTCGGCGACGTGGATCGATGCGCCCACGGTCCACCAGGGCGGCCCTCGGCGCTTGTGGACGGCTCTGGAACGCATCCGGCACCGGCTCAACGCCGAGGGCGGACTACCGATTTACGGCAGTCGCGTGACCATCACACCAGACGGCGTATGCCACTTCACCCGCGGCAAATGGTCGGCCACCTACGGCTGACCGCACCCTGGTCGCTACGTTGCCTCACGTGCCGTCGAAACGTACGGCGCTCCCCAGTGCGAGGTCGCGCCAGCCGAGATACATGTCCAGGTCCGGGTCCTGAATCAGTTCCCGGTTGATCTGTGTCCCGTCGGGGCGGTAGTTGAGGTGGACGACGGTCGTTTCGTCGAAGAGCCAGAAGTCCTGTTCGGGCAGCCCGGGAATCGGCCGGTCGGTCACGTCGACCAGCTCGTAGTCCTCACCGGCCGCGACGTTCCCCGGGATGCACCACTCGAAGAGATAGCGGCTGTACGGGGAAAGAGGCCGACGCACGATCTTTGCGCGGGTCATCGTCCGCCCGGAATCCCGATTCCGCCGAACGGTCCGATGCCACTCGGCATTGAAGCCCTCCGGCATGGCGGCCCTGGCCAGAAAGTCCCGTACCGTCTCAGCCTCCGCCGGCATGGTGTACGTCTGGTGGACCTCCAGCCGGAACGCGGAGCGAGTGAAGTCCCGGAAATACGCCTGCCATTCGTCACCGTCGAGTAGTACGGGACTCACCGGACCAGAGTCATCCACGGACACGGGTCGCCTCCTTCAGGATCTTCATGGGGACCAGCACGAGCGACTCACCGTTTCCGCAGTGGTCGGCCTCGCCGGTGCGGCAGCACGCTACGGAGGGTTATACCCCGTTCACAAGCGCGGCCCCGGTCCAGTCAAGGTGGTGGCTGTCTCAACCCTGGCTCTTGGACCGTCGCGTCTGCTCCCCAGTCCCACAGGGCTTGGAGGACGGGGCCGAGTCGCCGGCCCTGGTCGGTGAGGGCGTAGCGCACTCGTGGTGGCCAGCCCGCGCGGCGGTCACGGTGGACTACGTCGGCCTCGGCGAGGTGGGCCAGTCGGTCGGACAGCACCTTGTCCGACAGTGCGGGCAGGGCCGCGCGCAGTTCGCTGTACGAGCGGTCACCGCGCAGCAGTTCGCGTATCACCAGTGTCGTCCAGCGGCCGTGCAGGGCTGCCAGCGTGATCTCCACCGGGCAGGCGGGAGTGGGCGCCGTGACGGACGTGTGCGGGTCGTCGGGCAGTCCGGGCCGGTGACCAACCGTTCGGTGAGCCACGAGGTCGCCTCCTAACGTGGGGGACACGTCGATTGTCCCGGCCCGAAAGGACATCTGTCGATCATGCGAGAACTGGCCGATCGGCCCGAAGAAGTACCGGCGGTGTTCGCCGAGCGGTTCAACAGCGGTGACGCCATCGCCCTGGCAGAGGTCTACGAGGACACGGCGGTGCTGGTCGCGGCGGTGGGAACTCCCCTGACCGGTCCGGACGTTCATACCGCGAACAGCCGCCTGCAGCAGCTCGGAGTCCCCATCGCGGTCCACCCACGACACGTCTATCGCAACGTCGACCTGGCACTGCTGATAGTGGACTGGGCCATCGAAGGCACCGGTCGCGACGGCGAGACCGTACATGTCGAGGGCACGGCCACCGATGTCGCGCGGCGGGGCTCGGACGGCCGCTGGCGGTACGTCATCGACAACCCTTTCGGCCCGCGTTCCCGGTAGCGGCCCGCCAGAGTGCGGTTTCCAGAGGTGGCAGATTCGAGGTCCCGATCTCGGCCACCACCTCGCGATGCCGTCGAGGGCGATATCTAGGACAAGAGGGGACCTATATCGCACCTACCGTCGCTGTCGGCAGCCGCCATCAGCGAGAGGACCGCGATGCCCGAGCAGACCAACGCCGCGCCGGAGGGCTACACCACCGTTGCGCCCTGGGTTGTCACTGATGACACGGGGGCCTTCCTCGACTTCGTCACCCAGGCGTTCGGGGGCGAGGAACTCGGGCGGGTGTCGACCGAGGACGGCTTGATCGGTCATGCCGAGATCCGAGTCGGTGACACCATCGTGTTGGCCTTCGACCGACGCGCGGAGTGGCCCACCATGCCGAGCCTGCTGCGTGTGTTCGTCGCCGACGCGGACAAGGCGTTCTCCCAAGCCGTCGCCGCCGGCGGTCGTGTCGTCACCGCTGTGGCGGACGACGCCTTCGGGCAGCGCGGAGGGCGTATCAAGGACCCTTTCGGCAATATCTGGTGGGTGGTCAGCCGCGTTGAGGAGGTCTCCGAGAGCGAGATGTGGCAGCGGCTTCAGGACCCCGTATACGCCGAGGCCATGCGCGTGGCTCAGGAAACGCTCGACGCCGAACTCAGCGGTCGCCACCACGGACGCAGCAGCGCACCCGTCAGGACAACCGGCTGACCCATGACGTCGGGGTGGCACCGTTCTTGAGTGCCGTGACGGCGCGGTGCACGCCAGCCGCCTCCGCCGACTCTCCCGCGCGGAGAGTCGGAAGGAGGCCGCGTCGCCTTGGTGTCAGATGTCGGACCGGCGGGCGAGGCCCAGCAGTCCGGACCAGCCGGCGGGGGTCACCATCAGGACCGGTCCGCCAGGGATCTTGCTGTCGCGGACCGGGACCTCGCCGTGGGCTGCCGCGTACGACGGTGACCACTCGACGCACTGTCCCTGCGAGGCGTCGCTGTACGAGGACTTGAGCCAGCCCGTGACCGGGTGGCCGAGGTCTGCGGACGTGTTCATGGGCGTGCCTCCTCGTGGCGGTGTCTCACATGCCAGGGTTCAGGCCCCGGCGCCTTCGGCGCTCACAGCCGAAACGAACGCCGTCCATGCCGAGTGCCCGAAGACCAGGGCCGGGCCCTGGGGGTCCTTGGAGTCGCGGACGGGGACGACAGCGGTGAGTCCTTCCCCGACTTCGAGGCAGTCGCCACCGTTGGTGCTGCTGTAGCTGCTCTTGCGCCACGCGACAGGCAGCTTGCTTGCGCTGATCATTTGTCCAGCTCCCTCAAGTATCTGCCGATCAACTCGGCTGACGCGCCGGGCGATAGGGCTACCGCCCTGAGCAAATCATAGACGCGTTCCCCTTCCGCCACCTCGCTGTGATCGAGGGCTGTTCGCCCTTGCGAGAAGCCGTCCACGTGGAGAACATCAGGGCCTTCGTCGAACCCCAGCACCATGAACGGGCCTGCCAGTCCAGGGTGGGCGGGAGCCGTCCGAGGGACGACCTGAATCACGATGCGAGGGTCTTGGCCTGCCTTCAGCAGGCGTTCGAACTGGAGGCGCATCACCGCCGCACCCCCAATGTGCCGGAGTAGCACGTATTCATCGATGATGAACCAGCTCCGGGGCGGCGTCTGCCGCTCGAAGAGTTCCTGCCGAGTCATGCGGGCAGCAATCAGGTCTTCGAGGTTGTCCGGCCGGACCTCCGAGAGCATGGCCCGCGCGTAGCCCTCGGTCTGCAACAGACCAGGGATGACCTGGGTCTGGAACGACCGGATCGACGTCGCCTGCTTCTCCAACTCCACGATGCGCAGGAACCACGACGGATACGCGTACCGGATGACCAGCGGATATAAGCGCTGGAAATGCCCGTCCGTACCGAACGCGACGTCCAGGTCCCGTGCCAGATCCTCCGACGGAACCCTCTTGGCGGCCTCGATCTTCGACAGCATCGACTGTGTGGTGTGAGCCTTCTGGGCCGCTTCCTCCTGGGTCAGGCCGAGTTTGGTCCGGATACGCCGAAGTTCCGAGCCGAAGAAGGCCAGGAGTGACGACGTGGGATCGGGCGCGGAGTCAGCTTCGACGGTCATGTTCAACCTCCAACACCATGACAATGGGCCAGTCATGACGGTCCGTCATGACCACATCTCTGTCATGCCGTTCTACCTGGCCATACGTGATTCCGCAGCGCAATCCTGAAATCACCCACCGTAATGACCGCCCGAGTAGGGCGGCGGCCGGAGACAAGCGGAGCACCTATGACGGACAGAGCCATGACACCTGTCGACCGGATGGCCGGCCAGGACCTCGCGCTTGGTGACGCGTCGGCTTCGGGGACGAGACCGGGCTTCTGGTGCGAGCGGATCACCTATCGGTCGCTCGCCGTCGACTCCGTCACGTCCATGGCGACGTACGCCACCACGAACCCGGCCCAGGCCATCCGCAGGATCCGTGTCGAGGTAAGGGTGTTGGCGTCATCTCTCCCGCCACGCGAGATGGCACGGGCCTTCGCGTGGGCGAACGAGCGCGGTTGCCTGGGGGCGCTGGCGGCGCTGCACCGGGGTGAGCCGTGCGGACTCTCCCTCAACCGCGCGGACGCGTGGGTCGAGTGGACGGTCCGACCAGTGCGCTTCCTGTCCGTGTGCCCCACCGGCGGTCTCGCGGCATGCCTGATCCCGACCGCCACAGGGCGTGGTCCCTCGACCTCAGGGAGCCGACGCACGTGAACGGTCGTGTTCCGCGCTTGATTTCGGCTCTGTGCCGACTCGTTCTCCCCGCCACCGGGAAGCGCCGCCGCCCTCAATCCGCCCCGCATCCGCCCGGCGCCACCACCCCCCACACCCCCCGCCGGTTACCCGCGCACAAGAGCCCGTACGCCGAGGAAGCCGGTCGTCCCTTCATTGATCGGCTGCCTCTCGTCCGGCCCTACCTCGACGCCGCGCCACGACCCCGTCTCACCCCGGAGCAGCGGGCTCAGGCGCATCGCCGGTGGGAACTGGACATGGCCGTCAGGGGGTTGGACGCCGGGCCCCCGGTGATCCACGGAATCCACCTCACCCCCGGCGGGGACCCGCCCCGGCTCCAGGCCGCCGTATGACCGGACCCGGACCCGGACTCGGACCCGGACACAGAGCCGCACCCGCGACCATCCCCGTCTGCACCGTGTGCGGGCAGCCCACCGAAGCCGCCGTACGGATCCGGGACGAGGTCGTCAGCCCCACCGGCGACTGCGAGTGTGTCTACGCCTGCCCCATCCACGTCATAGACGCCCCGATCGGCCCCGTCGCCGACGAAATGCACCCCACCGAACTCCGGCCCAAGATGCCCGAATGGTGGCCGGGCGCCGCGTAAGCGACCAGCAGGAGAGAGAACGCCATGCCCGAATGCCCCGCGAGGATCCGAGTGACGGATGACCTACGCGCCGGAATCCTCGCCCAACTGCCGCCGGACACCTTCTTCTTCGACTGGCTGGTCTGTGATTTCGACCAGCACGCGAACGGAGATCACCACGCCTACGTGGACGAGGTGGACGAGACCGAGGGCACACCCCCACGGGCCGTATGGATCGCGTGGACCCAGGAAGCCGAGGGGACCGAGGAAGGCGCGCCTCAGGCCCGCGTCAGCGTTCTGGAGATCTGCCCCTCCCAGAGCCCCTCCGGCGAAACCGCCTGCTGGCTGCCCAACGACCACCGCACCGGCCACTCCTGGGAGCGGTACGAATAGCGAAGGGCCCCGCCCGGAATTCGCCAGTTCCGGACGGGGCCCCGTAACGCCAGGGGTTACAGACCACCCTCCGACATCCCGTGAACCGCCGGGATCGTGCCCAGTCGGCCCTTCTGGAAGTCCTCGAACGCCTGCTGGAGTTCTGCCTTCGTGTTCATGACGAAGGGGCCGTAGTGCGCCATCGGCTCGCGCAGGGGGCTGCCGCCCAGGAGGACGACCTCCAGGTCGGGGGTGTGTCCGTCCTGCTTCTCGTCGGCGCGCACCGTCAGCGACGACCCCGTACCGAACACGGCGGTCTGGCCCATGTGGATCGGGCGCCGGTCCGAACCCACGGTGCCGCGCCCCGCGAGCACGTACGCGAGTCCGTTGAAGTCCTCGCGCCACGGCAGCGTGACCTCGGCGCCGGGGCGGACGGTCGCGTGGACCATCGTGATCGGCGTGTGCGTGATGCCGGGACCCTCGTGGCCGTCCAGCTCGCCGGCGATGACCCGCAGCAGCGCGCCGCCGTCCGCCGTCGACAGCAACTGGACCTGGCCGCCCCGGATGTCCTGGTAGCGCGGGTCCTTCATCTTGTCCTTGGCCGGGAGGTTCACCCAGAGCTGGAGGCCGTGGAACAGGCCGCCGGACGCCACCAGTTCCTCCGGCGGCTCCTCGATGTGCAGCAGCCCGGAGCCCGCCGTCATCCACTGCGTGTCACCGTTGGTGATGGTGCCGCCACCGCCGTTGGAGTCCTGGTGGATGAAGGTGCCGTCGATGATGTAGGTGACCGTTTCGAAGCCGCGGTGCGGGTGCCACGGGGTGCCCTTCGGCTCGCCCGGCGCGTACTCCACCTCGCCCATCTGGTCCATCATGATGAACGGGTCCAGGTACTTGTAGTTGATCCCGGCGAACGCTCGGCGCACCGGGAAGCCCTCTCCCTCGAAACCGCTCGGCGCGTCGACCACGGCGAGCACGGGGCGCGATACGGCATCGGTCGAAGCCGTCACCCGGGGCAGGGTCAGCGGGTTCTCGACGGTCACAGCTGGCATGTCGGTACCTCCTCAGTGCGTGGTCCGAGTTTAGTTGAACGTAGAACTTCTTGCCACCCACAACACGGCCCGTCCCTCGGACATTCCCCGGGCATGGCGTCGGGTGAGGCTTCGGGCGAGGCGTCGGGCAGGACATTCGGCAAGGCGCTGCCTGGTACCGGGCCGCATAGGCCACATCGTCCCTGGTAGCTCCCCCTCCCCGCCGCCACCGTGAAGACATGGCCGCGAAGGAACAGAACGAATGGAGCAGCACCATGAGGACCGACGTCACCTTCTCCAGCGACGGCATCAAGCTCGCCGGACACCTCTACACCCCGGAGGCCCCGGACACCCCGGACACCGAGGCGGCGGGCCACGGCCCGCTCCCGGCGATCGTCGTCGGCCACCCCGGCGGCGGTGTCAAGGAACAGGCCGCCGGACTGTACGCGCGCCTCCTCGCCGAGCAGGGCTTCGTCACCCTCGCCTTCGACGCCGCGTACCAGGGCGAGAGCGGGGGCGAGCCGCGCGGCCTGGAGGACCCCGCCCACCGGGTCGAGGACTTCAAGGCCGCCGTCTCCTACCTCACCACCCGCGAGGAGGTCGACCCCGACCGCATCGGCGTACTCGGCGTCTGCGCCGCCGGCGGCTACGCCCTCACCGCCGCCTCGTCCGACCACCGGATCAAGGCCGTCGGCGGCGTCTCCGCCTTCGACATCGCCCGCCAGTTCCGCCTCGGCGCGGACGGCACCCAGGACCCCGCTGTCTTCCAGGGCATGCTGGACGCCGCCGGTGCGGCGCGTACCGCCGAGGCCGGTGACAAGGGCGACCAGTCCTTCACGCTCTTCCCCGACACGATCGAGGAGGCCCGCGCGGCGGGCGGTCGGCACGGCGCCGAGGGCTTCGAGTACTACCGCACCGACCGCGCCCAGCACCCCCGCTCGGCGCAGACCTTCACCTGGTCCAGCGTCGACCGCATGGCAGGCTACGACGCCCTCCGCTCCGTCGACCTCATCGCACCGCGCCCGCTGCTCCTGGTCGTGGGCCGCGAGGCGGTCACCTCCTGGCTGAGCGTCGCGGCGTTCCAGAAGGCCGGCGGCCCGAAGCGGCTGCACTGGATCGAGGGCGCGAGCCATGTCGACCTGTACGACAAGGAGGAGTACGTCGGACCCGCCGTCACCGAGCTGACCGGCTTCTTCCGGAACGGGTTGGCGGAGCAGAAGTAGAGGCAGCGCAGGGTTCGCCGCCGAGGTCGCCGAGGCCGCCGTCACGCAGGCCGTGAGCGTGCTGCGCGCCGCCCTGGGTACCGCCTGACCACGCGACCGGGCACACGACCGGGCACACGATCGAGCACGTCACCGCGTCCCACGGGGAACGGTCAGCCGTACATACGGCGCATCGCGAAGTCGACCATCTGCTCGACCGCCTTCGCGTCGAAGACCATCCGGTGGTCGCCCTCCATGTCGAGGACGAAGCCGTACCCCGTGGGCAGCAGGTCGATGACCTCGGCGCCGGTGATCACGAAGTACTTGGACTCCTTGCCGGCGTACCGGCGCAGCTCCTTGAGCGAGGTGAACATCGGGATCACCGGCTGCTGGGTGTTGTGCAGCGCGAGGAATCCCGGGTTGTCGCCGCGCGGGCAGTAGACCTTCGAGGTGGCGAAGATCTGCTGGAAGTCCTCGGCGGCCATGGACCCCGTGGTGAAGGCCCGCACGGCGTCCGCGAGGGAGGGCGGGGACGGCTCGGGATAGAGCGGCTGCTGCTGCCCGTACCCACCGGGCATCTGCTGCTGCTGGGGCGGGGGCTGCGGCTGCGCGTACTGCTGCCCAGGGGCGGTGCCGCCTGCGTGCTGGTCGTAGCCGTACATGCGCGCAAGAGTACCGAGCCGGGCGGGGTCCCGTTGATAGACCCTGCTCACACTTGGGCGGTCTGGGGTTGCGTCTTATTACCGACGGGTAGCATCATCAGCGTAGCTACTTGCTGGTATCGAGGACGCCTGTTCCCCGAGCTATTTACGGAGTCGTCGCCATGGGGCACTACAAGTCGAATCTCCGCGACATCGAGTTCAACCTCTTCGAGGTGCTCGGGCGCGACAAGTTGTACGGCACCGGTCCGTTCGCGGAGATGGACGTCGAGACCGCCAGGGCCATCCTGTCGGAGCTGACCCGCCTCGCGGAGAACGAGCTGGCGGAGTCCTTCGCGGACGCGGACCGCACGCCGCCCGTCTTCGACCCGGAGACGAACACGGCGCCGGTGCCCGACACCTTCAAGAAGTCGTACCGCGCCTTCATGGACTCCGAGTACTGGCGGCTGGGTCTGCCCGAGGAGATCGGCGGCACCACGGCCCCGCCGTCCCTGATCTGGTCGTACGCGGAGCTGATCCTCGGGGCGAACCCGGCGATCTGGATGTACTGCTCGGGCCCCGCTTTCGCCCGCATCCTCTTCGAGGAGGGCAATGAGGTCCAGCAGAAGATCGCCTCGATAGCGGTCGAGAAGACCTGGGGCTCCACCATGGTCCTCACCGAGCCCGACGCGGGCTCCGACGTGGGCGCCGGGCGCACCAGGGCGGTCCCGCAGGAGGACGGCTCCTGGCACATCGAGGGCGTGAAGCGGTTCATCACCTCGGGTGAGCACGACATGGAGGAGAACATCCTTCATTACGTGCTCGCGCGGCCGGAAGGAGCCGGTCCGGGCACCAAGGGGCTGTCCCTCTTCCTCGTACCGAAGTTCCTCTTCGACTTCGAGACCGGCGAGCTGGGCGACCGCAACGGTGTGTACGCGACGAACGTCGAGCACAAGATGGGCCTCAAGGCGTCCAACACCTGCGAGCTGACCTTCGGTGACCGTCACCCCGCCAAGGGCTGGCTGATCGGCGACCGGCACGACGGCATCCGGCAGATGTTCCGGATCATCGAGTTCGCCCGCATGATGGTCGGCACGAAGGCGATCTCCACACTCTCGACGGGGTACCTCAACGCCCTGGAGTACGCCAAGGAGCGCGTCCAGGGGCCCGACCTCGCGCAGTTCATGGACAAGACCGCGCCCAAGGTCACCATCACGCACCACCCGGACGTGCGCCGCTCCCTGATGACACAGAAGGCGTACGCGGAGGGCATGCGCGCCCTCGTCCTGCACACCGCGTCGGTCCAGGACACGATCGCCGCGAAGGAGGCGGCGGGTGAGGACGCCGCGCAGGAGCACGCGCTGAACGATCTGCTGCTGCCCATCGTCAAGGGGTACGGCTCCGAGCGGGCGTACGAGCAGCTCGCGCAGTCGCTCCAGATCCTCGGCGGCTCGGGATATCTCCAGGAGTACCCGATCGAGCAGTACATCCGGGACGCCAAGATCGACACCCTGTACGAGGGCACCACCGCGATCCAGGGGCAGGACTACTTCTTCCGGAAGATCGTCCGGAACCAGGGTGCCGCGCTGAACTCACTGGCCGAGGAGATCAAGAAGTTCCTCGCCGTCGGTACCGGGGGCGAGGAGCTGGCCGGGGCACGGGAGTCGCTCGCGCAGGCCGCCGGTGACCTGGAGGCGATCGTCGGGGTCATGCTGACGGATCTCGCGGCGACCGAGCAGGATGTCAAGTCCATCTACAAGGTGGGGCTCAACACGACTCGGTTGCTGATGGCTTCCGGTGATGTGGTCGTCGGGTACCTGCTGCTTCGGGGGGCGGCGGTGGCTGTTGAGAAGCTGCCGGGCGCTTCCGTGAAGGACCAGGCTTTTTACAGCGGCAAGATCGCCGCGGCCAAGTTTTTTGCCGGGAATGTGTTGCCGGATGTTTCGGTGCAGCGGGGGTTGGCGGAGCGGGTGGGTCTTGAGCTGATGGAACTGGACGAGTCAGCGTTCTGACCTGCGGTCGGCTGATCGGGGTTGGTGCGGTTCGTTTTTGGGTGCCGGTCGGGTGTGGCTGGGTGCGCAGTTCCCCGCGGTGTGACCTGCGGTCGGCTGATCGGGGTGGTGCGGCTTGTTTTCGGGTGCGGGTCGGGTGTGGCTGGTCGCGCAGTTCCCCGCGCCCCTGACGGGGGCGCTTTGGCTTGGGGTGCGTCATCGTGCTGTGGTGAGTTTCCAGTGGTGGTTGTCCGGGGTGGTGAAGTGGGCTGTGTAGGTGCCCTGGGGGGTTTCCGTTGGTGGGGTGGTGATGTGGGCGCCGGCTGAGGTCGCGGTGGCTACGAGGTTGTCGATCTCGGTGCGGGACGTGGCGGTGTGGGTGAGGACCAGGGCGGAGAAGCCGTCGCCCTGGTCGTCGACGCCGGCGTCCTTGGCGAGGGCCTTGTGGGGGAGCAGGCCCAGTCGGCACACGCCGTCGGCGATGGTGAAGTCGATGAACTTGTCGCCGTAGTCACGGTCGACGCGCATGCCCAGCGCCTCGTAGAAGACCTTGGACGCCTTCGGCTCGGCGACGCCCAGGAAGACGGCGGTCTCGGTCGGCTTGGGAGGGTCCGGGACGGGATCCTTGTCCTTCTTCGTGGCGGCGGCCAGCTTCCAGACGGCACCGTCCGGCGCCCGGTAGACGGCGGCGAACTCGCCGAAGAACTCCTTCTTCGCCGGCTTGACCACCGTCGCGCCATGTTCGGCGGCGGCGTCGAGGAGGGCCTTGACCTCGGCGGGTCGGGTGACGATGGAGGACAGGACGTAGCCCCGGAAGCCCGAGGTCGCCGGGGTCGTGGCGGAGTCGGTGGCGAGTGCTTCGATCTGGCGGAGGTCGAGCTGTCCGGTGCCGTGCAGGTCGAGCCCGGCCGTGTGGCCGTCGTCCGTGCCGGTGGCCTCGGCGGAGAACGTGGACGCGTAGAAGGCACGTGCCGCCGCCACCTGCGGCACACCGATCGTGATGATGTCGAGAGTGAGCGCCATCGGTGGCTCCTCAGGTGAGCTGGTTGATACGGATGAGGTTGCCGGCGGGGTCGCGGAAGGCGCAGTCGCGGACTCCGTAGTCCTGGTCGATGGGTTCCTGGACCACATCGGCACCCCCGGCCTGGACCTTCTCGAAGAGCCCGTCGAGGTCGTCGGTGGCCAGGGTGATGCCGGTGTACGCGCCCTTGGTGATGAGTTCCAGGATGGTGCGGCGCTCGTCCTCGGTGATGCCCGGATCGGCGGCCGGCGGGTGCAGCACGATGGAGGTGCCGGGCTGGCCTGCCGGTCCCACGGTGATCCAGCGCATGTCCTCGTAGCCGACGTCGTTGCGCACCTCGAAGCCCAGGATGTCCCGGTAGAAACCCAGCGCGGCCTCGGCGTCGGTGTGCGGGAGGAAGGTGTAGTGAATCGTGATGTCCATGGGCATCACGCTAAGCGGAGCTACCGGACGCGGGCTTCTTGATTCCTGACCGGTCTGGTCACCTGCTTCGCCAGACACGGCGGAATCCCGGCCCCGGCCTGGGAGTGGTCGCGCCGGTAGACACTCGGCGGTACGCCGACCAACTCGGTGAACCTCGTGCTGAACGTGCCCAGCGACGAGGAGCCCACCGCGAAGCAGACCTCGGTGACGGTGAGGTCTCCTCGGCGCAGCAGCGTCATCGCCCGTTCGATCCGCCGGGTCATCAGATACGCGTACGGAGACTCACCGTAGACACGGCGGAACTCGCGGCTCAGGTGCCCGACCGACATGTGCGCCCCACGGGCCAGGGCCTCAAGGTTCAGCGGCTTGGCGTACTCACGGTCGATCCGGTCACGGACACGGCGTATCACGGCGATGTCGCGCAAACGCTGCGCCTCCGCACGGTCCAGGCCCATACGCGCCATCGTCGCACGTCGCATCGGTCACGAATCGAGAAGCGCCGGGCCCGCGGGCGCGCTTAGCGTCGGGAGCACTCCACACCGATACACGGATACGCCGATCACGACCGGGAGGGTGACAGCGATGAGCACGGACGGCTTCTCCGAGGAAGAGCGCGCCGCCATCAAGGAGCGCGCCGCGGAACTGAGGAAGGAGGCGAGCCGTGGTCGCGGCAACAAGGCCGCCGCCGAAGAACTCGACGTGCTGTCGAAGATCGCGGACATGGAGGCACCGGACCGCGCGGTGGCCGAGCGCATCCACGTCATCGTCACCACCAACGCCCCTGAGCTGTCGCCCAAGCTGTGGTACGGGCAGCCGGCCTATGCCAGGAAGGGCAAGGTCGTGTGCTTCTTCCGCAGCGGGCACGTCGACAAGGAGCGCTACTCCACCTTCGGCTTCACCCCCGCGGCCAACCTCGACGCCCCGACCGGCCTGTGGCCCACGTCCTACGCGGTGACAGAACTGACGAACAAGGCAGAGGAGACGATCACGACCTTGGTCAAGGCAGCCGTGGCCTGACGTCGCGGTCCCGGATGACGGCGCTCCGCCAGGATGGCGGATGGCGGATGGCGAATGGCGGATGGCGGATGGCGACGGTGCCGGTCGCCGCGCGGCCCGGGGGTTCGGGGCGTCTGCCATGGTCTTTCTCCGGCGCGGCGGTGCTTCGCCGCGATGGTGGGTGTCGGCGGTGCCGTCGCCGCGCGACCCGGGGTCCAGGGCGCAGCCCTGGTTCTTCTTCCGTCGCGGTGGTCCGCCACGATGCCGGATGTCGGCGGTGCCGGTCGCCGCGCGGCCCGGGGCTCCGGGGCGTCAGCCCTGGTCTTTCTCCGCCGCAGCGGTGCTTCGCCACGATGGCGGATGTCGGCGGTGCCGTCGCCGCGCAGCCCCGGGTCCAGGGCGCAGCCCTGGTTCTACTGCCTCGGTCGCGCGGCAGCGCAGCTGGCTTGACGGCGGTCGTAGCTAAGCTAAAAGCCATGCGAACATCCCCCCGCTTCGATCGCGCCCATACCGACGACCTGATGACCTTTCTGGCGGCGAGTCCGTCGCCGTACCACGCCGTGGCGAGTGCTGCCGAGCGGCTGGAGAAGGTCGGGTTCCGACAGGTCGCCGAGACCGACGCGTGGGACGCCGCGGCAGGCGGAAAGTACGTGCTGCGCGGCGGCGCGATCATCGCGTGGTACGTGCCCGAGGGCGCCGACCCGCACACCGGGTTCCGGATCGCCGGCGCGCATACGGATTCGCCGAATCTGCGGGTCAAGCCGCTGCCCGACATGGGCGACCACGGCTGGCGGCAGATCGCCGTCGAGATCTACGGCGGCCCCCTGCTCAACTCCTGGCTCGACCGCGATCTGGGCCTCGCGGGACGGCTCACCCTGCGGGACGGGACGACCCGTCTGGTGAACGTGGACCGGCCGCTGCTGCGCGTACCGCAGCTCGCGATCCATCTCGACCGCAGTGTCCACACCGAGGGGCTGAAGCTCGACCAGCAGCGGCACGCGCAGCCCGTCTGGGGTCTCGGCGAGGCCCGTCAGGGCGATCTGATCCGGTTCCTGGAGGAGGAGTTCGACCTCGGCGTCGGCGAGGTGGCCGGCTGGGACCTGATGGCCCACTCGATCGAGCCGCCCGCGTATCTGGGCCGTGACCAGGAACTGCTCGCCGGTCCCCGGATGGACAACCTGCTGTCCGTGCACGCCGCCACGGCCGCGCTCGCCGCCGTGTCCGCCACCGAGGACCTCCCGTACATTCCGGTGCTCGCGGCCTTCGACCACGAGGAGACCGGGTCGCAGTCGGACACCGGCGCGGACGGTCCGCTGCTCGGCTCGGTCCTGGAGCGGTCGGTGTTCGCGCGCGGCGGTTCCTTGGAGGACCGCGCCCGCGCCCTCGCCGGTACGGTCTGTCTCTCCTCGGACACCGGGCACGCCGTGCACCCCAACTACGCGGAGCGCCACGACCCGACGCACCACCCGCGCGCGGGCGGCGGCCCCATCCTCAAGGTGAACGTCAACAACCGCTACGCCACGGACGGTTCGGGCCGTGCGATGTTCGCCGCCGCCTGTGAGAAGGCCGGGGTGCCGTACCAGTCCTTCGTGTCGAACAACGCGATGCCCTGCGGCACGACGATCGGTCCGATCACGGCGGCCCGGCACGGCATCAAGACGGTCGACATCGGCGTACCGATCCTGTCGATGCACAGCGCCCGCGAACTCTGCGCGGCGGACGACCCGCACATGCTGGCCAACACCTTGACGGCCTTTCTGGAGGGCTGACCCGGGCCCGTGACCCGCAGCCCCGGCGCCGGTATCACTCCGGGTTACTCCGGCCAGTCGGAGTTCTTGATGACCTCCACGAAGTCGCCGGGTACGAATCCGGGGACGAAGTGGGCCAGGACGTCCGCCTTGACGTTGCCGAAGGTCGTGTCGGGGCGGTCCTTGATGCCCTCCGTGAACGCGGCGAGGATCCGGTTCTTGAAGTCCGGGCGCGGGTGGGCCAGTACGACGGCCGCGCGCTCCTCGTCGGAGACGGCGTGGTAGCCGAGGCCCAGGACGTCCAGTTCCACACCGCGGGTGACCAGGGCCACCTCGGGCGCCATGTGCAGGGGGATCTCCGGCGTGGTGTGCAGGGCGATGGCCGTCCAGACCCGGTCGGCCGGCTCGCCGGTCACACCGTGCGCGTGCAGGAAGCGGCGGGCCTCGTCCGCGCCGTCGATCTCGAAACGCTGGTCGGTACGGCGGAAGCGCTCGGTCAGGCCCAGGTCGTGGAACATCGCCCCCACGTAGAGCAGCTCGGGATCGAACTTCAGGCCCTGCTCCTGGCCGCGCAGCGACCCGAACAGGTACACCCGGCGGGAGTGGTCGTACAGCAGTGGCGCGGCGACGTCCCGTACCAGCTCGGTCGCCTCCCGTGCCAGTGTGCTGTCCGGGATCTCCACCCCCGCGATCGATTCACCCATGATGACCGTCCTCCTCTGGTCGACCGTTGATTCGCTCTCCACAGTGGCCCGCTGCCGTACCCTGGTGCCATGTCCTTGAGGCCATACAGCCCACAGATTCAGACATGACGTATCGGATGTATCGGACGCATCGGGTCGCGTTTCTGGTGTTCGACGGGGTGACCCTGCTTGACGTCAGCGGTCCCCTGGAGGTGCTGCACCAGGCGGGACGGCCCGCTCACCCCTACACGCCGGTCCTGGTCTCCCCGGCAGGGGGCGATGTCACAACGTCCTCGGGACTGGTGCTCGCGGCGACCACGGCGGCGGCCGACGCCGGACCGGTCGACACGCTCGTGGTCGCCGGGGCCGACCGGCTGGCCGAGGAGTCACTGGCCAAGGAGCCGATGGGCGGGGACCTGCTGGCGGCAGCCGCCGTCCTCGCGGAGCGGGCGCCCCGGGTCGCGTCGGTGTGTGCCGGCGCGTTCGTCCTCGCCGAGCTGGGACTGCTCGACGGGCGCCGGGCGACCACGCACTGGCGGCACGCCAAGACGCTCGCCCGCCGCTATCCCCGTATCCAGGTCGAGCCGGACGCCCTGCACATCCGGGACGGCCGATATCTCACCTCCGCGGGCATCAGCGCGGGCATCGATCTCGCCCTCGCGCTGGTGGAGGACGACCACGGGGCGGAAGCGGCCCGCGACGCCGCCCGCGAACTGGTCGTCTTCATGCAGCGACCGGGCGGGCAGTCGCAGTTCTCGACGGCACTGGTGACTCCGCCGGCCCGTAACGGCCTGATGCGTGAGCTGACCGCGTCCGTGCTCGCCGACCCGGCCGCCGATCACAGCCTGCCCGCGATGGCCGCGTCCGCCGCCGTCAGCACCCGGCACCTGACCCGGCTCTTCCAGACCGAACTCGATACGACTCCCGCCCGGTGGGTGGAGCGGGTCCGTCTCGACCGCGCTCAGCAACTGCTCCTCGACGGGCACAGCGTCACCTCGGCGGCGCAGCACAGCGGGCTCGGCAGCGACGAGACCCTCCGCCGCGCCTTCGCCCGCCATCTGGGCACCACGCCGACCGAGTACCGCCGACGCTTCACCACCACACGCGCCGGACACCACAGCACCGGACACCACAGCTGACGGTCTGTCACCCACCCGGCCGCGCATTCCGGGCCGCCCACCCCGGGGCGTGATCGTCTGAATGCGTGCCCGACCTGCTGCCCGAACCCGTCCGGCGTACCGCCGCCTGGTGTGTGGTGTTGCTGCTGATCAGCGGTGTCGGCGCCGTCGGGATCTGGCTGATCGTGACCTTCAAGACCGCTGTCACGCCGGTGCTGCTCGCGTTGCTCGGTACCGCGCTGCTCGGGCCCCTGTACCGGCGGCTCGTCGCGGCCAAGGTCAACGCGTCGCTGGCGGCGGGGCTGACCTGTGCGGCCGTCGTCGCCGTCGTCGGTGGGGCCGGGTACATCGTCGTCACCGCGCTGATCGACAGCGGGGACCAGATCGTGGCCTCGCTCAAGGACGCCGCGAAGTCGCTCGCCGCGCATTTCGGGGCGGCGGGGACCTCGCTCGACGACCTGGCGACCAATGCCAAGGATCTGATCGGCAAGTTCGGGTCGACCGCCGCGTCGGGGGTGATCAGTGGGATCAGTGTGGTCGGGGAGCTGATCGCCACGGGGGTGCTCGCGTTGCTGCTCGTCTTCTTCTTTCTACGGGATTCCGGGCGGGCCGTGTCGGCCCTGCACGCGATTGCTCCGCGGGGTAGCGGGGAGTCCCTGGAGGCCATGGGGCGGCGGGCCTTCGAGGCCGTCGAGGGGTTCATGCGCGGGACGACGGTGATCGCCTTCATCGACGCGGTCTGCATCACCGTGGGGTTGCTGGTGCTGCGCGTGCCGGGGGCCGTGGGGCTGGGGGCGCTCGTCTTCGTCGGGGCGTACATCCCCTATCTCGGGGCCTTCATCTCCGGTGCCGTCGCCGTGCTCGTCGCGCTCGCCGACCGGGGGTTCGTGATCGCCCTGTGGGCCCTCGGCGTCGTCCTCGCCGTCCAGCTCCTGGAAGGGCACGTACTCCAGCCCATGATCCAAAGCCGCACCGTCCAAATACACCCCGCGGTAATCCTCCTGGCCATCACCGCCGGCGCCTCCGTCGCCGGCATCCTGGGCATGCTCCTCGCGGTACCGGTAACAGCAGCAGCGTTCGGGGTACTGACAGAGCTCCGCGCGCGCTATAGCCAGGGACCGTAACGTTGCGCAACCGTCTTGCGCAGTTCCCCGCGCCCCTGAGGGGGCGGGTCGGTTGCGGTTTGTTTTCGGGTGCGGGCCGGTGCGTGGCTGGTTGCGCAGTTCCCCGCGCCCCTGAGGGGGCGCATCGGTCGCGGGCCATTCCCGGCGCAGCCCGTGACTCAGGCTGGGGCCGCCGCCGTGGCGCGCAGCCACGACGGGGCCCACGCCAGTGGCACTCCCGGGTGTCGGGGCGGAGCCCTGACTTCTCTCCGCCGCCACGGCGCGCAGCCACGACGTTGAGTGTCCGGCGGAATGGGGCGACGGGGTCGCGTCCCTGGGTTTCAGGGCGCAGCCCTGGTTCCTGTCCGCCGTCACGGCGACGTGGGCCCGTCAGGGTCGGCTCCGCGGCAGCGGTACCCCGGGGGCACCGGGTGCCCGAGGCCCGGTCAGGCTGGGCGCCAGGCCACGGTGGGCGTTTCGCCGCGGATATTCCTACAGTGGGGCAATGCGCACCGAAGCCTCGTCCCTACCCCCGGTGGGCGAGGTGCTGTCCGCGCTCCGTACCGGAATGTGGCATTGGGACACGGCCGCCGGGACCGTCGCCCTCGACGCGGAGGCGGCCCGCCTCATCGGGCTGCCCGCCAACGCCATCACCCTGACGGAGTCCGCCGTACGGGCCCGCTTCCACCCCGTCGACTGGAACGAGATCGACGGCATCGTGAGCCTCGCCGTCGCCGAGAAGACCCTCGCCGAGGCCCGGCTGCGCATCATGGACGAGCAGGGCCGGGTGATCCGCACCGTCCGCAGCCGTTCCAAGCCGACGTACCACCGCGAGAACGGCTCGTACGAGCTGATCGGCACGCTTCAGGAGGTCACCGAGCAGCCGCCGGGGGCCGCCGCCCGTTCCCCCGTCACCGGCGACTGGCGGCGTTCGCGCGAGGCGTTCCTGCTGGACGCCGGGCGGGCGCTCGCCGAGGCGCGGTCCACGGCCGAGGTGCTGCGGGTCGCGGCGGGGCTCTCGATGCCCGGGTTCTCGCCGGACGGCCTCGCCGTGTTCGGTGTCGAGGGCGACCATCTCACCGTCATCGGGCACCACGGGCACGCACCGGGCGAGGAGAGCCCGTTCATGGCGATGCCGCTGGACACCGACTACCCGGCCGCCGAGGTGTGCCGTACGGGACGGGCGGTGTATCTGTCGTCGCCGACCGCGTACCGCAACCGCTACTCGGCGGCCTGGCCGCTGGCGCAGCGGTTCGGGCGGCAGTCCTGGGCGTTCATCCCGCTGGTCGTGGCGGGCCGCACGATAGGCGCCTGGATGGCCGCCTTCGCCTACCGGGTCACCTTCACACCGGACGAGCGGTCCGTACTGACGACGGTGGCGCGGATGCTCGCGCAGGCGCTGTCGCGGGCGGTGGCCGCCGAGACCGAGCGGGAGCTGACGGACGGGCTGCAGCGCTCGATGCTGCCGACGCTCGCCCCGCAGATCCCGGGCATGAGCGTCGCCGCCCGCTATGTCCCCACCGGCGGCGGCCTTCAGGTCGGCGGTGACTGGTACGACATGATCCCGTTGCCGTCCGGCCGGATCGCGCTGGTCATCGGCGATGTCCAGGGGCACGACGTGCGGGCCGCCGGGCTGATGGGCCAGCTCCGGATCGCCCTGCGCGCGTACGCCTCCGAGGGGCACAGGCCGGACGCGGTCCTGTCCCGCGCGAGCCGCTTCCTGACCGGGGTCACGGACTCCATCCCGTACGAATCGGCCGGCCGTGCGCAGCGCGGCGAGTCCCCGACCGAACCGCGCTTCGCGACCTGCCTGTACGTGGAGGCGGACCCGCGCACCGGCGTCCTGGAGATCGCCCGCGCCGGACACCCCGATCCCGCGATACGGATGGACGACGGCACCGTACTGATGCGGCCCACGGCGGGCGGGCTGCCGCTGGGCATCGACCCGGACGCGGACTATCCGACGACCCGGATCGTCCTGGAGCGCGGCGAGACGATGCTGATCTGCACGGACGGTCTGATCGAGACGGGCGGGCACGATCTGGACACCGGCTGGTCCCGGATCCGTACGACGCTGGAGGCGCACCGCGGCGACAACCTGGAGGAACTGGCGGACTCGCTGGTCCAGGCCGTGCACGGACCGTCGTCCCACCACACCACGGGCCCGCTGGCCGACCGCCGCGAGGACGACATCGCGGTCCTGCTGCTGCGCCGCAGCGGCCGTCCGGCATCGGCCACGCCCGCCCGCCGTACGTTCTTCACGGTCGCCCAGGCCGAGCCGCACCGGATCGCCTCGGTCCGGCAGCAGCTCCGGGAGCTGCTGCACGACTGGTCGGACCCGGACCAGGTGGACTCGGCGGTCCTGATGGTCTCGGAGATGGCGACGAACGTCCTCGTCCACACCGACGGCGACGCCCTGATGGTCGCCGAGGTCGCCGGCGAACCCGGCCGCCGCACCCTCCGGGTCGAGGTCGCGGACGGCAGCGACGACCTGCCCCACAAGCGGGAGCCGGGCGAACTCGCCTCGTCGGGGCGCGGCCTGGTCCTGATGGAACTCCTCGCGGACGCGTGGGGCGTCGATCCGCGCGGCCAGGGCAAGAGCATCTGGTTCGAACAGTACGAGCGGTCCACCGAGCAGCCGGACTCGACGGAGGCGGAGACCGCCGAGCCGGAGACACCCGAACCGGAGGACGGTGGCGGCGACATCTGAGCGCGGGTAATTGCCGGAAAGGGATCTTGGGGCGGACGGTAACCTTGGTGGGTCTGGCCCACCGACCCGCGAAGACTGGATGAAACGACGATGCATCGGTACAGGTCCCATACCTGCGGAGAGCTGCGCGCCACTGACGTCGGCACCGACGTCCGGCTGAGCGGCTGGCTGCACAATCGCCGAGACCTGGGCGGCATCCTCTTCATCGATCTCCGCGACCACTACGGCATCACCCAGCTCGTCGCCCGCCCCGGCACGGCGGCGGCCGAGGCCCTCGACAAGCTGACCAAGGAGACGGTCGTCCGCGTCGACGGCAAGGTCGTCTCGCGCGGCGCGGAGAACGTCAACCCGGAGCTGCCCACCGGCGAGATCGAGATCGAGGCCGCCGAGGTCGAGGTCCTGGGCGCGGCCCAGCAGATCCCGTTCACGATCAACGCCGAGGACGGGGTCAACGAGGAGCGGCGCCTGGAGTACCGCTTCCTCGACCTGCGCCGCGAGCGCATGCACCGCAACATCATGCTGCGTACCGCCGTCATCTCGGCGATCCGGCACAAGATGACCGCGCTCGGGTTCAACGAGATGGCGACCCCGATCCTCACGGCGACCTCGCCGGAGGGCGCCCGTGACTTCGTGGTGCCCTCGCGCCTCAACCCGGGCAAGTTCTACGCGCTTCCGCAGGCCCCGCAGCAGTTCAAGCAGCTGCTGATGATCTCGGGCTTCGACCGGTACTTCCAGATCGCGCCGTGCTTCCGCGACGAGGACGCCCGCGCCGACCGCTCGCCCGGCGAGTTCTACCAGCTCGATGTGGAGATGTCCTTCGTCGAGCAGGAGGACGTGTTCCGGCCGATCGAGCGGCTGATGACGGAACTCTTCGAGGAGTTCGGCGGCGGCCGGCATGTCACCTCGCCGTTCCCGCGGATCCCGTTCCGTGAGGCGATGGCGAAGTACGGCTCGGACAAGCCGGATCTGCGGGCCCGGCTCGAACTGGTCGACATCACCGATGTGTTCGAGGGTTCGGAGTTCAAGGCGTTCGCGGGCAAGCACGTCCGCGCGCTGCCGGTGCCGGACGTGTCGGCGCGGCCCCGCAAGTTCTTCGACCAGCTCGGGGACTACGCGGTGGAGCAGGGCGCCAAGGGTCTGGCCTGGGTCCGGGTGGCCGAGGACGGCTCCCTGTCGGGCCCGATCGCGAAGTTCCTCACCGAGGAGAACGTCGCGGAACTGACGAAGCGGCTGTCTCTCGCCCCCGGTCACGCGGTGTTCTTCGGTGCCGGTGAGTACGACGAGGTCTCGAAGATCATGGGCGCGGTGCGGGTCGAGGCCGCGAAGCGCGCCGGGCACTTCGACGAGGGCGTCTTCCGGTTCTGCTGGATCGTGGACTTCCCGATGTATGAGCGGGACGAGGAGACCGGGAAGATCGACTTCTCGCACAACCCGTTCTCGATGCCCCAGGGCGGCATGGCCGACCTGGAGGAGAAGGACCCGCTCGACATTCTGGCCTGGCAGTACGACATCGTGTGCAACGGCACGGAGCTGTCGTCGGGCGCCATCCGGAACCACGAGCCGGACATCATGCTCAAGGCGTTCGAGATCGCGGGCTACGACCGGGAGACCGTCGAGGCCGAGTTCGCAGGCATGCTCCGCGCCTTCCGCTTCGGCGCCCCGCCGCACGGCGGTATCGCCCCCGGCGTGGACCGCATCGTCATGCTCCTCGCCGACGAGCCCAACATCCGCGAAACAATCGCCTTCCCCCTGAACGGCAACGCCCAGGACCTGATGATGGGCGCCCCGACAGAACTGGACGAGTCCCGCCTCCGAGAACTCAACATCTCGGTCGTGAAACCCCAGCCGAAGTAACCCACACGAATGAAGGGCCCGGGATCAGAAGATCCCGGGCCCTTTGCCGTGCCTAGGCTCCGGGGTCACCGAGCCCCTGAAGGACTGGATGCGTCGACGGTATGACGAAGATGAACGCGCTGGTCGAGATGTGGCGTGAGCTGGATGTGCCGGATGGTCTGCACGTCGAACTGCTCGACGGGGAACTGGTCGTGCGGCCCAACCCCGGGCACCTCCACGACCTTCCCGGGCGGAGTTTTGTGCGGCATACCCCGGAGCCTTTCGAGGCGTGGTCCGAGCGGGGGCTGCTGGTGGCCGATGACTACCGGCCGCGTGCCGATGCCGTCGTCATTCGGGCCGAGGACCGGCCGGGTGACGAGGCGGGCGCCGACTGGCCCGCGCAGATCGTGCTCGCCGTGGTGGAGACCGTGTCGACCACCCGTACCGCGATCAAGCGTGACTTGGAGGACAAGCGCGAGCGCTACGCGGGCGTCGGCATCCCCGTGTACCTGATCGTCGATCCGAACGACGCGACCTGGCACGTACTGGAACTCGACGGACGCCACTACATCGAGACCGGCAAGGGCATCTTCGGCCAGGACATCACGCTGCCGGAACCGCTGGGCTTCACCGTACGGACCACGTCCTGGCATCCGTACGGCTGACGTACCCCCGGCCCCGGTCTACGCCTCCGCGCCGAACCGCTCCCGATACGTCTCCAGGTCCTCTTCCGTGATCTTGGCGAAGAGGACCGGGGGGACCGTGAACGGGGTGCCCGGGGGGAGGGTGGTCAGGGTGGTGGCCTCGGCCGGGGTCGCCCAGGTCGCCGTGTCGTCGGGCAGCGCGAACGCGTTCCGCATCGCCCTCGCCGAGGCGGGGATGAACGGCTCCGAGACGATCGCGTAGAGGTGGATCAGGTTCATCGCCGTGCGGAGGGTCAGGGCCGCGCCGTCCGGGTTGGTCTTGATCTCCAGCCAGGGGGCCTTCTCCTCCAGATAGGAGTTGCCCGCCGACCACAGCGCCCGCAGGGCCGCCGCCGCCTTGCGGAACTGAAGGGCCTCCATGTGCTCCTCGTACTCGGCGAGGAGGCGGGAGATCTCCACGCCCAGCTTCGCCTCCGGCTCGCCCGGCTCCGCGCCCGCCGGTACCTCCTCGCCGAACCGCTTCTTCGAGAAGGACAGGACACGGTTGACGAAGTTGCCGAGGGTGTCCGCCAGGTCCTTGTTCACCGTGGCCGCGAAGTGCTCCCAGGTGAACGACGAGTCGTCGGACTCGGGAGCGTTGGCGATCAGGAAGTACCGCCAGTAGTCCGCGGGCAGCAGGGCGAGCGCCGCGTCCGTGAACACGCCCCGCTTCTGCGAGGTGGAGAACTTACCGCCGTAGTACGTCAGCCAGTTGAACGCCTTGACGTAGTCGACCTTCTTCCACGGCTCCCGCACACCCAGCTCGGTCGCCGGGAACATCACCGTGTGGAACGGGACGTTGTCCTTGGCCATGAACTCGGTGTACCGGACGGTGTCGTCGGCCTCGTACCACCACGACTTCCAGTCACGGACCTCGCCCGCGGGCGCCGCGTCGGCCCACTCCTTCGTCGCGCCGATGTACTCGATCGGGGCGTCGAACCACACATAGAAGACCTTGCCCTCGGCCGCCAGCTCCGGCCAGGTGTCCGCCGGGACCGGCACGCCCCAGTCCAGGTCACGCGTGATCGCACGGTCGTGCAGGCCCTCGGTCAGCCACTTGCGGGCGATCGACGACGCGAGCTGCGGCCACTCGCCGCCGACCTCGTCGATCCACGCCTCGACCTCGCCCTGAAGCTTCGACTGGAGCAGGAACAGATGCTTGGTCTCGCGGACCTCCAGATCCGTGGAACCGGAGATCGCGCTGCGCGGGTTGATCAGATCCGTCGGGTCCAGCACCCGCGTGCAGTTCTCGCACTGGTCGCCCCGCGCCTTGTCGTACCCGCAGTGCGGACACGTGCCCTCGACATAGCGGTCCGGCAGGAACCGCTCGTCGGCCGGCGAGTACACCTGGCGGATCGACCGCTCCTCGATGAACCCGTTCTCATTGAGGCGGCGGGCGAAGTGCTGGGTGATGTCCCGGTTCTCCGGGGACGAGCTGCGGCCGAAGTAGTCGAAGGCCAGCTCGAAGCCGTCGTACACCGCCTTCTGCGCGTCGTGCGCCTGCGCGCAGAACGTGTCCACCGGCAGACCGTGTTCCTTCGCGGCCAGCTCGGCGGGCGTGCCGTGCTCGTCGGTGGCGCAGATGTAGAGGACGTCGTGACCGCGCTGGCGCAGGTACCGCGAGTACACGTCCGCCGGAAGCATGGACCCCACCATGTTGCCCAGGTGCTTGATCCCGTTGATATACGGAAGGGCGCTGGTGATGAGGTGTCGAGCCATCGCGGGCTGCTCCCAAGTCGCTACGTGTCGTCGCGTCTCTCGCGCGGACGGAATCCTCACAGCGTATCCGACAGGGCGGGGCGCCCCGCGCGGCAATTTCCGCCCGGGACGCCCCGTGGGACCAGGTGTACGAGTGGCCGTACGAGGTCAGCTTTCGCGTGCCGCGAGCCACTCCGGGAAGGCCCCGAGCAGGCCCTCGTACAGCTCGGCGTCGGTCAGCTCGCGGGGGGTCGGGCCCGCGTGGAAGAAGGCGGCGTTCTCCGCCTTGAGCTTACGGAGATAGTCGAAGCCCTTGGCCTCGTGCTCACCGAACGCGACGAACTGGAAGAAGATCGGGTGCGAGGTCGCGTCCGCGAGGGCCTGGGTGGCGGCGCCCTTGACGTCCGGCGGCCCATCGGTCTGGAACACGACGAGGACGGGCTCCTCGCTACCCGCCTTCTCGTACTGGGCGACGACCTCCTCCACGGCGCGGTGGTAGCCGGTACGGCCCATGTGTCCGAGGGACGCGTGCAGCTCGTCGACGCGGTCCTCGTAGCTGTCGAGGGTCAGCTCGCCGGTGCCGTCGATGTCGGTCGAGAAGAACACGACGGGCACGGTGGCGGTGGGGTCGGTGTGCGCGGCGAGCGCCAGCACCTGCTCCCCGAGACTCTGCGCGGACCCGTCCTTGTAATACGGCCGCATCGACCCGGACCGATCCAACACAAGCATGATCCGCACCCGAGCCCCACCGAGCCCCCGCGCGACCAACACATCACCAGCAGCGTCATACCCCCCAGCCAGCCCAGCCCCAACGACGACAGCGGGAACAGAGGGGGCGGAGGGGACAGCGACGACGGGTTCGGGTTCGGGGTCAGGCTCGGCGACGACGACGGGCTCAGGCTCAGGCTCCGCCACGACGACGGGCTCGGCCTCAACGACGGCAATGGGCTCGGGCTCGACTACCGCGACCGGCTCGGGCTCCACGACGGGCTCAGCCTCAACGACGGCGACGGGCTCGGGCTCAGCCTCGGCTACCGCGACAGGCTCGGGCTCCACGACGGGCTCAGCCTCGGCCACCGCGACCGGCTCGGGCTCCACGACGGCAACGGGTTCGGGCTCGGGCTCGGCGACGGGCGCAACCTCAGCCTCCGATTCCCGTTGTGGGCGATTGTCCCGCTCGGCGGGACGGGCGGGCACAACCGCAGGTTCCGGGTCCTCCGAAGCAGGGGCAACCGACTCACCCACAGTGTCATCCGCCGGCTGCGACGGCCTAGGTACAGACACGTTGTCGAACGCCGCCGACACCAACTCCTCCACCACCGAGGGCTGCGCCGGCACGGAACCGCCCCCCGCAGGGGCAACGCTGTCGCCGGCGGATGTCGGTGCCGGCACCGACACCGACACCTCACCAGGGTCAGCCTCCTGCACAGGCTCCCGCTTACGCGACCGCCCCAACACATCCCGCAGTCGACTCAGAATGCCCATGTGCGCGACCCTTCGCGTGAGTTGATTCCGTCAATCCCTGGCCAGGACGGACACGTAAGGTTAGCCGCCCCCCTACGCGATCTTGGGGAGGGTCAACAAACCCCCCCGCCGAACCTCCCGGCGAACCCCTCGGCATCATCTCCCCACCCCGTCCGCCACGGGTTCACCCTCAGTTCATCTCACAGCCCTCCCCCTGCGGCCCCACCCTCGTACGGTCGCGCCGAACTCAAGTAAAGGGGAGGAAAAGAGATGCGCAAAACGCTGCCGCTGATCAGCTCGCACCAAGGCAGCCGGTCCGCCATGACCTGCCGGTTCCGCTGCGGTGACGCCTGCTTCCACGAGGTGCCGAACAAGAGCGCCAACGAGTACGTCGGCGATGTCATCGCCGGTGCCCTGAGCCGCCGTTCCATGATGCGGGCCGCCGCCGTCGTCACCGTGACCGCGACGGCGGGTGGCGCGCTCATCGGAACCGGCAGCCAGACCGCCGCCGCGGCCCCGGGCGCCCCCGCCGCCCCCGCCCCGGCCGACTCGCTGAAGCACGGACGCGGAAAGGCGGCGCGCGGCCTTCGCTTCACGCCGGTCGAGCCCAACAAGAACGACGCCGTCACCATCTCGGAGGGCCACGAGCAGAACGTCGTCATCCGCTGGGGTGACCCCATTCTGCGCGGCGCCCCGGCCTTCGACCCGGAGAAGCAGACGGCCAAGGCGCAGGCGGGCCAGTTCGGTTACAACAACGACTTCCTGAGCCTGCTCCCGCTGCCCGGCGAGCGCGGCCGTCAGGTGCTCGTGGCCAACCACGAGTACACCGACGAGATCCTGATGTTCCGCGGCTACGACGCCGCGAACCCGACCCGCGAGCAGGTCGAGATCGCCTGGGCCGCGCACGGTCTGTCCGTCGTGGTCGTCGAGGAGGACCGCCGCAGCGGCAAGCTGACCGCGGTGCCGCGCCACCACCTCAACCGCCGCCTCACCGTGACCAGCGAGTTCGAGCTGACCGGCCCGGCCGCGGGCAGCGCCCTGCTCCGTACGAAGGCTGACCCGCGCGGCACCACCGTGCTCGGCACCCTCAACAACTGCGCCGGCGGCGAGACCCCCTGGGGCACGACGCTGCACGGCGAGGAGAACTTCAACCAGTACTTCGCGAACGTCGAGAAGGTCACCGACCCGGTCGCGCTCGCCCGCCTCAAGCGGTACGGCGTGACGGCCGGCGCGTCCGAGCGGAAGTGGGAGCGGTTCGACGAGCGCTTCGACGTCACCAAGGAGCCCAACGAGGTCCACCGCCACGGCTGGGTCGTCGAACTCGACCCGTACGACCCGGAGTCGACCCCGCGCAAGCGGACCGCGCTGGGCCGCTTCAAGCACGAGGCCGCGCAGCCCCGCCTCACCGACGACGGCCGTCCCGTCGTCTACATGGGCGACGACGAGCGCTTCGACTACTTCTACAAGTTCGTCTCGTCCAAGCGCCGGATGCGCGGCAACAGCCGTGCCGCGTACGCGCACAACCTGACGCTCCTGGACGAGGGCACCCTGTACGTCGCCAAGCTCACGGGTGACTCGCCCTCCGAGCAGATCGACGGCACCGGCAAGCTGCCCGCCGACGGCGAGTTCGACGGCAGCGGTGTCTGGATACCGCTCGCCACGGCGGGCCCGCGCGGGCACGCCGAGTCGCACGTCACGGGCATGACCGCCGAGGAGGTCTACGTCTTCACGCGGCAGGCCGCCGACCTGGTGGGCGCCACCAAGATGGACCGCCCCGAGGACATCGAGCCGTCGCCGCAGTCCGGCAAGGTGTACATCGCGCTGACGAACAACAGCGACCGCGGCAAGGCCGGCAAGGCCCCGGCGGACGAGGCGAACCCGCGCAACCTCAACAAGCACGGGCAGATCCTGGAGCTGACGGAGAACCGCAACCGTCCCGAGTCGACCGGCTTCGCCTGGAACCTGTTCCTGGTCTGCGGCGACCCGAACGACCCGGCGACCTACTTCGCGGGCTTCCCGAAGGACCAGGTCTCGCCGATCTCCTGCCCGGACAATGTCGCCTTCGACCCGCACGGCAACCTGTGGATCTCGACGGACGGCAACGCGCTCGGCACCCACGACGGGCTGTTCGGCGTGGCCACCCGGGGCGAACGGCGCGGTGAGCTGAAGCAGTTCCTCACCATGCCGAACGGCGCGGAGACCTGCGGCCCGATCATCCAGGACCGCCGTGTCCTGGTCGCCGTGCAGCACCCGGGCGAGATCGACGGCGCGTCGGTCGAGAAGCCCGCCAGCACCTGGCCGGACGGCCCCGGCGGTATCGTCCGCCCGTCGGTCGTGTCGGTCTGGCGCACGGACGGCTGCGACATCGGCGTGTGACGGTACATATGTCCGCATATATGTGCGTACATATGTGCGTGTGAACCAAGGGACGCCCTCCGGTCCAGGGAGGGCGTCCCTTGCCCTTCCGGGACTTCCGGGGCTTCCGAAGCCTCACGCCGGATCGCGAGTCAGTGCCCCCAACTCATCGAACCGCACAGCCCCGTTCAGCCACTCCCGGTACTCGGGAGCCTCCCGCGCGACCTCCCAGTACGCCTCCTCCAGATCCCCGAACACCTCGTCCAGCTCCGCCTCCGTACGGGCCGCGAGGAGCAGGCGGACGCCGAGCGGGTCGCCGGCCAGCGGGCGGACCGCCGTGTCGGGGCGTGGCCGGGCCGTGGGCTGGCAGACCGTGACGGCCTCGCCCGTCGCGACCAGCGAGTACGCGGTGAGGTAGTCGCCGCGCAGCACCCGGGGGCTGATGCCCGCCGCGCGCAGCACCCGGCACACCGCGTCCCACTCGCCGTCCACCGTCGGGTCGACCATCCACCGGTCGCCCGCGAGGTCGGCCAGGGACACCGCGGGGCGGGCCGTCGCCGGATGGTCGGCGGACAGGGACACGAACTGCGGTTCGCGGTCCATCAGCACCCGGCGGCAGACCCCGGCGGGGAACCGCAGCGGGCAGCCCTCGACCTCGTGCACGAACGCCACGTCGATCTGTCCGGCGGCGACCATCCCGAGGAGCGCGTTCGCGGAGACGTTCATCTGGAGCGACGGTTCGGTGCGGGGGCGGCGTACCCGTAGCCTGCGCAGCCAGCCCGGGATGGCGCGGCTCGCCGTCGACCCGATGAGCAGATGGGTGCCGTCGGCGGCGCGGGCGGCGGCGGCCCGGGTCTCGGTGACCAGGTCCCGCATCTCGGCGATCAGCGGCCGGGCCCGGCCGAGCAGCGCGCTGCCGAGCGGTGTGGGCCGGCAGCCGCCCTGCCCTCGGGTGAACAGCTCGCCGCCCAGGGCGTGTTCGATACGTCGTAACTGAGTGCTCAACGTGGGCTGGGCGACGCCGAGTTCACGGGCCGCCTTGTGCAGACTGCCGCTGTCGGCGATGGCGCACAGTGCGCGAAGATGCCGCACCTCTAGGTCCATGGCAGATGAGCGTAGAACCGCTCATGGCACCGGCACCAGATGCCCAAATCCCCATGGAACGGCACGAGTTGACGGGTGATAGCCCAGGGCTATCCCCACTTGCCATCATCCGGCGCGGCGTCTGTTCCCTGACACTCCCTTTACCGAACGTTCTACCCCCACCATGAACCAGTAGGAGCCCCCCATCATGAAGCCCCCCACACGCTTCCTGTCCGCGGCGCTCGGTCTCGGTCTCGCCGGCGCGCTCGGCGCCGCGGTTCCGGCGTCCGCCGCTCCCACCGCCACCGACACGGCCCCGGCGAGTTCGGCCGCCTCGATCGCGCGGTACGAGGGTTCGGCCCAGGACAAGGCGGCCACCCAGGCGTTCTTCGACGCGGTCGTGAAGTCGGTCGCCGAGCAGCGCGCCGCCAACCCGGGCGCCGCGGCCGTCACCGTCGTCTACAGCACGGCGAACGCGCCGTCGTTCCGCTCGCAGATATCCAGCTCCACCTCGATCTGGAACAGCTCCGTGTCCAACGTCCGCCTCCAGGAGGGCTCGAACTTCAACTTCCAGTACTACGAGGGCAACGACTCGCGCGGTTCGTACGCGTCGACCGACGGGCACGGCCGTGGCTACATCTTCCTCGACTACCGGCAGAACCAGCAGTACAACTCCACCCGCGTGACCGCCCACGAGACCGGGCACGTCCTCGGTCTGCCGGACCACTACACCGGTCCGTGCAGCGAGCTGATGTCCGGCGGCGGCCCCGGCACGTCCTGCACGAACGCGTACCCGAACGCCGCGGAGCGCTCCCGCGTCAACCAGCTCTGGGCGAACGGTCTCGCGAAGGCCCTGGCACAGGTGAACAAGACGGACACCCTGGCCAAGACCGGCTGATCCACAACTGAGCTACGACTGATCCGCAACTGATCCGCGACTGAACTGCTCAGGGGCGGGGGTCTTCCCTGACACTCCCCGCGTCCCCTGCCCCACCCCCCACCGGTGCGGGCCGCCCCTCTCGCCGGGCGGCCCGCACCGTCATCGGTGGAGGGTCAGCTCGGTGAGGACGGCCCGATGGTCCGTGCCGTCGAGGTCGAGGAAACGGGTCTTGTGAGCGGTGAAATGGGAGGAAACGAGGACGTGGTCGATCTGGGCGCCGAAGATTCCCGCGGTGCGGGACGGCCAGGTCGGGGTGCGGGGGGACCCGGTGAGGCGGGCGCTGTCGCGTAGGCCCGTGTCGAGGATGCGGCGGAACGCGGCGTGGTCCTGGGTGGCGTTGAAGTCACCGGCGACGATGGTCGGTACGTCGGGTTCGGCGGCGGCGAAGTCGCGGAGCGCGCCGAGTTCGTGGCGCCAGACGCCGAGCTGGTCCGGCAGCGGCGGCATCGGATGGGCGAGCTGGAGCCGGATCCGTTGCCCCTTCACCTCGGTGACGGCGCCGGGCATCCCGAGCGTGCCGGGCACGCCTCGGGTAGCGGTGAACGGGGTGCGGCCGAGGATGACGGACCCGTCGGAACCGTACTTCTCGACGGCGCTGCGGTACGGGTAGTCGTCCGCGAGGCCCTTCAGCGCCTCGGTGCAGCGCTGTTCGCACTCCGGTACGAAGACGAGGTCGGGGCGTTCCCTGCGCACGGCGGTGACGAGGGCGTCGGATGCCTGCCCGAGCAGCACGTTGGCGGTGAGCACCCGCAGCTCGGCGAGCGGGGCACCCTTCGGTTCCGTGGTCTTGCCGTAGGGCTCCATGTACCAGGCGACGACGGCGAGCACGGCGACACCCCAGACGAGTCCGGTACGCCAGCGGGTGAGCAGGGCGAGGAGCAGCGCGAGTCCGGTCGGCGCGAGAAGCCAGGGCAGGAACGCGAGGGCTTGCGGTACGGGGGTGACGCCATCGACATCGGCGACCCGGCACCCGACGACGACGCTGACGCCCAGGAGCAGTACCCCGGCGAACCAGGCCCCGGGCCCACCTCGCCGCCGCCGTTCCCTGCCGGCGGTCTCACCCGACTCCCCGACCCACACATCCGTGGCACTCCCCAAGATCACCCTCTCCCTCACCGGATTCTCTCTCAAGGACGGGGGGAGAGGGCGAGAGGGTTGCGCTAACCGGCCTGTGGGTGGGAGTTCCGGTTCAGGCTCGGACCTGGGGGCGGGGGGTCTGTTGGGTGGGTTCCGGGTCTGGGGGGTCTTGGGGGGACGCGGCTGCTCGGCGGCGGAGGAGGAAGGTCGTGAGCCAGGTGGCCGCCGCCACCGTCACCCCCAGGCCGATGATGATCCACGCGGCGGTTCGCAAGGAGTCGGTCAAGGCGTCGTACACGGCCCCGGCGGCGTCGCGGGACACGTCGGGTGGGAGGTCGTCGAGGGTGAGGCCCCGGCCGACCACGATGGCCACGGCCAGCAGACCGGCGCTGAGCGCCATGCCCAGTGCCGTCATCGCCACGGCATGCCGCCGCCGTAGCGCTACGAGGATCCCGCCGACGGCGAGCAGGACGGACGCGACGGGCAGCCAGAGACCCGCGATCTGGAACATATGGAACCCTTTCCGTAGATTCTCGGGGTCACGGGCCTGAAGCACGGTCACCTCGGTGTGCTCGACCGGAATCCGGCCGGCGAACGACGCGCCGTCTTCCACGAGCTGCTGCTTGAGCTGCTCGGTGATCGGCGCCAGATCGATGCTGACCTCGCGACTGCTGCCGGAGCGGAGGGCCCGCATCACGGCATCGTGGGCAGCCCGGTTCGCGGCGCTCCACGCGACGCGGAACGCCTCGGTTCCGGTGAAGGACCCGACCGCCTCGCGGACGAATCCCCGTACCCGGTCCTGGAGCGGACCGACCCGGACCTCCTGCATGATCCCGTCGGTCACGGCGTCGGCGATGGCGTCCCGCACGGCGGGGTCACCGGCGAGCGGGGCCATCGTCGCGACGTACGCGTCGGTGTCGCCGATCTCGTACGTCGTCCAGGCCGACAGCGTGCCCAGCGGCACAAGCGCGCACGCGGCGACGATCAGCCACGCCGACACGACGTTCCGCACGCGCGCGGACACGGCACCGGGCGCGCGGAGGGACACGTGCGGTGGCACGCGCCGGAATCCGCTGGGAGACACACTTCGGGACACAGTTCTCACGCAAAGCCCCGGCCGCGTGGAACGCGACCGGGGCGCCTGCATACGGCCCTGCGGAACACCCCCCTCGGGGGATCTACCGCCGGGCTCCCGTGGTTACTTGCGGTTGTAGAGCCGCATCGTCACCGGGCCGAACACCGCGATCAGAACCGCCGCCCACCCCAGCGTCCACGCGACCGACGAACCCGCGCCCGAGCCGTCCATCAGACCGCGCACGCCGGAGGCGACATGCGTCACGGGGTTGTTGTTGACGAACGCCTGGAGCCAGCCCGGCATCGTCTCCGGCTTGACGAAGATGTCGCTCAGGAACGTGAGCGGGAAGATCACCATCATGCTGACCCCCATCACCGACTTCTCGGTACGCAGCAGCAGCCCGAACATCGTCCACACCCACGAGAAGGCGAAGGCGAACACCAGCAAAAGCGCGACCCCGGCGACGACCCCGACGAAGCCGCCGGCCGGGCGGAAGCCCATGATCAGGCCGACGCCGATCATCACGATCGAAGCGATGGTGTAGCGGAGGCCGTCGCCGAGCAGATAGCCGACCATCACGGCGGGCCGCCAGATCGGCAGCGTACGGAACCGGTCGAAGACGCCTTTGTCGATGTCGGTGTTGACCGAGACACCCGTATACATCGTGATCATGACGACGGACATCACCAGGATGCCCGGCAGCAAGTACTGGATGTACTCGCTCGGCGACCCGGCGAGCGCGCCCCCGAACAGGTACGTGTACATCAGCACCATCATGATCGGGAACGCCGTCACGTCGAACAACTGTTCCGGTACGTGCTTGATCTTCAGGATCGCCCGCCAGCCGAAGGTCAGCGAGGCCGACACCGGGCCCGGACGCGGCGGGCGCTCCCGTGCGATGAGCAGTTCAGCGAGCGTCTCCGTGCTGACCGGCGCCAGATCCTGGGCCTCGGTGGTGGTCGCGGTGCTCATGCTGCTGCCTCTTTCTCGGTGCCGGTACGGGAGTCGGTACCGGTCGCGGCGTCGGTCCCGGTCCCGTCGGTCTCGGTGCCGGGCTCCGTGGCCGGGCGGTCGGTGAGGGCGAGGAACACCTCGTCCAGGCTGGGCTGCCCCAGCGAGAAGTTGTCCACGGTGATCCCGGCGCGGGCCAGCTCCGCGAGCGCGCGCGACGCCCGCTCCGCCGCGCCCCGGCCGTTCTCCGAGCCCTGGCCGACCCGGGCCGTCAGCGCCACCGGGTCCGGCTCCAACGTGACCTGGGTGTCGAGCGTGAGCCGCAGCAGTTCCTGCGCCTCGGGCCGCCGGTCCGCGTCCCGCAGCCGTACATGCACCGCACCCGCGCCGACCGACGCCTTCAGCTCGCCCTTGGTGCCCTCGGCGATCACCCGGCCCTTGTCGATCACGGCGATACGGGACGCCAACTGATCGGCCTCGTCCAGGTACTGCGTGGTCAGCAGCACGGTGGTGCCCTGCGAGACGACCGCGCGCACGATGTCCCAGACCTGGTTACGGCTGCGCGGGTCGAGGCCCGTCGTGGGCTCGTCCAGAAAGAGCAGGTCAGGGGTGTTGAGGATGGACGCGGCGATGTCGATACGGCGCCGCATGCCGCCCGAGTAGTTCTTCACCTGCCGCCCGGCCGCCTCGGCCAGGCCGAACGCGGTGAGCAACTGCTCCGCCCGCCCGTACGCCGCCTTCTTGGCGTGGCCCGTCAGCCGGGCGAGCAGCACCAGGTTCTCGACGCCGGTCAGGTCCTCGTCCACGGACGCGTACTGCCCGGTCAGGCTGACCCTGCTGCGGACCGCGTCGGCCTCGCGGACCACATCGTGCCCGAAGACCCGCGCCTCGCCGCCGTCGGGGCGCAGCAGGGTCGCGAGCATCTTGACGGTGGTGGTCTTTCCGGCGCCGTTGGGCCCCAGTACGCCGTAGACCGTGCCGGCCGGGACGGTGAGGTCGACACCGTCGACCGCGCGGTTGTCCCCGAACGTCTTCACCAGGCCGGCCGTCTCGATGGCCGGCCCGGACGAATGCCCCGCCGACCGCTCCGTGACGCCGCCCGGGTCTCCTGTGCCGCTGCTCATGTCCGCCCCATCCCCGCTCTTCGTTCCCGTGCCGTCGTATGCCTGTTCGGCCTTGTCTGGATAGGAGACCTCGGGACGGCCGGAAACTCATCGGGCCATGGTCGGATTTCTTTTCCTTCTTTTGACTTGCGCACCGGGAACGGAGATCACGGTCACTGCCGGACGGTCACTTCTCCGTCGTATAGAAGCGGTAGAACGTCGCAAGGCCGACCCACACCGCGACCGCGAGCGCCATCCCCACGGACCGCAGGATCGAAGCGTCGGTGAGGCTGTAGAGATAGCCGAACGTGATCCCGGCGAAGGCGGCCCAGGCGGCGGCCCGCAACTCCCGGGGCAGCCGGTGACTCACCCGGTGCAGCGCGAAGCAGAGGACGCCCACGATGACGCCGGTGACGACGCCGAACAGGACGTCCCAGCCGGTGATGCCGTGGCCGATACTGTTGCGGCGGATCTCGGCCGCCCACAGGCCGTAGACGACGGCCAGCACGGCGGGCAGCCAGACACCGGGGGAACGGAAGTCGATGGACCGGGCGCGCCCCGGCCGACGTGAGGGTTCGATCGCGGGTGCCGCATGAGCCATGACGGCGCTCCTCTCTCCTGGTCCCCGATGCCGTGAGGGCCCTGTCGTGAGGCCCTGTCGTGAGGGCCCCGTTCCAGAGCACACCCGGGGGACCCGCCGGGCAAGTGGGGCGGCCGGGAAAAATCCCGGGAAAATCTCCAGTGAATCCGGCGGCGCCCCAGGTGGGGACATGGGAGTACGGTCAGTGCAGGAATGAGAGATGCGTGGGCCACCCCCGCGTGCTTCGCTGGACGCGATCACCGGTGGGAGCCCGGAGCGAAGGAGCAAACGTCATGAAGACAGTCGTGTTCCTCCGGACCGCGACAGCGCGCTGACGGCCGGTCCCATGGGTTCCTCACCCGCACCGCAGCTCGACACGCTGGGACAGGACGTGGACGCCCCGCCCCGGCAGAGCATGCTGCGGATCGGCGCCCGGAGCGTGGCGTGGCTGCCCCCGCTGCTGCTGCTGATGGTGATCGCCGTCATCGACGTGAACACGTCGCGCGAGTTCCGCGTCATCTCCTGGATCGTCGTCGTCCCGGGCATAGCCGCCGCGCTCTGCGGGGTGTGGACGACGGCCGCGTTCTCCGTGCTGTCCATCGCGACGTACGCGAGTGTCGACCAGGCGTGGCCCGACCAGTTCCAGACCGGCCTGCCCGACTTCATCCTGGTCGCCGTGGGCGGGGTCCTCGCGGTCGGCGCGTGCTGGATCCGGGTGCGGGGCGAGGGGCGGTGGCTGCACATGCGGGACATCGCCGAGACCACCCGGCGCACGGTCCTTCGCCCGCTGCCACCCCGCTGGGGCGGCCTCGATCACGCGGCCGTCTATCTCGCGGCCGACAGCGTGGCGAGGGTCGGCGGCGACTTCTACGACATCCAGCCGAGCCGGTTCGGGACCCGGGTGCTGCTCGGTGACGTCCAGGGCAAGGGGCTCGGCGCGGTGGACGCGGCGGCGATGCTGCTCAGCTCGTTCCGCGAGTCCGGCTATCACACCGAGGATCTGAAGCTGGTCGCGGAACGCCTGGAGATAGGGATGCGGCGCCACCGTTTCTACCGGGTGCAGGTGGGCCGCGACGACGGGGACCGGTTCGCGACGGCCGTCCTCATCGGTTTCCCGCCGCCGGACGGTGACGCCGGGCATGTCCAGGTCGTCAACTTCGGGCATCAGCCACCGCTGATCGTCGGGCGCGGCGGTGTACGGGAACTGCCGCCCGGGGACGGGCTGCCGCTGGGCCTCGGCGATCTCACGGACCGGCCGCCGCTGGTGCAGCGGGTGACGCTCGCCGACGACGAGACGTTGCTCCTGGTCACCGACGGGGTGACCGAGGCCCGGGACACGCACGGCATGTTCTTCCCGCTCAACGCGACGGTGGCCGAGGCGGTACGGACCGACCCGGACGCCGCCCTGCCCGAACACCTGGTCCGGCTGGTCCGCGACGCGACCCTCGAACACTGCAACGGGCACCTCGCGGACGACACGACGGTGTTCGCGGTACGGAATGTGGACGGGGCGGTGTCGGCGAGCGCGACGTTCCTGTGAGGGGACGTTCCTGTGAGGGGACCGTCGACGGGGGTCGGCCAGGACCGGGGCTACCGGGGCTACCGGGGCTACGGGGGCTACCAACCGGTGAGCAGCAGATGGTTCACCAGCAGGGCCAGGACCGCCTGCGCCGCGAGCCACCCGCGCCGTGTCCGCGCGGGCAGCAGCGCGGTGGCGGCGAGCAGCCACACGGTGAACGGCAGCCAGATCCGCTCGGTCTCGGCCTTGCTCATCCCGGACACGTCGGCCGCGAGCAGCGCCACGGCGACGACGGCGAGGAGCCCGATCAGCCGGTCCGGGGTCCGGTCCCGGCCCCGTCGGAGCCGTGCCACCGTCGGCGGGGTCCGGGCGCCCGCCCGCCGCAGCCCGGCGACCGTCGCGAGGCCGACCGCGAACACCTGGCAGGCCAGGTTCGCCCAGATCCAGTAGGACTGGGGCCGGATGCCGCCGACGCCCTCGTGGTAGCGGTCGACGAGGAGGCGGTACGCCTCCCACCAGTCGAAGCCGGCGAGGGTGAAGGCGACGGTGACCAGGGCCGTCCCGAGGAGCAGCCAGGGCACGGGCCGCAGCGTACGGGTCAGCGCCAGGACCGCCGCCAGGATCACCACGAACAGGATCAGCCCGTACGAGAGGTACGCGGAGAGCCCGAACAGGAGACCCGCTCCGAACGCCGCCGCCCAGGGTGCCCGTACCCGGCGGGTCGCGGCGAGCGTGAGGAGGGCCACGGACCAGGCCGCGACGCCCGTGAAGCACCCGTCGGCGGAGACGCCGACCCATACGGCGAGGGGTGCGAGGGCCAGGAAGGGGGCGGCGCGGCGGGCGGTCGCCTCGCCGGCGAGGGCCCGTACCGTGACGAGGACCGCGAGGACCGCCGACGTACCGGTCGTGATCACCCAGGCCGCCGCCCAGCCGCCGCCCCCGAGGCCGACGCGGTCCAGGCCGACGAAGGTGAGGATCGCGGCGGGCGGATGTCCGGCGACATGGGTGGGCCAGTGGTCGGGCGAGCCGCTGAGGATGTGGTGCGTGAAGTCGCGGAGGGTGGCGCCGATGTCGTGGAAGCGGTCGATGGTGGGCAGGTACTCGTCGTGCTTGGCGAGTCGGCCCGCGACGCCCCGCTGCCAGCCGTCGACCAGGGCCAGCGACCACGTCCACGCCATTGCCGTCGCCCAGGCCAGCCCGAGCAGCGCCCGCCACGGCAGCCGTGCCGCCAGCCCGGGACCGTACGCGACGGTGGCGGCGGCGACGGCGAGGGCGGCGGGGGTGCCGGGACCGACATGCGGATCCCACCGCGCGAAGAGGGGCGGCCAGGCGACGAAGAGGGTGCCGTGGTCACGCTCGATGGCGACGCCCACGACGATGGCGCCGACGACAAGCACCACGGCGGCACCGACCGCGACGAGATCCCACCGGGTCCCGTCCTCACGTACGCGGGTGCCGGTGCCGTGCTGTGTGGTCGCACCCAAATCAGAAGTCACAGGGGAACGCTAGGCGCGCAGCACCCGATTCGACCGCTTCCCCGCCCCCACGTCACGGAACGGTCAGATTCCGCACCGGCGGGCGACTGGTCGGCGTTCGGTCTACGCCTTGGGTTCACCCTCGCCGAGGGCGGCGTTCCTGCCCCCGGCCTCAGGGGGCGATCTTGTCCGGGCGAACAGACAATGAGCGCGAGGAATCCTGTCACGGCTGTGGCGGGATGTGTTGTGTGGTTCTGCGGTCTGGAGGTCGTGGGAGATGGGACACGTGCGGCCATGACGGTCGAAGAACAGACTTCCGACGTCCCGGTCCTGGTCGAACGCCGGTCCCGGAGGGTGCTCCGTGCCGCCTGCCGCACCGCTCCCGGTCGGGCTGTCGACCGCGGAGCGGCCCCCGAGACGCTCCGCGCTCACCCCGGACCAGGGAAGGACTGATCGTGCTGTCGGACGAGAGAGCCGAACGCATCGCGGATTTCATCGCGCCCCTGCGCGTGAAACCGGGGTCGAAGGTGCGCCTTGACCGGGACTTCGATCCTCGCTACAAGGCGGGTCTGAAGAAGCGGGAGGGGGTCGATCTGCTGCGGACCGGGGTGTCTCTGCTTGCCGAGTACCAGGAGCGGCTGGCCGCCCAGGACACGTACGGCGTCCTGCTCTGTCTCCAGGCACTCGACGCCGGTGGCAAGGACGGGACGATCCGCCATGTGATGAGCGGCGTCAATCCCCAGGGCGTACGGGTCAGCAGCTTCAAGGTGCCCTCCGCCGAGGAACTCGACCACGACTACCTGTGGCGCTACGCCAAGCGCCTGCCCACGCGCGGCGAGATCGTCATCTTCAACCGCTCGCACTACGAGGAGGTCCTCGTCGTACGAGTGCACCCCGAGAACCTGGTCCGGCAGAAGCTGCCGGACAGCACGCGCGGGCCGGACATTTGGCAGCGGCGCTACCGGGAGATCAACCACTGGGAGCGCTATCTCACGGACAACGGGTTCAAGGTGGTGAAGGTCTTCCTGAACCTGTCCAAGGAGGAGCAGCGCACCCGCTTCCTGAAGCGGATCGACCGGCCGGAGAAGAACTGGAAGTTCTCCGCGGCCGACGTCCGGGAGCGGCGCCGGTGGGACGACTACCAGCACGCGTTCTCCGAGATGCTGTCGGCCACGAGTACGAAGTGGGCGCCGTGGTACGTCGTGCCGGCGGACCGGAAGTGGTTCGAGCGGATCTGCTCGGCGGCGATCCTCGTGCACACCCTGATGGACATCGACCCTCAGTACCCCGACGTGGGGAAGGCCGCACGGAAGGACCTGCTCGTCACCAAACGGGAACTGGAGCGGGAGGCCCCTGCCGGGGCACCGGCCGATCCGTACGCCGACCGGCATCCGTCGGCCAGGAAGAAGCGCGGCTGAGACCCGTCGAACCAGCGCGCGATCGGCCCGGACGCATCCGCGGCCACGGATCGGAGGCAGAGCGATGACGGTGCGTTCGAATTCCGTGGGAGAACAGCCTCGGGCTTCGGAGGACGGCTGGTACACGCGCACTCCCGAGGAGGTCGTAACGGCTTTCGGCGTAGATCCGGCGTTCGGTCTCTCCGCAGCACGGGCCGCGCAACTTCTGGAAGCGCACGGCCCGAATTCACTTCCCGAGGAGAAGCGGCCTCCGGCCTGGCACCGATTCCTCGCGCAGTACCGCAGTTACATGCAGATCGTCCTCGTGGCCGCGGCGGTCGTCTCGCTGCTCATCCAGCAGTGGACCACCGCAGTCCTGCTGATCGTCCTGACCCTGCTGAACGCCGTCGTGGGCCTGCACCAGGAGGGCAAGGCCGAGAGCGCGATGAACGCGCTGCAGTCGATGATGAAGGCGACGGCACGGGTACGCAGGGACGGCACGGAGGCCGAGATCCCCGCCGAGCAGCTCGTCGTCGGCGACATCGTGCTCATTGCCGCCGGTGACCAGGTGGCGGCGGACGGACGCATCATCGAGGCCAGTGCCTTACAGATCGACGAGTCGGCACTCACCGGCGAGAGCGTTCCCGCCGCGAAGGACGCCGGCACGTTGTCGGGCGCCCGTCCGGCGCCCGGCGACCGGACGAACATGGCGTTCATGAACACCCCGGTCACACATGGCAGCGGCGTGCTCGTCGTCACCGCGACCGGTGCCGCAACCGAGGTCGGCAGGATCTCCGGGATGCTGTCGGCCACCGAGAGGGAAGTACCGCCGCTCACCAAGGAGCTCGACACCCTGACGCTGTGGATCACCGGGGCGGCGGCCCTGACCATGATCGTGATGTTCGCCCTGGGACGGCAACGGGACCAGGCTTGGGACGTCCTGTTCGTCAGCGCGGTCTCGCTGGCCATCGCCGCCATCCCCGAAGCCCTGCCGACCGTGACCCAGGCGATCCTGTCCGTCGGCAGCCTCAACCTGGCAAAACGGAACGCCATCGTCAAAGAACTGCCGTCCGTCGAGACCCTCGCGTTCACCTCGGCGATCAACTCGGACAAGACCGGCACCCTGACCATGAACCAGATGACCGCCGTCGAAGTCGTGAGTCCCACGGACCAGTACACCGTCTCGGGCACGGGCTACGGGCTCGACGGGAGGATCCACCATGCCGCGGGGTCCTCCGCGGGCATCGAGGAGGCGATCCTGCCGTACGTGGTGGCCAGCGACGCGAAGCTGGTGGACGGCGAGGTGGTGGGCGATCCCACCGAGGGCGCGCTGCTGGTGCTCGCGCACAAGGCCGGGCTGGACGTCGACGCCACCCGGGAGAGCCTCCCCCGGCTCGCCACGCTGCCGTTCGACCCGGACTACAAGCTCATGGCCACCTTCAACCAAGCGGTTGATGCCTCCGGGCAGCGGGTCGTCCGATGCTTCGTCAAAGGCGCGGTCCCGGCGGTGGTGGCGCGGGCCGCCACCGCGCTCGCGGCGGGCGAGACCATCCCGTGGGACGACGAACTGATCGCGCGCGCCGAGGCACAGACCCAGCGGATGGGCGGCGAGGGGCGCCGGGTGATGGCCGCGGCCACCCGTGATCTGGACCCGGCCGGCTTCGATCCTGACGGCGACCTGCTCGCGTACGTCACCGAGCTGCGGATGACCAGCCTCGTCGGCATGGTCGATCCGCCCCGCGAGGACGCCAAGGCAGCCGTGGCCGCCGCCCAGGCGGGGCACATCCGGGTCCGCATGGTGACCGGTGACGACGTCACCACCGGCGCGGCGATCGCCCGGCGGCTCGGCATCCCCGGCGAGGCGATCCTCGGCGCCGACTTCGCCGCCATGACCGAGGACGAGCAGCTCGCCCGCATCGACGGCATCGGTGTGGTGGGCCGCGTCGCGCCGGAGCACAAGGTGCTGCTCGCCGACACCCTCAAGAAGAAGGGCGAGGTCGTGGCGATGACCGGGGACGGCGTCAACGACGCGCCCGCCATCAAAGCCGCCGACATCGGTATCGCCATGGGCAGCGGCACGGACGTGGCGAAGAACGCCGGACGCATGATCCTCTCCGACGACCGCTTCGCCACCATCGTCTACGCCGTGGAGCAGGGCCGCAGAATCTACGACAACCTCACCAAGTACATCCGTTTCGTACTGCTCCTGCTCGTCACCTTTGTCCTGACCTTCCTCGGGGCCACCGTCTTCAACATCGCCGCCGGTGAGCCCTTCACCCCGCCGCAGGTGCTGTGGATCCACTTCGTGGTCAACGCCTCCTTCGGCTTCGCGCTCGGCTTCGACCGGGAGAGCCCCGGGCTCATGCGCCGCAGGCCGCGTCCACGAGGAGAGTCCGTCCTCACCCGGCCCGTACTGGTCACGGTCGGAATCGGCGGACTGGCGATCACCGCCCTCCTGCTCGGACTGATCAAGCTCGGTCAGGCCCACTTCGACAGTATTGAGACCGGTCAGTCGATCGCGTTCACCGCCTTCGCCCTCTGTCTGATCGTGGCCGCGTTCGAATGCCGCAGCGAGACGGAATCGGTGCTGACGACGTCCACATTCGACAGCAGGCAGATGAACTGGGTGGCACTGGCCCAGTTCGTACTCGCGGTCCTGGTGACCCAGATGGACGGCTTCCGCCGCATCCTCGGAACGACCCAGATCAACGCGCGGCAGTTCGGCTGGGCGCTGCTGGCCGCCCTCGCGCTCCTGCTCGCGTGGGAACTGGGCAAGCTCCTGGCCCGTCGCTCAAGAGACACCTGATGCGTCGGCACCTGACGTCAGCCTTTCGTCATGCGTCGTGTCACGGTTCGGGCCGTGTTCGCCGCTTACCTTCGGGGCATGGTCGATGACGACGACGTCCGGCGTTCGGGTCCGGAAAGGTCCCGCCGGGGAACCGCCCTGCTCGCCCCCCTCTCCTCCGCCCTCTCCTCGCCCCGTTCCCCCACCTCCCCCGCCTTCTGGCGCAGCCCCCTCCGCGGGCCCTGGTTCACCTCGCTGCTCGGGGTGGTGCTGCTCGTCGGGATCACCGTCGTGTCCGTCACGGGGCTCGTGTCGTACGCCGCGTACAACCCGAACCTGACGCCGGTCAACGACCAGACCCCGGACAAGGGCCTGCTCGGGTTCTATCTCTTCGAGTGGCCCACCAACCCGTACTGGCTCTACCGGCTCACGCAGGGCGTGCACGTCACGCTCGGGCTGGTGCTGATCCCGGTGCTGCTCGCGAAGCTGTGGTCGGTCGTGCCGAAGCTGTTCGCGCTGCCCCCGGCCCGTTCGGTCGGCCACGCCCTGGAGCGGATCTCGCTGCTGCTCCTCGTCGGCGGAGTCCTCTTCGAGTTCGCGACGGGCGTGCTCAACATCCAGCTCGACTACCTCTTCCCCGGCTCCTTCTACCCCCTCCACTTCTACGGCGCCTGGGTGTTCCTGGCCGGATTCGTCGTCCATGTCGCGTTGCGCGCCCCGATGGCCTTCCGGGTGCTGCGCAGCGGTGAACTGCGGTCCAACGAAAGGGAGTTGGTTTCACCCGATCCGCTTCCGGCCACCCTTTCGCGGCGCGGCGCGCTCGGTGTCGTCGGTGCGGGCTCCCTGCTGATACTGGTCACCTCGGCGGGACAAAGTATCGGCGGCTCCCTGCGCCGTACCGCGCTGCTCGCCCCGCACGGCGGCCCCGAGCCACGGCAGGCGCCCGGCGGCGGTTTCCAGGTCAACAAGACGGCGGCGTCGGTGGGGGTCGGCGCGGACGAGACCGGCGACAACTGGCGGCTGACCGTCGACGGTCCCGGCGGGCGCGTGGTCCTCACCCGCGCCGACCTCCTCGGCATGCCACAGCACACCGCCGCACTGCCGATCGCCTGCGTCGAGGGCTGGTCGACGGACAACCAGCACTGGACCGGCGTACGCCTCAGAGACCTCGCCGCCCTCGTCGGCTACGCGCACACCCCCGCGCCCGACGTCTTCGTGGAGTCCCTGCAACGCGCCGGTGCCTTCCGCGCCGCCGGTCTGACGGCACATCAAGTACGCGACGAACGCTCCCTGTTGGCGCTGCGCGTGAACGGGTACGACCTGACGCTCGACCACGGCTACCCGGCCCGCGTGATCGTCCCGGCGGCCCCCGGCGTCATGAACACGAAATGGGTGACACGGATGAGGTTCGAGACGCTGTGAGCCCACAAGGCACCATGAAGGAGCGGGCCGCCGCCCTGCGTGCGCGCTGCGCGCGCCTCGTCGCCGGGACCGCCGGCGCCTTCGCCCGCCACTACCGTCGCTGGTACGGCGAGTCCCCCTGGCAACTCCTGTTCCTCGCCGCCTCGTTCGCCCTCGCGGGCTATGCGGGGGTACGGCTGCTCGCCGGGAACTGGTTCGGCGTCGCCCTCTGGTTCGTGGGCGCGGCACTGCTGCACGACCTGGTCCTCGTACCGCTGTACGGGCTCGCGGACCGGGCGCTGACGCGGGCGGTGCCGGCCGCCGCGACCCCGGCCGTCCCGGGCGTCGTCAACCACCTCCGCGTCCCCGCGATGCTCTCCGTGCTGCTCCTGCTGGTGTGGTGGCCGCTGATCACCCGCCACGCGCGCGACCACTACGAGGCGGCGACCGGGCTGCCGGTGGACGTGTTCCTGGGCCGCTGGTTGCTGATCACGGCCGCGCTGTTCGCGCTGTCGGCGCTGTGGCTGCTTGTCCGTACGGGACCGGCGCTGGGCGCGGCCGTGGGCGCGTCGGTACGGCGGCGCAGGGCAACGAAAGGGCGGTCGCCGGCGGACCACTGAGCGATCGGGCGCCAACCGGTGCGGCGCGCGTGCCGCAGCAGGGCGCGGGTACCGATCCGGGCCCAGGGGAAGGTGCCGTCGGGGGCGACCCTGCCGAGTCCGTCATCGATCCGTACACTCACCCGCTCATCGATGTCGACCGGTGCCGTCTCCGCGAGCAACAGGCCGCCGGGGACGAGGAGTTGGGTGACCCGTTCGAGGAGCGCGGGCGGGTCGCCGCCGATGCCGATGTTGCCGTCGATGAGCAGCGCGGTGTCCCAGCGGCCCTCGCCCGGCAGCGGCTCGAACACCGAGCGGCGCAGGGCCTGCCCGCCGACGCGGACCGTGTGCGCGACGGCCTCCGCGCTGACGTCGACCCCGAGCGCGCGGTGCCCCCGCGCGGCCAGCGCCGCGACCAGCCGACCGGGCCCGCACCCGATGTCTAGTACGGCGCCCTCGCAGTGCCGCAGCGCCGACAGATCCGCCGCGTCGGCCACCGCACACCACCGCTCCACGTCGAGCGGCAACAGCCACCCGTCCCCCCGCCGCAGATACAGCGGCCCGTGCCCGGCCCGCAGGGCATCCGCGTACGGGTCGCCGCACCAGGTGGGAGGGCGACTCTCCTGAGCGGTGCTCATCGGGCACCCCCGGCCGTCATCGGACCGTCGTCCCGGACAGGCGGGACAGGGTGGACGCGAAGTGCGTGCCGGGACAGAGCGCGGCGACCCGCGTGGCGTCGGCGGCCGTGTCCACGTCCCGCAGCCGCGGCAGGTCCCGTACGCGCAGGCCCGCGCCGGTGAGCCGGGCGTACTGGGCGGCGCCCGTGGCCGGAGTCGACATCGGGACGCCACGGAGCAGCGCCGGGTCGGGTACCGCCAGGCCCAGGGCCCAGAAACCCCCGTCCTCGGCCGGGCCGAACCATGCGTCGGTGCCCTGCCAGGCTGCCGGGTCGAGCACGGGGGCGAGCAGCGTGGGTGTGATCTGCGGGGTGTCCATGCCGACGAGCAGCGTGGGTCCCGTACAGCCGGCGAAGGCGGCGGCGAGCCGTTCGTCCAGGCCGCCGCCGCACTGCGGTACGACCTCGATCCCGGCGGGCAGCCAGGGGCCCGGCGTCCCGTCGAGTACCAGCACCCGGCGGGCGGCGGGCGCCGCGCACACCACGGCGAGCGTGTCGCGCAGCGCGGCCTCGGCCAGCGCGGCGGCCTCGGCGGGTGTGAAGGGTGGGGTCAGCCGGGTCTTCACGCGGCCGGGGAGGGGCTCTTTCGCCAGTACGAGCAGGGTGGTCACCGGGACGTGGCCCCCGTCCCGGACGGCACGGCGCGCGGCGGTTCGGTCAGGACCCGGCGCATGTCACGGACCGCGTGCCAGGTGCCGCGCCAGGTGCCGGTGACCTTGGAGCGGCCGGTGCGCGGCAGGTACGGCACGTCGTACTCCTCGATCCGCCAGCCCGCGTCGGCGGCCCGTACCACCATCTCCAGCGGATAGCCGCTGCGCCGGTCGGTGAGGGCGAGTCCGGTCAGTGCCTCGCGCCGGGCGACCCGCAGCGGTCCGAGGTCGTGCAGGGCGAGGCCGGTACGGCGCCGGAGCATCCGGGCGAGCGCGAGGTTGCCCGCGCGGGCGTGCGGCGGCCAGGCGCCCCGGAGTTGCGGGCGGCGCCGGCCGAGGACGAGTTCCGCGTGTCCTTCCGCGACCCGTTCGGCGAAGGGCACGGCCTCCCGGGGGTCGAGCGAGCCGTCGCAGTCGCAGAAGCAGACGAGCGGGGCGTCGGCCGCTTCCAGACCCGCGTGGCAGGCGGCGCCGAATCCGCGCACGGGTTCGTGTACGACGGTCGCGCCGAGGGCGCGGGCGACCTCGGCGGAGCCGTCCGTCGATCCGTTGTCGACGACGACGGCGCGCCATCCGGCGGGAAGCCGGGCCAGCACCCAGGGCAGCGCGGCGGCCTCGTTCAGGCACGGCAGTACGAGGTCTACGGCCTGGTACGTGGGGAAGTTCACGCCCCTTACCTTACGAGAGCAAAAGGGGCATAGCGGGCTTGGCGACCTTACGAAACAAGGACACCCGGCCCCGCCACGGCCACCGGGGCGCCGCCCCGTCCGGCGCGGTGCGACGCTGAACGCATGGAGCAGCGCACGGAACAGCGCATGGAGCACCGCATGGAGCAGCGAACGGCACAGCGCACGGAGCACCGCATGGAGAAGCAACCCGTACCGGCCCGCGTCCTCGTCGTGGACGACGACCCCACCGTCGCGGAGGTCGTCTCCGGCTATCTCACCCGCGCCGGTCACACCGTGGACCACGCGCCCGACGGTCCGAACGCCCTCGCGCAGGCCACCGCGCACCGCCCCGACCTGGTCGTCCTCGACCTGATGCTGCCGGGCATGGACGGTCTGGAGGTCTGCCGCAGACTGCGCGCGCAGGGCCCGGTGCCCGTCATCATGCTCACCGCCCGGGGCGACGAGGACGACCGTATCCTCGGCCTGGAAGTCGGCGCCGACGACTACGTCACCAAGCCGTTCAGCCCCCGCGAACTCGTCCTGCGCGTCGAGTCGGTACTCCGCCGCAGCCGCGCACTCGCCGGCCCCCACCCTCCCGGGGCACCGATCGGCGCGGCCGGACTCACCCTCGACCCGGCGGGCCGTACCGTCACCAAGAACGGCACCGGACTCGCCCTGACGGTACGGGAGTTCGACCTCCTCGCCCACTTCCTGCGGTACCCCGGGCGGGCGTTCGGGCGCGAGGAACTCATGCGGGACGTGTGGGGCTGGGACTTCGGCGACCTGTCGACGGTCACCGTCCACATCCGCAGGCTGCGCGGCAAGATCGAGGACGACCCGGCGCGACCCCGGTTGATCAGGACGGTGTGGGGCGTGGGGTACCGGCTCGACACCGGCTGATTCGACACCCACTGACTCGACACCGACCGAGGGGAAGGGTTCCGTGTACGACGTACTCCTGATGGCCCTGTTCGCCTTCCTGGGCGCGGCGGCGGCCGGACTGCTCGGCGCGGCGGCTCTGCTCCTGCTCCGCCACCGTTCCCTCACGGTCTCCCTGACCGTCGTCAGCGCGGTCGCCGTGACGGCGATGCTCGCGGGCACGCTCGCGGTGGCCTGGGCGATGTTCCTTTCCCCGCACGACCTGACCGTGGTGACGACGGTCGTCGCGATGGCCGCCGTGGTGTCGCTCGCGACGGCGCTGCTCCTCGGCCGCTGGGTGGTGGCCCGCAGCCGCGCCCTCACCCTCGCCGCCCGCTCCTTCGGCGACGGCGGCAGCTTCGCCGCCCCCGACATCGCGGCCACGGCCGAACTCACCGCACTCGCATGCGAGTTGGAAGTGACCAGCCGCAAACTCGCCGCGTCCCGCGACCGCGAACGCGCCCTGGAGACCTCCCGGCGCGAACTCGTCGCCTGGATCTCGCACGACCTGCGCACCCCGCTCGCCGGACTGCGCGCCATGTCCGAGGCGTTGGAGGACGGCATGGCCGCCGACCCCGACCGCTACCTCCGCCAGATCCGTACCGAGGTCGAACGCCTCAACGACATGGTCGGCGACCTCTTCGAACTCTCCCGTATCCACGCGGGCGCGCTCGCCCTCACGCCCTCGCGGATGTCCGTGTACGACCTCGTCGGCGACGCCATCGCCGGGGCGGACGCGCTTGCCCGGGAGCACGGGGTACGGCTCATCGGTGACCGGATCGACGCGGTGCCCGTCGACGTCGACGGGAAGGAGATGAGCCGGGTGCTGGGGAACCTCCTGGTCAACGCGATTCGGCGGACGCCGGCCGATGGGACCGTGGCGGTCGCCGCGTGGCGGGACGGGGAGGGGGTCGTGGTGTCGGTGACGGATGGGTGCGGGGGGATTCCGGAGGCGGATTTGGGGCGGGTGTTCGATACGGGGTGGAGGGGGACCTCAGCGAGGACGCCTCCGGCTGGGGCGGGGCTTGGGCTCGCGATTGTTCGGGGGATTGTTGAGGCTCATCAGGGGCGGGCTTCTGTGCGGAATGTTGTTGGCGGGTGTCGGTTCGAGGTGCTGTTGCCGTTGGCTGCGCCGGCGTGACCTTCCGGGTGGGCGGTACGTGGGGTTGTGCCCACCCGTCCCGCCCTGCGGGACACCTGCCCACAACGGGGCGGGTTACCTCAACTTCGCGGTGGCGAAGGTCTGTACCCCCTCCTCGAACCCCACCTCCGCCTCCCACCCCATTTCCTTCCGCGCTCTCGTTGAATCCGCCGTGATGTGGCGGACATCCCCCAGGCGGTACTCGCCCGTCACCACGGGAAGTGGGCCTCCCGTTGCCTTGGACAAAGACTGGGCCAGGTCTCCTACCGTTTTCGGGGTGCCTGTGCCGATGTTGTACGGGCGGAACGTGCCCTTGGGGCGGGGGAGTTGTAGGGCTGTCGTGTTGGCGGTGGCGACGTCTCGTACCTCGATGAAGTCGCGGCGTTGGGCGCCGTCCTCGAAGACGCGTGGGGGCTCGCCGTGTTCCAGGGCCGAGCGGAAGAAGGAGGCGACGCCCGCGTAGGGGGTGTCGCGGGGCATCCGGGGGCCGTAGACGTTGTGGTAGCGGAGCGAGATCGCGGTGGAGCCGGTGTCGCGGGCCCAGGTCGCGGCGAGGTGTTCCTGGGCGAGTTTGGTGGTGGCGTACACATTGCGCGGGTCGGCCGGGGCGTCCTCGTCCACCAGGCCGGGCGTCAGGTCCTCGCCGCACAGCGGGCAGGTCGGCTCGAAGTGGCCCGCCGCCAGGTCGAGTTCGGCGCGCGGGCCCGGCCGTACGGTGCCGTGGCGCCCGCAGTAGTAGCGGCCCTCGCCGTACACCACCATCGAACCGGCGAGGACGAGCCGGCGTACCCCGGCGTTCGCCATCCCGGTGAGGAGGACCGCCGTACCGAGGTCGTTGGCGCCGACGTAGGCGGGTGCGTCCGCGAAGCCCGTGCCGAGGCCGACCATCGCGGCCTGGTGGCAGACGGCGTCGACCCCGGTGAGGGCTTCCGCGAGCGTGTCGGTGTCGCGGACGTCGGCGACGATCCACCGGATGCCGGACGGTGCGGGGGGTGGTGCGGGGTGTGCCGCCGGGAGCAGGGCGTCGTATACGACCGGTTCGTGCCCGCGCGCCGTCAGCGCCTCGACGATCCATGACCCGATGAACCCGGCACCGCCGGTGACCAGTACACGCATACCCGAACGCTAGGCGTGCCGGGCCTCCGGCACCCGTACCCCGGCCGTCATGTCATCGATCGGTAAGGCGGGCCGCGCGCATCCGCAGGTACTGGATCTCCGGCTCGCTCAGGGTGCGCCCCGCCGCTGCCCGGTACGCGGCGCGGGCTCCGGCTAGGTCGCCGGACCGTTCCAGGAGATGGGCCCGTACCGCGTCGAGACGGTGGTGGCCGCTCAACCGGTCCTCCAGGGCCGCGACCTGGGCGAGTCCGGCCTCGGGCCCGTGCACCATGGCGACGGCGACCGCGCGGCCCAGCTCGGCCATCGGCTCGGGCGCCACGGTGACGAGCAGGTCGTACAGGGCGAGGATCTGCGGCCAGTCGGTGGCGTCGGGGGTCTTCGCCTCGTCGTGCAGGGCGGCGATGGCGGCCTGCAACTGGTAGGCGCCGACGGGGCGTTGGCCGAGGGACTCCTCGACCAGCGTGGTGCCCTCCTCGACGGCCGTGCGGTCCCACAGGTCGCGGTCCTGCTCGTCGAGCGGGACGAGTTCGCCGTGCGGTCCGGTACGGGCGGCCCGGCGGGCGTCGGTCAGGAGCATCAGCGCGAGCAGTCCGGTCACCGCGCCGTCGGACGGCAGCAGGGCGCGTACCGCGCGGGTCAGCCGGATCGCCTCGGCGGCGAGATCGGCGCGGTGCAGCAGGCGTCCGGAGGTGGCCGTGTAGCCCTCGTTGAAGATCAGGTAGAGGACCTGGAGCACGGCGGCGAGGCGCTGGTCGCGTTCGCCGGGGCCCGGCTGCCGGAACGGCAGGCCGCGGATCTTCTGCTTGGCGCGGCTGACGCGCTGCGCCATCGTCGCCTCCGGCACCAGATGGGCGCGCGCGATCTCCGCGGTGGTCAGACCGCCGACGGCGCGCAAGGTGAGCGCGATCTGCGCGGCGGGCGGCAGTTCGGGATGGCAGCAGAGGAAGAGCAGCGTGAGTGTGTCGTCGGCGGAGGGCGCGCGGTCCTCGCCGGGCGGCGGAGCCGTGAACGCGTCCCGTGGCGCGAGCCGCGCGGCGGTCTCCTCGCGGCGCCGCCGCGCCTCGTCGGCGCGCAGCAGATCGGTGAGCCGCCGCGACGCGACCTTGATCAGCCAGCCCCGCGGATTGTCCGGCACCCCGGACTCGGGCCACTGCCCGGCGGCGGCGAGCAGCGCCTCCTGTACGGAGTCCTCGGCGAGGTCGAAGTGCCCGTACCGGCGCACCAGCGCGCCGAGGACCTGCGGCGCGTGCAGGCGCAGCAGGTCCTCGACGGTGGGCGGACGTCCCTGGCCGTGGCTTCCCTGAGCCGGGCGGTGCTGGGACGGGCGCCCCTGAGCGGGTGTCACACATCTCCTCCGGTGCCGAGGATGGGCTGGATGACCACGGGGTGCTCCGGCACACCGTCCGGCTGCGGGCACGCGGCCACCCGGGCGGCGATCTCCGTGACCCGGTCCAGGCTCGCGCAGTCCAGGACCCAGTATCCGGCGAGTACTTCCTTCGTCTCGCCGTAGGGGCCGTCGGTGATCACGGGCCGGCCGTCCTTGCCCGCGCTGACGTGCCGGACGTGGGCGGGCTCGGCGAGACCGTTGGCGTCGACCAGTTCGCCGGACTCGGCGAGGTCGTTGTTGATCTCACCCATGTGGGCCATCATCGCCGTCATGTCCTTCTCGGTCCAGACCGGGCTGGTCGCCGACGCGTTGCCGCGCATGGCCTCGTAGTCCGCCTGTGTGCCGAGGACCATCACCAGGTACTTCATGACGTACTCCTTAGGTGTTCGCTGTTCGTAGCCGCGTTCTTGGGCGACTCTCACAGGGGACGTCGGAGCCGGTGACCCGTCCTCGACAGCGTCCGTACACATTTCTCAGATTTCTTGGAATTATTTCTGAGCGGGGCGGTCGGCGCCCGCTCAGACCGGTGCCGTGACCGCCATGACCGCCGGGATCCGCAGGGTGCGGCGGGTCGTCGCCAGGCTGGTGACCAGGGTCGCCACGGCGGCCATCGCCGAGATCCCGAGCCAGATCACCGGCAACTGGTCCGGCAGTACGGTGTCGCCGTCGGTGCGGACCAGCGCGAACGGCACGATCCCCGCGAGCCCGGCCACCGTCCCGAAGAACAGCCCGGTCAGGGTGAGGACGAGCCCTTCCGCGCCGACCGTTCCGAGTACCTGCCCGGGGGTGGCGCCCGCGAGCCGCTGACCGCCGAACTCGCGGGTGCGGTACGAGGTGGCCGCGTACAGGCTGTTGATCAGCATCACGCAGGCGAAGACGACGATGATGCCGACGGCGACGAGGTTGAGGGTTTCGAGGTTCTTGGCCTCGACGTCCTTGGTGAGCCCGGACGCCTTGAGGGCGTCGTTCTCGACGGCCTGCATGCACAGGGTCGCCGTCGCCACGCCGGTGAACACGATCAGGGGCATCAGGATGCCCGCCAACTGGGCCGCGCGGCGGCGCATGTTGTGCACCGCGAGATAGCCGCTCGCGCCGCCGAACACCGTGAGGGGCCGCCCGAACAGGCCGAGCAGGCCCCGCAGCAGTGCGGGCGACAGGGCCGCGAAGCCGAGCGACAGCAGGATCGACCCGTACGCGGGGGCCGCCATCAGCGCGGGTTCCGTCGCGTCGATCGCGAACGTCGCGCTCAGGCAGCCCAGACCGCCGACCAGCGCGGCGACCCCGCCGAAGGTCCGCAGCCGGCCGCGCGGCGCCCGCCCCCCTGCCTGTGCCCGGGTCGCCCGGCGCACCGCGAGGAACGCGGCGCCGACCGAGGCGAGCAGCGTGATCCAGAACCCGGAGAGCAGGGCGATCGGCCCGAAGACATGGTGGACGGAGTCCGCGACCTGCCCGGTGTCGTGGAACATCGCCACCAGCGCCCGCCCGCCGAGCAGCGCGGGCCCCATCGCGAGGAGCGTCCCGACGAGCGCGACGACGGCCGCCTCACCGACGACCATCCGCTTGATCTGCGCGGGTGTGGCGCCGGTGCAGCGCAGCAGATGGATCTCGTCGGCGCGCTGGCGGACATTGACGGTCAGGGTCGACGCGATGGCGAAGAACACCAGGAGGGTGCCGTAGCCGCCGACCACACCGCCGGTGAGACCGAGGGTCTCGGCGCTGGTGTCGTCGACGCCCGCGCCGGCGGCGGTGTCGTGCAGCGAGTTGAAGGTCATGGTGATGGTCGCGCCGAGGAACGCGGCGAGCAGGGTCGCGAGGAAGCGGCCGGGGCGGTGCCGTACGGAGCGCAGGGCGAGCGAGAACATGGCTGATCAGGCCCCCGTCCGCAGGTTGTGGTGGGTGCCGTGGGCTGTGGCGGTCGCGTAGGGCGACGGCCCTTGGGTGTTGTCGGTGTCGATGGTGTCGCCGAGGTGGGCGAGGCGTTCCGCGACGTCGTCCACGGACGGTGAGGTCATCTCGCCCGCGAGCCGTCCGTCGGCGAGGAACACCACGGAGTCGGCGTAGGAGGCGGCGACCGGGTCGTGCGTCACCATGACGACGGTCCGCCCGTGCACTCGTACCGTCTCCTGGAGCAGCCCCAGGACCTCGCGGGCGCTGCGCAGGTCGAGGGCGCCGGTGGGTTCGTCGGCGAAGATCACGCTGGGCTCGGTGATCAGCGCGCGGGCGATCGCGACGCGCTGGCGTTGGCCGCCGGAGAGTTCGTCGGGCAGATGGCCGAGCCGGTCGCCGAGACCGACCTGCGTCAGGATCTCGCGGGCCCGGTTCCGGTCCGTACGGCGGCCCGCGAGCTTCAGCGGGAGCGTGGTGTTCTGCGCCACGGTCAGCGTCGGCAGCAGGTTGTACTGCTGGAACACGAACCCGATCCGGCGCCGCCGGAACTTGGTCAGCGCGGCCTCGCTGCCGCCGGTCATCTCCTCGCCGTCCACCACGACCAGACCGCTGTCCGGCCGGTCGAGCCCGGCGGCGCACTGGAGCAGCGTCGACTTGCCGGACCCGGACGGGCCCATCACGGCGGTGAAACTGCCGGCGGGCAGGCTGAGGGTGACTCCGTCGAGGGCGGTGACGGCGTTCTCGGCGGTCCCGTAGACCTTGCTGACCTTGACGAGCCGCAGCGCCTCGCCGCCGCGGGCGCCCCGCGCACCGTGCCTGCCCGTACTCGCCTTTTGTGCGCGTCCAAACATGGTCATCGTCCCTTCCCCGGACCGCCTTTCGATCCCACCGATGACGCTACGGACGCGGGGGCGGCGGCACATGGGGCCCACACACCGGGTTCTGGGGTGGTGCTGGGTACACCGGCGGGTCTCCCTGGCCGTTCTTCGCGGATTGCTTCGGCCCACTTGACTAGTGTTCTACATAACCAGAACAATCGAGGACGGACCTGAGGGACCGGCCAGTCTCCGACCGATCTCCGACCGATCTCCGTCGAGGGGGGAACCGATGTGATCGACTTCCATGTGGACAAGGGCGGTGCCGAACCGGCCTACGCGCAGTTGGTGCGCCAAGTGCGTGAGGGGATGCGGCTCGGGCTGCTGCGCGCGGGCGACCAACTGCCCACCGTGCGCGAGGTCGTGGCCTCCTGCGTGGTGAACCCGAGCACCGTGCTCAAGGCGTACCGGGAGCTGGAACTCTCCGGTCTTGTCGAGGCACGGCAGGGCGCCGGCACCTTCGTCTCCGGTTCGCTCGGCTCGGCCGACCCGCACGCCATGGCGCGGCTGCGGCTGCGGCTGACGAACTGGCTCGCCGAGGCCCGTGAGGCCGGGCTCGAAGGGGAGGACATCCAGGCGCTGTTCGGGTCGGTGGTCGCCGAGTCATCGGTGACGGAGCGGGGCAGGGGGGCAAGCGCGTGAGCGCGATCGAGGCGCACGGCCTGGGCAAGCGGTACCGGGGGACCTGGGCCCTGAAGGACTGCGACTTCTCGCTCCCGGAACAGCGGGTGATCGCCCTGGCCGGGGCCAACGGCGCCGGAAAGTCAACCCTGATGGCCATCGCGGTCGGGCTGCTGCCGCAGACCGAGGGCGAGATCACGGTGGGGGGCGTACCGGCCGGGCGGCTGCGGGGCGGGCAACTGCGGGGTGACGACGTACGGGTGGTGCTCCTCGCGCAGGACAAGCCGCTCTACCGGGGGTTCACGGTCGCGGGCATGCTCGACTTCGGGCGCCATCTCAACCGGGTCTGGGACCAGGCGCGGGCGGTGGCCTGGCTGGAGCGGTTCGACGTTCCGCTCGACCGGCCGTGCGGGAAGCTGTCCGGCGGTCAGCAGGCGCAGGTCGCGCTAGCCGTGGCCCTCGGCGCCCGCCCGTCGCTGCTGCTGCTGGACGAACCCCTCGCCAATCTCGACCCGCTCGCGCGGCACGAGGTGATGGGCGAGGTGCTCGCCGAGGTCGCCGACTCGGGGATGACGGTGATCCTGTCCACACATGTGGTCGCCGAACTCGACGGTGTGGGCGACTACTTGCTGCTGCTCGCGAAGGGGCGGTCGGTCCTCGACGGCGACGTGGACGAACTGCTCGCCACGCACGCCCGGCTCACCGGACCGCGCGCGGAGTTGCCGCCGGGCGGGGGTGAGGTCGTACGGGCCACGCATTCCGAGCGGCAGTCGACGTTTCTGGTCCGTACGAGGACCGGTGCCGGATCCGGTACCGGATCGGCGGTGGCGACGGTGGCGCCGGGCTGGCGGGCCGAGCCCGCGACGCTGGAGGAGCTGATCCTCGCGTATCTCAAGGGGCGGAACTCGGTGGGACAGGACCCGGCGGGACAGAGCCCGGTATCTCTGGAGGCGGTGTGATGACCGGAATTCTCACGTCCAAGGCGTCCAAGGCGTCCGACGTGCCCGAGGCGTCCGGTCCGGTCAAGGCACCGCGCGGAGGCGCCCGGTTCGCCGACCTGGTGTGGCTGACGTGGCGTCAGCACCGGGGCACGATCGTGGCCGCCGTCGCGCTGACCGTCGTACTCATCGGCTGGATGCTGGTGACGTACTACCGGATCAGCGATCTGGTCGACCAGTGCGGCAACACGATCTGTGCCCAAGGGTCGCTTCAGGAAGGCCAGTTGACGAGTGACTTCGGCCCGCTCGCGCAGGCCGGGTACGCGCTGTCCGCGCTTACCTTCCTCCCCCTGATCCTCGGGTTGTTCTGGGGCGCTCCGCTGCTCGCCCGTGAGCACGAGCAGCGCACCCTCGCCCTGGCCTGGTCCCAGGACGTCAGTCCGACGCGCTGGCTGTTCGGGAAGCTGGCCGTGCTCGGCGGTCTGGCGGCCGTACTCACCGGCACCGGCTGCGTGGTGGGCAACGCGCTCGCGCAGGAGGCCCACGTAGGGACCGGTGACAGCCTGTTCGAGGGCATCTACTTCCAGGCCACCGGCTGGCTGCCGCTCACGCTGGCGGTGGCGTGGTTCGCGCTGGGCGCGGCGGCCGGGGCGCTCACCCGGCGTACGACGACGGCGTTCGGTCTGGTACTCGCCCTGTTCATCGGGCGCAACCTGCTCATGGAGAACCTGCGCCCGACCTTCATGACCCCGCTGACGGTGCTGCGCGGATTCGGCGCGGACACTCCCGGGCCGGCCGAACTGGCCCCGGGCAGCAACGCCTTGATCATGAACCGCGGCTCCACGACCTTCGTCGACGCGTCGGGCGGGCATCACGACGTGGCCCAGGTGCTGGGCGAGTGGTGCCCGATGCCGCCGGGTCGAGGTGCCACGGACCCGCTGGGTGACTGCCTGACCGACCACCACATCCTCGGCAACCTGATCGAGTACCAGCCGGGCTCGCGCCTTGGCACCTTCCACCTGATCGAGGCAGGCAGTTCATTGATTCTGGCGGCCCTCTGTCTCGCCCTGACCTGGTGGGCGGTCCGCCGTACGAAGGTGACCGGCTGACGTACGGTCGGGGCCATGGCACTCGGATTGTGGGAGGCGGGCCTGTCGGACTGGTACGGGCCGGCTACGCCGCTGGTCAGACGGGTACGGCGGTACCGGCCGAACCGCCGGGGGGAAATCAAGCTGGCCCGTTGGCTCCGCGTCGGCGTGCTGCGCGCCCTGGCCTGCGGTGCGGTCGGCGCGGCGGTCTACGTGGTCCTCGACTCCTCGGCGCTCGACCTCACGGACGGGGAACGCCCGCTGGCGGCTGCGGTACTGCTGGCGTGCGGATCCGTCGCCTGGCGGTTCTCCCTCATCAGGGTGGTGCTGCGGCCGGGGGAGATCGTGCGGGTCGGCGTATGGCGCCAGGTGACGGTGGAGTGCACGGCGGTCCGCCGCCTGCACCGGGAATCCTGGCGCCAGGCGCTGACCCTCCGCACCCACGGAGGAGAGGACGTGGACTTCTATCTCCTGGACAACTCCCTCTGGGACGCCCTGTACAACTTCTCAGCAGTCTTCGAAGACGCCACCCGAACCCACACCCGCACCCCCGGCGCCCCGACAAACCGCACACCGCTCACCTGGCAGTACACCCGCTCACTCCCGGCGGAGGCGCTGGCGGCGGGGGCGGTGGCCTGCGCGGTGTGGGGAGCGGGGGTGTCACTCTTCGGCTGAGGCCGCCACTGAGGGCACTGAGTCCACTGAGGGCACTGAGGGCACGTACACCCCGGCACGGGCCGCCTCGGCCGCTCCCCGCGCGGCCCGCCTGGCCGTGTCGGAGTCAAGGGGGGCGGCCGTCGTCAGCAGGCGGTAGTAGAGGGGGGCCGAGACGGCGCGAATGACCTCGTGGGGGTCGGTGCCCTCGGGGATCTCGCCCCGGGCGACGGCCTGTTGGACGCAGGGTGCCCACTCCGCGACCCGTACCTCGTAGAAGCGGTGCAGTGACGCGGCCGTTCTGGGGTCGGTCGTGGCCGCCGCGATGACCGCCTTGAACAGTGCCCCTTGGCGGGGGTCGGCCAGGGCGCGCCGCACCAGTTCGGCGTTGGCCTCCAGATCACCGAGCAGCGACCCCGTCTCCGTACGCGGCAGCGACTGCTCGGCCATGTCCGTCAGCAGATCGGCGACGAGCCCCGCCACCGTGCCCCAGCGGCGGTACACCGTCGTCTTGCCGACGTCGGCACGGCGCGCGACGTCGGCGAGGTCGAGCTGGGCGAAGCCGTGTTCGGCCAGGGTGTCGCCGGCGGCGCGGAGGACGGCGGTGCGGACGCGGGCCGTACGTCCGCCCGGCCGCAGGGTGCCGGGCACCGAGCCGTCCGAGTCGATGGGGACCTCCATAACGGGTCTCCTGTTCCATTAGTTCGCGGACCTCTGCTACGTTGAAGCCATCTTAAGGGAACCTGTTTCCCGTTAATAGGCGAGGGGTGATGCGGCCATGGAGCACACGGAGCACACGGAGCACACGGAGCACATGGAATACCGGCAGTTGGGGGCGTCGGGGCTCAAGGTGCCCGCGCTGAGTTTCGGGGCGGGCACCTTCGGCGGGCAGGGGCCGCTGTTCGGGGCGTGGGGCAGTACGGACGCGGCCGAGGCGCGGCGCATGGTGGACATCTGCCTGGAAGCGGGCATCACGATGTTCGACACGGCGGACGTGTACTCGGCGGGCGCGTCGGAAGAGGTGCTCGGCGAGGCGATCAAGGGCCGCCGCGACCAGATCCTCATCTCGACCAAGACGAGCCTGCCGATGGGCGAAGGGCCCGGCGACGCCGGTTCGTCGCGCTCGCGCCTGATCCGCGCCACGGACGACGCGCTGCGCCGCCTCGGAACCGACTACATCGACCTGTTCCAGATGCACGCCTTCGACGCGGCGACGCCGGTGGAGGAGGTGCTGTCCACGCTGGACCAGCTCGTACGGGCGGGGAAGATCCGGTACACCGGGGTGTCCAACTTCTCGGGCTGGCACCTGATGAAGTCGCTGGCGGCGGCGGACCGGCACGGGTATCCACGGTATGTGGCGCACCAGGTGTACTACTCCCTCGTCGGCCGTGACTACGAGTGGGAGCTGATGCCGCTCGGCCTCGACCAGGGGGTCGGCGCGCTGGTCTGGAGCCCGCTCGGATGGGGCCGCCTCACCGGCAAGGTACGCCGGGGCCGGCCGCTGCCCGCCGGTAGCCGGCTGCACCGTACGGCGGAGTACGGGCCGCCCGTCGCGGACGACCATCTGTACCGCGTGGTCGATGTGCTGGACGAGATCGCGGAGGAGACCGGCCGGACGGTCCCGCAGATCGCCATCAACTGGCTGCTCCGGCGCCCGACGGTGTCCTCGGTGATCATCGGCGCGCGGGACGAGGCCCAACTCCGCGAGAACATCGGCGCGATCGGCTGGACCCTGACCCCCGACCAACTGACCCGCCTGAACGAGGCCAGCGCCAAGGCGGCCCCGTACCCGTACTTCCCGTACGAACGCCAGCAGCCTTTCACCCGCCTGAACCCCCCGGCGGTCCTCCCGTAACGAACCGCTCCGACGTGAGCAGACCCCGATGCCGACACCGACAGCGACCCGAACGCCGACACACCGGCGGGGCCGTCCGGCTGCGCGTGCTGTGTCTGGCATACCCCCTGGGGGATAGTCGGTCCCGACACCCGGCCGGCGGGGCGACGGAGGGCACAGGACGACCATGGAGGCCGCACAGCCGCTGGAAGCGATCGGGCACGCGCTGGCCATCGCCGGGTCGATGGCCTGGGAGGTCACCTGGGCCCTGATCCTCGGCTTCACACTCTCCGCCGTCGTCCAGGCCGTCGTCCGCAGATCGACCGTCGTCCGGCTCCTCGGCGACGACCGCCCCCGTACGCTCGCCCTCGCCGCCGGCCTGGGCGCCGCCTCCTCGTCCTGCTCCTACGCCGCCGTGGCCCTCGCCCGCTCCCTGTTCCGCAAGGGCGCGAACTTCACGGCGGCGATGGCGTTCGAGATCGCGTCGACCAACCTCGTCATCGAACTCGGCGTGATCCTCGCCCTGTTGATGGGCTGGCAGTTCACGGCGGCGGAGTTCGTCGGCGGCCCCGTCATGATCGTCGTACTCGCCGTCCTGTTCCGTCTCTTCCTCACCGAACGGCTGCTGCGCGGGGCCCGGGAGCAGGCCGGGCGCGGTCTCGCCGGCTCGATGGAGGGGCACGCCGCGATGGACATGTCCGTACGGGCGCGCGGCAGTTTCACGCACCGGCTCGTCTCGCGCGAGGGCTGGACCTCCGTGTCGCACATCTTCGTCATGGAATGGGCGGCGATCCTGCGGGACCTGGTGGCGGGACTGCTGATCGCGGGCGCCATCGCCGCGTGGGTGCCGGACGAGTTCTGGCGGACGTTCTTCCTCGCCGACCACCCGCTCGCCGCCAAACTGATCGGCCCGCTCATCGGGCCACTCGTGGCGATCGCCACCTTCGTCTGCTCGATCGGGAACGTGCCGCTGGCCGTGGTCCTCTGGAAGGGCGGCATCAGCTTCGGAGGCGTCATCGCCTTCCTCTACGCCGACCTGCTGATCCTGCCGATCCTGAACATCTACCGGAAGTACTACGGCGCCCGGATGGCCGCCTTCCTCCTGGTCACGTTCTTCACGTCGATGGCCGTCGCGGGGTACGCGGTCGAGATCGTGTTCGGCGGCCTCGGACTCGTCCCCGACCAGGCCGACGCCCGTATCCCCACGGGCGGTGTCACCTGGAACTACACGACCTGGCTCAACATCGTGTTCCTGCTGCTCGCGGCGGCCCTGGTGTGGCGGTTCCTGCGGACGGGCGGCCTCGGCATGCTCCGGACGATGGGCGGCGCGCCCGCATCCGAGTCACCCGCCGACGCACCCCGTCCGCCCGCCGCGTGATCAGGCCGCCGCGACCGTCGGCGCGCCCGTCCCGACCGTCGGCGCACCCTCCGCCGCAGCCGTCACCCGTCCCGTCCGCGCCGCCTCAAGCAGCGCCGCGTGGTCCCGTTCGTTCTGGTCGGCGTACCGCTCCGCGAACTCCACGAGGGCCCGGTCGAAGGACTTGCCGCCGCCGAGATACGCGGCGATGGCGATCCGGTCGCCTGACCGCGCGTGCGCCCGTGCCAGGGTCGTGCCGCACAGATCGGCGAACGCCCGCATGCCCCGGGGCACCATGATCGTCGGGTCCACGATGCCCTTCCAGTCGTGCAACTGCCGTACGTAGAAGTCGCGTTGCACGTCATCGAGTCCCATGACCCGGTCCCAGCCGAGGAACACATCACCGACCGCCTGCATCAGCCGCTGGCCCGAGACCACGCGTTCGCCCTGGTTGTCGTACTGGCTGGCGCCGACGTACTGCGCGAGCACCGACCGGTCCGCCTCCTTGGCCTGGAGGATCAGCGGGTCCTCGTCGTCCGTGCCCAGGAGCAGCAGCACCCAGCACCGGGTGCCCACGCTGCCGACGCCGACGACCTTGCGGGCGATGTCGACCACCTCGTACTGATGGACCAGATGCCTGCGGTCCGAAGGGAGGCTGTGCGTGTACCGATCGACAAGGCCGCGCAGTTCCCGGATGAAGCGGTCACGCTCCGCGCCGCCGAGGATGTCGTCCAGCGGTACGAGTAGCGGGGGGTCCGGCGCGAACCGGCGCTGCCCGTCCCGGACTTCGGTGAGCTTGTCGAACGCCTTCAGGCTGTCACGGGTACGGGCCTTCGCCATCGCCTTGCTCACCGCGCCCCGGCCGCGCGCACTGAGCCGGGGGCCCGCGACGCGCTGGACCTGCTCCATGTCGGCGTGGTCGTACCAGACGTCGAGCGTGCCCATCTCGGCGAACGCCCGCATCCGTTCGCGGTACCCCCGCACGGCGGCGCGGACGATCGCGGCCCGCTTCTTGGGCGACCAGCCGTTCTCGCGCGCGGCGATCACCAGGCTCGCGGCGAGACGCTTGACGTCCCACTCCCAGGGGCCCGGCAGGGTCTCGTCGAAGTCGTTGATGTCGAACACCAGCCTGCGCTCCGGGGAGCCGAGCAGCCGGAAGTTCAACAGATGGGCGTCCCCGCAGAGTTGGACCTTGATGCCGGAGTTCGGGGTCGAGGCCAGATCGTTCGCCATGATCGCGGCGGCACCCCGATAGAAGCGGAACGGTGACTCCGACATCCGTCCGTAGCGGATCGGGATCAGTTCCTGTACGCGGGTCGCCGACTGTGCCTCGATGATGTCCACCGGGTCCGGCCGCCCCTCGGCGGGGGTGAAGTCGGCGTGGCCGGACCTCGGCGCCTTCTTGCGGGCCGCTCTGCCGCGTGCGGCCCGTTCCTGGGGCGTCGGATGCGGGGTGTGACGGTCTGCGTCGCTGTCGCCTCTGGCCATTACTCCATTTTCCGCCGCCGACCGCGATCCGCATCTCGTACCGGTACCTGACGCGGGATCGCCGGTACCTGACGCGCATCGCCTCCCGTGCCACAGCGGCCACGCACGTCTCCCGTGGCACAGGTGTGCGATGCGGCGGAGACTGAGTGATGGCGGGCGCCCCGCGTGACGAACCGTGGCGACCGCCGCCGGTCAGGAAGGGCCGGTCAGGAACGGCCGGTCGAGAGAAGGGCTGGGACACATGCACGGCTACCTGAATCTCGCGTACGACTATCCCGTTCTGGGAGCCTTCTGGACGGTGATGTGGATCTTCCTCTGGATCATCTGGCTGGTGGTCCTGTTCCGGGCGGTCGCCGATGTCTTCAGGGCCCATGACATGAACGGCTGGACGAAGTGCGCCTGGCTCCTGTTCATGCTGATCGTGCCGTTCATCGGCGTCCTCTGCTACGTGGTCGTGCACGGGGCCGACATGGGCAGGCGGGAGGTCGAGCAGCAGAAGGAGTGGCTGAAGGCGCGCGACGCCACGCTGCGGGACTACTCCGCCACGCAGAACCCGCCGAACCACGCCGAACAGCTCTCCCAGCTCTCCGAGTTGAGGACCAAGGGCGACCTCACGGAGGAGGAGTTCCAGCGGGCGAAGGAGAAGATTCTCCACTGACACCGTGGGCCGCCGGTGACTTGGTGAGCGTCGCCGATGCCACATAGGAGACGACGACGGCCACGATCACCAGCGGCATCACGGTGAGTCCCTGCGCCCCGAGCAGCAGCGTCGCCAGCAGGACGGACGTCAGCGGCAGCCCCAGCATCGCGGCACTCATCGCGCCGATGCCCATCGCGAACCCCCCGACCAGCGACAGCCCCGGCAGATGGGACATGAGCACGCCACCGGCGGCGCCCACGAACATGGAGGGGAAGATGGGCCCGCCCCGGAACCCGCCGAGCGAGACCCCGTACGCGAGGCCCTTGCAGAGCACCAGCAGGCACAGCGCCCCCGCCGAGTACGCGGCGCTGTGCGCGAGGAAGGGATCCAGCGCCGTCTGGCCGGAGTACAGCACGTCGGACGTCTGCTGGCCGGTGGCTTCCGCGTAGCCGATCGCCAGCGCCGCGACGACCAGGCCCAGGAGTACGGTGACCGGCAGCCGGCGGCGCCGGACGTGCGGCAGCAGCGCGCGGGCGAGCCACCGGATGCCCGCACCGGCGAGCGCGGCGGCCACCCCGATGACGAGCGCCCAGCCGAACTCCGCCGCGGTCGGAACCGTCGCCTTCGGCACGTCGTGCAGCGTCAGTGAGTACGTGCCGAGCCCGGTCCAGGACCCGAGGCCGATGAAGATCAGCGAGCCGATGCCGGACGCGAGCAGACCGGGCACCAACACCAGACCCAGCATCGGCCCGGCCAGCCCGGCAGCCTCCATCAGCAGGAACGCCCCGAGCAGCGGTGAGCCGAAGAGCGAGCTGACGGCCGCGAAGCTGCCCACGGCGCCGAGCATCGATGACACCTGCTGCGGTGGGTCGCGCTTCACCAGGCGTACGGCGCCGGCCGCGACCCCGGAGCCGAGGGCGAGCAGCGGCGCCTCCGGACCGAGTACCGCGCCGAAACTCAGGGTGGCCAGGGCCGCGAGCGCGATGCCGGGGAGCCAGCTGACCGGGGCGGGCGGGCCGTGCGACAGCCCCCCGCCCGGCTCGTGACCCCCCTCCCCGGGGAGATACCGGATCGTCAGCGCGACGAGCACCGCGCCGACGGCGAGCAGCGGCAGCGGCCACCACACCGGTGTGCCGTGGAAGCCGAGGGCCCGGGGCAGGTCGTCGGAGAGCAGGGGTTCCAGTTCGCCGACGAGCGCGAGGAAACCGAAGGCGAGGGCGGACACCGGGACACCGAGCAGCGCGGCCAGCAGGAGCAGTACGAGGTAACGGCGGCTCCGCAGCAGGGTGAGCGGGTCCCGCGGCACCGCGTCGGTGCTCGCCGCAGCGCCTGACGGCATACGCGATGCCTCCTCGGGGGTGTCCTCGGGGTGTCCTCGGGGATGGGACGGAGGGCGTGCCCGTTCCTCACCGTGATGGGACGAGGGCGCACCCGGGCCTCACCGTCGCACGGCACCCACCGGCCGGCCCGGGGGGATCCGCCGAACGGCCGCACCCGGAACCCCGTACGACGTCCGCGTATGCCGCCACCCGTGTGCAAGGCGGTGCCGTCACCCCCCGCCACCGCCCCCTGGCGTGCCGCTGCCGGGAGATTGGAGCGGCGGAACCTCCCGAGCGGGCACGGCCGAGAACCTGGAGGACCTGGGTGGACGGAACCTATTCGCTGATCCTGCTGCTGCTGTTCCTGTGGGGTCTGTCCTCGCGACGGCTGGCGCGCGCCGAACTCACCGCGCCGGCCGCGTTCGTCCTGCTCGGTCTGATCCTCGGCGAGGGAATCGGTGTCCTGAGCCTGGCCCCTTCGCCGGCGGCCGTGAAGACGCTCGCCGAGGTCACCCTCGCCTGGGTGCTCTTCACCGACGCGTCGCGGTTGCCCTTCCGGACGCTGCGGCCGGACCTCGGACTCTGCGCCCGGCTGCTCGGCATCGGACTGCCGCTGGCCGTGGGGCTCGGCACCTTGCTGGCGTTCGGTCTGCTGCCCGGGGTTTCCGGGTGGGCCGCCCTGTACGTGGGCGCCGCGCTCGCGCCGACGGACGCCGCGCTCGGCTCCTCGATGATGGTGAACCCGGCGGTGCCCGCGAGGATCCGCCGGCTCATCAACGTGGAGAGCGGCCTCAACGACGGCATCGCCACACCGCTCGTGGTACTCGCCCTGGCCGGTGTCGTGGCGGGCGAGAGCGGTGACCACTCCGGCGCCCCCGGTGCCGCCCTCGTGGATCTCGCCATCGGCCTGGGATACGGCTGCGCTGTCGGGCTGGTGTCCGGGTGGCTGCTGCGGGCCGCGCTGCGCCGGGGCTGGGCGGCCGATGACTTCGTCGGGGCGGGTGTCCTGGCACTGGCCTCGCTGAGCTACACCTCAGCCGTCGCGATCGGCGGCAACGGCTTCATCGCCGCCTTCGTCGCCGGTCTGGCCTTCGGCGCCATGCGCGGCACCCCGCAACCCGAGATGGTCTTCGTGGAGCAGACGGCCGGGCTGTTCTCCGCGCTGGTGTGGATGGTCTTCGGCGCCGTGATCGTGCCGACCGCGTTCGACCATCTCACCTGGCAGGCGGGGGTGTACGCGGTACTGAGCCTGACCGTGATCCGGATGCTGCCGGTGGCGTTGTCGCTGATCGGAAGCCGCCTCGGCGTGCGGACCGTCCTGTTCGTGGGCTGGTTCGGTCCGCGGGGACTGGCTTCGATCATCTTCGGCCTGCTGGCGATCGAGGAACTGGCGCCCGAGGCCGCGAAGACGGTGGTTCCGGTGGTCGCCTGCACCGTGCTGCTCAGCGTGCTGGCCCACGGCCTCACGTCCGCTCCGCTCGCCGAGTTCTACGGGCGTACGGAGACCGCCCGACGCGTCGACGCCGCCGATCCCTCAGGCCCGTCCGAGCTGCCGGTGCGGGGGATGGGGGGAGGCAGGGGGCGTGGCGGGCGGCCCAAACCGGCGGCCTGACCAGCGCCTTCGGCCTACGCTCAAGCAAAGGCGTCCGACCGTCGAAGGGAAGCCCCGTGCCGACACCCCCGCTCACCGATGCCCAGCTCGCCGAAGCCCTTGCCGGACTGCCCGGCTGGACCGTCAAGGACGGCGAGCTGACCGCGACCTACCGCGCGGAACGTGGCCGGATCCCCGCGTTCTACGCCGATGTGGCCACCGCGGAGGACAAGGCCGACCACCACGCCCGCATCACCATCCTGTACGGCACGATCACCTTCGCCCTGAACACCCACGACGCGGGGGGCGCCCTCACGGCCAAGGACACGAAAATGGCGACTCGCGTCACCCAACTGGCCACGGAACACGGGGCGTCAGTCGCTACCTGATTGGTCTGAACGGTCTGATAGGTCGGAACGGTCCGAACCGCCTGACCGGTCGGCAGAGGTGGTCGCGTGGTGGCGTTTGCGGTGTTGGCGGCCCACTCCCGGGAGGGGGTCGCTGTAGTGGTGGGCCGCTATCCGCTCCTCGTGCTGATCGTTCAGCAGATGGATCAGGAGCGCTCCCACCGCCATCAGCACGATGAGCCCGAACAGCAGGATGAGGGTGACCATGTCCTCGCCTCCTCAGTTCGACCCTACTCCGGCTGTACGCACGCGCTACCAGGGCCGGAGTGCTGCCGGACTGCAGCGGGAGTGCTGCCGGACTACAGCCGGAGTCACCTGGTCAGGAGCGTCCGGAGCGCCTTGACGACCTCGGCCGGGGACTCCTCCGCCATGAAGTGACCGCAGGTGACCGTCCGGTGCTCCAGCGCCGGTGCCCAGGCGCGCCACAGGGCGGAGGCGTCGTAGCCCAGGGCCGCGCCCCAGTCCTGCTGGAGGACGGTCACCGGCATCGTGAGGCGGCGGCCCGCGGCCCGGTCGGCGCGGTCGTGGTCGACGTCGATGCCCGCCGACGCGCGGTAGTCCGCCACGATGGACGGCACCGCCTCGCGCGACGCCCGGAGGTACGCGGCACGCACGTCGGCGGGGATGGCGTCCGGGTCCCGGGTCCAGCCGTCGAGGAAGTGGCCGAAGAACGCGTCGGGCGCGGCCTCGATCAACTGCTCGGGCAGACCGGGCGGCTGGGCCATCAGATACAGGTGGAAGCCGACCGCCGCCGAGGTCCCGTGCAGCACGTCCCACATGTCCAGGGTCGGCAGTACGTCGAGCGCGGCTAGGTGCGTGACGGTGTCGGGGTGGTCGAGTCCGGCGCGTACGGCGACCAGGGCGCCCCGGTCATGCCCGGCCAGGGCGAACCGCTCGTGCCCGAGCGCGCGGGCCAGCGCGACGACGTCGGCGGCCATGGCGCGCTTGGCGTATGCGGTGCCTTCCGGGTCGGCCGGCTTGTCGCTCGCGCCGTATCCGCGCAGGTCGGGGCAGATGACGGTGTGGTCGGCCGCGAGGTCGGCGGCGACGTGCCGCCACATCAGATGCGTCTGCGGGAAGCCGTGCAGCAGCACGATCGGGCTGCCGGAGCCGCCGACGGCCGCGCTGAGGGAGACACCGTCGGCGACGGGGACGCGGTGGTACGTGAAATCGGCGAGGGTCGTCGGAGTCGGAGTCGAAGTCGGTGACGCGGGTCCTGATACGGGTCCTGACATGGTTCGCTGCTCTCTTCGGTCACGCGGAAAGGCCGGACACATCGAGCTTCCCGTGGGCGAATCAGCGTCCGGTCAGCACACCTCGTACACCTCGGTACGGTTGCGGCATGGAGCGCGTCACCTTCCAGGTGCTCGGGCCGGTCACGGCCCGGGACGAGCACGGCGTACCCATCGCGCTGAAGGGCCCCCGGCACCGCGCCGTCCTGGCCCGCCTGATCGTCGCCCGCACCCGCGTCGTCCCGGTCGCCCGTCTGGTCGACGACCTGTGGGACGAGCCGCCGGCCGGTGCGGTCGGCGCCGTACAGACCTTCGTCGCGGCACTGCGCCGGGTACTGGAACCGGGCCGTCCGCCGCGTACCCCCGCCCGGCTGCTGGTCACCGAGGGACCGGGGTACGCGCTGCGGGCCGCACCGGACGCCGTGGACGCCTGGCGCTTCGAAGCGGCCGTCGCCTCCGTCGCCGTCACCACCGACGGCACCGACCGGCTTGAGGAGGCGCTCGGCCTGTGGCACGGGCCCGCGTACGCCGAGTTCGCGGACGAGGACTGGGCGCGTGGCGAGCGGGCGCGCCTCGGTGAGCTGCGGCTCCAGGCGGTGGAGCGGCTGGCGGCCGCCCGGCTCGACCTGGGGCGCGCGGCGCAGGCGGTGCCCGAACTGGAGGCCCATCTCGCCGACCACCCGTGGCGCGAGGACGCGTGGCGGCTGCTGGCACTCGCGCTCTACCGGACCAGCCGCCAGGGCGACGCCCTCGCCGTGCTGCGCCGCGCCCGGAGCACGCTCGTGGACGAACTGGGCGTGGAGCCGGGCGCGGGCCTGCGCCGCCTGGAGGCGGACATCCTCGCCCAGGACCCGCGCCTGGACCCCGACTCCGGCCCGGCCCCCGGCTACGGCTTCGACCCCGGCCTCGACCTCACGGAGTCGGCGGCGGCCCGTCTCTGGACACGCGCGGCGGCGGCCTACGACCGTACGGTCGCCGCCGGCGCCCGTGCCCGTCTCGAATCCACGGTCGGCCTGCTCCGGAACCTCGCGGTCACCGGCGGCGGCGGTCTGGAGGAGGCGCGCGGGCACCGGATGGCGGCGGTCGAAGCGGCCGAGGCGTCCGGGGACCCGGTCCTGACCGCCGGGGTGATCGGCGCGTACGACGTCCCCGCGATCTGGACCCGCGCCGACGACCCGGAACTGGCCCGCCGGATCGTCGCGGCGGCCGAACGCACCCTCACCGCACTCCCGGACGGCGACCCCTACGCCCCGGCGCGCTGCCGCCTGCTCGCCACGGTCGCCGTCGAGTCACGCGGCACCCGCTCCCCGCGCGCACCCACCGCCGCGCGCGAGGCCGAACGGATCGCCCGCCGCCTGGACGCCCCGGCCCTGCTGGCGTTCGCCCTCAACGGCGTGTTCATGCAGAGCTGTACGGGGGCGGGCCGCGCACCGCACCGCGATGCCATCGGCGCGGAACTGATCGCCCTGTCCGCCCGCCACGGCCTCGTCACCTACGAGGTACTCGGCCACCTCGTCCGGCTCCAAGCCCGTTGCGCCCTGGCCGACTTCACGGCGGCCGACACCCATGCCACCGCCGTGGACCGCCTCGCCGAACGCCACGAACTGCCGCTGGCCCCGGTGTTCACGCGGTGGTACGGGGCACTGCGGCTGGCGGCGACCGGCGAGATCGCCCGCGCGCAGGCCGCGTACCGCACCGCCGTCACCCACCTCGAAGGCACCGGCATGCCCGGCCTGACCCGGGGCATCGCGCCCCTCGCCCTGCTGAGCCTGCGCCTGAACGACCGCCCCCGGGACGCCATGGAGGCCGCCCGGCACGTGGACATCACCGAGGACTGGGGCCCGTACCTCCCCTGGGCCGAGCCCTTCGCGTCCCTGCGCACGGGCCACCGCACCGCGGCCCGGCACGCGCTACGGGCACTCCCCGAGCCGCCCCCGGACCTCATGTACGAGGCCCTGTGCTGCCTGGAGGCGGCGGTCGCCCTGGAACTGGCCGACGAACCGACCCTGCCCCGTGTCCACGCCCGACTGGCCCCGGCCCGGGACGAACTCGCGGGCGCGGGCTCCGGTTTGCTCACCCTCGGCCCAACAGCCCACTGGCTGAGGGAGATCGAGGCTGCCTGATGACCAATAGAGGGTGCGTCAGAGCCAGTTGACGACGGCGAGGGTGATGAGGGTGGCGAGCGCGGCGGCACCGGCGCAGATGCCGACGGCGGCGGCGATCTTCAGGGCGGCGGGCTTGGCCTCCTGCCAGCCCAACTCCTCGGTCACGCCCCGGATCAGCCGATGGCCTTCGGCGGACGAGAAGGTGTACTGCTCGGAGCCGTCCAGGCTCCGGTTCGACGTGATGGAGAGGGTGCGGCCGACGGACACGGTCTTGCCCAGCCGCACTCCGCCCAGGCCCACTTCGTACTCGACGGTGCGGACGACATCCGTCAGCGTGAAGGTCTTCTCCTCCGGGCGCAGCGCGATGCGGTAGGTGTGCACCTGGGTGATCCGCTGCCGGGTCAGCAGTTGCTGCCACTGTGGGAGGTGGACGTCCACGGTCACGTCGAATCCGTCCTCCGTACGGCACATCCGGTACGGGGTGCCCGCGGTGGCGGCCTCGATGCGGGCGTACAACTCATCGGCGGAATCAACGCTGTTGGCAGTCACGAGCAGGCACGTTAACAGCACCGGTGAGTTCGTCCTCGCGTCAGGAGCCGGTCGGCGTGAAGGACCTGTGTGCCTCGATGAAGTGGCGTTTACCCGCCGCCGCCTGTCCGGCCGGCGAGGAGACCCACAGGTCGTACATTTTGCCGCCTTGGTCCCAGCTCAGGTCGTAGGTGTGGCGTGGCCCGCCGTCCCCGGCGCCGCCGTCCCAGGTGAACTCCCAGACAGCAGCCGGGAATCCGTTGTGCGTGGTCGCGCGGACCGAGCCGTTCCGGTAGCCGGGGTAGTCCGACGGGCCGTTCCTGTGCGCCTGCTGCATCACCGCGAGGGGGCCGTTCGGGTCCAGTGGCTGGGGGTGGACGCCGATACGGAAGGCGTTGTCGGCGGAGTTGTAGAAGACGCGGGGCGGTTCGGCGGAGCGGATGAAGCCGGTGGGCGCGGCCATCGTGAAGCCGGTCGGGTCGGAGACGGTCCGGTAGCCGGCGGGGGCGTCCGGGGGAGTGGGTTTGCCGGTGCCGTCGCCGCTCGGTCCGGGGGTGGCGGAAGCCTTCTTACCGGGACCCTTCGAGGCGTCGGGGCTCTTGGAGGTGTCGGGACTCTCGGAGGGTGTCTTGGAGGGCTTCTTGCTCACGTCCTCGGACTCCTGCTTCTCCCGCACCTCGTTCGCGGGACCGCCGGGCCCTGTCGCCTCCGTACCGGGATCGTCCCTGGTCAGAACCCACGCGCCGGTGCCGCCCGCGGCGAGGACGACGACCAGGGCGCCGGCGAGGAGTGCCGTGCGGATACGGGGGCGGGGGGTCGGCGCGGGGGCGGGGGTGCCGAGCACGATGGGGTCGCCGGGAGGGGGCGGCGCGTCGGACTGGTGGGTCGCCGGTGCGTGGGTCGCCGGTGTGTGGTGCGTCGGCTCGTGGGTCACCGGTGTGTGGGGTCCTGCCGGGTAGGCCACCGGTGTGTGGGCCACGGTGGGCATCCGCGCCTCCGCGAGGAAGCCGCGCAGTGCCCGCTCCGCCTCATCCGTATCGAGCCGTCGCCTGGGATCCCGTTCGAGGAGACCGTTCACGACGGGAAGCAGCGGGCCCGCAGCTTCGGGCACCTCGATGTCGTCCATGACCACGGCGTGCAGCACCCCCGCCAACGAATCGCGACGGAACGGCGACTCACCCGCGACGGCGGCGCAGAGCAGCACCCCGAGCGACCACAGGTCGGATTCCGGTCCCGTCCGCTTCCCCGACATCCGCTCCGGGGCGGTGTATTCCGGGGAGCCGACGAACGCGCCCGTCTCGGTCAGCGTCGTCTGCCCGTCGACCTGGGCGATCCCGAAGTCGGAGAGTACGACGCGCCCGGTGCCGGACTCCATGAGGACGTTCGCGGGTTTGAGGTCACGGTGCAGCACTCCCACCGAGTGCGCGGCGCGCAGCGCGGCGAGCAGCGCGAGGCCGATACGGGCCGCCTCGGCGGGCGGGACCGGGCCGTCCGCCGCGATCCGGTCGGCGAGCGAGTTGCCGTCGATCAGCTCCATCACGAGCCAGGGCCGCTCGTCGTGCTCGACGACGTCGTGCAGGACGAGGACGCCGGGGTGCTTCACCTGCGCGACCGACCGGGCCTCGCGCAGTGTGCGTTCGCGCCGGCTCGCGGCTTCGACGGGCGAGAGCCCCTGGTCGAAATGCAACTCCTTCAACGCGACGTCCCGGCCGAGCAGTTCGTCACCCGCCCGCCAGACCGTACCCATTCCGCCGCGCCCGAGCGGTGCCGTGAGGCGGTAACGCCCCGCTATCAGATCCCCGTGACTTGCCATGGCGGGCATCATACGAACTCGCGATAGGAAAGGGGTGGTTGGGCGTATTCGATGACGGCGGTGCGGGAGATGTGTGCTGGACTGGTGAAGGGAATTCCCAAATCATCCCAAGGGGAAAGCCCCCTTCCGCTATTACGTCATTTCAAGGGGCCCTGCGGCGGGACATTGCCGGGGCCAGACCGGCGCCCACCACTCATCGCCCTGACACCCCTCGTACCGCGCGTCCGTCGTGGGGGTCCGGTCGGGGAAGTGGAGCACGTCACCCCCGGCGTCTCAGCCTCCAGCTTGATCATCTACCCGACAACACGCATATCGGCGAAGTGCCATGGACCAGCCGCCACTGGCTCCCCTAACGTCCTGGTAACGGCGAGGAACAACCCCGTAGGGGGGCGCACGATGGCACGTGAGGAACTGACCCGCCTGACCGGCACGGTCGGTGGACCCGACGGCGACGACGACGATTGCCCCAACGTCTACCGGACGAAGAGCGGTTCATTCGTCGTCCAGGGAGACGTCTCCGACGCCTTCGCCACCCGTGACGGCGAGGGCCTGGTGGAGATCCCCGAGCACATTCTGAGGGAGGCTGTTCGTGCTCTTGGCTGGTGAGGACTGGCGTAGGTTCTTCGACGCCTTCGAGCGGGAGGCTTGGCGCTTCGAGGCGCAGCCCACGTACACCATGCCGAGCGAGCAGGAGAACGTCGCCCGCTTCCTGAGGGGCGAGGACAAGCCCGCCGAGCACAATGCCCGCTGGCATGAACGGGTGCGCGGATATGTCGCGTCGGGCAGGAGTATCGGCCGGGTACGTGTCGTACGCCGACCGCTCACCGAATACCAGCGGTATCAATTCGCCTGGGGAATCCCCGGCAACATCGCGGCCGGTGAGGACATTCGCGTCCTGGACGTGACCGGGGACGACTACGGCTTGCCGCTTTCCGGCAGGGACTGGTGGATGTTCGACGCATCCCGCATCGCCCATCTCAACTTCCGCCCGGACGGCACACAGATCAACCGCGAGGCATACGAGGGCGACCCGGCACCGTACCGGCAGTGGAAGCGAATCGCCCTGGAGCGGGCGGTGCCGTTCGAGGAGTACGTGAAGGGCCTTGACGCTTGACCCTGGGCGTTTCCAACTCCCGCCGCATCCCGGCGCAGATTCCCCACGCCCCGTTTCAGGTGCCGTGAGCGTCCGGCCTGCGTCCGATGGCCAGCAGGTGGGAGCTTGCCGCGAGCAGCTCGGGATACGGCTCCGCCAAGCGGGCAGCGGCGAGTGCCGATTCGAACAGCGATGTGTCGCGGAAGCTTTCGCCGGTGCTGCGCTCGGCAGCGGCAAGCATCGACCAGGCAGGGCCCTCGACACCGAACACCTCGACGCCCTCGAAACCGGCGGTGACCGCTTCGTCGCGCAACTGCTCGCCGCTGTGGAAGTAGGCAGCGGTGAACGCCTTCTTCCCGTCATGGAACTGCGAGGCGAGAATGCCGCCGACGCTCTTCCGCATGCCCTCCTTGTGGAGGTGTGCGAAGGCGGCGTGTTCGAACAGACTGGAGTACCGGTTGATGCCCGCGGCCGCCAGTAGGCCGCCGGGCTTGAGCACCCGCAGCGCCTCGGCCAGCGCGTGGTCGCGGTCGGCGCGTTCGATCAGGTGGTACAGCGGCCCCAGCATGAGCACCACGTCGTGCGAGGCGTCCGCGGCAGTGAGTTCCCGGGCGTCGCCGAGTTCCACGGTGGCACCGGTCTGCTCGGCCTGCTCGATGTGCCGGGCGAGCGGGTCGACCAGGTGCACGGTGTAGCCCTCATCGACAAGCCAACGGGCGTGAGCCCCTGGTCCGCCGCCGACGTCGAGGATGCGTGCGGGTGGCGGGGGGAGGTAGCGGCGCAGCAGTTCCTGGGTACGTACCATCTCCAGCCGGCCGTCGGCTGTGGCGGTGAGCCGGTCGGCCTCGTTGATGGACTGTGTGTAGAACCTCACGATCTCCGGAGCTACCTCAAAGTTCGTCATGGGGGCATTCTGAGGGTTCACCGGCGGGGCCGTCCTCAGTGCATGGATGCCGGGAGTACGGCCCTCGCCTGTTCGTACAGGGCTCGGGCGTGGGCGTTCTTGGTGTGCGGGCGGATCAGTCCGACCATGGTCCGCATACGGTCGTCGGCGCGGCCGGACTGCACCAGGGGCCATTCGTCCAGCGCGGATGTCCAGGTCTCGCAGGCTGCCTCAAGGTGGCCGAGCTGTAGTTGCCGCTCAGCCAGCGTCGCGCGGTGGCGGACCCGGGCACGTCGGTAGACCCCGAAGCGCAGTTGGTCCGATTGCTCCATGGCTTCCACGGACCCGGCCAAGTCGCCCAGCTCATAACGGACTTGGGAGATGTGATAGTTGAGCGAAGACGGGTCGTACGACCCGAAGGGCTTGCTGCGGCTCTCCGCACGGTCCATGGCTGCTTCCGCCTCGCGGATGTGCCGTAGGGCGCCTGTGCGGTTGCCCAGGAGAGCCGCCGCGTGCGCTTGCTGACCGGCGAGGAACGCCCGCATTCGGGGTCCCGCCGCCGGGGACGCGGCAGCGGCAGCGTCCGCGAGGTTCATCGCCTTCGCGCCGTGCCCGAGGTCAACGGCCTGGACGCTCATGCCGCGCAGCGTGGTGCAGTACGTGAGGTGGTCTTCGGACGCTCCCGCGAGCTCAAGAGCCTTGACGTAGTAGCGCTGGGCGAGCCCGTGCAGCCCCTCGTCCACGGCCATGTATCCGGTGAGGTAGCTGAGGTCGGAGGCCGCCGCCATCATCGCCTTGCGTACGTCGTCGGGGGCGTCCGCGTGCAGGTAGTCGGCGACGGTGTTGACCAGGAAAGCGGCGGCCATGGGGCGGGCGTGGCGTCCGCCGAACTGGTCGTCCAGCTCGGACACCTTGGTGGTCATGTCGATGACCATCTGGACCTCGTGCATCCCTATACGGGTCGCCCGGCCGCTCTTGAACGCCTCCAGCCGCCCCAGCACATCCGGCCAACCGGGAATCGTGAGCGCGACGGAGAACAACCCGGCACCGAGAACGCCGCGCCGTGACGGATCCATGTCCTGCCTGCCCAGCTCGATCAACCCTTCCACCGTGTCACCCGTGGTGGCCGAGTCTTCGCGCTTGGCCGGTGGAAATCCTGCTTCCGCGTGGGTGACGTGCCGGTTCAGCTTCCGTCGCAGTGCCTCAAGGATGCACCGCCGCGCGGGTTCCCGGGGAACCGTCCCGTTCAGCCAATGCGTCACGGCGGATTCGTCGTAGCGGAGCGGGGTGCCTGTCTCCGTGCCAACGGCGTTCGTCTGCCGTGCCAGTTGAGCGTGCGTCCAACCCGCCTCGCCGATCAGCCGAGCCAACCCCGCGTTCGGTTCCCGCTTGCTCATCGCTCCGACTCCCCGCGCGAACTTTCAAGGCTTTCAAGTCCTGGTCCGGACTCCAAGCTATCGCGGAGCGTGCCCGTGCGGTTGCTTAGAGGTGAAGAGATCAACAGGCGGAAGCGAGAGGCCAGCCATGAAAGCCCAGAGACCTCTGGACCAGGCGGAGATGCCGGGATGTGCCGAATCCGCGGAAATTCCTGCCGTCGGGGCTCTGGTCCATGACGTGGGTACGGACACGGTCGGCGAGTTTCGCGGTGAGTGGTGCGGGCTGTGGTCGCTGCGCCCTGTAACTGGCGGCAAGGAATGGACCGTTGACCCGGAGGACGTGCGGTCGGCGAGTCCCGAGCAGCGATTACGCGCCGAGAATGCCCGGCTCAATGCGCGGAGTCGGGGTGAGTACCTGTGACCAAGACGACCCGCCGCGTATTCCGCTTCGTCCGATGGACGTTACGCCCCGACCAGGACCCCGACGCCCCACCCCTCACGTACTCCCTCCGCTGCCTCACCCTCATCACCGACGACACCGAATGCGACGCCAAGTCACCCCCCAGCACCGACCCCACCGAACCCCAGACCTGGGCCTTCACGCACCTCCGCGCCCACCCCGACCACACCAGCTACGCCGAAGTCATCGAACGCCCCTGGGTGATGTGGTGCGAGGGCACGGGATGAGCTACTGCTCCGAAGTCCACGCCGAAGGTCCGGTCTACGGCACCGGCGAAACCGCCCACCACATCCTCGGCACCTTCCAGACCATCTCCCCGGTACTGGCCCTCCGTTGGCTCCGCAGCCAGGCACTCCGCATCGCGGACCACCTAGACCCGGACCCCGCGCGAGCCCCCTGGGCGCAACCGGCCCCGCGTGAACCCGACTGCCCCACGGAGTTACGCGTATGGGCCGAGGACCGAGAGGAACACCGCGCCGCCCGCGCGTACCTCAAGGCGGGCCTCCCTCTCTCCGCCACCTTCCCGGACACGGGCTGCACGTACACCCTCCGCTTCCGGCCCCTCCACCGCCCCGTGGAGTGAGTGACCCAAGAAACCATGCCCGAATCCCTGAGAAGGAGGTCGTGTGGAGACCTCGGAACGTGCACGGCTGGACGCGTACTTCGCTCGCGTCGCAAAGGAGTTCACCCCTGCAACCGTCCCATCCGCCTTGCTGGTCACTCATCTGCTGGCCGAGCGCCCCGCCTTCGTGAACGCCGTGGGCAAAGTGGCGAACCTCCGCGCGGTGCTGCCGAAGCCGCGTTCCGTGCACCCACCCGCGCGCAGGGAAGTCGAACAGACCTACCCGGTGGACGAGTTGTCCAGAGGTCTCTTCGCGGACCCGGACACCGCGTTGGCCTACCTGGAGACCCGCGCGGCCGGCGAACCCGTCGTCCTGCTCGACGTGGGCGGGTACTTCGCGCCCTCGCTGGACGCGCTGTGCGAACGGTTCTCCGGGAAGCTGCTCGGCGTGGTCGAGGACACCGAGAACGGCCACAAACGCTACGCCGAGCGCGGCAAGTTGCCCTGCCCCGTGGTGTCCGTCGCACGATCCCCGCTCAAGGACCCGGAAGACTTCCTGGTGGGGCAGTCCGTCGTGTTCTCGACGGAAGCCCTGTTGCGCGGGCGCGGCGACATCCTGCACGGACGGCCCGCCCTGGTACTCGGCTTCGGCAAGCTCGGCAGCTCGATCGCCCGCCTCCTGCACGCCAAGGGAGTCCACGTCACGGTCTACGACGTGGACCCGGTACGGCGTGCGCAAGCCCTGTCCCAGGGGTTCAGCGTTGCCCGGGACCGGGACGGCGCGTTGCACAGTGCGGGACTCCTCCTGTGCGCCACGGGTTCCCTGTCCCTGCGGGGCGAGGACTTCCCCGAGCTGAAGAACGGCGCGTACGTCGCCACCGTGACCAGCTCCGAGGACGAGTTGGAGTTGGCGGGCCTGCCGGACGGCTACAGCAAGAGCAGCGCGGGAGAACACGTCACTCGCTACAGCACGACCGGCCACTACTTCTACTTGCTCAACGGGGGAAACGCCGTCAACTTCCTGCACGGCGCCAGCGTGGGACCGTTCATCTTCCTCGTCCAGGCCGAGATCATCGCGGGCGTACGCGTTCTCGCGCGTGGTGGCCTCGAAGCCACCCTGCACGAGATACCGGCGATCGACCGAAGCACCATCGCCGCACTGTGGCTCCACTACTACAACAACAGGTGACCCCACCATGCCGATCACACCCCAGCACATCCGCGAGACCGTGACCTACTACACCGACGCCAACCCCGCCGAGAACACGGCGCTCTCCGTCATCCTGAAAGGGCTGGACCAGGGCGACGACCTCACCAGTCGCAAGACGTTCCCGCTCCACGTCACCGCCGGAGCCGTCCTGGTCAACGACCACGGCGACGTGCTGTTCATCCGGCACAACACGCTCGGCACCTACCTCACCCCCGGCGGGCACCTGGAAGCCCAGGACGTGAACCTCATGGGCGCCGCCCTACGGGAACTCACCGAGGAGACCGGCATCCGGGCGAGCATCACACCCCTGTCACCCCACCCGGTCCACATCGACGTACATGACATCCCCGCCAACGACACCAAAGGCGAACCCGCCCACCAACACGCCGACATGCGCTACCTGTTCGCCACCACCGGACCCGTGAACGTGACCTTGCAGGAAGAAGAGGTCAGCGCCTCCGAGTGGCGAAACCCGGATACCCTCACCGACGAGACCCTGCGCGACCGGGTCCGCACCGCGATCCGACAGCCCCGGTAATGGCGGCGACCCACATGCGTCAATGCGAAGCCACCACCCACGTACCCCCCGCCGGACTTCTCGTCGCGATCCTCGCGGGGCAAGGGCGAGTCCTTGGCAGTGAACTCGCCTACACGCCCCCCCGCGTCCGCTGCGAACTCGGGCACGGACACGACGGCGAACACGCCGACCACGTATGGGACTGGGACCACAAACCCACCCACGCCCTCTGGGCCCACTGGACGACCGCCCAACCCCTCCGGTTCGAGTCCTTACCCTGGTGCGAGGCCATCGGTGGAGTAGACCAGGACGCCTGCACGCTCTACTGGGATCACGTCGCCCCACACGCGTGGGACCTGCACGACCCCGTGACCGAAGCCCTGCGCCGACTGGTCATCACCGAACATGATCAGAAACCGGACTAGTTGGGAGCCCGCGTGGGTGAGAAACCCTTTCTTTACGTCGTCGTCTGCGCGGCAGGAATCGCCGGTGACGTCGGGACCCTGATCGCCGCCGCCCAGGACGCCGACTGGGAGGTGGGCGTCGTCGCCACCCCGCAAGGGCTCGGTTTCATCGACGCGCCGGCCGTCGAGTCCCGTACGGGGTACCCGATCCGGTCGGCCTGGCGGGCCCCCGGCGAACCCCGCCCCCTGCCCCCGCCCGACGCCATCGCCGTCGCCCCGGCCACCTTCAACACGGTCAACAAATGGGCGGCCGGGATCTCCGACACCCTCGCCCTGGGCATCCTCTGCGAAGCACACGGCCTCGGTGTCCCCATCGCCGCGCTCCCGTATCTGAACGCCGCCCAAGCCGCCCACCCCGCGTACCGGCAGAGTCTCGACCGGCTACGCGACATGGGCGTCCTGTTCGGTACGGAGCCGTTCCGCTGGACGGAGGCCCTCGACCTGCTCAGTCCGCCGACGGGCGCCGGCCCGGAGCCGGGCCCAGCCGGGTAGCGATATCCGTGAGGATCTGGACGTAGTCCTCGTGGTCGAAACTGAACGGCAGCCATGAGGTGGTGAGGCAGCCGACCCTTTCCGCCCCCAACTCAGCTCAGGGACACGCCAACCCACGCGCCGATCACCGCCGTTTCAGAAGCCCCGTAGCACCCGGCCGGGGAATTCGGACTGGCGCGCAGGGGATGAACGCGCGGGGATCGCGGTGTGTGAGGGGACCGGTACCGGCACTCTGCTGAGGGTCGGGACCGAGGGTCGACCTCGCTGCCAGGGGGAGCACATGTGACGGTTGAACGAGCCACCGGTACGTCCGCCTCATACGCATACGAACGAGCCACCGGCATTTCTGCCCCGTCGTCGGTCCCGCCCCCTCGTCACGCGCCGGCGCCCCACCCACCCGCCGAGCAGCCCCCGCCCCGCACCGTCCCCCGCCACGTAGCCTGCGTGATGGACGGGAACGGCCGCTGGGCCGAGCAGCGCTCCCTGTCGCGTACGGCAGGTCACCGCGCGGCGGAATCCGCGGTGATCGACGTCATCGAGGCGGCGCGGAGCGCGGGCGTGGAGTGGCTCAGCCTGTACGCCTTCTCCACCGAGAACTGGCGGCGCCCGGCCGGCGAGGTCGACTACCTCATGCGCCTGGTGCGCCGCGTCGTACGCAAACACGCCCCCCTGCTGCACGCCCGAGGCATCCGCTGCCGTTTTCTCGGCGCGACGGACCCGAGGATCCCCGCCCCGCTGGCCCGTGACTTCGCGGACCTGATGACGTTGACCGGCCCGAACCGGGGCATGACGCTGACCGTGGCGTTCGACCACGGCGGACGCGGCGACATCGTGGAGGCGGCGCGCTCCCTCATCCGTAGTGGCGTGCCCGCCGAGGCCGTTGACGAGCGGCACTTCGCCGCGCATCTGCCGTTCCCCGACACCCCCGATGTGGACCTGGTCATCCGGACCTCAGGTGAACAGCGCATCTCCAACTTCATGCTCTGGCAGGTGGCCTACGCCGAGTGGATCTTCCCGCCGGTGCTCTGGCCCGACTTCCACGCGCCGCACTTCCTGGAGTGCCTGCACACGTACCGGCAACGTGACCGCCGCTTCGGCGGCGTGCCACCGCGAGCGAACGGAGACCGCCACCCGTGACCCCCGAAACCCCGTCCCCCGGCTCCCTGTTCGGCCCCGACTCGCAGTTTCATCTCTTCTTCAACGATCCGCGCTGGGCCCTGGCCGTCCTGCGGGCGACGGTACTGGAGGCCGCGCACCCGCAGATCGGCGCGGCCCTGATCGACAACTCGACGTTCGTGGCGCACCCGTGGCGACGGCTGCGCAACACCCTGGTGAGCCTTCAGCGGATGTTCGGCCCCGACGAGGAAGTCCGGCGGAAGGAGGCGGCGCGGCTCAACCGTATGCACGCGCGGTTGAGCGGTACGGACGGACGGAACCGGCCGTACGACGCGATGGACCCCGAGGTACGCGCCTGGGTGGTCGCGACCGTGTTCGAGAGTTCCGTCACCATGCGCCGCCTCAGCGGACAGCCGCTGGACCCGGCCGCGACGGAGCGGCTGTACGCCGAATTCCACGGATTCTTCAGGGCCTTGGGGGACCGGGGCGGCCATCTGCCGCCCACACTGCGGGAGTTCTGGCAGTACTACGACCGCATGGTCGAAGAGGAACTGGAGAACACCGAAGCCCTGCGCATCATCCTCTACAAACTCTTCGACCACCTCCCGGCACCGCCGCTCCTGAACGGCCTGCCCACCGTGTGGGCGGCGGGCCGCGCGCTCGCCGGCCCGGTCGTCGGCACGGTCACCGTGGCGTCCCTCCCCGAACCTTTCCGCCGGCGGGCCGGTCTGCCCGAAGTCCCGGGTGCCCAGGCGCTGATGCAGGGCGCGTACCTGGCCGCCGGCCTGACCCGCTTCCTGCCCGACAGCTGGATCACGACCGAGAACATCACCGGCCTGCTCTATCTGTCCCCCGACAGCGACGACCCGCGCGCCGCCACCCTCATGGCACTACGCGACCGCATGCAGCGGGCGGCGGCCCTGTTCCGACTGGTGACACCGTTCCCGGCACAACACGGTCCGGCGGACGAGACGGGCGGCGGCGGTCGGAACGCCGAGCAATTCTTCACGGACGTACTCGACCAGACCGGTGACGGCTACCTGGACTGGCCCGATCTCGCCGCCATGGCACGGGAGTTGTCGTCCCGCCTGGATCTGGACGAGCCGGAGGAGACCAAGCTGTACAACGCGTACGCGGACTGGTGGCGGGAACTTCAGGCGGCACTCGACACGGACGGGGACGGTCGTATCAGCAGGGAGGAGTACGCCACCGCCGTGCCCTCCCTCGCCGGTCCTGCACTCATCAGGTTGGCGGAGGTCCTCTTCACGGCCACGGACACGGACGGCAACGGTTCCATCGACGCGACGGAATACCGCTCCCTGTTCCAAACCGCCTTCCACCGCGACAAACCCACCACCGAACCCACGTACTCCCGCACCGCCTTCGTCAAAGACTTCCTCGCCTTCATGACAGCCCGATCCCACACCACACCCTTCGACCCACTCCTTACGGAGGCGTAGCCGGATCACCGAACCCGCAGGTCTCCGGCGCCTGTTCACACCCTGCGCCAAGCGCCGAGGAGATCCTCGGGACCGTACGCGGCCTGGAGCCCGGAACAGGTGATCCCGTTGCGGGAGACCGCCACGAGCGGTACGGGCTCGTCGGTGATCGCCGCCCGGTGCTTCTGCAGCGCGGCCAGGTCGTGGTTGTCGAACGGGGACTTCTGCAGCCACTTGACCGACCCCAGAAAGAGCAATTGCCTGGCCACCGGCTGCCGGTCGGCTCCCACCAAGTCGATTTCGACGTCGTTGCTCCGGGTCCAGTACCCGCCGATCGCCGGGGCGGCGGGCAGGTGCCCGTCCGGCAGGAGACGGGCGAGGGATTCCCGGACCAGAGGCTCGATCGCGCGGCCCCGCCAACTCGTCCACTGCTCCTTGATCCGGCTCAGGGTGAGATCTCCCCGCATCCGCTCGATCTCCGCCATGTGCGGATCCAGAAACGCGAGCCAGAACCGCAGATAGGGGTCCGCTACTCGGTAGCGGCGTTCCTTCGACGGGCGCAAGGAGAGTGGCAGCTCGGCCGCCACCACCCGTTTCTCGGTCAGGACGTCCGTGGCTCGGGTGAGGGTGGTGTGGGCGATGCCGCCGGCAGCGCGCGCGATGTTGGTGAAGGTTCGCTCCCCGGCACCGATGGCCCGCAGGACTTCCCTGCTCATCGCCTGCGGTGGAAACTCCGCGGCCAGCGACCGCTCGGCCGAGACCAGCAGCGCAGAGATCGGGTTGTCCAGCGAGTCGCGGAGGAACTCCCAGATGTCGGCTCCGGCCCGCCACTCCGCGCAGATCAGCGGAAGACCGCCCGTGACCAGGGCGGCGTCGAGGGCGTCCGCCGGCGACAGGGCGAGCATGTCGCCGATGTCGGCCGGGTTCAGCGGCCCCACGATCATTTCCCGGCCGCGCTGGTGGAAAGGGCGGTCGTAGCTGTTCAGTGCCTCCATCATCGACAGGTCGGATCCGACCAGGAGGAGGAGTACGGGCTTACGGCTGAGCAGCCGGTCCCAGGCCCGTTGCAACATTCCCTCGAAGGCGTCGATGCGGTCCGTGAGATATGGAACCTCATCGATGACGACCACGCTCGGGGTGTCGTCGGGCAGGACCTCCGCAAGCAGCCTGAACGCCGCGTTCCACTGCGCCGGGGTCTCCTCCGAGAACAGTCCCCGCTCCGGCAAGGTGGACCGGGCGACGGCATCGAGCAGCTCGGTCAGTTCGTCCTCCGCCGTGCCGCCCGCCGCGGTGAAGAAGAGGTACGGCGTCTCGGTACGCCGCAGGAACTCCTCGACGAGACTCGACTTGCCGACCCGCCGCCTTCCCCGCATGAGGATGCATTGACCTGGTTTCGCCGATCCGGCGGCATCCTGAACTGCCTGGAAGGCGTCGCGGAGCACGTTCAGCTCCCGGTCCCGCCCGATGAAACGACGCATGGGAATGCTCCTGCGGTCGGTAGTATCGATAGAGATACTATCGCCTTCGCTACCATCTTCTCTCGCCCCGGAGGACTCCACGGTCGTAGACCGGATTGTCAGTGCCCACGGCTAGGTTTTCAGACGCGCGGTCGGCTTCCGAGGTGTCCATCTTTGTGAAGCGGCTGCATCCCCGACTCTGTATGGGGGTGGCCCGGGAGCAACCCGGGACCCAACCTACGATCGGGCTTCGTCGATGGCTAAGAGCGGGACCTGCCAGCGCCGACCGCGCACCCATCGCCACCACGGGTCACGGGCAGAGGTGGGGCTGCCTTTCTGCCTGTCTCTCTACGTGTCCACGGGCCCCCGCTTCAATGCCACTCCTCGGGATCGAGGCCGGCCGCGACAAACCCGTCCCCCGTGATGACGGTCAGGTCGGGCCGCCCAATCCGGAGTGCGACCTTCTCGACCTTCCCGCGATCGAATTCACGGAACTCGAAAACGAAGTGTTCGGCAATGGGGGGCCGATTCAGGGGGACCCCGTCGAGATCTACGGCCGAATTCGCACGATCCGCAGCCTGACAGAGGACCGATACGAACAGGGGAGCCCCGACAGTTGCCGATGAACCTCGGCCGCCCCTTCGGGAACGAAGACGGTCCACGGGCCCGAGGTACCCGTGAGGTCGAAACCGGTCATTCCTGAGTCATCCCCGCAGCAAGTCGGTGATCGCCTGCTCCGACCAGTGGCCCGCCGCACCCGGGCAGGCCGCGACATACGAAGCAACCGCCTCCACGTCCCACACCCCGGCCGAAAGCAGTCCCGCCGCCAAGTAGCGCAGGTACGGCGCTGACGGAGGGTTCCACCGAACGTCGTTGAGACCCCAAGGGGCCGTGAAGGTCAACACCGGTAGCCCGTCCACCTGCCCCGCACAGACCAACGTCTCGTATCGCCCGTCGCCCAAGGCCGCCGTCCCTCGGGTCAACACCTCGGTGAGGTCGATCGCCGAACCTGGCTCCCGGTACATTTCCTGACTCGCGACATCCGAGAACTGTTCCGCCGTCACCAGGTGCGCTCTCGCCAGCACACGACCGTCGGCTTTCGGGTCGTAGAACGCCCTCCCGCCTCCCCATACCGGCGACTCGGTAGCGAAATACATCACGCCGGCAAGCTCCACCGGGATCGAACGGCTAGGCATCTTCGGGTCCCTGCAACCGGGGTAGATCCTCGTCGTGCCGATCGGACGGCCGCCCTGGATATAGACCCGCAGACGGTCCACATGCGTGTTGGATCCGTACGACGCGTACCAGACATATCCCGGGCCGAGATCGTCCGGCATGACGACCGGGTCGATTCTTCGCAGTGCTTCCACGCGCGGCAACTCCCGGAGAATCGGCGTCATTCTCGGCGACCTGACCTGCGGTGCAGGGGGTGGACGAGCCCTCGGAACGGTGCGGTACTGAAGCGAATGCAACCAGAAACGCATCCACGGGGCACTCGTCACGAGACGCTGAAGCCGGCGACGGCGGATGATCTCCAGCCGCCCCGCCCCGCCCTGCCGCACGGCGCGCGCCCGAAGCGCGTCGATGTGCCGGTGGTCGGACGGCGGCTCGGCCAGGCACCTGGCGACCCCACCGACCGCCGCCGAGCTGACCGCCGTGGCGGAACCCCGGCTACGCGGACTGACGGGCGTCGCGCTGACGAGAGCCGACGGCGGCGGCGAGATCCCGACCCTGTCGCGCGACCCTGTACTGAGGCGTCAGCGCACGTCGACGTAGTCGGCCGCGCTGGTGGCGACGCCGGTCGTGGAGTTGCCGAAGTACACCCAGCGATAGGAGCCGTCGACCGAGGCGGTGACCGTGGTCTTCAGCCCCCCGGTGCTGCTGGTGGTGGCCTTCTTGACCGTCTTGAAGGTGTCGGTGCCCTTCGCCCGGAACTGGAGGCTGACCGTACGGCCGCTGTAGGCGCCGTACTTCTTCGTGCTCCAGTTGGCCCGAGTCAGCTTGCCCGTGACGGTGATCGGCTTGCCTTTGGTGACCGGCTCCGGCGAGGCGTTGGTGGTGGCCTTGGCCGCGCGCTTGAGCTGGGCGGTCATGGACCGCGTCTCCCGTTCCGCGGCCTTGAGGCCGCCGTCGGCCTTGAACAGCCGCAGCGAGACGCCGACCTTCCAGGTCGTGGCGTCGCTGTTGGAGTCGACGTGCTCCTGGCTCGGGTGCGGGTCGATGTAAAGGTTGCCCTCGCAGCGAGCGTGCTTGGAGTCCTTCTCGTAGCAGATGTAGCTGCCCGGCCCGATGAAGTTCTCTCCGGTGTCCGCCGCTGTCGTGATGCTGCCGCGGTAGAGGAAGGGGAACGCGTCGTAGCGGAAGGGGTCGTCGGTGCTGTACCCGGGAGGCAGCGCGATGTTGAAACGTATGGGCGGCTCCACCACCTTCGACGTGCCGGCGACGATCGGCTTGCCGTCGTTGATGACGATGTCCGACACGGTGATACCGGTGTCCGCCGCGTGAGCCGCCGGCGCGTTCAGCACCGAGAACGCCAGTGCCCCCACGAGCGTGGCCACCGCGACGGTTCGTCTGCCTGTTTTCATTCACACCTCTTCAGGAGGATGCCTTTACAAGAGGCGGCAGCTTATCTGAGGCGTTCATGCCCGCTGGCCCTGAGCGCCCAGCTCACGGTGTCCGGGCAAGGGCCGGCCCCCAGGGGCCGTGGCGGTCAGCTCTCCGCGGTCCGTGCTTCCCGGCCGTGGACGTGCTGGGATCCGTGCTGTACGGCGAGCACGGTCGCGGAGTCCCGGGCCGTGTTCGTCTGCTCCAGGAAGCGCGCTTGGCGACCGTCCGCGAGGGTGCCGCCGACGGAGTCGACGAGGCGGGCGAGCAGGTCGCGGCTGGAGGGCTCCCGGCGCAGCAGCGCCGCCAGTTCCTGGGTCCAGTAGCCGTACAGCGCTCGCCGTACGTCGTCGGGACTGGGGGAGTCCCGTACCAGCTCGGCGTTACCGTCGAGCTGGGCCTCCAGCGCGGCCCGGCGCCCGCGGCGGAACATGCCGGTGATCGCGCCCCTGGTCTCCTGCCATGCGTCCGTGGCCATCGCCGTGACCAGCGCGGCGGCGCCCGCCTGGGCGAGTACGGTCAATTCGTCGTTCACCGGGGCTCCTTCACGATCCTTTGACGACACGGATGTTCATGTCGCCGTTCTGCGTGGCGTAGATGACACCGTTTCCGGAAGCCCTGCTGACCTGCTTCGAGTCACCCCGCGACCGGTCACGCTTCCTGGTGGTTCCCTTGCCGGCGGGCGCCTTCGGTTCCCCCGGTGGCGTCCATCCGGGTGTGTGGAGCCAGGCATCGGCGGTGAGTTCCTTCAAGGTGAAGCCCACTTTGTGGAAGGCGGCCGGATCGATGCCCTCGTATCCGTGCCGCACCGTCTCGTCGTAGAAGTGCTGCGACATCAGCAGCGAGACGGGCACCGTCTGTGGCGCCCCGGCCAGGGCCTCGCGCGCGGGAGGGGCGTCGAGAAGCCGGGCCAGGGTCTCCAGCGGGGCTCCGGCGACCTCGCCGGACGGCATGAGACAGACCTCTCCGGCGTGCAGCGCGGTGCGCATGCGGATCCGCGTCGGCGGTTCCTGGGTGCGGTGGTTGTGGTCGCGCAGCAGATCGGCCAGCTCGTGGACGAGTGGGTGGACGAGACTCGCCTTCCGCGTCCCGGCGGGCGCGGTCACGCGCAGACCGTCGCCCAGGTCCTCCCGTACGCACGCGTCCCAGTCGATGCCGCTTCGCGCGAACGCTTCGCGGAGCAGGGTCTGGAGCGTTTTACGGTTGCGCACCAGCGCCACGTTTCCCCGTCCGGACGACTTCTCGATGTCCACAGCCAGGACGGCCCGGTACTCCCACTGTGCTTCCATACGGCCCTTCTTCGAATCGGCGGCGGACGCGGCACGGCGCGGAGCGCGGGTTCACGCGCTCCGCGCCGCCGTCCCCCACCTCGACTGTGCCCCCGGTGTACCGAGAGGAACTCGTAGGAATACAGGGTTCTGTGGAGTACGCGTGCGATCGGTGTGAGTTCGCCGACGTGACCGAAGCCCCGGGGCGCACACTGAGTCGGGCGAAGCGAGGGGACCCGGGGGGGGAGGTGGGACCCGGGGTAGAGGTTGGACCCGGGGAGAGGTGGGGCCATGGACGGCGGACGTCGCAGTCGCGCGGAGAACGGGCGGCCGTACGAGGAGCGGGACTGGCCTGAGTCGAGCCTGCTCGGCCGCCTCGGCCCGGCCGATCGCAACCATCTGCTCACGTTGGGGGCGCGGGTGCCGTACCCGGCCGACCGCGTGCTCATGCGGGAGGCTGAGCGGACCGACCACGTACTGATCCTGCTCCGCGGGCTGGTCAAGGTCACCGGTCACGCCGACGACGACCGCGACGCACTGCTGGCCGTACGCATGCGCGGGGACCTGCTCGGCGAACTCGCCGCCCTGGACGGACAACCGCGCTCCGCCACGGTGACCACCTGCGGGCCCCTCGTCACGCAGAGCGTGACCCGGGCGGAGTTCCTCGCCTGCCTGCGTGACCGGCCCCGGATCGCGCACGCCGTCAACCAGTCCGTCGTGGCCAAGCTGCGTGCCGCCAACACCCACCGCGTCAACTTCATCGGCTGCGACGCCGCCACCCGGCTGGCCCGGGTGCTGCACCATCTCGCGATGACGTACGGCGAACCGGACGGCAACGACGGCGCGGTGATCCGCTGGCCGATCACGCAGCCCGAACTCGCGACCCTGGCGGGTGCGTCCGAGCCCAGCGTGCAGAAGGCGCTGCGCAGGCTGCGGGAAGAGGGAGTCGTCACCACGGGGTACCGCTCCATCCGGGTCGAGGGCCTGGCGCGGCTGAAGTCGATCGCGTTCCCAGATCCGTGAACTCCCCTGTGGGGAACGGTAGTTCGGGTCAATTGTGTGTACCGAGTGGCGAAGATGAAGGGGCCCGTCACAAAACCGTATTTTGACGGTGGAGCCGTGTGAGCCTGTGGCTAGCGTGACGCCTGCCCAAGGGAGCGATCACCACAACGGGGTAACCATGGCGAGCATCGACGAAGACGACAACGAGCAAACCGGCAGTCAGCGAACCGGCAGTCAGCAGACAGATAGCCAGCAGACAGGTAGCCAGCAGACAGGCAATCAGATCACCATCAGCGGGGATGCCACCGCGCCGGTGATCGCCGGGAACCACATCGCGTACATCGGCGCGCAGCACGGCTCCATGGTGAACGTGCTGGTGGAGGGCGAGCGGCCGAGGCCGCAACGCCGCGAACGGGTCGAGCTGCCCCCGCGGGCGCAGAGCGCCCCGCTCGGCCGGGCCGCCGACCTCACGTCGCTCGACGCCGCGCTCCGGGGCAGCGACACGGTACAGCTGTGGGGACCGCCCGGCATCGGCAAGAGCGCGCTGCTGCGGCACGCGGCCCGCACGCTCGCCGCGGGGCCCCACGGGAAGCTGTTCCTCGACGCCGCCCGACGTGAGCCCGAGGACCTGGCCCAGGACATCTTCGAGGCATGCCACGAGACCCACGGCTACGCCCCGTCCCACACCGAACTGCGCCGCCTCATGGCGGGCATGAAGGTGACGGTGTACGTCGACAACGCCGACTACACCGCGGAACAACTGCGCATGGTCATGGACGCGGCCCCGGACGCGACCTTCGTCTTTGCCGGGCGGGAGAGTTCGCTGCTGGGCTCCGACGGCACAGCGCAACGACTCCAGGGCATCGACCGGGACGCCGCGACGGAGTTGCTGGCACGGGAACTGGGCCGTCCCGTCGCCGATGCCGGCGAACAGGAGACCGCCGCCGCGCTGTGGGAGACCGCGTCCGGCACGCCGTTACTGCTGCTGCGCGCGGCGGCCGTGGCCCGGCTGGACCCGTCGGGCGAGGCCGTACTGCCCAAACCCGGCGCGGTACGGGACCTGTTGCCCCCGCTGTTCGACCGGCTCGACGGCCACTCGCTGCGCGCCCTGCATCTCCTGGCGACCCTCGCCGACGCCGAGCTCGCGCCGGTGCACATCGGCGAGTTGAGCGAGACCTCGGATCCGTCGGTGCTGTGCGAGGGACTGGCGAGGCTGGGCCTGGCCCAGGAGACGGAGCTGGGCTATCGCGTGGCCACGGACGTCGTTCCGGCGTTGCGGCAACGCGAGGGCCTGGTGCCGTACTCGCTGGAGCGGCTGTGCACGTACTTCGCGGAGTGGGCGGCGCGGTCGACGACTCCGGCGGTCCAAGTCGCCGATCACGCCCAGGTGTTGGAGGTGGTGGCGCAGCTCGCCGAGAGGGCCGGGCGGGCCGACCTGGCGGTGCGGGTCATACGGGCCGCCTCACCCGCCCTCGCCCGCTCCCTGCGCTTCGGCGTCTGGGGGCGTCTGCTCGACCAGGGACTGCCGGCCGCTCAGCGGGCGGGGGACCGCCAGGCCGAGGCGTACTTCACGCATGAGCGGGGCATCCGGAACATCCTGACCGGCAACCGGGTCCTCGCGGCGGTGCTGTTGGTGCAGGCGGGGATCCTGTGGCGGCAGTTGGGCGATACGCAGGGGGCGGAGGCGGCATCGGCGGCCCAGCAGTATGTTCCGGAGCAGGCTCCGCCGCCTTCTGACGGGGGGTCGGGGTCGGCGGCACAGGGTGACGGGGGGTCGGGGTCGGCGGCGCAGGGTGACGGGGGTGCTACGTCGCCGGATGTGAGCGGCTCGCAGCCCGGGGGTGATGCGGCGCCTGGGCCGGATGCGGGTTCTTCGGCGGGCGATGTGACGCCGGCACCGGATGCGGGTTCTCCGGCAGGCGATCTGACGCCGGCACCGGACGCGGGTTCTGCGGGAGTCGGCCCGACGCCGGTGCAGGACGTGAGCGGTTCCGTGCTGCCGGATCCGGCACCTGCGCATGACACGAGTTCCGTGGTGCCGGATCTGACGCCGGTGCAGAGTGCGACCACGCCGGGAACCGGTATGCCTGTCGATCCCGGAACGGCCGTGTCCCATGCGGCCTCCTCCGGAGCGGGAACGGCGGCCGGTACCGGAGCGGCGGCGGGTACCGGAGCGGCGGCCGGTACCGGAGTCGCCGTGGTCCTCAAGGTGGCCGCGGTGATCGCCGCCATCGCCATCGGAGCCGTCGCCATCGAGCAGAACCAGAACGCGTCGGACCGTGCCACGGACACTCCGGCCGCCGCCGTCACCACGCCGGACCTGGGCCTCGACTACACGCCGGACCCCGTGGACACGGCCCCCGCCGATCCGGAACCGGAACTGGAACCAGAACCAGAACCAGAACCAGAACCGGAGCCGACCGGGCTGGCGGGGACGTGGCAGAACAGCAATGGAGAGACGCTCCAGTTCACCGAAGCGGGATACGGGAGCTACACATTGACGCAAACGGACGGCTGCGGAAACCCCACCACCGTCGAATACACCGGCAGCGGCGACACCTACAGCGGAACGGCGCCGATGTACGCCAGCGATCAGTGCGACCTGGCCCTCGGTCAGGTCCGTACGACGATCACGATCGGTTCGGACGGCGACAGCGCCGAAGCCACCCAGGAAGTGGCGTCAACGGTCGATGAGACGGTGACGTGCACCAACTGCGAGTCATTCACCCTGACCCGCGCGTCATAGCCGAACGCCCCGCCCTACCCCAACCGAGGAGCCCCGCCCATGGCCCACAAGCCCCCCAGCCAGAACAAGATCCACATCGGCGGCAACGCCTCCGGCCCCGTCGTGGCCGGCGACAACATCCGCGTCAAGGTGACCCAGCCCGCCGAGACGACCCAGACCAACACGGCCAAGGAAGACGGCACCGTCTACGCCGCCACCAACGGCGACATCCACATCCACCACGACGAGGCGGGCGAAGAAGGAGAAGAAGGAGGGGACTGACGGCGCCGACTCTGCTCCCCCCCCACGGAAGGACCTGACCGAAACAGCCGCAACCACCGTACGGAGCATCGAGCAGGAGGTGGACCGCACCTGCCGAGCGGGAGAAGAGGGCTGGTTCGTCAGGTGCAGTGGGTGCGAGTGGGGCTCCTGAACGGTGCTGTACGCCGGTGAATGAGACCAGAACCGAGACCAGAACCGAGACCAGGCCCAGGTCATACCTTCTTGACGACGATCCTGTCGGGAACCAGCCGCTCCAAGTCGTCCACGTCTGATGTGAAGACTGTGACCTGCCCCTTCTGCTGTCGCGCGATGACGGCGAGTACGGCGTCGATCGCGAATTTGTGGCCGTGCAGCCCCGCGTCGGCCAAGAGCAAACGGGCTTGTCGGGCTTCGTCCTTCCCGATGTCGGCCACACTGATACGCGAGAGGACCCAGTCCCAGCGTTGTTCGGTGGTTCTTCCGTCGTACGCCTCGACGAGTGTCATCGGCGAGGTCACCACCTCGGCTTCCCCGTCGGCGGCCAGCGCGAGCCGGGCGATCATCATCCGATCCCCGCGCACGGCCAGCGACAGAGCCTCGCAGTCGAGAACGAAAACGCGCAGCGGCGGGCTGTGATCGCTGCTCCGTTTCTTCACGCGGCTTCTCCCGCGCGGTTCTTTCTGGCGGCACTGCGGCGCTCATGCTCGGCGTCGAGATCGTGCAGCTCCTCGCGTACCGTCGCCCGCTCGCTCTCCGTGACCGGCCCGTGTTCTTCTTCCAGCCAGCCGACCAGTTCCCTGAGCCGGTCGCGGTCGCGCTTGAAGCGCAGAGCTTCTGCGACGTACGCCGACATGCCCCGCTCTGCTGCCTCAGCACGGATCTCCTCCAGGAGATCCTCGGGGATTGTCACCGTCACCTTCTTGGTTGCCATATTGAGCACCATACTCCGCGTATCGACCGCCTTACCAGTCTGTGGTCCGGGGAGCGCGAAGATCGCAAAATATATGGTTGATCCGACAGAAGCCCGTCGTACGCAGCGCGAGGATGTACCTCGCAGGCTTCGTATCCGCCAACTTTCAGCGGGGCGGGGGCCGGTGCGGGCCGCGACGCGGCCCGGCGACGCGGTCGCTCAGCCGGACGACCCTGATATCGAACTGGCCGTGCCCGTCCTCCCAGGCCGCGACCGGTTCACAGCCCTCGTCCTCCAGGCCGCCCGCCGTGGCCTCGTCGAGGAGGGGTATCAGCCCCTCCTCGCCGTTGGTGCAGAAGTAGCCGAGGTGGGTGCGGAGTCCGGGGTGACCGATCGCGGCCAGCTCCTCCTCCCACTCCTCTTGGGGCTCCGTCGTGAAGGGCAGCAGGTCCTCGGGTCCGTGGCCGGTGGCGAGAGCGACCCGCAGGGCGTCGAGGAGGGTGCCGTCGGAGACGAGCCGGGGGAAGAAGACAGTCCAGGTGCCATTGAAGGCGGAGGCGGCGAGATCGACGCCGTACCGCGCCACCAGCGGGGCGAGGTCGGCGCCCCGGACGAGCCCCCGCGCGAAGCAGACGGCGTGGAGGGCGGCGGCGAAGTCCTTTGGGAGCGCTGTCCGCGCCCCCTCGGGTGCCCAGAAATCGAAGAACGATCCGCTCGCGTCAAAGACCGGCGTCTGGTCGGTCTCGTCGAACAGGACCCAGTCACAGACGACCGGTTCGGCGCCGCTCAGAGCAGCGGGACGTACCCAGGCGGCGTCCTGCCGGAACCCGGTCTCGTACAGCAGATTGCCGTCGACACAGGCGGCGTAGACCGCGTCGGGGTCGTACTCCCGCAGGGGGCGGCCGAGCAGAACGGCGAAGGCGTCGGCGAGCTGCCGGTCCCAGTCGCCGTCCGGAGACGTCCGGGACACCGAAGGGGCCCGGGAGTCCACGGGTGCAGAGGGTTCACGTGTCATGGCAGCACCGTAGTGCCGCCCTCCGACAACCGGGCGCGACCTGGTGCCGCATCAGGCAACGTTCGCCCTGTCGTGGGCCGGCGGTGCCATCTCGCGCTGAGTGGCAGGGTTTGAGGCCGCGCGGATGGGCGGGCGGCGTCGCGTGCCGATGGGCGGCGCCCGCCCATCCGCGCGGCCTCTTACTCGGCGTCGAGCTGGTGGTCGGCCCAGAGGTAACTGAGACCGCGAGGTGCCGGATGGGTGGCTCGCGTCGTTCGGCGGATGCTGCGCGGCAAGATTCCTACTTGTTTGATAATGTCCGTTCCATGAGCGAAATTCCTTACAGCGTCGGCGAGGGACCGGCCACCAGGGTCAGTCTCTCCCTCCCCGAGGGGACGGCGGAGGCGATTCGCCGACGGGTCGGCAAGCGTGAGTTCTCCGCGTTCATCACCGAAGCGGTGGAGCGCGAGCTGCGCGGTCAGATCTTGGATGAGTACCTGGCCGACTACGAACGTCGTCAGGGGCCGATCTCCGAGCACGAGCAGGAGCGGGCACGCCGGGTCTTCGACGAGGTGTTCGCCGAGGAGGGGCAGTGGCCCGCCGCAAGCTGAGCCACGAAGGCACCCTCGTTCTCGACTGCGAGGGCCTGTCGAAGTTCGTCAGTGATCACGAACCCGTCGTCGCCCTCATCGCCGAAGCCCGCAAGCGGGGCATGGAGGTGGTCATCAGCGCACTCACCATCATCGAAGCGGTGCATCGCCGGACAGACAAGGCGCGGCTCGCCTGGGTCCTGTCCGGCGTTCGAATCGTGCACATCGGCGACGAGGAGGCCAAGGCCGCCTCAGCCATGCTGATCAACGCTGGGCTGCATGGTCACAAATACGCCATCGACGCTGCCGTGGCCGAGACGGCGCTGCGTCAGCGCCGCCCGGTCGTGATGCTCACCTCGGACATCGACGACATGACGAAGCTCTGCGGCGACAGAGTGCGCCTGGTCACCGTGTAGTCGACGCCCAGGACCCGAACGCCGGGGACTGAAGGTCGGCCCGTATTGCCCGGTGAGAGCAATGGCGGAGGATACGAGATTCGAACTCGTGAGGGGTTGCCCCCAACACGCTTTCCAAATGTTCGTCTGGGGGTTCTGGGGCGTACGGCAACGTCCTGACCTGCGGTGCAGCTGGTCCGGGCGGGGGTTCTGAACGGTGCTGTACGCAGGTGAATGCAACCAGAACTGCAACAACGGAAGTGGAGCAGCGTGAGTGTGTCCAGCTTCTGCTCGTGGTTCCTGGTCAGCGGGGAATCGCCTCGTTACTCGCCCTTCTGCGACCAGGCCGCGGTGAGCGCGGTGACCGGGTCACTGTCGGCCGGTGCCGCGGGCCACCATTCGCCGTCGTCGTCCTGGAGGTAGGGGTACCAGCGGGCGTCGGGGCCCAGACGCAACTGGATGCCGTGGTGGGTGAGGGTGAGGCGGTTGCGCCAGGCTCTGAGATGTGTGGGGGAGTCGGTCATTTCGGAGAGGGCCGCGTCCAGGGCGGTGCGGGCGGCCTTCATCACCGCCGGGTCGGGGGCGTAGGGCTGTTCGGCGACGGTGATGCCCGTGGGGCCGCCGTGGCGCCAGGCGCGGGTGAGGCGTGCGAAGGCAGTGGGTTTGGCACCGGTGTTCTGGATCAGGTGGTGGAACCACTCGGGTCCGGGGTTGCTTGCGGAGATGCGGACAGCGTCCTGGTGCTGGGTCAGATGCAGGTCGCCGGTGTCGCCCGCGAGGAGCCGAACGGCGCGCGCGGTGGCGTCGGCCATGAGGCGTTCCAGGTCCGCGGCGGCCAGGCCGGTGCCGGGTGGCGGGGCGACGGGCAGTGCTGTGGTGTGGGCGGCGGGTTGCGGGAGTTCGGGCAGTTCGGGGGGCTCTTCGGCCCAGTGGGCGTACGCGGCGGCGGCCGGGATGCCGGCCGGTGCCGGTGGGGCGGCGGGCTCCTGTGCTGCCGTACGGAGTGCGCGCAGCTGGGCGAAGACCTCCTCGCGACCGCGGCCGCGCAGTGCGAAGAGCACGAACGGGTCGGTGTCGATGGTGGCGGCGATGGCGTAGCAGAGCGCGGCGGCGTGCTTGCAGGGGTACCCCCAGTCGGGGCAGGAGCATTCCGGATCGAGCTCGGTGGGCAGGGGGAGCAGTGGGACGCCTGCGTGCCGGGCGTCGTCCACGAGTTCGGCGGGCATCTCGTCGTCGAGAAGTGCTGCGAGATGTCCGGCGCGGGCCGCGATTGTGTCGAGCAGGGTGTCCCACTGAGGGTCGGTGAGGACGGGCAGGTGGACTGAGGAGCGGTACGGGCGCGGGCGGCTGCCCTGGACAGCGGCATTGACCTTGCCCGGAGCCACGGTGACCGGACCGACCATGCCTTTGCGGGCGTAGGTGCGTCCGCGCGCGAGCCGTCCGGCGTCCAGGGTGGAGTCCTCCAGGGCGGCCACCCGTGCCTGGCCCCACCAGGTCGCGGCGAAGGCTCGCTTGCCGCGGGCGGGCGCCCGGCGGGGGCCGGGGACAGCGGGGCTCATGACTGCCTTCCCAGGGCGACGAGTTCGGCGAGGTCGGCGTCGGACAGTTCGGTCAGGGCTGCCTCGCCGGAGCCGACGACGGCGTCGGCGAGGGCGCGCTTGGCTTCGAGCAGCCTCGCCACCTTGTCCTCCACGGTTCCCTCCGCGAGGAGCTTGTGTACCTGCACGGGTTTGTCCTGGCCGATGCGGTAGGCGCGGTCGGTGGCCTGGTCCTCGACGGCGGGGTTCCACCAGCGGTCGTAGTGCACGACGTGAGTGGCGCGGGTGAGATTGAGTCCGGTGCCCGCCGCCTTCAACGACAGCAGGAACACCGGCACTTCACCGCGCTGGAAGCGGTCCACCATCTCCTCGCGCCGCGCGACAGGGGTGGCACCGTGCAGGAAGAGCGCGGGGATGCCGCGCTCGGCGAGATGCTTCTCCAGCAGAGCTGCCATCTGTTTGTACTGCGTGAAGACCAGCACGGATTCGCCTTCGGCGGTGATGGTGTCGAGAAGTTCGTCGAGCAGGTCGAGCTTGCCGGAGCGGCCCCGCAGGGGAGTGGACTGGCGCAGGCTGTGCTCTTTCACATACTGGGCGGGGTGGTTGCAGATCTGCTTCAGCGCGGTGAGCAGCTTGAGTACCAGACCGCGTCGGGCGATGCCCTCCGACTCCGCGATCTTCGCCATGGTCTCGCGGACCTGTGCCTCGTACAGGCTGGTCTGCTCGGCCGTCAGCGGGACGATGTGGACGGTCTCGGTCTTGGGCGGCAGTTCGGGCGCGATGCCGGGGTCGGACTTCTTGCGGCGCAGCAGGAAGGGACGTACGAGACGGGACAGGCCCTCGGCTGCCTCGGGATCCTCGCCCGACTCGATGGCGCGGGCATGCCGGTCACGGAAGGCGGTGAGTGTGCCGAGCAGCCCGGGGGTGGTCCAGTCGAGCAGTGCCCACAGCTCGGAGAGGTTGTTCTCCACGGGGGTGCCGGTGAGGGCGACGCGGGCGCGGGCAGGTAGGGCGCGCAGTTCGCGGGCGGTGACAGCGTAGGGGTTCTTGACGTGCTGGGCCTCGTCGGCGGCCACCAGCGACCAGGCTGTCTGGGCGAGCACTTCGCGGTCGCGGCGCAGCACGCCGTAGGTGACCAGGACGATCTCGTCGCCGGCCAGGTCCCCCAGGTGGCGGTCGCCGCCGTGGTAGCGGCGTACGGGGGTGAGCGGTGCGAATCTGGCAGCCTCGCGCTGCCAGTTGCCGAGCAGGGAGGCCGGGCAGACGACAAGGGTGGGGCCCGCGGTGGTGGGGTCGCTCTGGCGGTGCAGGTGCAGAGCGAGCAAGGTGATGGTCTTGCCCAGGCCCATGTCGTCGGCGAGACAGCCGCCGAGGCCGAGTGCGCACATCTCGGCCAGCCAGGCCAGGCCGCGTTTCTGGTACTCGCGCAACGTGGCCTTGAGAGCGGCGGGCTGGGGCACGGGGGTGCGGGACTCGGGGTCGCGGATGCGGGCGACCAGGTCGCCGAGCGCACCGACCGCCGCACAGGGGACTCGGTCGCCGTCCCACTCGGCCTCGCCGGTCAGCGCGGCGCTCAACGCCTCCATGGGGGTGAGCGGTTCCATCCGGCGGCGCTTGGCGCGGGCCACCAGCTTCGGGTCGGCGAGCACCCACTGGTCGCGAAGCCGGACGAGGGGACGGCGTGACTCCGCGAGGGCATCCATCTCCGCCTCGGTGAGCGGCTCGCCGCCAAGGGAGACTTGCCAGCGGAAGTCGAGGAGGGCCTCGGTGTCCAGCAGGCCGTCCGCGGTGGAACCGGGGGCGGTGCGCTGCCCGATCTCCGCGGTCGCGGTGAGCGCCTTGACCAGGTCGCGCGGCCAGTGCACGTCGACACCGGCCGCGCGCAGCGCGTCGGTGGCGACCCCAAGGAGATCGAAGGCTTCGTCGTCGGTCAACCGGAGCTGATCGGGAGCGGCATCGTCGAGCAGCCTCCGCAGCGGGGGCCAGGCGCGGGCGCCGCGGCGTAGGGCGAGCAGGGTCTCGGTCTCGGCGCGCGGGCCGAGCAGCCGCTCCACTTCGGCCGGCTCGCTCCACAGCCGTGCGGCCTCGATGACGAGTGCCGGGTCCGCCGCGGTGTGCAGTTGCAGGACGGCCCGGAACTGCCGTCGGCGTCCTTCGGGTACGTCGACGCGCAGGGAGACACTGACCTCGGCGGTGAGCGCCGCCTGGGTTTCCTCGGCCCATTCACGCAAGGTGGGCACGGCGCGGGCCTCGCGCCAGGCGTACGGCAGCGCTCCCATGGCGAGTGGCGCGGCCGGGGTACGGACCAGATCGTCGGCGACCGCGTCGCAGAACTGGCGTACCAGCGCAGCCGGTTCGGCGATCCGTACCGGAGCAGGGCCTGGCTCGGGCAGGCAGTGGGCGTGTGGCGGGAAGGCGGCGGCCAGGGCGTCCAGCGTCTGGCGCTGGGCGGCGGTGAAAGGGCCCGCCTGCCAGGTGTCGTAACCGGCGGGGGTGAGGGCCGGGTGGAGGCGGCCGTCGGCGAGCAGCCGCAGCGCGAAGCGAGTGGCGGCCTGCCAGGCGGCGCCGGAGGGATGCGTCGGCTCCGCATCGGCCAGGGCGGAGACAGCGACGGCGACAGGCAGCGCGTAACCCTCGACCCTGCGCCGCCTGACCGAGCGGCCGTGTGGCAGGACCAGCTCCACCGCCTCGATCTCAAGGCCGGTGGGCGCCATATTGTCTCCGGCTGCTGCCCCGGTCGGTTTCCACAGCAGCAGACGCCCAAGGCGGGCGGGCTCACCGGGCAGGAACACCGCCGCCCAGCCGGCGCCGAGCAGCTCCCTCACGAAGGCGGATGTTTCCTGCCGGGCCAGCGGGGGTGCGCTCCTCGCGCCCGTACTCGGCTCTCGTACGACGACTCGTGCCACTCTCTTCCGCCCTGTCGCTTGCCGGGCCCTCCCCTGGGCCCTCACTACCGAACCCCACCAGGCAACGTCGCACGCTGGCAACCGCGAGCCTCGGCTTGACTGCTGGCGACGGCGCCACGACGGATATGCCGCTGCTGAACACACCGGTCCTCAACCGTATGGTGCGGCGCTACGGTGAGGCCGTGAGCACCTGGGAACCAGCCGCGCTGGAGGCATTGATCGAAGAGGCCACCGTCGACGCCTACGGCGAGGATGAGCAGCTCACCGGCTTCTTCACGATGATCGAGGAGAGCCTTGCCGTGCCGTTCACCACGACTGTTCTCGGCGTCGAGGTGAGCGTGGTCGGTGTCGATCTGACCGAGGACGGGCGCGTGGTCGCACGCTGCGCCCGGGGGTCGGTCCGACAGGACATCGGAATTCTGGACCTGCCGCTGCCGGAACCCGCCCCCGAGGGCTGGCAATGGATCGAGGCATACCGCTACTGGGCCCGTTGAGCTGGTGCGTCGTACAACTGCCCAGCTGAGCCCTATGGAACGGAGGTCGCCCCGACTGCCACTGACTGGACCGGCCGCGGGAACAGGGAGGAGATAGCGCGCATACTGAAGTATGCTTGCCGCCATGGCTGACACCACACGCATCACGGTGACACTCCCCACCGAGCAGGTGGCGGAGCTGAAGAAGATCACGGACAACATCTCCGGCTACGTGGCCGAAGCGGTCGCCAGACAGATCCGGCACCAGCTTCTGGGGGCCGACCTGCGCAGCCACACAGACGAGCACGGGGCCTTCAGCGAGGAAGAGCTGGCTGAGGCACAGGCGCGGATCTTCGGTACGACGCAGGCCGCCGGCGGCGCGAGCGCCGCGTGAGCGGGCACATCGAGACCGTCGTCCTGGACAGCGAAGGGCTGTCGGCCTGGGTGGCGCAGGACCGGAAGGTTCTGGCGATGTTCCAGGTGTTCCACGACATGGGAGCGGACCTTGTCGTCAGCGCCAACACCATCGTGGAGGTGAGCCACGCAAGGGTGAACCTGGCCCGACTGCAGTGGGCGCTCTCCCGGGTCAAGGTGGAGCCGGTCACGGAGGCAGTGGCCAAGGCGGCGGCACAACTGCTCAAGGGCGCCGGTCTGCACGGACACAAGTACGCGATCGACGCCACCGTCGCGGAAGCGGCTTTGCGTCAGCCTGGCCCGGTCGCCATCCTCACGTCGGATGTCGATGACCTGACCCGGCTGTGCGGCAGCAAGGTCCGGATGATCGGGCTATGACCGCGACATCGTCCCGGGACCATGGACCGATCCGCGTGGATCCGCAGAAACCAGAGTCGCCGCAGGTCAGCCCGCGATGGGTGAAAAAGGCGCCGACGGATGCGGGGGCATGACCGCATTCGGCGTCAAAGCTGTCGGGGCGCAACGCCGGCTGGCGGCTCAGGGCGGCGACTGCCTCTTCGTCTACGTCGTTGAGGACGGCCAACTCATCGTGTGGCTCTTGGCGGCCGGTAACCGTCGTGACGTATCCCGTCGGATGGCGTGGCTTCCCGCGGTCTGTGCCGGTCGCCCCATAGGGCGTGAGTGTGCGCCTTCCCTGCTTGAGGCAATGTCCTAAATGTCGCCCATCAATGCAACCGGAACTGCAACCAAGGCACGCCGAAGAGCCGGACCGCAATGAGCGGTCCGGCTCTTCGTTTCGCCAGTTCAGGCAGGTGCGGAGGATACGAGATTCGAACTCGTGAGGGGTTGCCCCCAACACGCTTTCCAAATGTTCGTGTGGCTGTCCGATGGGGTCCGTCGGCGTCCTGACCCGCTGCTGGACAATCGGCCGGGTGGTTCACGGACGTCCGCGAACGGAACTGAATGCAACCCAAACTGCAACCCTCGGGCCATCCCGCTCGTCGCCCTTCGGGCTGTTCGGAGAACGTTCTTGTGGGCGGACACGCAGGTCAGCACCTTGCGGCCGGAGTCTTCGGGTCACAGGACTGCGTACTGGCGTTCCTGTTCGGCATGGCGGCGATCTCCGTCGCCGCAGGGGTGCCGGGGTGGCTCTCCATCGTGATGATCATCGCCGGTGTCGTCGTGCACACGATCGGTGAGCTGTGGCACGCGGTAGCCTCGTTCGAGCTCAGCTTCGGACTGGCGCCTGCCCATGCGCGGGGCCAGTACTCCGGACTGAACGCCACCGGCGTCGGCGTGGGCAAGCTCCCTGGCCCCGTCACTTCTGGGCCTTTTCTGCCTCACCTGGGGTGTTCCCGGCTGGCTGGCGCTGGGTGGCGTCTTCGTGCTCGCGGGAGTGGCCATGCCGTATGCGATCCGGTGGGCCGAGGCACGTGCGGCGGTCGGACACAACACAACTCCCGCGCGTACCTGACGACTCAGTTCCGGCCGGCCGCGCCGAAGCGGTTTCCACAATGCGTCGGCCGCTCCTCGATCTTCGCCGCAGTGGAGCGGGTGGACGCGGCGCTGGCGGCTCAGCCCAGGTCTGGCACCTGAGCTTGGGAATCTTGCCCCGAGCCCCGCTAGGGCGTGTCCGACGGGTCGGCACAGTCCCTGCGACTCTCCCGGCTACGCTCGCGCGGGAGCGCCCCGCGGCGCGTGGCCGCGGGGCGCCGTGTGGGGTTTAAGGGGCGCCTTGTGGGGTTTAGTCGACTGACTCCCCGTTGTGCGTACCGCCCACGCAGGGGTTGCCCGGCAAGTCGATCCGGGGCTCTCCGCCGCCCTCCCTGCACTGAGAAGGGGTGACGTAGGATGGAGCACCCTTTGCGGTGGCGGCGGTGGCGGTGGCGGCGCCTGTGAGGCCGAGTCCGGCCAGGGCTGCCGTGGCGATGACGGCGGCGAGGATTCGTCGGATGTGCATTTGGTTCCCCTCTCGCGGATTGCCTCGGTGGGGCACTAGCCAGCTTGAGCTTTGCCCATGTGGATGGCACATCGTGTTGCGCCATTCAGGTGGCATGGCTAGTTCGGCGACCCGTTCCGTGTGCGTGTCGGCTGCCGCGTGACCGCCGGGCGCGGGGGTGCCGTCGGAGCCGGCCAGGACGCGTACGCCCACCCCGAGCCCGGCGCCGCAGTCCGCTCGCGGGGTCGGCACGGTCCAGGGTGGCGTGGCGTGCTGACCAAACCGGCCTGGCCGCTCCTCAAGACCGGCACGGTGGACCTGTTCAAGCCGGTCGTGTTCGGCAAAGACCAGCGGATGCGGGACGTGAGCGTCACGCTCATGTTCGCCGTCGTCGTCGTCGGCTCCATCCCCCGCATGGGCAAGACGTTCCTGATGCGGCTGTTCCTGCTCATTGCCGCCCTCGATCCGCGCTCCGAGCTGCACGCGTTCGACTTCAAGGGCACCGGTGACTTCGGCGCCCTTGAACCGGTCTGCCACCGCTACCGGGCCGGTGAGGAGGACGACGACATCGAATACGTCCTGGACGCACTGCGGGAGCTGAAGGAAGAGCTGCGCCGCCGGGCGAAGGTCATCAAGTCCCTGCCGGGCTCCCGGTGCCCGGAGTCGAAGGTCACCCCGGACCTGGCCAGTGACAAGAGCTTGAAGCTCCACCCGATCGTGGTCGGGTTCGACGAGTGCCAGGTGCCCTTCGAGCACGAGGAGCGCGGCAAGGAGATCGAGGCGATCTGCACCGACCTCGTCAAGCGCGGCCCCGCCCTGGGCATCGTGACCCTGTTCGGCACCCAGCGCCCCGACGCGAAGTCGCTGCCCACCGGCATCAGCGCCAACGCGGTCCTGCGGTTCTGCCTGAAGGTCATGGCCCAGCCCGCGAACGACATGGTCCTCGGCACGTCGATGTACAAGGCCGGATACCGGGCCACGATGTTCTCCCGCTCCGACCGGGGCATGTGCTGGATGGCTGGTGGGGGAGATGACCCCCGCATCGTCGCGTCCGCGTTCGTCGACGCTGTCGCGGCCGAGCAGATCGCCGCACGGGCCCGCACCGCGCGGGAGGAATACGGTGTCGACGGTCGTAATTCCCCACCCTGAACGTCACGTAATGGGCCACCGGGACGGCGGCGTCGCGACCGTCGTGGACATGGGGACGGTGACCGTGCGTCGGCATCCCCAGGGGCCCAGAGGTTCCCGGGCCGCCCGATAGCCAGACCGTCGTTCAGGCTGGTCAGGGCTGTCCAGGGTGGCCGCAAGGCCAGCGCGGAGCGCCGCCGAAGGCGCCCTTGACTGACCGGACCAGCCGCACACTCAGCCGTCGGGCGGCCCGTCACGGCCTCAGCCCAGCTGGGGAATTACGTGAAGCTGATCACGAAGATCGTGGGGAATTACATGACCGCTGACAATGGGCTGGGAGGCAGGCACGTCCTCACGGATGCGCGCGCGGTACCTGCACGTGCCCGACGCCATGCTGAAGGACGTGGCGCAGAAACTCGCGGACGCCATCTGGGGGCCCTCACCGAGCGCCCCTGTGGACAAAGATCAGAACAACGAGGGCTGAGACAACGTCGAAGGGCCCCACCGCGAGGTGGGGCCCTTCGACGTATTGCCCGGTGAGAGCAATGGCGGAGGATACGAGATTCGAACTCGTGAGGGGTTGCCCCCAACACGCTTTCCAAGCGTGCGCCCTAGGCCACTAGGCGAATCCTCCGCCGGGAACATTACATGACGGCGGGGAGTGGTCGCGAACTCGTTCGTGCCCGTGGGATCGGGTACTCTTTGCGCAGCCCCTCACGTGGCGCTATCTGACTGAACTCCCCCAGGGCCGGAAGGCAGCAAGGGTAGGTCGGCTCTGGCGGGTGCGTGGGGGGCGCTTGTGTTTCCGGTGCGCGCCGGGTGCCGGGGGGTCGGGGCGGTCCCCGATGTCAGTGGGCGCCTATAACCTCGTAAGCGTGTCGTCTCTCGCGCTGTACCGCCGTTATCGCCCGGAGTCGTTCGCAGAGGTCATCGGTCAGGAGCATGTCACTGACCCGTTGCAGCAGGCCCTGCGGAACAACCGGGTCAATCACGCGTACCTGTTCAGCGGGCCGCGTGGGTGCGGGAAGACGACCAGCGCGCGGATCCTCGCCCGGTGTCTGAACTGCGAGCAGGGCCCGACGCCCACGCCCTGCGGTGAGTGCCAGTCCTGCCGTGATCTCGCGCGGAACGGTCCCGGGTCCATCGACGTCATCGAGATCGACGCCGCGTCGCACGGTGGTGTCGATGACGCGCGTGACCTGCGTGAGAAGGCGTTCTTCGGGCCCGCGAGCAGCCGGTACAAGATCTACATCATCGATGAGGCCCACATGGTCACGTCGGCCGGGTTCAACGCTCTGCTGAAGGTGGTCGAGGAGCCGCCCGAGCACCTCAAGTTCATCTTCGCCACCACCGAGCCCGAGAAGGTCATCGGGACCATCCGCTCCCGGACCCACCACTACCCCTTCCGGCTCGTACCGCCCGGCACTCTGCGCGACTATCTCGCCGAGGTCTGCGGCAAGGAGGACATCCCCGTCGCGGACGGCGTCCTTCCGCTGGTCGTGCGGTCCGGAGCCGGGTCCGTACGGGACTCGATGTCCGTCATGGACCAGCTCCTCGCGGCGGCCCGCGAGGAGGGCGTGACGTATGCGATGGCGACCTCCCTCCTCGGGTACACGGACGGGTCGCTGCTCGACTCCGTGGTCGACGCCTTTGCCACCGGTGACGGCGCCGCCGCCTTTGAGGTCGTGGACCGCGTCATCGAGGGCGGCAACGACCCGCGCCGGTTCGTCGCCGACCTCCTGGAGCGGCTCCGGGACCTCGTGATCCTCTCCGCCGTGCCCGACGCCGCCGACAAGGGGCTCATCGACGCCCCCGCCGATGTCATCGAGCGGATGAGCGCCCAGGCCGGAGCCTTCGGCGGCGCCGAGCTGAGCCGCGCCGCCGACCTCGTCAACGAGGGGTTGACCGAGATGCGCGGCGCCACCTCGCCCCGGCTCCAGCTTGAGCTGATCTGCGCGCGCGTGCTGCTGCCCGCCGCGTATGAAGACGAGCGGTCGCTGCTGGCCCGCCTCGACCGGTTGGAGCGCGGCGGGCACTTCACGCCCGGGGGAGGCGCGCCCGCGATGGGGTACGTGCCTGGGCCCGGCGCGCACGCACCGGTGGCGCCCGCGATGCCCCCGCCGCCCTCGATGCCGGTGCCGCCCGTGGCGCAGGCCGACCCGGGATCGGGTACGGGTATGGGTGCGAGTACGAGTATGGGTACGGGTGCGGGAGGCGCCGGCACACCGCCCGCGCCCGTCCAGCCCACGGCGCCCGAACCCACGGCACCCGCCACCCCCGAGCGCCGCCCCGGCGGCTGGCCCACCGCCGTCACGGCCGGCGCCGGACGCCCCGCGAGCACGGCACCGCAGGCGGCCCCGGCAGCCGCGTCGACCCCATCGAGCCCATCGAGCCCTTCAACCACCGCCCCCGCCCCCGCACAGCAGCCCCCCGCCCCACCGTCGCCCCCGGCCCAGGGCGGCCTCGACCCCCGCACGCTCTGGCCGAACATCCTGGAGGCCGTGAAGAACCGGCGCCGGTTCACCTGGATCCTGCTGAGCCAGAACGCCCAGGTGGCGGGCTTCGACGGCACCACGCTCCAGCTCGGATTCGTGAACGCGGGGGCGCGGGACAACTTCGGGGGCAGCGGCAGCGAGGAAGTCCTGCGGCAGGCGCTGCGGGAGCAGTTCGGGCTGGACTGGAAGGTCGAGGCGATCGTCGACCCGTCGGGCGGTTCCGCACCACCGCCCGCCGCCGCCAACTTCGGCGGCGCCCCGACCGGTCCGGGATACGGCGGCCCTGGCGCGGGCTCAGCGGGTTCAGGGGGCGCGGCAGGCACAGGCGGCACCGGCTCGGGTTTCGGTAGCGCCCAGACCGCCCCCCGCCCCACCTCGTACCAGCAGTCTCCGGGCGCCTCCCAGCCCCCCGCCCCCCACCAGCAGCACGGGTCCGCCCCCACGGACAGACCGGCCACCGCCACGCCGCGGACCCCGCCCCCGACCGACCGCACCCCCGAACCCCCGCGCGCGGTGGCTCCCGAGGACGACATCCCCGAGGACGACGATCCCGACCTCGACGAATCCGCCCTCTCGGGCCACGACCTGATCGTCCGCGAACTCGGCGCGACGATTGTGGAGGAGTTCACCAACGAATAGCCCCACCGGACGGCCTCAGGCCGGGGTGGGGGCCCAGTCAGGGGGTCGGCGGACGGTCCTGACGGGTGTCCCGTAGTGGATGGCCCCTGGAGTACGGCATCGGCGAGCGTCCGTTGGCGGACGGGCCTGGCGGAGGTTCGCTGGACGGCCTCGGTGGGCGGTTTCCGGCGAGTCGGCGGGTGACCGTGACGAACGCTCCTCGGCGGATGCCCCCGGCAAGCGGGAAATCGACAGCAGCCCCCCGGCACCACCGCCCCGGCACCACCGCCCCGGCACCATCGCCCCGGCACTACCGAGCCCGACACCACCACCCCCGGCGCCACCGCCCACCGCGTAGCGCGCCCGGCGAACGCCCCCGGCAGATCCCCCCGGCAAGCGGGCCATCGAAAGCCGCCCCCTGACCGCTGCCCCGGACCCCCTCCCACCGCCACCCCATATCGGCCCCCCGCCGACCACCCCCACCTCACCCCCCCGCCAACCACCCCCACCGACCCCCCACCCCCCGCCAGCTAGGCTGGCGCCGTGAAGGTCCTCGTCATCGGCGGCGGCGCCCGCGAACACGCCCTGTGCCGCTCACTGTCCCTCGATCCCGACGTCACCGCGCTGCACTGCGCCCCCGGAAACGCGGGCATCGCCGAGGTGGCCGAGTTGCACGCGGTCGACGCGCTCGACGGTGCCGCCGTGGCCGCCCTCGCCGCGCGGCTCGACGCCGAGCTGGTCGTCGTCGGCCCGGAAGCCCCCCTCGTCGCCGGTGTCGCCGACGCCGTACGGGACGTGGGCATCCCCTGCTTCGGCCCCTCCAAGGAGGCCGCCGAACTGGAGGGCTCAAAGGCGTTCGCGAAGGACGTGATGGCCGCGGCCGGCGTGCCTACGGCCCGCAGCTATGTGTGTACGACGCCGGAGGAGGTCGACCACGCGCTGGACGCCTTCGGCACCCCCTACGTCGTCAAGGACGACGGTCTCGCCGCAGGCAAAGGCGTCGTCGTCACCGCCGACATCGAGGCCGCGCGGGCACACGCCAACGCCTGCGACCGGGTCGTCATCGAGGAGTTCCTCGACGGCCCCGAGGTCTCCCTCTTCGCGATCACCGACGGCACCACCGTCGTCCCGCTCCAGCCCGCGCAGGACTTCAAGCGCGCACTCGACGGCGACGAGGGCCCCAACACCGGCGGCATGGGCGCGTACTCCCCGCTGCCGTGGGCCGATCCCAAGCTGGTCGACGAGGTCATGGAGACCGTCCTCCAGCCGACGGTCGACGAGCTGCGCCGCCGCGGTACGCCGTTCTCCGGTCTGCTCTACGCGGGTCTGGCGATCACCTCGCGCGGGGTACGGGTCATCGAGTTCAACGCCCGTTTCGGCGACCCCGAGACCCAGGTCGTCCTCGCCCGGCTGAAGACCCCGCTCGCCGGTCTGCTGCTCGCCGCCGCGCAGGGCACCCTCGAACTCTTCCCGCTGCTGCGCTGGAGCGACGACGCGGCCGTCACGGTGGTGGTCGCCTCGCACAACTACCCCGGTACGCCCCGCACCGGCGACCCCATCGACGGTCTCGCGGACGTCGTGGCCAAGGACGCGCCGGCGGCGTACGTGCTGCACGCCGGGACGAAGCGGGACGGTGACGCGGTCGTCAGCGCGGGCGGCCGGGTGCTGTCCGTGACGGCGACCGGTACCGGTCTCACCCAGGCCCGCGAGCGCGCCTACGCGGCGATCGCCCGGATCCGCCTCGACGGATCCCAGCACCGTACGGACATCGCGGCGAAGGCGGCCACCGAGTCAGCCACCGAGTCAGCCAACGAGTCAGCCAACGAGTCGGTCACCGAATCCTCTTAGCCCGAACTCGCGCGCCCTCGCCTCCCTGAACCGGTCCTATTAGCAGAACTGTCCACAGCCCCACGTCAGCACCTTTGCCCAAAGCCATTCCATCGGGTGACCGATAGCCCAGACGGCTGACGTCGCCCCGCACCCCAACTAAGGTGCGGCGCACAGCGTTCCGGCACTTGGCCCAACGGCATTGCGATGTCAGTGCGGGGTGCCACAGTGGGGGAATGAGCAACGCCATGGGAGTCCGTCGGCGGTGGCTTGGACAGCACGCGCGGGGCGGGCGTGAGAGGAGGGGGTGAGATCCAGTCGTGTCCGGTATGGGTGTGGAGGGCGGAGCGCGATCCCGGGCCCTCGCCGTGCTGCGCGTCCGCAGCAGGGCGCTGGCCGTGGCTCTGCTGCCCGCCGCGGTCGCCGTGGTGCTCCTCGCAGCCGAGGTCACCGGACACATCGGCGGCGCGAGCTGGGGCACGGCGCGCTGGGTCGTCACGGCAGTCGCCGTCGTCGTACTGCTCGCGGCCGGAGCCATCGCGCTCGTCGTCGCGCGCTCCCGCCCGGCCGTCAGCCCCACCGTCCCGATCAGCGAGCGTTCGGCGCCCGATCTGTACCGGATGGTGCGTGACCTCGCCGACCGGCTCGACGTGCCCGCGCCCTCCGCGATAGCGCTCACCCCCGACTGCGACAGCTGGCTGGAGGACCGCACCCACCCGGCCGCCCGGACGCCCACCGACACCGCCACGCCCGCCACCGCCTCGCCGGGCAACGGAATGCGCGTACCGGGCACCGGCGACCGGCCCAGGACCCCCGTCGCGCCGGTCCTCGTCATCGGCTCGCCCTTCCTGTGGTGGATGCGGGTGGCCGAGCTGCGCGCGGTCCTCGCCCCGGTCGTCGCCGGTACGGGACCTTCGGCGCACCCCGACATAGCCGCCGCCCGCCGCTTCGTACGGGGCCTGGACGCGGCCGTCGCCGTCACATCGGCGCCTGGTCGCGGACCCCTGAGCCGTGCGGTGCTCGGCTGGGTCGGCTGGGTCGCCCGGCTGCTGCTGCGGAGCTGCCGGGAGCACGCGGCCGAGATGGAGCGGGGTGTGGCCGCCGCGGCGGCGGAGCGCGCCCAGGCCGTGGACTACGGGGTACGGATCGTCGCCCAGGAACAGGTCGGTCTGGCGTACGCGGGCTGGGACCGGCTGTTGACCAGGGTCGCGCTGCCCGCGTGGCGCATGGGCCGCTGGCCGTCCCGGCTCGACGCGGGTGTGGTCGCCGCGCTGACCGAACTGTCACGGCGCGACCGGCTCGCGGAAGGGTTCGCGTCCCGGCTCGGCGAGCGCCCGGCCTGCGACCTCCTGGAGGAGCCGGGCGCGGTGGACGAGGCGACCTCGCTGCTCGCGGCGCGGCTGTTCCACGGCGGACCGGCCGAGGCGGGGCCCGACTGGGCGCCGATCGACTGGCAGTCGTATCCGGAGGAGGTCGTCGACCGTAAGTGGCGCGCCGACGCGGCCCGGTTGCACCGGGTGCTCGACACCTTGGGCGTACGGGACGCCGGCGACTCGGAATCCCGGGGCACCCCGGGACCCACGCTGGCCCGGGTCATGGAACACCTGGCCCTGGACCCCGCCGAACTCGCCTTGAACCGGCCGCCTGACGTGCCCGAGAACGTCGAGACCACCGAACCCATCATTGAACCCGACGAACCCGACGAACCCGACGAGTCCGAAGGGCACGGTGCCGCGCTGGCCGGTGGACTCAGCGCCGAAATCGCCCGCGAGGAGGCGTCGGCGCCGGCCCGTACGGCGGCCGATCCCGTGCGGGCCGGGCAGGGAGCGGACGAGGTGCTGTGGGACGAGGGCATGCTGCCGCTGTTCCCGCTGCAACCGCCGCGTACGGGACGCGAACTGCTAGCCGACCACGTCACGGCGATGGTCTGCTGCGCCGCCGTGGACACCGCCGGCGCGACCCCGGGCCTCGACTGGCTCGACGGCCCGTCTCTCCTGGTCGACGGAGAACGGGCCGCCGACCTGTCGTCCCGGGTACTCAGCCTCGTGGAACACGGCGACCCGACCCCCCTACGCACCTGGCTCACCAGAATCGGAGCCCGCCCAGAAAAACCGGTCCGCCTGGTCTAACAGGCACCGGCACCCCACCCCCTGACGACCGGCTCACCGGTGTCTCAGGGCCCCCGGATTTCTGGGCGTACCGGCCTCCGCCACTTGGGCCTTCCGGCCTCCCGGCCCCACGGGTCTCCAAGGCTCCTGGTCCCGGTCGGCCCCCACCTCTGCGCCTTCCCGCCTCCCGGGCCTCCCGGCTTTCCGGCCCCCGGCTCCCGCAGCCGGGCCCCGAGGCTCCGGGCCTGTCGGCTCGGGCCTGCGGGCCTCCCGGCGCACCCGGCGCACCCGGGTCTGCCGGGCCTCCCCGGCTCACCGGCTCACCGGCCCACGCGGGTCTCCGGGTCTTCCCTGCCCACCCGGCCCACCAAGTCCCCGGGTCTCCGGCACTCCAGGGCTCCGCCCCCCCCGGGGTGCCTCCGGGCCGTCCGGGTCGTCCGGGCCGTCCCGGGGTGGGGGCCCCTTCGCCCCCCTCCTCAACCAGCGGAGCGTCTTCGTTCACATCAATTCGCGACGAACGGTGACGGAGTGCGTGCGTAATGTGATGTGCTGTGCAAGCGCGGCAGGACGGCACACGGTGATACAGGACGGCACAGGACGACGTATTTCGGGGCGGACGGAAGCTGTGCGGGGGCGCCAGGGAGGGGTGCGGGATGAGGTCGGAGCGGACAGAGCACATCCGGCGCTGGGAGTCGGGCGCACTCGCCCACGCCGTGAACGATCCGTTCGGCCTCGGCCCCCTGCCCTGGCTGCGCGGCAGCGAGCACTACTTCGACGACACCGGACACGTCGTCCCCTGGTACGTGGACCACGCTCCGGCACCCGGCGCCGCCGGCATCCCGCAGCCCCGCGTGGCGACCAGACCGGCGACCGGTCTGCGGGGCGCCGACGACGTGCACCGGCAGATCAAGGGCTTCGCGTCGACCGGCGGCGCCGCACCCGGCGAGTCGATCGACTTCCATGTGACCGTCAACCCACCGCAGCAGTTCAGCGTCGACATCTACCGCATCGGACACTACGCGGGCGACGGCGCCGCCAAGATCACCACCAGCCCCCGCCTCTCCGGCATCGTCCAGCCGACCCCGCTCGCCGCCGACCGCACGGTCTCCTGTCACCACTGGTGGCTGTCCTGGCGGTTGCAGATCCCGAGCTTCTGGAGCGTCGGCGCGTATGTCGCGGTCCTCACGACGCCCGACGGATACCGCTCGCACATCCCGTTCACGGTCCGCGACGACGAGCCGGCCGACCTGTTGCTGATCTTGCCGGACATCACCTGGCAGGCGTACAACCTCTACCCGGAGGACGGCCGGACCGGCGCGAGTCTCTACCACGCGTGGGACGAGGAGGGCCGGCTCGTCGGCGAGGAGGACGCGGCGATGACGGTCTCCTTCGACCGCCCCTACGCCGGCGCGGGCCTACCCCTGCACGTGGGCCACGCGTACGACTTCATCCGCTGGGCCGAGCGCTACGGCTACGACCTCGCGTACGCGGACACCCGCGACCTGCACGCCGGCCGCGTCGACCCCACCCGGTACCGGGGCCTGGTCTTCCCGGGACACGACGAGTACTGGTCGGTGAACATGCGCCGCGCCGCCGAGCAGGCCCGTGACCACGGCACCTCACTCGTGTTCCTGTCGGCGAACACCATGTACTGGCAGGTCGAGTTGGCGCCCGCGCCCTCCGGCGTACCGGACCGGCTGCTCACCTGCCGCAAACGGCGCGGACCCGGCCGCTCGGCCCTGTGGCGGGAGATCGACCGGCCGGAACAGCAGCTCATGGGCATCCAGTACGCGGGCCGGGTCCCGGAACCGCAGCCGCTGATCGTGCGCAACGCGGACCACTGGCTGTGGGACGCGACCGGGGCGCACGAGGGCGACGAACTCGCCGGCATGGTCGCGGGCGAGGCCGACCGGTACTTCCCGCGAACCGCGCTGCCGGAACACCAGCGCCGCATCCTGCTCGCGCACTCCCCGTACCGCGACGCGGAAGGCGCCCGGCGCCACCAGGAGACCTCGCTGTACCGGGCGCCGTCGGGCGCGCTGGTGTTCGCGTCGGGCACCTTCGCCTGGTCGCCCGCGCTTGACCGCCCCGGCCATGTCGACACGCGCGTACAGCGGGCGACGGCGAACCTGTTGGACCGCATCTGCAAGCGGGACTGACCCCCGGCCGACCCGCACTCCTGCGGACCCCTGACCAAGACCGTTCCCCGCATACGGGAGAATCAAGGGCACTCGTACAGAACCACGGGGAGGAACCGTGTCCGGATTCGTTGAAAAGCCCGAGCCCCTTCAGGTTCCGGGCCTGGTGCATCTGCACACCGGCAAGGTGCGCGACCTGTACCAGAACGAGGCGGGCGACCTCGTGATGGTCGCCAGTGACCGTATTTCCGCCTATGACTGGGTGCTGCCGACCGAGATCCCCGACAAGGGCCGGGTCCTCACACGACTGTCGCTCTGGTGGTTCGAGCACCTCGCGCATCTCGCGCCCAACCACGTCCTGAGCACCGACCTCCCGGCGGGCGCCCCCGCCGACTGGGCGGACCGGACCCTCATCTGCAAGCCGCTGCGGATGCTGCCGGTGGAGTGCGTCGCACGCGGCTATCTCGCGGGCTCCGGACTCAAGGAGTACGAGGAGTCCCGTACGGTCTGCGGTCTGGCGCTGCCCGAAGGTCTCTCGGACGGCTCCGAGCTGCCGGCACCGATCTTCACGCCGGCGACGAAGGCGGCGGTCGGCGAGCACGACGAGAACGTGGCGTACGAGGAAGTGGCCCGGCAGGTCGGCGCGGAGACCGCCGCGCAGCTGCGCCAGACGACACTCGCGGTGTACGGGCAGGCCCGGGACATCGCGCGGGACCGGGGGATCATCCTCGCGGACACCAAGTTCGAGTTCGGCTTCGACGGTGAGGTGCTGACCCTCGCGGACGAGGTGCTGACCCCGGACTCGTCGCGGTTCTGGCCGGCCGAGACCTGGCAGCCGGGCCACCCGCAGCCGTCGTTCGACAAGCAGTTCGTACGGGACTGGCTGACGTCACCGGCGGCCCACTGGGACCGCCACGGCGAGCAGCCGCCCCCGCCGCTGCCGCCGGAGACCGTGGAGGCGACCCGCGCGAAGTACGTGGAGGCGTACGAGCGGTTGACGGGCACCAGTTGGTCCTGAGCGGTTCTGAGCACCGACACGAAGAAGCCCCGGTCGTGGTGACCGGGGCTTCTGTCGAGAGCGGACGACGAGGTTCGAACTCGCGACCTCAACCTTGGCAAGGTTGCGCTCTACCAGCTGAGCTACGTCCGCATGCGCCGAAGCGCGTCGCCCACTATACCCAACCCCGCTCCCGCGCGAGCCGCACCGCCGCATGACGGTTCTCGGCCCCCATTTTGGACGCGGCCGACGACAGATAGTTGCGTACGGTGCCCTGGGAGAGGGCGGCGCGTTCGGCGATCTCCGCGACGGGGGCGCCGTCGGCGGCCAGCTCAAGCACCTCGGCCTCGCGGGCGGTGAGCGGTGAGTCGCCGGCCGCGATGGCGTCGGCGGCCAACTCCGGGTCCACGTAACGGCTGCCGGCGTGGATGGTGCGGATGATCTCGGCGAGGCGCTGGGCGCTGACCGTCTTGGGTACGAAGCCGCGGACGCCTGCGGCGAGGGCGCGTTTGAGGTGGCCGGGGCGGCCGTGGCTGGTGACGATCAGGACCCGGCAGGTGGGGAGTTCGGCACGGAGCGATGTGGCGACGCTCACACCGTCGGCGCCGGGCATCTGAAGATCGAGGACCGCGACGTCCGGGGTGTGGGCACGTGCCATGGCGAGGGCCTCGGTCCCGGACCCGGCCTGCGCGACGACGACCAGGTCGTCCTCCAGCGCGAGAAGAGCGGCAAGGGCACCTCGAATGAGGTGCTCGTCATCGGCGAGCAGCACCCTGACCGGCACCATAATCATCGGGACTCCCCGGTTTCCCTATGCGCGGCTTGCGGCTCCGCCGCCTGCGTTGTGGGCAGGTGTTCCGCAGGGCGGAACGGGTGGGCACGACGCCCAAGTTCCGGGTGCCCGCCCACTTCCCGGTCGGCAATTCCCCCACCGCCGGAGGCAACCGGTACCTCAGCCACCACCCGAAACACTCGCCCCTCCGCCCCCGCGGTCAAGGTTCCCCCCACTCCCCCCAACCGTTCCCGAAGCCCCGCCAACCCGGTCCCTCCGCTGGAGCGGGCCCCCGCGAGGGGGACTCCATCGCTCTCCACGGTCAGCCGCACCACACCCCCCACCTCCTCCAACGCCACGGCACAGCGACTGGCGTCCCCGTGCCGCAGCACATTCGTCGTCGTCTCGCGCACCACCCAGGCAAGGGTCGACTGGACGGCCGGCGGCAGACCGGTCGCCGTACCGGTGAACTCGCAGACGATCCCGGCGGCGGTCAGAACGCTTTGGGCCCCGGCGAGTTCGGAGGCGAGGTCCGCCTCGCGGTAGCCGCGTACGACCTCCCGTACCTCCCGCTGGGACTCCCGCGCGATGCGTTGCACTTCGATCATCTGCTCCTCGGCCTCGGGCCGTTCGCGGCGGGTGAGTTGCACGGCGAGTTCGCTCTTGAGGGCGATGACGGCGAGGTTGCGGCCGATGATGTCGTGCAGGTCCCGTCCGAAGCGGAGCCGTTCCTCGGCGACGGCGAGCCGGGCGCGGGTCTCGCGGGCGTCGTCGAGTTCGTAGACGGCGTTGAGCAGCCAGACGGAGAAGCCGGCCGTGGCGGTGAGGGCGCCGCAGCTGAGGAACGCCCCGAAGACGGTGGCGAGCGCGAGGACGACGTTGCCCGTGAAGCCGAGCACGACGGCCCCGGCGCCCACGGCCGCGCCGCAGACCAGCGCGAACATGCGCCGTTTGGTACGGATCACGAGGGCGATGGTGCCGGCGCCGAAGGAGAGGACGCCGATATAGAGGGTCAGGACGGTCGCGAACCGGCCCGGGTCCTCGCTGCCGTCATACGCGAGGGCGAAGGCGCTGACGGCCATGACGGCGGTGACCGCGCCGAGCACGGCGACCGCGCGTCGGGGGATGCCACGGGTGCCCCGGGTCCAGTCGAGGGCCCGGGACGCGGTGATCCCGGAGAGCACGGCGTGCGCGCACACCATCAGGAACAGCCAGCCCGCGCGGGGCTGCGGCACGCTCCCGAAGGGCGCGATACCGAGCGTGAAGATCTCGATCGTCGCGAAGAAGTGGAACGACCAGCGGGTGTAGGTCTCGACCTTCTGCGGGGTGGTCTTACGCCGCCACCACAGGCCCGGTTTCCGCATGCCGCTCCTCTCTTGCTCAGTTCTTCCTCAGTGCCGCGGCTCCCAGCGGAACCACCGACGTACAGCAAACACGGCGAGGACGATCCAGGCCAGCGCGATCAGCGCGGCGCGGAGCAGGTCGCCATTGGAGAGGTCCCCGGTCCAGCCGCCGCGCAGCAGGGTTGTCACGGGGGTGAGCGGCAGCAGCTCGCAGAAGGTGGCGAGCCGGTCGGGGAGCACTTCGAGGGGGATGAGCATGCCGGAGCCGAGCATGGAGACGAAGATCAGCGGCAGGGCGGTGACCTGGGCGCTTTCGCTGGTGCGGCTGAAGCTCGCGGTGACGGCGGCGAGCGCGGCGCACAGGACGAGTCCGGCGAGCAGTCCGAGTACGGCGTACTGGGGGGCCTGCGGGGCGCCCACGTCAAGGACGATGGCGCAGCCGACGGCGAGGAGTACGGACTGGCCGAGGCCGATGCAGAGCGAGGGCAGGGCGGCTCCGGCGAGGATCTCGGTGTCGCGGAGTTCGCCGGTGCGCAGCCGCTTGAGGACGAGTTCCTCGCGGCGGGCGACGAAGACGGCGGTGAGGGCGGAGTAGACGGCGAAGAGCAGCGAGAAGCCGATCGCGCCGGGCAGCAGGACGTCGCCGACGGAGAGCCCGGAGCCGGCGAGGTCCATGTCCTTGGTGGCGGAGCGGGCGCTGAACGGCAGGACCAGCGGGACGAAGAGCGCGGCGAAGAGGGTGCCCTTGCTGCGCCCGAGGAGGAGGAGTTCGGCGCGCGCGAGCGCGAGCATCCGCCCGGTGGCGGTGGTCGCCGGGCCACCCTCGGTGAGGGGGGTGTGGGTGTGCGTGGGGGTGGTGGTGCTCACAGCGCCGGCTCCTTCATGGGGTCCTGTGCCTGACCGTTCTGTGCCTGACCGTCCTGGCCGCCCTGACCGGGGGCGCTTCGGTCCTCGGCTTCCCGCGCGATCCGCAGGAACGCCTCCTCCAGGGACGCGGAGCGTACGTCGAGTCCGCGCAGCTCGATCCGTTCCCGTTCGGCCCAGAGGAGGAGCCGGGTCGCGGCCCGCTGGAGTTCACCGGTCAGCAGCCGTACGGTGCGGCCTTCCATTTCGTGGCCGCTGACGCCGAGTTCGCCCAGGGGCGGGAGATCGCCGACGAAGTAGCCGTCGGGGAGCTGGAAGGAGATGTGCGAGGGCTGCGCGGCGACGACGTCGGAGACGGTGCCCTCGGCGGCGATGGTGCCCTCGTGGAGGATCGCGAGCCGGTCGGCGAGGTCTTGGGCCTCTTCGAGGTAGTGCGTGGTGAGCAGCACGGTGGTGCCCTGGTCACGCAGTTCGCGGACCAACTCCCAGGTGGCGTGGCGCCCTTCGGCGTCGAGTCCGGTGGTGGGCTCGTCGAGGAACAGCACCTCGGGGCGGCCGAGGAGGGCGAGCGCCAGGTCGAGGCGGCGCCGCTCACCGCCGGACAGCTGCTTGACGCGGACGCCGGTGCGCCGTTCGAGGCCGACGAGTGCGAGGGCCTCCTTCGGGGGCCTGGCGCCGCTGGTGCAGCCGGCCCACATACGGGCGGTCTCGCCGACGGTGAGTTCGGAGGGGAAGCCGCCTTCCTGGAGCATGACGCCGATGCGGTGGCGTACGGCGGCGCGCTCGGTGAAGGGGTTGTGGCCGAGTACTCGGACCTGGCCGCCGGCGGGTGCGGCGAGTCCTTCCAGGATTTCGAGGGTGGACGTCTTTCCGGCGCCGTTGGTCCCGAGCAGGGCGAACAGCTCACCTCGGCCCACGGAGAAGGAGACGCCGCGTACCGCTTCGAATCCGCCCCCGTACACCCGCCGCAGCTCGGTGACGTCGATCACGCGCTCGTCGATGTCGGTAGTCATGTGTCGAGCTTCCCCGGGCGCGGGGCGTGAGAGCAGTGCGGCGTGTCACCGGCCCGCATGACAAATGTCAGACGCGGCGGACAGGAGATACGAAAAAGCCCCGGTCGTGATGACCGGGGCCTTTGTCACGAGCGGACGACGAGGTTCGAACTCGCGACCTCAACCTTGGCAAGGTTGCGCTCTACCAGCTGAGCTACGTCCGCATTGCCTCCGACCGGCTTTCACCGATCGGCGCGAGCACCACCTTACCTGATCCACTTTCATGGTCGGTAAGAGGCGCGGAGCGGGTGACAGGGATCGCACACTGCGCCTTCCCCCTGGAAGGGGGATGTTCTACTACTGAACTACACCCGCACGCCTCCGTGAGGTGGGCTTTTCCGGCCCCGCCCCTCGGCGTGCTCCAGACTCTAGCTGATCAGCCGGGGTGCAACGCAAGTCGGCTGCTCCGTCAGGCGGATGGGCTCAGTTCGCGGCGTCGAATGCCTCGTACACCCGCTTGGGAATCCGGCCGCGCGGCGGTACGTCCATCTTGTGCGAGCGGGCCCAGGCGCGGACGGCGGACGGGTCGGGGCTCACGGCGGTGTGCTTGAAGATCCGGGCGGTCTTGCCGGCCTTCGCCTTGCGGCCCGCGTTCACGTAGGGCGCGAGGGCCTTACGCAGTTTCTTGGCATTGGCTGGATTGAGGTCGATCTCGTACGACTTGCCGTCAAGGCCGAAGGCGATCGTTTCCGCCGCTGTTCCGCCGTCGATGTCGTCAGAGAGAGTGACCACGACACGCTGCGCCACGAATATCGGTCCCTTCGTGCGACATCTCGCCCTTGACGTGCGGTGATGTCGACTGTCCGGCTGGTGAGCCAAAGTATCGGCTATTGCCATTTCCTTTGTACAGTGCCTGGCAATGAATTGTGAAGCCCCGTTAAATCCGTCCGCGTGTCCGGTGCATTGCGGATCCGCGATTTTTCCCAGGATTTTCCGTGAAGACGACCTGCGGACTCTGGACGAGTGCGGGCGGGGGTGATGGCGGTCACGTGGGAACCTACGAATCTACGCGAGTAGAAATTTCGGCCCGGTAGTCTGAACGAACCAGCTCAGCACCACACACCGGGAGTGCCAGTGGCACGCGTCGTAGTCGACGTCATGCTCAAGCCGGAGATCCTCGACCCCCAGGGCCAGGCGGTGCAGCGGGCACTGCCGCGCCTGGGCTTCGAGGGGATCGCCGACGTACGTCAGGGAAAGCGCTTCGAACTTGAGGTCGACGGGCCGGTCGATGACGCGACCCTCACCCGTATTCACGAGATGGCGGAGACGTTCCTCGCCAACACCGTGATCGAGGACTTCGTCGTAAAGGTCGAGGAGTCGAAGTGACAGCTCGTATCGGAGTCGTCACCTTCCCCGGCACGCTCGACGACCGCGACACCCAGCGCGCCGTCCGGGTCGCCGGTGCGGAAGCGGTCCCGCTCTGGCATCGGGACAAGGATCTGAAGCAGGTCGACGCCGTGGTTCTGCCCGGCGGATTCTCGTACGGCGACTATCTGCGGGCCGGTGCCATCTCCCGGTTCTCGCCGGTCATGGAAACGATCATCGAGCAGGCGAAGGCCGGAATGCCGGTACTGGGGATCTGCAACGGTTTCCAGGTGCTCACCGAGACGCATCTCCTGCCCGGCGCGATGCTGCGCAACAACCATCTCCACTTCATCTGCCGGGACCAGAAGCTCCGCGTCGAGACGGCCGCCACCGCCTGGACCGCCGACTACACGGCCGGGCAGGAGATCTCGATCCCGCTCAAGAACATCGACGGCCGCTATGTCGCCGACGAGCGGGTCCTGGACGAGTTGGAGGCGGAGGGCCGTGTCGCCTTCCGCTATCTGGACGTGAATCCGAACGGTTCGCTGCGTGACATCGCCGGCATCACCAACACCGCGGGCAATGTCGTCGGCCTCATGCCGCACCCCGAGCACGCGGTCGAGCCGCTGATCGGCACGGGCCGCACCGACGGCCTCGGATTCTTCACCTCGATCCTCAAGAACCTCGTGGCGAAGGGAGCGGCGGTATGACGCTGGACACGGTCAAGCACGCCACCGGTACCCCGGAGGTCGCCCTCCCCTGGCGGGACCTGGGCCTCAAGGAGGACGAGTACGCGCGTATCCGCGAGATCCTCGGCCGCCGCCCGACCGGCGCCGAACTCGCCATGTACTCGGTGATGTGGTCGGAGCACTGCTCGTACAAGAGCAGCAAGGTGCATCTGCGGCAGTTCGGTGAGAAGGCCCCCGACAACGATGCGATGCTCGTCGGGATCGGCGAGAACGCGGGCGTGGTCGACGTCGGCCAGGGCTACGCCGTCACCTTCAAGGTGGAGTCGCACAACCACCCCTCCTACATCGAGCCCTACCAGGGCGCCGCCACCGGCGTCGGCGGCATCGTCCGCGACATCCTCGCGATGGGCGCGCGGCCGGTCGCCGTGATGGACCCGCTGCGGTTCGGCGCGGCCGAGCACCCCGACACCAAGCGGGTGCTGCCCGGAGTCGTCGCGGGCATCGGCGGCTACGGCAACTGCCTGGGCCTGCCGAACATCGGCGGCGAGGTCGTCTTCGATGACTGCTACCAGGGAAACCCGCTGGTCAACGCCCTGTGCGTGGGCGTGATGAAGCACGAGGACATCCACCTCGCGAAGGCGTCGGGCGCGGGCAACAAGGTCATCCTGTACGGGGCGCGGACCGGCGGTGACGGCATCGGCGGTGTGTCCGTGCTCGCGTCCGAGACCTTCGACGCCACCGGGCCCTCGCGGCGCCCGGCCGTGCAGGTCGGCGACCCGTTCCAGGAGAAGCTGCTCATCGAGTGCACCCTGGAGATCTTCGGCGAGAAGCTGGTCGACGGCATCCAGGACCTCGGCGGCGCCGGTCTGTCCTGCGCGACCAGTGAGCTGGCGAGCGCCGGCTCCGGCGGGATGCGGGTCGAGCTGGACACCGTGCCGCTGCGTGACGCGACGCTCTCGCCCGAGGAGATCCTCATGAGCGAGTCGCAGGAGCGCATGTGCGCGATTGTCGAGCCCGGCAAGGTCGACCGGTTCCTGGAGATCTGCGAGAAGTGGGACGTCATCGCGACCGTCATCGGTGAGGTGACGGACGGCGAGCGCCTGGAGATCTACTGGCACGGCGAGCAGATCGTCGACGTACCGCCGCGGACCGTGGCCCACGAGGGTCCGGTGTACGAGCGGCCGTTCGCGCGCCCCGACTGGCAGGACACCCTCCAGGCCGACGACGCGAACAAGCTGCCCCGCCCGAAGACGGCGGACGAGCTGAGGTCGCAGGTCCTGAAGCTGGTGGCGTCGCCGAACCAGGCGTCGAAGGCGTGGATCACGGACCAGTACGACCGTTTCGTGCAGGGCAACACGATCCTCGCCCAGCCCGAGGACTCCGGCATGATCCGCATCGACGAGGACACCAACCTCGGCGTCGCGGTCGCCACGGACGGCAACGGCCGGTACGCGAAGCTCGACCCTTACGCGGGTGCGCAGCTCGCGCTGGCGGAGGCGTACCGGAATGTGGCGACGAGCGGTGCGAAGCCGTTGGCCGTGTCGGACTGCCTGAACTTCGGCTCGCCCGAGGACCCGGCGGTCATGTGGCAGTTCGCGGAGGCCACGCGCGGACTCGCGGACGCCTGCCAGGTACTCGGCACGCCGGTCACGGGCGGCAATGTGTCGCTGTACAACCAGACCGGTGAGACGGCGATCCACCCGACGCCCGTGGTCGCGGTCCTCGGCGTCATCGATGACGTCACGCGCCGTACGCCGGTCGCCTTCCGCGAGGAGGGCCAACTGCTCTACCTGCTCGGCGACACACGTGAGGAGTTCGGCGGTTCGGCCTGGTCACAGGTGGTGCACGAGCACCTGGGCGGGCTGCCGCCGGTGGTCGACCTGGAGCGGGAGCGGCTGCTCGCCGAGATCCTGATCTCCGCGTCCCGCGACGGCATGGTCGACGCGGCGCACGACCTGTCCGACGGCGGTCTGATCCAGGCGGTCACGGAGTCGTGTCTGCGCGGCGGGAAGGGTGCCCGGCTGGTCCTACCGGACGGTCTGGACGCCTTCACCTTCCTGTTCTCGGAGTCGGCCGGCCGCGCGGTCGTGGCGGTGCCGCGCTCGGAGGAGCTCCGGTTCAACGACATGTGCGGGGCGCGCGGGCTGCCCGTGACCCGGATCGGTGTCGTGGACGGTGACGCGATCGAGGTACAGGGCGAGTTCGCGCTGTCGCTGGCGGAGCTGCGGGAGGCGCACGGGGCGACGATTCCGGGGCTGCTGGCCTGACCGGAACCACCTGACGACGGAGCCCCTGTCCCGCCTCCTTGGGTTCTAGTAGTCGTCGCAACACCCCAGCTCAGGGGATGCGATGGACTTCGAGATCCGGAAGGTCCGTAAGGCTCACGGGCCGATGAAGT
>NZ_JBHVQT010000012.1:0-151007 GCF_042886315.1 Streptomyces sp. NPDC058001
TACGTCGGATCGGCGCGGGCTTCGGGCGCCCAAGGATCTCGCGGCGCTGTGTTCCGAGGCGATCGTGATACCCCTGCCGGATCACAGGCCGTGTAGGTAAGGGATCCCCAACCGGACACCGGACACCGGACACCGGTCAGCTCGTGCTGAGCGGGAGTCTGCTGGTCATGTTGAGTTACACCTCGCCGTAGGGCCGGACGTGGGACCAGAACAACGAGGTCAGGCCGCGCCGGCCCGCCGGTGTGAGGAGGTCCGCCCGGCTGGTTCGGTGGGCCGGGTCGGCGGTGCTTGCCCATGTGCTCGATGGTCCCAGGCGCCGATCGTGGCGGCGACAGCCTCGTACGGGCGGGTGGCGCACACCAGGGTGTTGGACCATGGTGCGCGGGGCCCGCCGTGTCGCCATCAGGCCGGGCGGACCGATAAGTCAGTCGAGCGAAACTCCATGTGCCGCGCACCACGGGACGAAGTCGCGTCCACTGCACGGCAAGCGAGCCTCTTGCTGAAGAAGTGCCTCGATGAAGCTCTCCGCGGCGGCGACCGTGATGATGCGCTCGCGGACCAGTCGTGCCAGGAGCCAGAGCGACCCATGCGCCTCGATCCCGTTGGCCACAGCGACCAATGCTGCTTGGCGGTCGTCGGTGATGGCGATTCCCTGCCGCAGTTGAGCGCAGGCGAATATGCTGGCTTCCCCCCTGTGCCGCATCTCCGATACCCCGACCTTACGACTCCATTCGGCGTATGTGGTGATTGCGTCCAGCGAATCCAGCGGATCCATCTTCAGCCAGTCGGCGTCGACGGCACGTCGTAACGTGGCGTGCTGAGAATAGCCGACCTTCAGTTCATCGAGAACAATTTCCGTGGTCCAGCACTCAAAGGATTTCAGGTAATCGCCCAGAAGGTCGATATTGTCGGCGCGCGCCGAATGATTCAGTAACGTTGCGTCCAGGACGAGCAGGCCCTGATTGATCTGCTGCATGCTACGAATCCAGATCTTCCTCGTTCGGGAGATCTTCAGAATTTACCTGTCCATGCAGCATCTCGACTGCCCGTGCCCGCGACAATTTCCTGGACTTGTACGCCTTCACCACGGCCGACGCGTACTCAGGAGCAACCCGGACCGCGGAGAGGTCGGGAACCGGGACCCATCCCATGGCCTGCATGAACTCCGCACGAGTCGGCTTGCGTGCCATGAGGAGATTTCTCGACGCGTGATCGATGACGTCGGCCCTCTTTGCTTGCGCGAGAGCCAGACTCCACGAGACTCGATACTCTGCCGCAAAGTAGATGAGCTGGTCTCTCTCGGGCGAGTCGCTCGACCATGATTCGTTGATGGCGGCCAGCGGCAGTAGTAATTCGGCCGCGAATGCCTCAATTGCCTGTTCGCGTTTCTCGACGGACGCATGCACTCCGAGATCATTCGAATACGCGTCACCCAAAACCAGATGCCCCAGCTCATGCGCTGCCGTGGCACGGCGGCGTCCAGGGTCGCCCCGCAAGCTGATGATCGATACGGCGACATCGCCGTCAATCAGCGAAGCACCGTCGCCGGGAATCTCCGCAACCAGTGGCCATTGGCCGAGTTGCGCACAAATGGGCGCCATGGAATCGAGCGGACTATTCTGCCCATTCTGCAATCTCAGCTCGCTACGCACCCACCGGGCGGCCTCCCGGTAGGACTCCGCGCCGTCCACCGGGTGAGGGTAGTGCCATGGGTCGCGGGGGAGGAGGAAGCCGAGATCGAGGAGCTGTCGCACATCACGCAACCAGGCGCTCAGAAGGGCCTCGGTCCGGAACGCCGATCTTGTCGCTTCCGACTCGTCGTCCTCGACCACTTGTTGCCGATTCGACAGAACCAGTGCGGGCGCGGTCAGAAAATGATCAACCGGAAGCGACAGGGCGTCTGCCAGACGCGTCAATTCGAGCGCACCGATCCTCCGCGTGCCACTCTCGATCTTGGAAATGGCCGTGCGGTCGAGTCCCACCCGTTCGGCCAATTGCCCTTGCGTCAGGCCGGCGGCCCTCCGAGCCTCCCCGATGCGGGCGCCCACGTCCTGCCAGCTCGTCTCCGTCCCCATGGTGCGATTTTGGCACATCGAACGGGGCCGGGCGAGGTGAGAGCCAGTTTTGAAGCTGAACCGAACCCGAACGAGTGCACAGGATCGGGCCGCACATGTACGCAAACACGGTGGTGGCCGCCCCGCGTCCGGCGTCAGCCCTTCACCGCTCCCCCCAAAGCGAACCCTCCACCCAGCCGCCGCGCGATCAGCACGTACAGCAGAACCACCGGTGTCGAGTACAGGATCGAGAAGGCGGCGAGTTGGCCGTAGGCGACCTGGCCGTAGTTGCCGAAGAGGGTGAAGATCGAGACGGATGCGGGGAGTTGGTCGGGGGAGAGCAGGAGCATGAAGGGGACGAAGAAGTTGCCCCACATCATGATGAAGCTGTAGATCGTGACGACCGTCAGACCCGGGCCCATCAGCGGCAGCACCACCCGCAGCAGTGTCTGGAGCGAGGACGCGCCGTCCGTCCACGCGGCTTCCTCCAGGACCAGCGGCACGCCGTCCATGAAGTTCTTCATCAGCCAGATGGCGAACGGCAGTTGGGACGTGGCGAGGAAGAACGCCGTACCGTACATCGTGTCGATCAGATTGACCTGCACGAACAGCCCGTACACCGGGACCATCACGGCCGTGATCGGCAGGCAGGTGGAGAAGAGGACGGTGAGGAGGTACGGGCGGGTGATGCGGGAGCGGTAGCGCGACAGCGGGTACGCGGCCAGCGCGGCGCACACCACCGTGAGCAGCGTTGCGCCCCCGCACAGCAGCAGACTGTTGAGCATCGGCGTGAAGGTGATCTCGTCCGTCAGGACCGCCGAGAAGTTGTCGAGGGTCGTCGCCTTCGGCACCCGTACCCGCAGATCGGCGTCCCGCGCGATCGACGAGAGCAGCAGCCACAGCAGCGGCAGCGCGAACGACACGGCGGCCACCAGCAGCGCGGCGTCCACGGCGAGTCGCTGACGGGTCTTGCGGCGCAGCGCCATCCGCGTCACACCTCCGCTCGGGCCAGCCGCAGATACACGACCGAGAACAGGGCCCCCACCAGCAGAAGCAGCAGCGCCACCGCCGTGCCGTAGCCGATGAGGCTCTTGTTGAACGCCTGGTCGTACATGAACACGGGCAACGTTGTCGACCGGTCCCCGGGCCCGCCCCGGGTCATCGCCCAGATCAGCCCGAACACCGACAGCGTCTGAAGCGTGTTGAGCATCAGATTGGTGCCGATCGACCGACGGATCATCGGCAGCGTCACATGGATCACCTTGCGCACACCGTTCGCCCCGTCGACCTCGGCGGCCTCCGTGATCTCCTTCGGGATCTCCGACAGGGCCGCCGAGTAGATCAGCATCGAGAACGCCGTACCGCGCCACACGTTCGCGAACGAAACGGCCAGGATCGGCAGCGTGAACAACCAGTTCTGGGTGGGGAGATGGAGCCAGTCGAGGACCGCGTTGAGGGTGCCCTCTCGGCGGAAGAACGCGTACAGGAGGAAGGCCGCGACGATCTCCGGGAGCACCCACGCGGCGATCACCAGCGCCCCGGTCAGCGTGCGCACCGGCTTCGACGCGCGCCGCATCAGGCCGGCCAGCGCGAGCCCCAGCGTGTTCTGCCCGATGATCGAGGACACCACCGTGAACACCAGCGTCAGCCATACCGCGTTACGGAACTTCGGGTCCGAGAACGCCCGTCGGAAGTTCTCGAAGCCCACGAAATCCGCCGACGACGAGCCGGTGAGCTGCATGTTCGTGAACGCGATGTAGACGCAGTACGCGATCGGCCCGGCCAGGAACAGCAGCAGGAGCACGGTCGCCGGGGCCAGCGGCAGCCACCGCAGGGGGCGGAGCCGGCCCCCGGAACGAGGTGCGGCGCCGCGCCCCTTCCCGCGCCCCGCTCCCCGCCCGGCCGCCCGCCCCGCCTCACGCACCGTGGGAGCCACGCTCACGGTTTCGTCACCACGGCTCCCTCGACCAGGTCCTTCAACTGCCCGTCGTACGTCCCCGCGGCCTTCGCCGCGTCCGCGTCCCCGGTCGTCACCGACTCCATCGCCTCACCGATCGCCGTCGACACCTGCGGATACACCGGCAGCGCTGGACGGTAGTGCGTGTACTGGACGAGACCGGTGAAGAACTCGATGCCCGGCATCGACTTCAGATAGGACGGGTCGGCCGCGACATCCTTACGGACCGCGATCTGCGCCCCGACGACATCCCAGCGGGTCGCGTTCTCCTTCGTCTGCATCGTCTTGATGAAGTCGAACGCGAGATCCGGATTACCGGCCTTCTGCGGAATGGCCCAGGTCCAGCCGCCCGACATGGACACCTTTCCGGGAGCCTGGCCGTTCTGCGTCGGCATCGGCGCCTGCGCCAGATCCGTCTTCCATTCGGGCCATGCGGTGGTGCCCTTGCCCGTCCAGAACTGGCCCATCCAGGAACCGTCCAGCGAGATCGCGAGCTTTTCCTCCGGGAACCACTCATTCGCGACCGTGGTGCCGACATTCGGGTCCAGGGAGTCCGACACATCGGGACCGAGTTTCTCGCCGAACACGGTCTCCACGAAGCCGAGCGCGTCCTTGAACCCCTGGCTGCCCGTCACCCATTTCTTCGCGGACGGGTCGTACAGCGGATCGTCGCCCGTGCCGTACAGCAGCATCTCGAAGCCCTGCATCACGGCCGCCTCACCGGGAGCCTTGCCGGTGTAGACGTTCAGCGGGATCGCGCCGGGCACCTTCTTCTTGATGGTGCGGGCGGCTTCGAGGATCTCGTCCCAGTTCTTCGGCGCCCAGTCCTCTGGCAGCCCGGCCTTCTGGAAGATCTTCTTGTTGAACCAGAGTCCCCGGGTGTCCGTACCGTCGGGAACTCCGTACGTCTTGCCGTCCTCCGCCTTCGCCGCCGCCTTCGCGGTGTCGACGAACTGGTCCCAGGTGTCCCACTTCGCGAGATAGTCGTCGAGCGGGCGCAAATACCCGGCCTTGATATCGGAGTTGATGCGGAACGTGTCCTCGTAGACCAGATCGGGAGCGGTCTTCGGGGAGCGCATCATCTGCTGCGCCTTGGTCGCGTAATCGTTGTCCGGAGCCTGGATCGGGACGAGTTCGACCTTCTTACCAGGGTGTTCCTTCTCGAATTCCCTCTTCATGTCCTGGAGGTATTCGTCCTTGAACCGGACCTTGTTGTCCGTACTCCGGTTGTACGCGACCTTGATGGTGTCGGAGTCGCTCCCGGACCCGCTTCCGCAGGCGGTCAGCGACAGGGTGGACGCCGCGAGGACGGCGGCGAGAAGCAGTGGGGCGGCGGTGGGGCGCACGGGCACGACCTCCTACGAGCCTTCGTTGGCTGCCCGGTGAACCTAGGGCGGCCGTCGAGGCAAGGTCAATGGTCGTGCATCGCCCCAAGTGGAGACCGTGACAACGTTGTTGTCCCGGCCGTCGTACCGCCATTGGTCGCACCTCTGAAAGTGCGCCGGAAGCGTGCCGAAGGTGACACTCCGTCAACTGCCGCGTAGCCAACGGTAGTGCAGCTCCGGGCGGCCGACCTGGCCGTACTGGGGGCTGCGGGTCGCGCGGCCCGTGGTGACCAGATGTTCCAGATAGCGGCGGGCCGTGATCCGGGAGATCCCCACCGACTCGGCCGCCGCTGCCGCGGTCAGGCCGTCGGTCGCCGTGCGCAGGGTGCGGATCACCCGGTCGAGGGTCGGGGCGCTCAGGCCCTTGGGCAGTTCGGCCGGTGACGGGGCCCGCAGCGTGGCGAGCGCGCGGTCCACCTCGTCCTGGCCGCTGGCCTCGCCCGCCGTCGTACGGAACTCGGAATACCGTACGAGACGGTCGCGAAGCGTTGCGAAAGTGAACGGTTTCAGTACGTACTGGACCACGCCCAGGGAGACGCCCTCGCGGACTATGGCCAGGTCGCGGGCCGACGTCACCGCGATCACGTCGGCGTGGTGGCCTGCGGCGCGGAGGGAGCGGGCCAGGGCCAGGCCGTGGCCGTCGGGTAGGTGCAGGTCCAGTAGGAGCAGGTCGATGGGTACGCGGTCCAGGGTGCGGCGGGCTTCCGCGGCGGTGTGGGCTTTGCCGACCGCCTTGAAGCCGGGGACTCTTTGTACGTACATCATGTGGGCGTCTGCGGCGACGGGGTCGTCTTCCACCACTAGGACCCGGATGTCCGGGGGCGCCGGTGTCATACCTGTGGTTCCCCCTCCGGGGTGGCTGTTACTTCCGGCTGACCCGGTACTTGGGGTTGTGCCCACCCTCCCCCAGTCTCGGCTTCGCTCGACCGGGGGGACCCCCATTGCCCTGCGGAACGCCTGCCCACAACAGGAGCGGAGATACCGAGGGGGAGCCAGGCTGTGAACTCCGCGCCGCCGCCCTCCTGGGACTCCGTCACGGCCAGTGTGCCGTTGTTTCTCGTGAGGGTTTGGCGGACCAGTGCCAAGCCCAGGCCCCGGCCTGCCGGGCCTGAGGGCTTGGTGGACCAGCCGCGTTCGAACATGGCTTCCGTGTGGGCCGGGTCCACGCCCTCGCCGGTGTCGGCGACGCGCAGGAGGAGGCCGTCGTCGTCGGCGCGGGCGGTGACGGTGACCGTGGCGTGCGTGGTGCCCTGGGCCGCGTCCATGGCGTTGTCGATGAGGTTGCCGAGGACCGTCACCAGGTCACGGGCCGGGAGCGAGGAGGGAAGGAGACCGTCGTCCATCCGGCTGTCGGGGGAGACCACCAGCTCCACGCCCCGCTCGTTGGCCTGGGCCGCCTTGCCCAGGAGCAGGGCCGCGAGGACCGGCTCCCCGACGGCCGCGACCACCTGGTCCGTGAGGGCCTGGGCGAGTTCGAGTTCGGCGGTGGCGAAGTCGACGGCCTCGTCCGCGCGGCCCAGCTCGATCAGGGACACCACGGTGTGCAGCCGGTTCGCGGCCTCGTGCGCCTGGGAGCGCAGGGCCTGCGTGAACCCGCGCTCGGAGTCCAGCTCGCCGGTCAGGGACTGGAGTTCCGTGTGGTCACGCAGGGTGACGACGGTGCCGCGCTGTTCACCGGTGGACACGGGTGAGGTGTTCACGACGAGGACGCGCTCGGCGGTGAGGTGCAGCTCGTCCACGCGCGGCTCGGCCGAAAGGAGCGCCCCGGTGAGCGGTGGCGGCAGCCCCAGATCGGCGACCGAGCGGCCGACCAGGTCACCGGAGAGCCCGAGCAGTTCGCGCCCGCCGTCGTTGACGAGCGCGATCCTCCGCCGGCCGTCGAGCATCAGCAGCCCCTCGCGCACCGCGTGCAGCGCCGCCTCGTGGTAGTCGTGCATCCGGCTCAGCTCGGTCGCGTTCATGCCATGAGTGGACCGCCGTAGCCGGGCGTTGATCACATACGTACCGATACCGCCGAGGACCAGCGCACCCGCCGCGACCCCGATCAGCGCGACCACCTGTCCCCGTACCTGCGCGCTGATCTCGTCAACGGTGATCCCGGCGCTTACCAGACCGACGATCCGGCCGTTGTCGTTGATCGGCGTCACCACGCGGATCGACGGGCCGAGCGTTCCGGTGTAGGTCTCGGCGAAGGTGTCGCCGCGCAGGGCGGGGGCGGTGTGCCCGAGGAACCGCGCGCCGATCTGCGCCGGGTCGGGGTGCGTCCAGCGGATGCCCTGCGGATTCATGATCGTGACGAAGTCCACGCCGGTGTCCCGCTGCACCTGGGACGCGTACGGCTGGAGCGTGCTCGTCGGGTCGGTGCCGCGGATGGACTCCCGTACCGAGGGCGAGTCGGCGACCGCGCGGGCCGCGGCCTCGGCCTGCCGCCGGGCCGCCTGCTGGGCCTGGTGGCCGTCGCTGATGTACGTGAAGAGCGCGCAGCCCGCGACCACGACGGCGACCAGGACGGCCTGCATCGCGAAGAGCTGGCCGGCCAGGCTGCGGGGGCGTGGCATACGGAAAAAGCGCATGAACTCAGTCTGCATCCTCGTATAAGCGTGAACTAAATGAACGTAAGGGTGACCGCCCTCACAGCCTGGGAGATATTCACCGGGATCCGCCCGCCAGGACGTGAGCCGCACGCACTGCGCGTACTTCCGCGAGGTAGCCCCCCACTGCTCTTCGCGACCCTCGCGAGGTCATCGCAGAACTTCGCGCACGCCGATGAAGTCGTCAAGGAGGCACCCCGTGGCCGAAACACAGGTGGCACCGCCCGCCAAACGGGACCGGACCCACTATCTCTACATCTCTGTCATCATCGCCGTCATCCTCGGCATCGCCGTCGGTTTCGCCGCGCCGGACTTCGCCAAGGAGCTGAAGCCGATCGGGACCGGCTTCGTGGCCCTGATCAAGATGATGATCTCCCCCATCATCTTCTGCACGATCGTCCTGGGTGTCGGATCGGTCAGGAAGGCCGCCAAGATCGGCAAGGTCGGTGGCCTGGCCCTCGCCTACTTCCTCGCGATGTCGGTCGTGGCCCTCGCCATCGGTCTCCTCGTCGGAAACATCCTGCACCCCGGTGACGGTATGCACCTGACCGAGGCGGTCAAGGGTGTGGGTCACACCGCGGCCGAGGGCGCCAGCGAAGGTCCCGTCGACTTCCTGCTCGGCGTCATCCCGACCACACTGGTCTCCGCCTTCACCATGGGCGAGGTGCTCCAGACACTCCTGGTCGCGCTGCTCGTCGGCTTCGCGCTCCAGGCCATGGGCCGCTCCGGTGAGCCCGTACTGCGCGGGATCGAGCACATCCAGAAGCTGGTCTTCCGCGTACTCGGGATGATCATGTGGGCCGCTCCGGTCGGCGCGTTCGGCGCGATGGCCGCCGTGATTGGTGAGACCGGCGTCGACGCCCTCAAGGCGCTCGCCACGATCATGCTCGGCTTCTACGTCACCTGTGTGCTGTTCATCGCGATCGTCCTCGGCACCCTGGTCCGCCTGGTCGCCAAGGTCAATCTCCTGCACCTGCTGAAGTACCTGGGCCGTGAGTTCCTGCTGATCCTCTCCACCTCGTCGTCGGAGTCCGCGCTGCCGCGGCTCATCGCGAAGATGGAGCACCTGGGGGTCAGCCGCCCGGTCGTCGGCATCACCGTGCCGACCGGGTACTCGTTCAACCTCGACGGCACCATGATCTATCTGACGATGGCGTCCCTGTTCATCGCCGACGCGATGGATCAGCCGATGGGTATCGGTCAGCAGATCGGTCTGCTGCTGTTCATGATGATCGCGTCGAAGGGCGCGGCGGGTGTCTCGGGCTCCGGTATCGCCGTCCTGGCGAGCGGGCTCCAGTCCCACAAGCCAGCGCTGGTCGACGGCGTCGGCCTGATCATCGGTATCGACCGCTTCATGAGTGAGGCCCGCGCCCTCACCAACTTCGCGGGCAACGCGGTCGCCACCCTGCTGATCGGCGTCTGGACCAAGGAGGTCGACCGCGAACGGGTCGACCTGGTTCTCGCCGGCAAGCTGCCGTTCGACGAGCGAACCCTGCTGGACGAGGTGCCCGCATCCGACCACCCGGGCGGCAAGCCCGGCGACGACGTGCCGGAGCAGCGGCACGACGGCGAGAAGGAGCCGGTGAAGGCGTAGGCCCCCCGGGGTCCCCCCACCCCTTGCGCCACACCGCTCGACGCTTCGGGCCGGACCCCCGCGGGAGGGGGTCCGGCCCGAAGCGCATGGGAGTGGCTTGCGACGCGGGTCAGCTGAAGGGGATGGTCACCTGGGACTGGTTGCCGGTGCCGAGGGTGCTGCTGCCGTTGCCGATCGCGTTCCACACCTCGACGCGGACCTTGCCGTTGCTCATGTTCCCCAGCGAACCGGTCGCCGACTTCAGACCCTTGGCCTGTGTGTAGTGCTCATAGCCCGGTACGGGATCGGTGGCGAAGTAGTTGTACGTCTCCGTACGGTCCCAGCTCCCGTCGCCCGTGAGGTCGTAACTGACTCTGGCCTGTTGGGCGTTGGCGACCGTCGAGCCCGAGTCCACGAACAGGTCGAACGCCGTGGAGCCACCGGTGTACGTGCCGCTCACGCCGGTCGCCGTGAACGTCTGCGGATTGTTCGGGGTCCCGTCGAAGTTCCCGCCGCCCGCCGAGGCGACCGTCGCCGTGGACGCGGAGCCCGCGACGCCCAGGCCGCCGCCCGACAGCAGATTGCGGGTCGCGCTGCCGGTGGGCGGGTCGGTGGGGTCGCCGCCGCCTCCGCCCTTGGTCGACACGGCCACGTAGTCGACCAGCATCGGACGGCCCGAGACGGTCGCTGCGGTCGGGGTCGGCCCGCCGAGCGCGTCAGGGAAGGCGCCGCCCATGGCGACGTTCAGCAGGATGAAGTACCCCGCGTGGCTGGTCATGTTGGCCCACGAGGTGGCGTCCATGCTGTTCTCGGAGACGCTGTGGAACTGCTGCCCGTCGACGTACCAGCGCAGTTGGTTCGGGCTCACCGAACGGTCCCACTCGAAGCGGTACGTGTGGAACGCGGACTGGCAACTCGCGCCGGGGCAGGTGCGGCTGGCGCCGATGCCGGTGGTCTCGTTGCACGGGCCGCCCGGGTTCACGCCGCAATGGAGCACGCCCCACACGGAGTTGATGCCGTTGACGTTCTCCATGATGTCGAACTCGCCGATGGCGGGCCAGTTCCAGTAGTTGCCGCGGTAGGGCTGGCCGAGCGCCCAGAAGGCCGGCCAGTAGCCGAGTGCCTGGTCGCCGGTGACGTTGGGCATCTGGATGCGGCCCTCGATGGCGAGGGTGCCGCCGGCCGGGGCCTTGAAGTCGGCGCGCTTGGTCTCGATACGGGCCGAAGTCCAGTTGCCCGCGCCGTCCTTGAGCGGGGTGATCTTCAGATTGCCGCTGCCGTCGAGGCTGAGGTTGTTGGTCGAGTTGGTGTAGTTCTGGATCTCACCGGTGCCCCAGTTGCCGGGGCCGCCCGGGTAGCCGTGGCCGGTGTCGATCTGCCAGTTCGCGGACGACGGGAGCGTACCGGCCGAGCCGTTGAAGTCGTCGCTCCACTGCGTGGTCCAGCCGGGTCCTGGCGGGGGTACGGCGCCTTCGGCCGGACCGCCGTACATCAGGGCGGCGAGCGAGAGGACGGCGGCGAGTGCGGCGGCGAGGATCGCGCGGGGGGTGGCGTGTCTGGTGTGTGGGGGGCGTGGGGGAGCGGTCGTGTTCATGGAACACCTCCGGAGGGGGGTTTTGAGAGCGCTCTCAGATTTTGTAGATGAAGCAACCAGGGCGGTCAATGGCTGTGCACCGTCAACTTCTTGAAGGGGGAGGGTCGTTGGTACGGGGATGCCTCTGGGCTCCACACTTACCTTCTGGTGAGTACCTGACTATTTAGTCGGTACTTGTTGGGTTGCGCGGTACGGATGAGGATCGGGGGACCAGATTCCGGTCCGCTCGCGCGGCCTTACTGAACGAGGGAAGTCCCGCTATGTCATTGACTGCTGACGCCGTTGACGCTTCGAAGGCGCCGGTGAGTGTGCTCGGGTTGGGTGCGATGGGGCGAGCGCTGGCGGGCGCCTTTTTGCGCGCGGGCCATCCGACGACGGTGTGGAACCGGTCGCCCGGCCGGGCCGACGAGTTGGTGGCGGAGGGCGCGCACGGTGCGGCGAGCGCGGCGGAGGCCGTACGGGCGGGGGAGGTGATCGTGATCTGCGTGGTCGACTACGACGCGGCGCAGGCGATTGCCGACCAGACGGCTCAGGAACTGTCCGGCGGCGGCCGGGTCCTGGTCAACCTCACATCGGACAGCCCGGAACGGGCGCGGGAGGCCGCCGAGTGGGCGGCCAAGCGGGACATCGCCTATCTGGACGGGGCGATCATGGTGCCGGTCCCGGTGATCGGACGGCCCGAGACGCTGATCTTCTACAGCGGCGCGCGGGAGGTCTTCGAGCGGTACGAGGGTGTGCTCGGGGCGCTGGGCGGGCGGTCGGCGTACGTGGGCGCCGACGCGGGGAAGGCCGCGGTGTACGACTTCGCGCTGCTCGACTACTTCTACGGGAGCATGGCGGGGATGACGCACGCGTTCGCGCTGGCGGCGGCGGACGGAGTTTCCGCGACGGAGTTGGCGCCGTACCTCGACACGATCACCGGCATCATGCCGCCGATCGTGGCCGGGTCGGCGCGGGACATCGACGCGGGCGAGTATCCCGGCGACGCGGCGAACCTGGGGATGATGGCGGCGGCCGTGGACCACCTGGTGGAGGCGTCGGAGCGGCGGGGTCTCGACACGGGGGCGCTCCGCGCGATCCAGGCGGTTGCCGCGCGGGCGATCGCGGAGGGGCGGGCCGGCGAGAGCTGGGCCACCACCGTGGAGTCCCTCCGCGAGGGCCGACCCGAGACCGGAGCCTGACACACGGCTTCGCCGTGATCCCGGGCGGGCGCCGGGGTGATTCCGCCGGACCCGGCGGGTTCGGCGTCCCGCCGCAGCGGCGGAGACAGACCTCCGGTGCCGGGGGCGGGAGCGCCCCGGTTCCCCGTGGGGGAGTGGGGATTCCGCCGGACCCGGCGGGTTTGGGCGTCCCGCCGTGGCGGCGGGAAGAAGTTCGGGCGGGGGATCGCTGTGCGGGTGTGTGCTGAACTCGCGCTGACGTGATGAGACGGCGGTGGACCCCCCGGTGCGGGTCGCTTCGGGAGTGTGAGGGTGGTCTTGGCTTGGGTGGGGGCGCCGGTGGGGGAGGGTTGCTCTGACGTCAGGGGCAGGGTTTAGCGTCGCGGACATGCGTATTGGTGAGTTGGCCGACAGGGCCGGGACCACGCCTCGGACCTTGCGGTACTACGAGTCCCGGGGGCTGCTGCCCGCGCGTCGCGGAGGCAATGGGTACCGCGTATACGACGAGGACGATCTCCGGCTGCTCCAGCAGATCCGTACCCTTCAGGACTTCGGGTTCGATCTGGAGGAGACGCGGCCCTTCGTGGAGTGTCTGCGTGAAGGGCACCCCGAGGGCGACACCTGCCCCGCGTCTCTCGCCGTCTACCGCCGCAAACTCGCCGAACTCGACTCGGTGATCGCCGAGTTGCAGAGCGTACGCGCCGAGGTCGGAGCCCAGTTGGAGCGGGCCGAGCGGGCTCGTGACGAGCTGGCCGCCGACGCCGAGGTTCCGGGCGGTCCGGAACCCCTGTGTGCCGTGTTCCCCACGGAGACACTCACGGAAGGAAACCGGACGACATGATCAAGGCCGATGGCGTGCCCGCGGTGACGGATACCGACTTCGCCGACGAGGTGCTCCGCGCCGAGCTTCCCGTACTCGTCGAGTTCACGGCCGACTGGTGCCCGCCGTGCCGGCAGATCGCGCCGGTGCTGAGCGCGGTGGCCCGTGAGGAGGCGCATCGTATGAAGGTGGTGCAGATCGACGTCGACACCAACCCGGAGACGACCCTCGCGTACGGGGTCCTCTCGATGCCCACCCTCATGGTGTTCCGCGCCGGCGAACCCGTGAAGTCCCTGGTCGGCGCCCGCCCCAAGCGGAGGCTCCTGGAGGAGCTGGCCGACGTCGTCTGACCGGCGGCGCCGGGGGCCCGGTCGCCGTCAGGACAAGGCACCGGGGCCGTGCCAGAGTGAAGGACGGGGACCCAGAACCGACCCGCCCAGTTCCACTCCGGAGGCCCCGCTCATGCCCGAGATCAACGAACCCTACGCACCCGGCACCCCCTGTTGGGTCGACCTGATGGCCAAGGACCAGCGCGCGGCCCTCGACTTCTACGGCCAACTGTTCGGCTGGCGGGGCGAGCCGGGCCCCGCCGAGTTCGGCGGCTACGCGGTGGTGCAGAAGAACGGCAGGCCGGTCGCGGGCATCGGACCGGCGATGGCCCCGGAGGGCCAGCCGGAGCCGCCGCACGTGTGGACGACCTATCTGGCCACCGACGACGCGGACGCCACCGTCAGCCGGATCAGCGAGGCGGGCGGCACGATCCTGTTCGGCCCGGACGACGTGGGCCCGATGGGCCGGATGGCCGTCGCGGCCGACCCGACGGGCGCCGTCTTCGGCGTCTGGGGACACAAGGAGTTCTTCGGCGCCGGACTGGTCAACGAGCCGGGCACCGTGCTCTGGAACGAGTGCAACACCCGCGACGTACCGGCGGCGGCGGCCTTCTACCAGGCCGCGTTCGGTCTCACGGCCCGCCCGGTCGGCGAGGAGGGCGGCGACGGCTATCTCGCGCTGTACCCGGCGTCCGACAGCGAGCGCCCGGTCGGCGGCCTCGGCGACATGGCGACCCGCTTCCCGGCGGATGTGCCCCCGCACTGGATGACCACCTTCGCCGTGTCCGACCTCGACGCCACCACCGCCACGCACACCAAGGCGGGCGGCACGGTCGTCCTGGAGCCGATGCCGACCCCGTGGGGACGGCTCGCCGGTTTCCAGGACCCGTGGGGCGCCGTCTTCTGCGCGATGCAGCCCGAGGGCTGAGCGACCAGACCCACGCCCGAAGCACGAAGCCCGAACGTAAAGAAATCCCCCGGTGAATTGACAGCCGGGGGATTTCTCTGCGTATATTCAATGTTTCGCGACTTCATGTTCGCTATTAAGTCATCAAGTCGCGGAAGTTTGCTGAGCACAGCATATCCGGGCGGGAGTGGAATTGTCAAATTCGGAATTGCGCGTCGAGCAGGAATTCATCGACGCGCTGTACGCGCGGGTCGACAAGCTGCGCGGCGGCGCCGAACAGTCCGTCGCGGGCGCACTCGAACCCGTCGGCAACGGCCTTCAGGCGCGCCTTGAGCGGGACATCCTGGTCGCGGAGCGATCGGGGTTCCTCGCCGCGCTGAACGCCGTCGACGGTTCGCTCTGCTTCGGCCGTATCGACCTCACATCGGGCACCAGCCACCACATCGGACGGATCGGCGTCCGCGAGGACGACGAGAACCGCACCCCGGTCCTCATCGACTGGCGCGCGCCGGTCGCCCGCCCCTTCTATCTCGCGACCGGCCACACCCCGATGGGGCTGCGCCGCCGCAGACATCTGACCACCGAGGGCCGTGCGGTCACGGCGCTGCACGACGAGATCCTCGACCTCGGCGACACCACCCGCACCGGGTACGAGGACCCGACCGGGGACGCCGTACTCCTGGCCGCGCTGAACGCGGCGCGCACCGGTCGGATGGCCGACATCGTGCGGACCATCCAGGCCGGGCAGGACCGCATCATCCGCGCCCCGCACCGAGGCGTCCTGGTCGTGGAGGGCGGCCCCGGCACCGGCAAGACGGCGGTCGTGCTGCACCGGGCCGCGTATCTCCTCTACGAGCACCGGGAACTGCTCGCCCGACGCGCGGTGCTGATCGTCGGGCCGAACCCGGCGTTCCTCGGCTACATCGGCGAGGTGCTGCCCTCGCTCGGCGAGACCGGGGTGCTCCTGTCGACCGTGGGCGAGTTGTATCCCGGGGTCCACGCCACCGGTACGGACAGCCCGCGCGCCGCCGAGGTCAAGGGCCGCGCGGAGATGGCGGACGTCCTCGCGGCGGTCGTCGCGGACCGGCAGGCGCTGCCCGACCCGGTGATCGCGATCGAGCACGACCGGAACATCCTGGCGCTCGACGCGGGTCTCGTCCGGGTCGCCCGGGACCGCACCCGCGAGGCCGGGCTGCCGCACAACGTGGCCCGCGAGTACTTCGAGGGTCGCATCCTCAACACCCTGACCGACATGCTCGCCGAACGCATCGGCACAGACCCCTACGACGGGTCGCTGCTGCTCGACCCGAGCGACCTCACCCAGATCCGCGAGGAACTCGACGCCAACCCCGAAGTGCACGCCGCCATCGAGGAGTTGTGGCCCCGGCTCACCCCGCAGCGGCTGCTCGCCGACTTCTTCGCGGCGCCGACCCACCTGTCCGACGAGGACGCGGCGGCGATCCGGCGCACCACCCGCCCCGGCACCTGGCCCGACTGGACCCCGGCGGACGTGCCGCTCCTTGACGAGGCCGCCGAACTCCTCGGCGAGGACGACCGGACGGCCCGTACGGCGGCCGAGCAGGAGCGGCGCCGGCAGATCGCGTACGCGCAGGGTGTCCTCGATGTGTCGTACGCGTCCCGGACCTACGAGTTCGACGACAAGGACGAGGAGGACTCCGAGATCCTCGCCGCGCACGACATCATCGACGCGGAACGGATGGCCGAGCGGCACGAGGAGACCGACCACCGGAGCGCGGCCGAACGGGCGGCGGTGGACCGGACCTGGGCGTTCGGGCACATCATCGTGGACGAGGCGCAGGAACTGTCGGCGATGGCATGGCGGCTGCTGATGCGGCGCTCCCCGACCCGTTCCATGACCCTGGTCGGCGACCCCGCGCAGACCGCCGACGAGGCAGGGGTCGGCTCCTGGGAGCGGATCCTCGCGCCGTACGTGGGCGACCGCTACGAACACACCCGGCTCGACGTCAACTACCGCACCCCGTCCGAGATCATGGAGGTCGCGGCGGCCGTCCTGCGCACGGACCACCCCGGCTTCGAACCGCCGCGTTCGGTACGGTCCACGGGTGAGCGCCCCTGGTTCCGGGCAACCTCACCGGACAAGCTGCCCGCGACGGTCGCGGACGCGGTACGCGGTCATCAGCCCACCGAGGGCCGGCTCGCGGTGATCGCCCCGCGCACCCTGCACGAGGCACTGGCCGCCGAACTCCCCGGCATCACGGCGGGCACCGAACCGGACCTGACCCACCCGGTAGTCCTGCTCGACCCACGCCAGTCGAAGGGCCTGGAGTTCGACACGGTGATCGTGGTGGAACCGAGCGAGTACCGCACGAGCGACCTGTACGTGGCTCTGACAAGGACGACCCAGTCACTGGGCGTGGTGCACACCGGGGAGAACCCGCTGTCGTAACGCCGGACGGCCTGTTTCTTTTCAGCCCGTCCGGCGTGTGAGAACCGGGATCAGGGCGCCGGACGGCCTGTATCTTTTCAGCCCGTCCGGCGTTTGAGGACGAGGCCGGAGGCCGATTATTCAGCCCGTCCGGCGTTTGAGGACCGGGGTTCGGGGCGGAGCCCCGTGACGGTACGTCAGGCGGGCCGGAACCAGACGGTACCGAGCGGAGGCAGGGTGACCCGCAATCCCGCGGCATCCGGTTTCACGGGAGCGGGGTTGGCAACCCCGCTCCCCCCGTACCGCTCGGCGTCGGTGTTGAGGACCTCCTGCCACGCCGTGACATCCTCCGACACCCCCAGCGGGTACTCGTACCGCACCACCGGCGAGAAGTTGGACACCGCGAGGAGTGGTTGCCCTTCGGCGTCCAGACGCAGGAAGGCGAAGACGTTGTCCTCGGCGGCGTCTCCGATGACCCATGAGAAGCCGGCGGGGTCCGTGTCCCGCTGCCACAGGGCGGGTTCGGCGCGGTAGACGGTGTTGAGGTCCCGGACGAGATCGCGGACGCCCCGGTGGTCGGGCTCGGCCGAGTACGACGGGTCGAGGACCCACCAGTCCGGGCCGTGCGCCTCCGACCACTCGGCGCCCTGTGCGAACTCCTGCCCCATGAACAGGAGTTGCTTACCGGGGTGGGCCCACATGAAGCCCAGGTAGGCCCGGTGGTTGGCGCGCTGCTGCCACCAGTCGCCCGGCATCTTCGACACCAACGCCCGCTTGCCGTGCACTACTTCGTCGTGCGAGATCGGCAGAACGTAGTTCTCGCTGTACGCGTACACCATCGAGAACGTCATCTCGTGGTGGTGGTACTTGCGGTGCACCGGCTCGTGTGCGACATAGCCGAGGGAGTCGTGCATCCAGCCCATGTTCCACTTCAGGCCGAACCCGAGCCCGCCGAAGCCGCCGGCGCCGACGAGATGGGTGGGGCGGGTGACCCCGTCCCAGGCGGTGGACTCCTCGGCGATGGTGACGACACCGGGCACCCGGCGGTAGACCGTGGCGTTCATCTCCTGGAGGAAGGCCACCGCGTCGAGGTTCTCGCGGCCACCGTGCTCGTTCGGCGTCCACTGGCCGGGCTCGCGCGAGTAGTCGAGGTACAGCATCGAGGCCACCGCGTCGACCCGCAGTCCGTCGATGTGGAACTCCTCGCACCAGAACACCGCGTTGGCGACCAGGAAGTTACGGACCTCCTTGCGGCCGTAGTCGAATTCGAGGGTGCCCCAGTCCGGGTGCGCGGCCCGTGACGGGTCCTCGTGCTCGTACAGGGGGCGTCCGTCGAACTCGGCGAGGGCCCAGTCGTCGCGCGGGAAGTGCGCGGGCACCCAGTCCATCAGGACGCCGATACCGGCCCGGTGCAGCGCGTCGATCAGATACTTGAAGTCGTCCGGGGTGCCCATCCGGGAGGTCGGCGCGTAGAACCCGGTGACCTGGTAGCCCCAGGACCCGCCGAAGGGGTGCTCGGCGACGGGCATCAACTCGACATGCGTGAACCCGAGGTCGTTGACGTAGGACGGCAACTGATCAGCGAGCTGACGGTACGTCAATCCCGGCCTCCAGGACGGAAGATGGACCTCGTACACGGAGAAGGCCGAGGCGTGGACCGGCTGCTGCCCGCGTCGCGCGATCCACTCCTGATCGCGCCACTCGTACCGTGAGACATCGATGACCGAGGCGTTGGCCGGGGGCACTTCGGTGTGGCGGGCCATCGGGTCGGAGCGCTGCGTGAGGGAGCCGTCGGGCCGGGCGATCTCGAACTTGTACTGCTCGCCCTCGCCGACACCCGGCACGAACAGCTCCCACACACCCGTGGCGCCCAGGGAGCGCATCGGGTGGCCCGCACCGTCCCAGTAGTTGAAGGTGCCGATGACGCGGACCCCGCGCGCGTTCGGCGCCCACACCGTGAACCGGGTGCCGGTGACGCCCTGGTGCGTCATGGGCCGCGCCCCGAGCGCGTCCCAGAGCTGCTCGTGGCGCCCTTCGCCGATCAGATGCAGATCGAAGTCGCCGAGCGCGGGCAGCATGCGGTACGCGTCGGCCGTCTCGATCTCGGCGTCCTGGTACGAGACGAGCAGTCGGTACTTCGGCGGCTCGGTACCGGGGAGCAGCGCGGAGAAGAACCCGTCACCGTTGTCGTCGAGGGAGATCCGCTTGCCGTCGAGCTGGAGGCTCACCCCGAGCGCGTACGGGCGCAGCACCCGCACCGCGAAACCCCCGTCGACGGGATGTGCCCCGAGCACGGCGTGCGGATCATGGTGCATCCCGGCGAGCAGCCGCCACCGGTCGTCGGGCCCGGGGGCCACGGAAGCCGGCACCGCCCCGCCGGAAGCCGCCCCACCACCACGCCCGACCTGCCCCGGCAACTCGGGCGCCGCCACCTTGGCGGCCTTCGCCTTGGCAGTCTTCGCCTTCGGAACCTTCTTGGGAGCGCTCTTACCCGCCCCCTTCGCGGACTTCTTAGGTGTGCTCTCGGACGATGAACGAGGAGTCACGGGGGATGCCTCAATCTCTTGTTTCGGGGGAGGGTGGAAGGGGCGAGCCAATCAATCTCTTGGGTGGGTGGGTGGGAAACACCGGCACCGCAGGATCACGGACGCCGAGAACCGGTCGGGCCAGCCGCCAGGCGCTCCGCGGCGGAGAGCGGTACCGCAAGCCAGTCCGGCCGGTGACGCGCCTCGTACAGGACCTCGTACACCGCCTTGTCCGTCTCGTAGGCCCGCAGCAGCACCGGCTCGGTACGGGGATCCGTCCCCGACACCTCCGCGTAACCGGAGCAGTACGCCGCCCGGCAGTCCGCCGCCCACTCGGGTGCCCATGGCCGGTGCGAGCGGGCCGCGTAGTCGAAGGAGCGGAGTATCCCCGCGATGTCGCGGACCGTGGGCTGCGGCAGCCGGCGCTCGGCCAGCGGACGCGCGGGCTCGCCCTCGAAGTCGATCAGCGACCACTCGCCGTCCGGGGACCGCAGACACTGCCCCAGATGGAGATCGCCGTGGATGCGCTGCGCGGTCCAGGGCGGGCCGTCGGCGCCCAGGGCACCGAGCGCGTCGAAGGCGGTGCGCAGTCCCGGCGCGTACGGCCGCAGTGCGGGTACCGCCTGTGCGGTCGCGTCGAGGCGTTCCGCCATGTCCCGGGCGAGGAGGGTGATCCGGGCGCGCCCTAGCGTGACCTGGGGCAGTGCGTGGGCGAGCGCCCCGTGCACCTCGGCGGTCACCCGGCCCAGGGCCCGTGCCTCGGGGGTGAAGTCGGCGCCCCGGGCCAGCTCGCGCAGCGCCAGCTCCCAGCCGTCCGTCGCCCCCTTGAGGAACGGCTGGAGTACGCCCAGGACCAGTGCCGTGTCCCCGGAGCCCGCGCTGTCGTCGGCGTCGTTCGCCACGAACCAGGCCGTCGGCGGCGGCACCCGTCCGCAGCCCTCGCGGGCCAGCGCGAGCGGCAGTTCCAGGTCCGGGTTGGTGCCCGGCACGATCCGCCGGAACAGCTTGAGAATGAACGAATCGCCGTAGACCAGCGACGAGTTGGACTGCTCGCTGCCCAGTACCCGTGCCACCAGACCGGCACCGATCTCGGTGCCGTTCGCCCGGTCGAAGCGCAGGTCACCGATCCGGGCCCGGGTCCGCAGCGCCTCCAGGAGCAGATCGGCGAGCCGGGGGTCGTGCAGCCCCTCGTACACGGTGAACCCGTGCAGCGGGCCCGACGCGGGGCGGCCGATGAGGGCCGGTGCGAGATACGGGGGCAGGGTGCGCCGGACACCGAGGAGGAGCTGGTAGGTGTCGCCCGGGGCGCCGTCCTGGTCGACCCGGACCAGGAGATGCAGCAGTCCGGGTCCTGGGGACGCCGTCAGCGGCAGCAGCTCGGTCGCCGACACCGTCGTGAAGCCGCTCACCGGCCGGCCCTTGCCCGCGAACCAGCGCTGCCGGGGCAGCCACGTACGCAGCAGCGGGTCGAGCGAGGCGAGCAGCTCGGGGCGCGCGACGGGCGTCTTGCCCGAACGAGTGACGGCTTCCGACATGGCGTCGCGTCCTTTCCCCGGGCACACCGCTGGAGAATGCGCGTCCGTGTCCCGGAAATGCGGAGGGGGCCCGCCCATGCTTTCCGCTGGGGGGACGACTGTGCTGCTGTGCGGGACGTGTCGGGTGAGGATGATCCGTCTGGCGGGGGAGCCGAAGACGGACCTCGGTGACTGTCACCGTTCCCTGACCGGCTGGGTGGAAACCATCGTTCACACCAACGTACGCGGGGGTCGCGCCGCCGTCACGGGCCGCGGGACCCCCACCTACCTCTAGTGGACCGGCAGGTCCGACCCGTCCGGGAGTACCGGCGGAGCCACCGGCTGTGGCGGGCTGCCGTCCTTGCGCAGCCGGAACCAGTAGAAGCCGTGGCCCGCCAGGGTCAGCAGATACGGCCACTCGCCGATCGCCGGGAACCGCACCCCGCCGATCAGTTCGACCGGATGGCGGCCGTTGAACCGCTGGAGTTCCAGCTCCGTGGGCTGTGCGAAGCGTGAGAAGTTGTGCACGCACAGCACGAGGTCGTCCTCGCCGTCCCCGTTCGGCGGCGCCTCCCGAAGGAAGGCGAGTACCGCCGGGTTCGACGACTGGAGTTCGGTGTACGAGCCGAGGCCGAACGCCGGGTTCTGCTTACGGATCTCGATCATCCGGCGGGTCCAGTGCAGCAGCGACGACGGTGACGACATCGACGCCTCGACGTTGGCGACCTGGTAGCCGTAGACCGGGTCCATGATCGTCGGGAGATAGAGCCGGCCGGGGTCGCAGGACGAGAAGCCCGCGTTGCGGTCGGGTGTCCACTGCATCGGGGTGCGGACCGCGTCCCGGTCGCCGAGCCAGATGTTGTCGCCCATGCCGATCTCGTCGCCGTAGTACAGGATCGGCGAGCCGGGCAGCGACAGGAGCAGGGCGGTGAACAGTTCGATCTGGTTGCGGTCGTTGTCGAGGAGGGGTGCGAGCCGCCTGCGGATGCCGATGTTGGCCCGCATCCGCGGATCCTTGGCGTACTCCGCGTACATGTAGTCGCGTTCCTCGTCGGTGACCATTTCGAGGGTCAGCTCGTCGTGGTTGCGCAGGAAGATGCCCCACTGGCAGCCGGACGGGATGGCCGGGGTCTTGGCGAGGATTTCCGACACCGGGTAGCGGGACTCGCGGCGTACGGCCATGAAGATCCGTGGCATCACCGGGAAGTGGAACGCCATATGGCATTCGTCGCCGCCCTTGGAGAAGTCACCGAAGTAGTCGACGACGTCCTCGGGCCACTGGTTGGCCTCGGCGAGCAGCACGGTGTCCGGGTAGTGCGCGTCGATCTCCTCGCGTACCCGGCGGAGCATCTCGTGCGTCGCGGGCAGGTTCTCGCAGTTGGTGCCCTCCTCGGTGTAGAGGTACGGCACCGCGTCGAGCCGGAAGCCGTCGATGCCGAGGTCCAGCCAGAACTTCAGGGCGCCGACGATCTCCTCCTGCACTGCCGGGTTCTCGAAGTTGAGATCGGGCTGGTGCGAGAAGAAGCGGTGCCAGTAGTACTGCTGGCGGACCGGGTCGAAGGTCCAGTTCGACGCCTCGGTGTCGACGAAGATGATCCGCGCGTCGGGGTACTGCTTGTCGTCGTCGGCCCACAGGTAGTAGTCGCCGTAGGGTCCGTCGGGGTGGGCGCGGGACTCCTGGAACCACGGGTGCTGATCGCTGGTGTGGTTCATCACGAAGTCGATGATCACGCGCATACCGCGCTGGTGCGCGGCGTCCACGAACTCCACGAAGTCGGCGAGGTCACCGAACTCCGGCAGGACTGCCGTGTAGTCCGACACGTCGTAACCGCCGTCGCGCAGCGGTGACTTGAAGAACGGCGGCAGCCACAGACAGTCGACGCCGAGCCACTGGAGATAGTCCAGTTTGGCGGTGAGACCTTTCAGGTCACCGACGCCGTCGCCGTTGCTGTCCTGGAAGGAGCGGACCAGCACCTCGTAGAAGACGGCGCGTTTGAACCACTCCGGGTCCCGGTCCTTGGCCGGGGTGTCCTCGAACTTGTCCGGGACCGGTTCGTTGACGATCATCGTGTGGGTGACCCTCCGATCGGTGAGGACGGTCGCAGGAGTGTGAAGACGTGAGCGGGTGCCGTGCCCGGCTCCAGGCGCACGTAGTTCGTCCTGCCCCAGTGGTAGGTCTCGCCGGTCAGCTCATCGCGGACCGGTACGGACTCGTGCCAGCCGAGTCCGAGGTGCGGCATGTCCAACGAGACCGTGGCCTCCTGGGTGTGGTGCGGGTCGAGGTTCACGACGACCAGAACGGTGTTCGAGCCGCTGGTGCCCTCGGCGGTCTTCGAGTACGCGATCACCGTCTCCTTGTCGGTGTGGTGGAAGTGCAGATTCCGTAGCTGTTGGAGTGCGGGGCTGCGGCGTCTGATCCGGTTGAGCGAGGTGATCAGGGGTGCGATGCTGCGGCCCGCGCGCTCGGCGGCCTCCCAGTCGCGGGGGCGCAGCTCGTACTTCTCGGAGTGGAGGTACTCCTCGCTGCCGTCCCGCTGCGGGACGTTCTCGGCGAGTTCGAACCCGCTGTAGACGCCCCAGGTCGGGGAGAGCGTCGCCGCGAGCACCGCGCGCGCCTCGAACGCCGGGCGTCCGCCCTGCTGAAGATAGGCGTGCAGGATGTCCGGCGTGTTCACAAACAGATTCGGCCGCATGAAACCGGCCGTCTCCTCGGACAGCTCGGTCAGGTAGTCGGTCAGCTCCTGCTTCGACGTGCGCCAGGTGAAGTAGGTGTACGACTGCTGGAAGCCGATCGCCGCGAGGGTCCGCATCATCGCCGGGCGGGTGAACGCCTCCGCGAGGAAGATCACGTCGGGGTCGGTGCCGTTGATGTCGGCGATGACCTTCTCCCAGAACACCACCGGCTTGGTGTGCGGGTTGTCGACACGGAAGATCCGCACACCGTGGTCCATCCAGAACCGCAGGACCCGGACGGTCTCCTTGACCAGCCCCTTCATGTCCTTGTCGAAGGCGATCGGGTAGATGTCCTGGTACTTCTTCGGCGGGTTCTCGGCGTACGCGATCGTGCCGTCCGGGCGGTGGTGGAACCAGTCCGGGTGCTTCTCCACCCAGGGGTGGTCGGGCGAGCACTGGAGGGCGAAGTCGAGGGCGATCTCCAGCCGGAGGTCGGTGGCCCGCCGGACGAACGCGTCGAAGTCGGCGAGCGTCCCGAGGTCCGGGTGGACCGCGTCGTGCCCGCCCTCCGGCGAGCCGATCGCCCAGGGCACGCCCACGTCGTGCGGGCCGGCCGTCAGCGTGTTGTCCGGGCCCTTGCGGAAGGTGGTGCCGATCGGATGGATCGGCGGCAGGTACACCACGTCGAAGCCCATCGCGGCGATGGCCGGGAGCCGGTCGGCCGCGGTGGCGAAGGTGCCGCTGACCGGCGGCTCGCCCTCGGTGACCCTGGCCCCTTCGGAGCGCGGGAAGAACTCGTACCAGGACCCGAACAGGGCCCGCCTGCGCTCCACGAGCAGCGACGCGGGATCGGCGGCGGTGACCAGTTCGCGCAGCGGATAGCGGGACAGTACGGCGTCCACGTCGGGGGCGAGGGCGGCGGCGAGGCGGGCCGCGCTCGGCCGGTCCGTGTCGCGCAGCGCGTCCACGACGCCGAGCACGGTCTCCCGGCGGCCCTTGGCCTTCGGCACCCCGGAGGCGGCCCGCTCGTGCAGTCGCGCGCCCTCCTCCAGCATCATCTCGGTGTCGATACCGGCCGGGACCTTGATGCCCGCGTGGTGGCGCCATGTGGTGATCGGGTCGCTCCACGCCTCGACCGTGTAGGTCCAGCGGCCCTCCGACGTGGGCTTGACGGTGGCGCCCCAGCGGTCGGTGCCGGGGGCCAGCTCCCGCATCGGGAACCACCCCCGGGACCTGCCGTCGGGGTCGCGCAGGACGACATTGGCGGCCACCGCGTCATGGCCTTCACGGAAGACGGTGGCGGTGACCTGGAAGGATTCATCCACCACCGCCTTGGCGGGGCGGCGCCCGCAGTCGACTCGGGGCTGGACGTCCAGCACGGGAATGCGGCCAATGGGCGGCGGGTTCACAGCATCACCTGGGCGTTCTGCGGGGCGGGCGGCTCGTCGTTCTGAGGCTTTTGCCCTTTGTATAGGTGGGATGGGCGACTCGCGGGTTGCGGCCATGACCGCTCCTGTCCGCGTCACTCGTTCGGGGGTGCGCTTGCACTCGCCCGGGTTGGTGGTCGTATACGGGATGGGGAGAGAGGTCCCGCGAGGATGTCCTGCGGGATGTGCGTACCGGAGGAGCCTTCCCATGGCAATCGGGTGACCAATCCGCCCCTGTGTTAACTCCTCGCGCGCGCCGACGTGGCGGACGGTACGGGCGGATATCGCCCCCCGAGCCCCCGGCGCCACCCCCGAAGCCTCTCGCGCGGGACGAACCGTCACAAGTGGGCCAGGGGGCCCGGGGGAGCGGAGTTTCCGTACGGCAGCAGGGGGAGGGGTGCCCTCCCCTTCCCGGCGGGGGCGCGCGGGGCGCTTTTCGTCCGGTTCGGGTGCGCGTGTGTTCTTTGGGTGCGCGGGTGGGAGCAAGGAGTGACCAAGGGGGCGCCTACGCGGGAGAAAGGGTGAGCCTTTGCGCTGTTTTGGTACTGCACCGCGGACCGTTACCGTCGGACGGTGCCGACCCCTGCGAAGGTGGAAACGTGAAGGCCATCCGTCGCATCACCGTCCGTCCCGTACTCCCCGAGCCCCTGCTCGCGCTGAGCGAGCTGGCCCGTAACCTCCGCTGGTCCTGGCACGACGGGACCCGCGACCTCTTCCGGTCCGTGGACCCGGCGCGCTGGGCCGCCGACGGCGACCCCGTCCGGCTGCTCGGTGGCGTCGCCCCCGAACGGCTCGCGGAACTCGCCGCCGACCCGGAATTCCTGCGCCGCCTCACCGAGACCGCCGACGATCTCAACGCCTACGTCCAGGGCGACCGCTGGTACCAGGATCAGCCGAGCGACCTGCCCGCCGCCGTCGCCTACTTCTCACCCGAGTTCGGTGTGACCGCCGCGCTGCCCCAGTACTCCGGCGGCCTCGGCATCCTCGCCGGCGACCATCTCAAGGCCGCCAGCGACCTCGGTGTCCCGCTCATCGGCGTCGGTCTGCTCTACCGGCACGGCTACTTCCGCCAGTCGCTGTCCCGCGACGGCTGGCAGCAGGAGACGTATCCGCTGCTCGACCCCGACGAGCTGCCCCTCTCGCTGCTCCGCGCCGCGGACGGGAGCGCCGCGCACATCGCCATCGCACTGCCCGGCGGCCGGAGTCTGCACGCCCGGATCTGGATCGCCCAGGTCGGCCGCGTACCCCTGCTGATGCTCGATTCGGACATAGAGGAGAACGACTCCAAGGAGCGCGATGTCACCGACCGGCTGTACGGCGGCGGCAGTGAGCACCGACTGCTCCAGGAGATGCTGCTCGGCATCGGCGGCGTCCGCGCCGTCCGCGCCTACTGCGACCTGACCGGACACCCCGCGCCCGAGGTGTTCCACACCAACGAGGGCCACGCCGGCTTCCTCGGCCTCGAACGCATCCATGAGCACGTCGCCGACGGCCTCGACTTCGGCCCGGCGTTGGAGTCCGTCCGCGCCGGAACCGTTTTCACCACCCACACCCCCGTACCGGCCGGCATCGACCGCTTCGACCGCGAACTGGTCGCCCGGCACTTCGGCGCCGACGCCGAACTCCCCGGCATCGACGTCGAACGGATCCTCCAGCTCGGTATGGAGACCTACCCCGGCGGCGAACCCAACCTGTTCAACATGGCCGTCATGGGCCTGCGCCTGGGCCAGCGCGCCAACGGCGTGTCCCTGCTGCACGGCCGCGTCAGCCGCGAGATGTTCTCCGGCCTCTGGCCCGGCTTCGACCCCGACGAGGTGCCCATCACCTCCGTCACCAACGGAGTCCACGCCCCCACCTGGGTGGCCCCCGAGGTACTGCGGCTCGGCGCCCGCACCTTCGGCGCCTCGCGCACCGAGGACGCGCTCACCGGCTCCGACGCGGGCCGCTGGGACGCCATCGCCGAGATCCCCGACACCGACGTCTGGGCGCTGCGGCGGGTGCTGCGCGAGCAGTTGGTCGGCGAGGTGCGCAGGCGGCTGTACGCGTCGTGGCGGCAGCGCGGCGCCGGGGACGCCGAACTCGGCTGGATCGACGGGGTACTCGACCCCGACGTCCTCACCATCGGCTTCGCCCGCCGGGTGCCCTCGTACAAGCGGCTCACGCTCATGCTGCGCGACCGCGACCGGCTCATGGACCTGCTGCTGCACCCCGAGCGGCCCGTGCAGATCGTCGTCGCGGGCAAGGCGCACCCCGCCGACGACGGCGGCAAGCGGCTCGTCCAGGAACTGGTGCGCTTCACCGACGACCCCCGGGTACGCCACCGGATCGTCTTCCTGCCCGACTACGGCATGGGCATGGCGCAGAAGCTCTACCCGGGCTGCGACGTCTGGCTCAACAACCCGCTGCGCCCGCTGGAGGCGTGCGGGACCTCCGGGATGAAGGCCGCGCTGAACGGCTGCCTCAACCTGTCGGTCCTGGACGGCTGGTGGGACGAGTGGTTCGCGCCCGACTTCGGCTGGGCGATCCCCACCGCCGACGGCGAGGCCACCGACGTCGACCGCCGGGACGACCTGGAGGCCCAGGCGCTCTACGACCTCCTCGAACAGCGCGTCACGCCCCGGTTCTACGAGCAGGGTCCGGCCGGCCTCCCGGACCGCTGGATCACGATGGTCCGCCAGACCCTCACCCTGCTCGGCCCGAAGGTGCTGGCCGGGCGGATGGTCCGGGAGTACGTGGAGCGGCTGTATCTGCCCGCGGCCCGCGCCCATCGTGAGCTGACGGTCGGCGCCGCCCGCGAACTCGCCGCCTGGAAGACCCGGGTGCGCGCGGGCTGGCACCGGGTCGCCGTCGACCATGTGGAGGCGTCGGCCGCGCCCGCGACCCCGGAGGTCGGTACGACTCTGGCGCTGCGGGTCCGGGTGCGGCTCGGCGACCTCGCCCCCGAGGATGTCGAGGTGCAGGCCGTCGCGGGCCGGGTCGACCCCGAGGACCGGATCACGGACGGCTCGCACGTCCCGCTGAAGCCGGTCGGCGGCCCCGATCTGGAGGGCCGCTGGACCTACGAGGGCCCGCTCACCCTCGACCGCACCGGACCCTACGGCTATACGGTCCGGATCCTGCCCGAGCACCCGCTGCTGGCGTCGAGCGCCGAACTCGGCCTGGTCGCCGTGCCGTCCCAGTCGGTCGGCGAGAACGCGGGGGTCCTGCTCCGCTGAACCGTCGTCCGACGCCGCCCGTCGGACATGGTGCGGGCGGCACCCGGGGATCGTAGGAGAGACCCCCGGGTGCCGCCCGGTCGGGAGAACGGCCGAACAGCCGTCAGATCACTTCACGTTGACGCCGGCCCAGGCGCGGTCCACGGCCTGGTACTCCGCCGAACCGTCGCCGTACAGGTCCTTGGCCGCGCTCAGCGTGGCGGTGCGGGCCTGCGCGTACTTCGTCGTCGACGTCATGTACGTGGTCAGCGCCTTGTACCAGATCTGCTCGGCCTTGTCCCGGCCGATGCCGGTGACCGCCTGGCCGTCGGCCGTCGGCGAGTCGTACGGGACGCCGTTGATGGTCTTGGCGCCGCTGCCCTCGGACAGCAGATAGAAGAAGTGGTTGGCGATGCCCGACGAGTAGTGGACGTCCACGCCGCCCGCCGCCGAACTCCAGTTGTCCAGCGAGGCGCCGTCCTTGCTGGGCTTGTCCATGTAGCGCAGCGGGCTGCCGTCGCCGTTGATGTCGATCTTCTCGCCGATGAGGTAGTCGCCGACGTCCTCGGGGTTGGCCGCGTTGAACTCGACGGCCGCCGCGAAGATGTCCGAGGTCGCCTCGTTGAGGCCGCCGGACTCACCGCTGTAGACGAGTTTCGCGGTGGCCGAGGTGACACCGTGCGTCATCTCGTGGGCGGCCACGTCGATCGAGGTCAGCGGCGCCTTGTTGCCCGACCCGTCGCCGTAGGTCATGCAGAAGCAGCTGTCGCTCCAGAACGCGTTGACGTAGTTGTTGCCGTAGTGGACGCGGGAGTACGCGCCGACGCCGTCGCCCCGGATACCGCTGCGGCCGTGCACGTTCTTGTAGTAGTCCCACGTCAACTGGGCACCGTAGGCGGCGTCCACGGCGGCGGTCGCCGGGTCGTTCACCGTGCCGTCGCCCCAGGTGTCGTCGGCGTCCGTGAACAGCGTGCCCTGGCCCGAGGTGCCGTGGTTCAGGTTGTACGTGCTGTGGTTGCCGCGCGTGGCGTCCGTCAGCGCGAACGAGGAACCGGAACCGCTGCTGCCGACCGTGACGCTGCCGCTGTACTGGCTCTCGCCCGCGCCGGTACGGATGTCGTCCCACTGGTACAGCTTCTTGCCGGTCGCCGCGTCCGTGACGATGTGCAGCTCGCGGGGCGTGCCGTCCTTCTTGGTGCCGGTGACGATCTTCTCGTAGGCGAGGACCGGTGTGCCCGTCGCCGCCCAGACGACCTTGCGGGCGCCCTTCGGCGCGCTCTGGGCGGCGAGCGTCCCGGCGCCCGTGTCGACGGCGATGTCCGCCTTCACAGCCTTGGTGACGCCCTCGGGCGCACCCGACTTGGCGGTGTGCACGACCAAGTCGCCGCCCAGGACGGGGAGTCCGGCGTAGGTGCGCTCGTAGCGGGTGTGGGTGGTGCCGTCGCGGTCCTTGACCACGTCCTTGACGACGAGCTTCTCCTGGGCGCCGAGGCCCAGTTCGTCGGCGGTCCGGGCGGTGGTGCCCGCGGCGGCCTTCAGCAGTTCGGCGCGCGCGGCGCCGGACAGCTTCATCGGGGTCGCCGTGGGGGTGGCGTCGGCCGAGGGGGCGGATGCGGGATCGGTCTGTGCGGAGGCGCCGGTGGTCAGAGTGCCGGCGAGAAGGGCCCCGGCCGCCACGGCTGTCGCCAGGGCCAAGGTCCGGTTGCTGCGGAATATGTGGGGGGTCACGCAGACTCCTTGTTCAGATGTGTTTCCTGTGGGGGGTGCCCGGTGCGGCGTGGGGGCCGCGTGGGGCGGTAAAGCCGCGGTTCTCATGTGGTGCGTGGTGAAGCGTGCCAGCCGTATGGCGCGCGTGTCATGAGCCTGACCACAGGTTGGCCAGAAATCGTCCGTTGGTCGTGGCGCGATGTCCGCTATGCGGACGAACGGCGGCGCCGCCCCGGGGAGTTGATCCCGGGGCGGCGCCGTCTCTGAGGAGAGTCTGCCGACCGGACGCCGAGCGCCCGTTCGGTTTTACGCGATGATGACCTGGCTCACAGGAAGGCGCCCTACGAGAAGGCGCCCTACCAGAAGGCGGCTTACGGGAAGGTCACCTTCCAGCTGTTGATCTGCCCGGTGTCCTGCGCCGCCACGTCCTGCACCTTCAGCTTCCAGGCGCCGTTGGCGGTCTCCGCCGACGCGTTGACCGTGTAGGTCTCCCGGACGTCGTCCGCCGAGTCCGAACCGCTGGAGTTCTTCAGCCGGTACGAGGTCCCACTCGGACCCACCAGGTCCACGACCAGGTCACCGCGCCAGGTGTGCGTGATGTCCACGGACACCGAGAGGTTGCTCGGCGCGTTGCCCGCACGGCCGGTCACGTTCACCGTGGAGGTGACAGCCGCGCCGTTGTCCGGGATGGCGACCGGCGTGGTGTTCTCGAAGGACGTACCCGTACCCGGGTCGCCACCACCGGGCCGCGCGCCGACGGCGATGCCGGCCCACGCGTCCGTCACGGACTTGTACTCGGCGCTCGTCGTGCCGTACAGCTCGGCGGCCACCGCGAGTGTGCCGGTGCGGGCGCTCGCGTAGTTGGTGGTCGAGGTGAACTTCGTGGTCAGCGCCTTGTACCAGATCAGCGCGGCCTTGTCCCGGCCGATCCCGGTGACGGGCAGCCCGTCCGAGGTCGACGAGTTGTACGAGACGCCGTTGATGGTCTTGGCGCCGCTGCCCTCGGACAGCAGGTAGAACCAGTGGTTCGCCGGACCCGACGAGTAGTGCACGTCGACCGAGCCGATACCGGAGTACCAGGAGTCCTTGGACGCGCCGTCCTTGCTCGGCTTGTCCATGTACCGCAGCGGGGTGCCGTTGCCGTTGATGTCGATCTTCTCGCCGATGAGGTAGTCACCCACGTCGGACGCGTTGTTGGCGTAGAACTCGACGGCCGCCGCGAAGATGTCCGATGTCGCCTCGTTGAGGCCGCCGGACTCACCGCTGTAGACGAGCTTCGCAGTGGCCGCGGTGACGCCGTGCGTCATCTCGTGTGCCGCCACGTCGAGCGAGGTGAGCGGCTTGGCGTTGCCGCTGCCGTCGCCGTACGTCATGCAGAAGCAGCTGTCGCTCCAGAACGCGTTGACGTAGTTGTTGCCGTAGTGGACGCGGGAGTACGCGCCGACGCCGTCGCCGCGGATGCCGCTGCGGCCGTAGACGTTCTTGTAGTAGTCCCAGGTCTCGGCCGCGCCGTAGGCGGCGTCGGCGCCCGCGGTGGCCGCGTTCGACGTGGTGCCGTTGCCCCAGGTGTCGGTGGTCTGCGAGAACAGCGTGCCGGTGCCGGACGTACCCCGGTTGAGGTTGTACGTCTTGTGGCCGCCGCGGCCCCCGTCGGTCAGGGTGTAGTTCGAGCCCGACAGGGTGCTGCCCAGCGGGACCGTGCCGCTGTACTGGGTGTTGCCGGTGCCGTTCTCGATGCCCTGCCACTCGTACAGCTTCGCGCCGGTGGCGGCGTCGGTGACGACGTGCAGCTCGTTCGGGGTGCCGTCCTCCTGGAGCCCGCCGACGACGGTCTCGTACGCGAGGGTCGGGGTGCCCTTCGCCATCCACACGACCTTGCGCGGCGCGCTGTCCGCGGCGGTCTTCTTCGACCCCGCGTCGGCCGCCGCGCCCAGCGCCTGCTTCTCGGCGGTGGCAGCCTTCACGGTCGCCGTGGTGTCGACGCCCGTGAGCGAGGCGCGGGACGCCTTGGTGACGGTCCGCGTGGCACCGGACTTGGCGGCGTCGACGACGAGGTCGCCGCCGAGCACCGGGAGGCCCGCGTAGGTGCGCTCGTAGCGGGTGTGCGTGGTGCCGTCGCGGTCCTTGACGACATCACGGACGACGAGCTTCTCCTTGGCGCCGAGGCCGAGGTCCTTGGCGGTCTCCGCCTTGGAGGCGTCGGCCGCGCGGAGCAGTTCGGCGCGCTGGGACGGCGAGAGGTTCACCGGCAGGGCGCCGGGGTCGGCCTTCCGCGCGGTGGCCGCGGCCGGGCTCGCGTCCGCGCTGGCCGCTCCCGTCTGCACGGCGACGGCGAGCAGGGCCGCCACGGCGACCAGGGCACCACCGGCCGCGCGCCGACGGGCACGGGTCCGGGAAGCGCCCGAAGCCTGGGAGTGGGGGGAGTGGGGGGTTATGTCGTGGGAGGAGGGTCTCAACACTGACTCCTTCTGCGTGGTCGCGGGTGTGCGACCAGGAAGACCGGCCGGCTGGGTGGCCGTCCGGGGCAGAACTGGGGCGGAACCATGTGCGGGTGTCGTGCGGCTGAGATGTCGTGCGGGTGCGATGTCGTGCAGCGTGTAGCCGGTGACGCGGTACTGCGGTACTGCGGTACTGCGGTACTGCGGTACTGCTGTGCGCCGGTGCCGGGTGCGGCGGTGGCGCGTTGTGGGGGTACTTCGTGGGGGTGTTTCGTGGGGGTGGTGTCGGCCGCCGCACGGCCGTACGGAGGATGTGTGTCCGAACTGTGCGATGGCCGAGGGGAAGAGTGGCAGCCCGATGACGCGCTTGTCAGGAGCGCATCAGGAGGTTGGCTCGAAATGGTTCGTTGCACGGTTGGTCATGTTCGGTAAACGGATATGCCGCCCTGGCATGTCCCGCGTGTGCGACGGGTGTTCGCAACTGTGAGGAGTGGGGCGGCGGACGGGCCCACGGCAGGCACAGCAGGGGTACGGGCGGCTGAACATCCGGGAATCGCGACGGGTCGCCGTGCGCGGGCAGGACCGGTGAGACCGGCTGAGATCACGGTGTCCGGTCCTGCCTCAAGGGCGCGCCGCCGGGGGAGACTTCAGGCCCCCGGTGGCTGAAAACACCCCCTTGACCTACCCCGGCGGACGGGCGCTGACTATCCCGACAGGCTTTCGCGCCACGCCTGGTGGAGGTGGGCGAAGGGGCCCGTACCGGCGATCAGGTCCTTCGGGGTGCCGTCCTCGATCACCCGGCCGTCCGCCATCACCAGCACCCGGTCGGCGATCTCCACCGTCGAAAGCCGGTGCGCGATCACCACCGCCGTACGCCCCCGCAGCACCGTGTGCATCGCGCGCTGCACCGCCCGCTCACCCGGAATGTCCAGCGAACTCGTCGCCTCGTCGAGGATCAGCACCGCCGGATCCGCGAGCAGCGCCCGCGCGAACGCCACCAACTGCCGCTGCCCCGCCGAGATACGGCCACCGCGCTTGCGGACGTCCGTGTCGTACCCGTCCGGCAGCGCCATGATGAAGTCGTGCGCCCCGATCGCCTTCGCGGCCCCCTCGATGTCCTCGCGGGACGCGTCGGGCCGCCCGATGGCGATGTTCTCGGCGACCGTGCCCGAGAACAGGAACGCCTCCTGCGTCACCATCACGACCCCGCGCCGCAGCTCCAGCACGGACAGCTCCCGCAGATCCACACCGTCGAGCAGCACCCGACCCTCGCCCGGGTCGTAGAACCGGGCGAGCAGCTTGGCCAGCGTCGACTTGCCCGCGCCCGTCGACCCGACCACCGCGACGGTCTGCCCCGCCGGGAACCGCAGATCGAAACGCGGCAGCACCTCACCGCCCGTGCGGTACGCGAACCGCACCCCGTCGAAGACGACCTCGCGGCCCGGCCGGTCATCGGCGAGCACCGGCAGCGGACGCGGCGCGGCCGGCTCGGGCACCGAGGGCTCCTGGTGCAGCAGGCCCGCGATCTTCCGCAGCGAAGCCGCCGCCGACTCATAGGAGTTGAGGAACATCGCCAGCCGGTCTATCGGGTCGTACAGCCGCCGGATGAACAGCACAGCCGCGGCCAGGACACCCAGCTCAAGCGTGCCGTCCGCGACCCGGTACGCGCCCCACAGCACCATGCCCGCGACCGCCGTGTTCGCCACCAGACGGGAGCCGACCACATAGCGGGCCATCGCCAGGAGCGCGTCGCCGTTCGCCCACTCGTGCCGGTGGTTGAGCACCGCGAAGTCCGCGTCGTTGGCCCGCTCACGCCGGAACGCCCGCACCGGCCGGATGCCGTTCATCGTCTCCGCGAACTTGACGATCACCCCCGCGATCGCCGTCGACCGCTCCCCGTACACCCGGCCCGCGCGCCGCCGGTACTGCTGGATCAGCACATACAGCGGTACGAACGACAGCGCGGCGACACTGCCCATGCCGAAGTCGAGCCAGAGCAGCATCGCCGTGATGTACACGGACGCGAGGATGACGTTGATCAGCTCCTGGAGCCCCTCGGCGAGGAGTTCGCGCAGGGACTCCACGTCCGTCGTGGCCCGGGAGATGAGCCGGCCCGAGGTGTACCGGTCGTGGAAGTCGACGCTCAGCGCCTGTCCGTGCTGGAAGATACGGCCGCGCAGATCGAGCAGCACGTCCTGGCTGACCCGCGCGGACAACTGGACGAAGGCGTACAGGAACGCGGCGGAGCCGATCGCCGCGAGCAGATAGCCGATCGCCACCGCCGTCAACGGCCCGTAGTCGTCGGCGCGGAAGGCGGGTACGGCACGGTCGATGGCGTACGCGACGAGCAGCGGTCCCGCCTGGACGGCCGCCTGCTGGAGCAGCAGGCAGAGCGCGGCGAACACCACGATGCGGCGGCGGGGGGCGAGGAGGGAGCGGAGCAGGCCGCCGGTGGCGCCGTCGGGTGTGGGCAGGTCGTCCTGGTCGAAGGGGTCGACCGTGCCGGGGCCCTTCTTCGTGACGGTGCCTTCGTGCTCGCCCTTGTCCTTGTCCTTGGCTCTGTCCTTGACTCCGCCCTTGCCGGAAACCTTCGCCGGAGCGGGCGGTTCGTGCGGCGGGGAATCCGAAGCCGGCCCGATCTGCCCGGTCTGCCCGGCGGTCCTGGGCGTGTCGGTGTCGGTGTTGGTGTCCGTGTTCGTGTCCGTCATCGGATCGGGTCCCCCTCCGGGCCGTCGTCGCCCGCCATCAGATGGCGGTACTCGGCGCTCGTACGCAGCAGTTCCTGGTGCGTGCCCACGGCGGTGACGCGGCCGTCGGACAGCAGGGCGACCCGGTCCGCGAGCAGCACGGTCGAAGGCCGGTGCGCGACGACCAGGGCCGTCGTCTCCGCGAGCACCTCGCGCAGGGCGGCCTCCACCAGCGCCTCGGTGTGCACATCGAGCGCGGACAGCGGGTCGTCCAGGACGAGGAAGCGGGGGCGGCCCACGACGGCCCGCGCGAGCGCGAGGCGCTGGCGCTGGCCGCCGGAGAGGCTGAGCCCCTGCTCACCGACCTCGGTGTCAGGCCCTTCCGGCAGCCGCTTCACGAAGTCGGCCTGCGCGACGGCCAGTGCGCGGCCCAGGTCCTCACGCGAGCCCTCAGCGGACGCGCCGCCCTCGGGATGTGCGCCCATGAGGACGTTCTCGGCGACGGACGCCGAGAAGAGGGTCGGTTCCTCGAAGGCCACGGCGACCAGCGCGCGCAGCTCGGCCCGCTCCATCGCGGTGATGTCCCGGCCGTCCAGCGTGATACGGCCCGAGGTGATCTCGTGCAGCCGGGGCACCAGCGCCGTCAGGGTCGTCTTGCCGCTGCCGGTCGCGCCGACCAGCGCCATGGTCTCGCCCTGCCGTACATGCAGCTCGATGTGGTCCAGGACGGGTACGGAATCGGGCGGCGCGTCCGGGTAGCGGAACCGCACGCCGTGGAACCGCAGTCCGTCGCCCGTCAGGGTGTCGCCGGTCGCTGAGTCGTCGCCGTCCGTTCCGGGGCCCGCGTCGGCTCCGGATGCCGTGCCCTCGTCCTCCTCCGGCGCGTCCATCACCTCGAAGTACCGGCGGGTCGCGGTCGCCGCCTCCTGGCTCATGGCGAGCAGGAAGCCGATCGAGTCGATGGGCCAGCGCAGCGCCAGGGCCGTGGACAGGAACGCCACGAGCGTGCCCGCCGACAACTGGCCGTCGGCGACCTGCACGGTACCCAGGACCAGCGCGGCGCCGAGCGCGGCCTCCGGCAGCAGCGTGATGACGGAGAGAAGCCCGGCGAGCAGCCGGGCCTTGGTCAGCTCGGTGCCGCGCAGGGTGCTGGAGAGTTCGCGGAAGGCACGGGCCTGACTGCGGTGCCGGCCGAAGCCCTTGATGATGCGGATACCGAGGACGCTCTCCTCGACGACCGTCGTCAGATCGCCGACCTGGTCCTGCGCGGTGCGGGACGCCGTCGCGTACTTCGTCTCGAAGCGGTAGCACAGCAGCATCAGCGGGGCCGCCGGGACGACGAGGACCAGGCCAAGGGTCCAGTCCTGCGCGATGAGCAGGGCGAATCCGGCGATGATCGTGACACCGTTGACCAGCAGGAAGGTCAGCGGGAAGGCCAGGAACATCCGTACGACCATCAGGTCCGTGGTCCCCCGGGACAGCAACTGACCGGAGGGCCACCGGTCGTGGAAGGCGACCGGGAGGCGTTGCAGATGCCCGTACAGCTCCGCCCGCATCCGCGCCTCCACCCCCGCGAGCGGCCGGGCGACCAGCCATCTGCGGAACCCGAACAGCAGCGCCTCGGCGACTCCGAGCGCGAGCAGTACTCCGGCACCCAGCCACACCCCGCCCGGGTCCGAGTCGGCGACCGGCCCGTCGACGATCCACTTCAGGACGATCGGGAACACCAGCGTCAGACAGGAGGCGATCACGGCGACAAAGGCGGCCGTGATCCACCGCGCCCGCACGGGCCGTACATACGGCCACAGCCGCAGCAGGGTGCGGACGGCCGAGGGCGCGGCGTCCGGGGTGTCCGGTGCGGTGTCCGCGGGCCGCTTGTCCGGGGTCTCTTCGGCCGGGGGGTCCGCGGTGTCCATGGCCGATACAGGTGAAGTGGGCATCAGGAGCGAGCCTACGGTTCACCACTGACACAGCCCACCGAGTTTCGCCGCAGGCCGCCTCGTCCGCTGGTCCTAGGCCATTGGATTCGGATCGAGTGGAGAGCGGCGCGGAGCGGAGGGCGCGGCCCGGTGACAAGGGAGATCACGGCCCCGTAGCAAGGGAAGCCGTCGCCGCGTATCAACCGATCGGACGATGCCCCTTCGAGCGGGACGGGCGATGCGGCGCGGGGTCCCGGGACGGGATTCTCGGTGCATGCCCACCACTCAGCCCGTCATCGAAGTGCACGGACTCACCAAGGCGTACGGCGGCCGTACCGTCGTGGACGGCGTCTCCTTCACCGTGGAGGAGGGCGAGATCTTCGGGGTGCTCGGACCGAACGGCGCCGGCAAGACCACCACCGTCGAATGCGTCGAGGGCCTGCGGGTGCCGGACGCCGGACGGGTCCGGGTCGCCGGGCTCGACCCCGTCGCCGACCACGACGAGGTCGTCCAGGTCCTCGGCGCCCAACTCCAGGAGACCGAACTCCAGGCGAAGCTCACGGTCCGCGAGGCCCTGGAGCTGCACGCCGGGTTCTATCCGTCGCCCGCCGACTGGCGTCCGCTCGCCGAACGCCTCGGGCTGACCGACAAGCTCGGCACCCGGTTCGCGAAGCTCAGCGGCGGCCAGAAACAGCGGCTGTTCATCGCCCTCGCCCTGATCGGCAACCCACGGGTCGTCGTCCTGGACGAGCTGACCACCGGCCTCGACCCGAGGGCGCGGCGCGACACCTGGCAGCTCATCGAGGACGTCCGGGCGGGCGGCGTGACCGTGCTGCTCGTCACCCACTTCATGGAGGAGGCCCAGCGGCTCTGCGACCGGATCGCCGTGATCGACGGGGGCCGGGTCGCCGCCCTCGACACCCCGGCCGGGCTGATCCGCAGGGCCGCCGGTTCCACCGTCATCTCCTTCACGCCGTCCGCGCCCCTCGACGACGCGGCGCTCAGCGCGCTGCCCGCCGTCACGTCCATCGAGCACAAGGACGGCCGGCTGACCATCAGCGGCACCGACGAGACCGTCAACGCCGTCATCACGCTGCTCGCCCGGCACCACATCACCGCCCACCAACTGCGCGTCTCCGACGCCACGCTGGACGACGCGTTCCTCGATCTGACGGGAGCCACGGCATGACCGCCCCCACCACGAAGGCCGCCCCGGCGAGCCCCGGCCCGGCCGCCCCCGGCGCGAGCGGTGTCCGCGCCGTGCCGCGCCCCACCCTCGCCGTCCTGAAGGCGGAGACCCGACTGTTCCGCCGGGAACCCGGCGCACTGTTCTGGATCCTGGCCTTCCCGACACTGCTCCTGGTGATCCTCGGCTCCATCCCGTCCTTCCGGGACCCCGAGGAGTCCCTCGGTGGCATCCGGACCATCGACGTGTACGTCCCCGTCACCGTGCTGCTCGCCATGATCATGGCCGGGTTGCAGGCCATGCCGCCGGTCGTCACGGGCTACCGGGAACGGGGCATCCTGCGCCGGATGTCCACCACACCGGTACGGCCATCCGCCCTGCTCGGCGCCCAGATGGGCCTGCACGGCGTGGCCGCGCTGGCCTCGGCGCTCCTCTCGCTGACCGTCGGCAGGCTCGTCTTCGACGTCGTGCTGCCCCGCCAACTCGCGGGCTACGTACTCGCGTTGGTCCTGGCGGTGCTTGCCGCCCTAGCGCTGGGCGCCCTGGTGTCCGCGCTGTCCCGTACCTCGAAGATCGCCAATGCGATCGGCTCGGCGGTGTTCTTCCCGATGATGTTCAGCGCGGGCGTGTGGCTGCCCGTACAGGCCATGCCGGACGCCCTCGCGAACGTGGTCGAGCTGACGCCGTTCGGCGCCGCCGCGCAGGCACTCGGTGAGGCCGCCGCGGGGGACTGGCCGGGCTGGGCCCACCTCGGGATCCTTGCCGTGTGGACGGTGGTGCTGTCCGCCGCCGCCAACCGCTGGTTCCGCTGGGAGTGACGGAACCTTGATGGAGGGGACGGACACCGCCGTGCGCGAGACTGGGCGGATGACGACGCCCGTACCGACGCCTGTACTGGAGCCCGTACCGAAGCCCATGGCGGCGGTCGACCTGGTCGAGCAGCGTCAGCGGACCTTCGAGCGCTGGGGGCCGTTCGGTCTGCTCGGTATCGGTCTCGTCATCTCGCTGGCCACCGCCGACCTGCTGATGAGCCCCGTTGCCCGCACGGTGGCGTGGGCGCTGGTCGTCGTAGCCTTCCTGCTCCAGGTGGCGTGGACCGTGACCGGCGCCCGGCACGAGGGCCCGTCCCTTCCCGGGACGCTGTTCTACGCCGTGCGCTGGGGCATCGCCTTCGCGCTGACCTGGCTCAACCCCTTCTTCGCGTTCTACGCGGCCACTGGCTACTTCGGCGTGGAACGGCTGCTGCCGCGCAAACTGCCGCGGTTCGGCCTGTTCGCGACCGCCGTCACCATGGCGGGCTCGCAGTCCGGGGGACTGCCTCCGCAGGGCGGCCTCCAGTGGGTGCTGTTCGGCGCCGTACTCGGAGCGAACGTCGCGCTCGTCACCGTCTTCGGGCACTTCGCCGAGCAGGAGCGAGACCGCAGCCGCCTCCAGAAGGAGACCATCGCCGAACTGGAACGCACCAACGCCCGGCTGCAACTCGCCCTCGACGAGAACGCCGCGCTGCACAGCCAGCTCCTCGTCCAGGCCCGGGAGGCGGGCGTCGCCGACGAACGGCGGCGGCTCGCCGCCGAGATCCACGACACCATCGCGCAGGGCCTGACAGGGATCATCGCCCAGCTCCAGGTCGTCACGGGCACGAGCGACCCCGCCGCCGCCCGGGTCCATCTGGACCGCGCCGCCGATCTCGCCCGGCACAGCCTCGGCGAGGCCCGGCGCTCCGTACAGAATCTGGCCCCGGTCGCCCTGGAGCACGACGGACTGCCGCAGGCCCTGGAGAAGACGGTCGCCACCTGGGCCGAACGGACCGGGACCCGCGCCGAGTTCACCGTCACCGGCACCGCCGAACCCCTGCACGACGAACTGGACGCGACCCTCCTGCGGATCGCCCAGGAAGCCCTGTCCAACACCGCGCGCCACGCGTCGGCGACCCGCGTCGGCGTCACCCTGTCGTACATGGCGGGCGAGGTCACCCTCGACGTACGCGACGACGGCCGCGGCTTCGACCCGGGCGCCCTGCCCCCGCGCTCGGGCCACGGCGGCTTCGGACTCGACGGTATGCGGGCCCGCGCGCGGCGGCTCGCCGGCTCCCTGACCGTCGAGGCGGAACCGGGCCAGGGCACCGCGGTGTCCGCTCGCGTACCGTTGGTGCGCCATGACGCCTGACACCCTTATCACCGTGCTGATCGTCGACGACCACCCCGTCGTACGCGACGGGTTGCGCGGCATGTTCGAGTCCGCGCCCGGCTTCACCGTCCTCGGCGAGGCGGCGAACGGCGTCGACGCGGTGACGCGCGTCGCCGAACTCGACCCGGACGTCGTCCTGATGGACCTGCGCATGCCGGGCGGCGGCGGGGTCGACGCCATCGCGGCACTGACCCGGGCCGGCGCCCGCGCCAAGGTCCTCGTCCTGACCACCTACGACACGGACTCCGACACGATCCCCGCCATCGAGGCGGGCGCCACCGGCTACCTCCTCAAGGACGCCCCGCGCGACGAACTCTTCACGGCGGTACGGGCCGCTGCCGCGGGGCGCACGGTGCTTTCTCCTGCCGTCGCGTCCCGGCTGATGTCGGCGGTCCGTACGCCGGTGACCCCTGCGGGTGCCCCTTTGTCGGCGCGTGAGCGGGAGGTCCTTGCCCTGGTCGCCAAGGGGACCTCCAACCGGGAGATCGCCCGGGTGCTGTTCGTCAGCGAGGCGACCGTGAAGACCCATCTGACGCATGTGTACGCCAAGTTGGGAGTCAGCGACCGCGCCGCCGCGGTGGCCGTTGGCTATGACCGGGGGATATTGGGCTGACGCGGTTGGCTCTGACCGGGGATGTCGGCCTTCGGCCTTGTCCTCAATCGCCGGACGGGCTCAAAATGCGGAGTAGCTGGACGGATCTTGGTGCGACCCGCAAAGGTGTGCCCGCCCGATGCAGTCGTGCTGGTGAGTCCGTCTGTTCCTCATCTTCCGTGTCGATCACCACCTCGTACTCCTCCGCCCACCGTCCCCCCGGCAGCGTGAACTCCGTCGTGTCCGTGCCCGTGTGGAGGATGGTCAGGAAGCTGTCGTCCGTGATGGGGGCGCCGTGGGTGTCCCGGCCCGGGATGTCTCGGCCCGAGAGGTACATGCCGAGGGTGGCGGCGGGCGCGTACCAGTCGGATTCCGTCATCTCCGTGCCGTGCGGCGTGAACCACGCCACGTCGCGCAGTCCGTCCGCCGATTGGGGGCCGCCCGAGAAGAACGCGCGGCGGCGCAGCACCGGATGGCGGTGGCGCAGGGCGGTGAGACGGGCCGTGAGGTCGGTCAGGGACCGCCAGGCCGGGTCGTCGAGCAGGGTCCAGTCGAGCCAACTCGTCGCGTCGTCCTGGCAGTAGGCGTTGTTGTTGCCGCGTTGTGTGCGGCCCATCTCGTCGCCCGCGACCAGCATGGGAACGCCCGTCGAGAGCAGGAGCGTCGTCAGCAGATTGCGGAGCTGGCGGCGGCGCAGGGAGAGGATGTCCGGGTCGTCGGTTTCGCCCTCGGTGCCGCAGTTCCAGGACCGGTTGTCGTCGGTGCCGTCCCGGTTGGCCTCGCCGTTGGGCTCGTTGTGCTTGTGCTCGTACGAGACCAGGTCGCGCAGCGTGAAACCGTCGTGTGCGGTGACGAAGTTGACGGAGGCGTACGGACGTCGGCCGCCCCACGCGTACAGGTCGCTCGACCCCGAGAGCCGGTACCCGAGGTCACGGACATCCGGTAGCGCGCCCCGCCAGAAGTCCCGTACCGCGCCCCGGTAGCGGTCGTTCCACTCCGTCCACAGCGGAGGGAAGGCCCCCGCCTGGTAGCCGCCCCTGCCGACGTCCCACGGTTCGGCGATCAGCTTCACCCGGCGCAGTACCGGGTCCTGGGCGATGACGGCGAGGAAGGGCGACAGCATGTCCACGTCCTGTACGGAGCGCGCGAGGGCCGCCGCCAGATCGAAGCGGAAGCCGTCCACACCCATCTCGGTGACCCAGTACCGCAGCGAGTCCGTGATCATCCGCAGTACCTGCGGCTGGACGACGTGCAGCGTGTTGCCGCAGCCCGTGTAGTCGGCGTACCGGCGGGCGTCGGGCTGGAGGCGGTAGTAGCCGCGGTTGTCGATGCCCTTCAGGGACAGCGTCGGGCCGAGTTCGCCCGCCTCGGCGGTGTGGTTGTAGACGACGTCCAGTATCACCTCGATGCCCGCCGCGTGCAGCGCCCGCACCATCCGCCGGAACTCGCCGACCTGCTGCCCCCTCGTGCCGGACGCCGCGTAGGCCGCGTGCGGCGCGAAGTAGCCGATCGAGTTGTAGCCCCAGTAGTTGCGCAGTCCCCGGCGCAGCAGATGGTCCTCGTGCGCGAACTGATGCACCGGCAGCAGTTCGACGGCGGTCACCCCGAGCCGTACGAGATGGTCGATCGCCGCCGGATGCGCCAGGCCCGCGTACGTACCGCGCAGCTCCGGCGGGATGTCCGGGTGCAGCTTGGTGAAGCCGCGGACATGCAGCTCGTAGATGACCGAGTCCTCCCACGGCGTCTTCGGCCTGCGGTCGTCCTGCCACTCGTCGTCGGGCACGTCGTCGTGGACCACCACGCCCTTGGGCACGAACGGCGCCGAGTCCCGGTCGTCCCGCACGGTGTCCGCCACATACTGCTCCGGCCAGTCCCGCACATGCCCGTACACCTCGGCGGGCAGCCGCCGGAAGTCGCCGTCCACCGCCCGCGCGTACGGGTCGAGGAGCAGCTTCGCCGGGTTCCAGCGGGCGCCCGTCCACGGGTCCCAGTGGCCGTGCACCCGGAAGCCGTACCGCCGGCCCGGCAGCACGCCCGGTACGAAGCCGTGCCAGATCTCGTGCGTCAGCTCCGTCAGCCGGCCCCGGGTCTCCTTGCCGTGCTCGTCGAACAGGCACACCTCGACCGCCTCGGCGCCGCCCGCCCACAGCGCGAAGTTGGTGCCCGCCACACCGTCGGGTCCGATACGGAACCGGGCGCCGAGCGGGGTCGACGTGCCCGGCCACACCGACGTCACCGGGATCGACGGGCGCGCCCTGACGCGCACGCCGTCGAGTACGGCGGCGGGCCGCTCCGGGCCGCCGTCCGAAGCGTCCCGGTCCTCCTCCTGCACTGCCTCCTGCTCGGGTGCGCTGGACACCTGTCACCCTCCCGCGGCTCGGTGGGACCGGCGCGCCACCGAGAGCGCGCGGCGTCCCGGCCGCGGCTCTCCCCGCGTAGTCCTCACCAGTGTTCTGCCCACCGGCCGGGTCGCACTCACGTTTCCCTCGCCGTCGACGGTCGTTGGGTGAGACGTGATTCTTCAGGTACATGAGGTACAGAGGCGCGCACGGCGCGCGGGGGCGGTGCTGGCCGTCCTGCTGACCGGGGCCTGTCTGCTCGTCGGGGCGACGGGCTGCACCCCCGACACGCTGCCGCTCGGCAAACCCCGCTCGCCCCAGGACGCCATCCGGGTGGTTCCCGCCGACGGCTCCCGGGCCGTCCAGGCCGAGGACCGGCTGACGGTACGGGTGCCCAGCGGGCGCCTGGAGTCGGTCAAGGTCGTCAAGGCGCAGGACGCGCAGGAGTCCCCGGTGCCGGGCCGGATCTCCGCCGACGGACTGAGCTGGCTGCCGGACGACGCCCGGCTCGCGCTGGCCGCCAAGTACACCGTGGACGCCGTCGCCCTCGACGGCCACGGGCGCCGCTCGGCCCGGCACACGACGTTCACGACCTACGTGCCCGATGAACGGTTCATCGCCTACCTCGCCCCCGAGAACCGCTCCACGGTCGGCACCGGGATGATCGTGTCCCTGGAGTTCAACCGCGAGATCGAGAACCGGGTCGCCGTCCAGCGGGCGATCCGGGTCACCACGCGCCCCGCCGTCGAGGTCGTCGGCCACTGGTTCGGCAAGACCCGGCTCGATCTGCGCCCCCAGAACTACTGGAAGCCCGGCACCGAGGTCGCCGTCGACCTCGCCCTGCGCGATGTGGAGGCGGCACCTGGTGCGTACGGGCTCCAGCACAAGACGATCCGCTTCACCGTGGGCCGCAGTCAGGTCAGCCTGGTCGACGCGGCCAAGCACACCATGGAGGTGCGCCGCGACGGCGAGCTGGTGACCACACTGCCGATCACGGCGGGCGCCCCGCGCCGCACCACGTACAACGGGAAAATGGTGGTGGCCGAGATGTTCGAGATGACCCGGATGAACAGCCGCACGGTCGGCTTCGGCGGCGAGTACGACATCCCCGACGTGCCGCACGCGATGCGCCTCACCAACACCGGCACCTATCTGCACGGCAACTACTGGGCGCCCGACTCCTTCGGCCATCAGAACGTCAGCCACGGGTGTATCGGGCTGCGGGATGTGAAGGGCGGCAGCCCGAAGACCCCGGCGGGCTGGTTCTTCGACCGCAGCCTCATCGGCGACATCATCGAGGTGGTCAACAGTGAGGACAGGACGGTCGCCCCGGACAACGGGCTCAGCGGCTGGAACATGAAGTGGCAGGAGTGGAAGGCCGGTTCCGCACTGCGCTGACGGGTGCCCCCGACCCCCGCGCGACCCCGTGACCAGCGTGACCCCCCGTCAAGCTGGTACGGAACAGTGACAATCACGGGGGAGTCAGCTCCTCGGACCGTGTGATTAATTGGCCGAGATGCGCGGGACGCGCAATGGGTGGTGCGCGCGGGGCGCGCAGGGGTGCGGGCCTGACCGGGCCGTGCGAGGGGAGAAGAACAAGGTGAACGGGCGACCGATATCGGGGGCGTCGGTTGGCGGCGGGGCGGAGCGGCCCGCGGCACGTCGGACACGGCACGGGCGCCGGCACGCGCTGCCGGCCCTGCTGCTCGGGGCACTGCTCGTCGTGCTGACGGCGTGCGGCTCGGGCGGCGGGGGAGCGGACTCCGACAAGGGCTCCGGCGGGGACAAGAACGGCAAGGGCTCCGACAAGGCCGACACCGCGCCCTCGCAGGCCGTCGTGTCGATCCTGCCCAAGGACGGCGCGGACTCCGTCGCCACCAGCGGCGCCCTCAAGGTCACCGCGGCCAAGGGCAAGCTGACCGAGGTACGGGTCGAGGACTCCAAGGGCAACCCGGTCGACGGCAAGCTGGCGGGCGGCGGCGGCAGTTGGGCCCCCTCGCAGCATCTGTCGTCCGGCACCAAGTACAAGGTGCACGCCGTCGCCAAGGACACGAAGGGCCGCGAGTCGGCCAAGGACACGACGTTCACGACGCTCGTCCCGAAGAACACCTTCGTCGGTATCTTCACGCCCGAGGACGGCTCCAAGGTCGGGGTCGGCATGCCGTTCTCGATCCGCTTCACGCGCGGGATCACGCACCCCGAGGACGTCGAGAAGGCCATAAAGATCACCACCGAGCCCGCCGTGGACGTCCAGGGTCACTGGTTCGGCAACGACCGGCTCGACTTCCGTCCCGAGAAGTACTGGAAGGCCGGTACCAAGGTCAGCGTGAAGCTCAACCTCGACGGGGTCGAGGGACGCCCCGGCGTCTACGGCAAGCAGCTCAAGACCGTGTCGTTCACGATCGGCCGCTCGCAGGTCTCCACCGTCGACGCCAAGAAGCACACGATGAAGGTCGTCCGGGACGGTAAGACCGTCAAGAACATACCGATCACGGCGGGCGCCCCCGCGACGACCACGTACAACGGTCAGATGGTCATCAGCGAGAAGCTGAAGGTGACCCGGATGAACGGTGACACGGTCGGCTTCGGCGGTGAGTACGACATCAAGGACGTACCGCACGCGATGCGGTTGTCGCAGTCGGGCACCTTCATCCACGGTAACTACTGGGCACCGGGGGCCCCTGGCAACCAGAACGTCAGCCACGGGTGTGTGGGTCTGCGCGATGTGCGTGGAGCTTGGGACAAGAAGCAGCCGGCGGCCTGGTTCTTCGACAACTCCCTCATCGGGGACGTGGTCATCGTCAAGAACTCCAACGACAAGCAGATCCAACCGGAAAACGGACTGAACGGGTGGAACATGTCTTGGGAGCAGTGGATCGCGTAGGGCCGGTACGAGAGCGCCCCGTCAGGGGCGCGGGGCTGTGACATGTGCGGCTCCGCCGCGTGGGCGCGACCAGCCACGCACGGCCCGCAGCCGAGATCGCACCGGACCTCCCCCACTGTGACCAATGGCACCGGGCCCGATTCCATTAACGCTCGCTAACCTGAGCGGCATGACTGTGCATCTAGAGGTCGCCGAGGGCATCGGTACCATCCGCCTGGACCGCCCCCCGATGAACGCGCTGGACATCGCCACGCAGGACCGTCTCAAGGAGTTGGCCGAGGAGGCCGGGCGCCGGGACGACGTGCGGGCCGTGGTGCTCTACGGCGGTGAGAAGGTGTTCGCGGCCGGTGCGGACATCAAGGAAATGCAGGACATGGACCACCCCGCGATGGTGGTCAGGTCGCGCGCGCTCCAGGAGTCCTTCACGGCCGTCGCGCGGATTCCCAAGCCGGTCGTCGCGGCCGTCACCGGCTATGCGCTGGGCGGCGGTTGCGAGTTGGCGCTGTGTGCCGACTTCCGGATCGCGGGGGACAACGCCAAGCTCGGCCAGCCCGAGATCCTGCTGGGTCTGATCCCGGGCGCGGGCGGCACCCAGCGCCTGGCCCGGCTGATCGGTCCGTCCAAGGCGAAGGACCTCATCTTCACGGGCCGTCAGGTGAAGGCCGAAGAGGCCCTGGCCCTGGGCCTGGTGGACCGGGTGGTACCGGCCGCCGAGGTGTACGAGCAGGCGCGGGCGTGGGCCGCGCGGCTCGCCCGGGGTCCGGCGCTCGCGCTGCGTGCCGCCAAGGAGTCGGTGGACACCGGTCTGGAAACGGACATCGACACGGGCCTCGCGGTGGAACGGAACTGGTTCGCGGGGCTGTTCGCGACGGAGGACCGTGAGCGCGGGATGCGGAGCTTCGTCGAAGAGGGTCCGGGCAAGGCGAAGTTCCTCTGACGGCTCCCGAATGGGCGGTCCTGAAGGGCGAGTTGACCACCGTCCACCGTCGTTGTCCCTCGAAGGAGCGGTTTAGCGCAGCCTTAAGAGAACCTTAAGCCTGCCTTGGCCAAAGCTCACGGTGATCACCCATAAGCGGGAGGTCATCGCAGGTCAGCGACGGTGTTCGAGGGTGATCACTGCCCCTGGCATATGTCAACCCGCATCCCCGGAAGAAAAGATTCCGCCTGGTCGATTCCGTCGGAACGGCCCCGGAAAACGCTCTGGGCGGCCATGATGGGGGGCATGGCGGGGCTGGAGGGTATCGAACAGCCGCGGCGGCACGGCGGTGCGACCGTGGCACGCTGGTCGCCCGCGGTCGCGGACGAACAGGCGCTCAAGGCACTGGAGTTGTTCGGTAATCCGACGGAGGGTGAGGTTCCGCTCCCTTCCCGTCCGGAGTCCGCGGCGACCGCCCGCCGGCTCGCCCAGGTGGTCGTCCTGGTGCACTGGGGTCTCTCGCCCAAGATGACCGAGGACGCGGTCCTGCTCGTCTCGGAACTCGTCGGCAACGCGGTGCGGCACACCGGCGCCCGTGTCTTCGGGTTACGGATGCTGCGGCGGCGGGGCTGGATCCGGGTGGAGGTGCGTGACCCCTCGCGCGGACTGCCCTGTCTGATGCCCGTCCATGAACTCGACATCTCCGGGCGGGGCCTGACCCTCGTGGACAAGCTCTCCGACCGCTGGGGCGTGGATCTGCTGCCGCGCGGCAAGACGACATGGTTCGAGATGCGGGTCAACGACCGCTGAGGAAGGTCGCGCGAGTACGTGCACAGAAGCCCCCGGCCGGCCGTTGTGCGGTGTCGCGGGGGCTTCTGTGGAGCGCCGCGGACGCTGGGGGGTGTGGTCCGCGGCAGCTTTCGACGACCTGGGCCCGGGTCAAGGGAGGCCGTGCCCCCGACTATGGCAGACGGCCGTCAGTGATCCAAAAGTATCCACTCGGGCAATTCGGTACGAGTCCTTACTTTTCCTGGGTGAATCCTTGGTGATATCGGACACTCGCCTGGTAAACAGTGACTGAACGGCCCATTGGGAGCCCCATCGTCAAGATCCCGATTTACGGGACCCTGGCACCGAACCGGGTCAATCAGGCTGTTTCGCCCGCACTCCCCCTTAAATGGTCGCGTGACCCTCGACCGCCGCTCAGCGCTGCGCACCGGCGCCGGGCTCGCCGCGGCGGGCGCCCTCACCGCCGGCTGTTCCTCCAGTGGCCCCGCGTCCGCCCGTCCCCCGGCTTCCGGCACGCCCCCCGCGTCCGGTCCCGCCGCCGCGTCCCCGTCGCCGTCCCGGTCCGGCGGCCCCGCACCCGGCCCCCGCCGCTTCCCCGGACTGCCCGTCCAGATCGAGCACGGCCCCGGCAGCCGCCCGCAGGTCGCCCTCACCTTCCACGGCCAGGGCGACCCGGCCATCGCCCGCACCCTGCTCACCCAGGCCGAACGGGCGGGCGCCCGTGTCACCGTGCTCGCCGTCGGCACCTGGCTCGACGAACACCCGGACATGGCACGGCGCGTCCTCGACGGCGGCCACGACCTCGGCAACCACACCCTCCACCACCAGGACATCAACGCCATGTCCGAGGCGGAGGCCCGCGCCGAGATCACCGGCTGCGCGGACCGGTTGCGCCGGCTCACCGGATCCATCGGCAGCTGGTTCAGGCCCTCGCGCGCCCAGAAGGCGTCGCCGCAGGTCGAACGGATCGCCCGCTCGGTGGGCTACCCGCACGTCCTCTCCTACGACGTCGACTCGCTCGACTTCACCTCGCCCGGCGCCGCGACCGTCGTCCGCAATGTGACGGGACCGGCCCGCGCCGGGTCGGTGGTGAGCCTCCACTTCGGGTACGCGGACACGGTTGCCGCGCTGCCCGGCGTCCTGGAAGAACTGCACCGCCGCGGCCTGCGCGCGGTGACGACCACGGAGCTGCTGACCTGATGTCCCTGCACCTGACCCTCACCAGACGGGCCGGCGCCCTGACCGCCGGCGCCGTCCTCCTGGCCCTCGCCGGCTGCGGCACGCACAGCGACAAGCGGGCCGACCAGGCCCTCGGCACCCAGGGCGCCGTCAAGCCGCCCGCGCGGCCCGCCGATGTCTCCGGGCTGCCCGGGATGCCGCCGGTGCTCGACCCCAAGGACGTGTACGCGGCCGACCGGCCGAACCAGCTGTCGCCGGTCGTCAAGGACTTCCCGTCCCGCGTGTACGTCCCCAACACCAGCTCCAACACCGTGTCGGTCATCGACCCGAAGACGTACAAGGTCATCGAGACCATCCCGGTCGGCGCCCAGCCGCAGCACGTCGTGCCGTCCTGGGACCTCAAGACGCTCTGGGTCAACAACGACAAGGGCAACACGCTCACGCCCATCGACCCGCGCACCGGCAAGGCGGGCAAGCCCGTCGATGTGCACGACCCCTACAACCTGTACTTCACGCCCGACGGCAAGTACGCGATCGTGATGGCCTCACTCGACCGTGAGCTGGTCTTCCGCGACCCGCACACCATGAAGCGTGTGAAGACCGAGCCGGTCACCTGTTACGGCGTCAACCACGCGGACTTCTCCATGGACGGCCGGTACTTCATCGTCTCCTGCGAGTTCTCCGGTGAACTCCTCAAGGTCGACACGGAGAAAATGGAGGTCGTCGGGCAGCAGAAACTCCCGTTCACCGGAGCCATGCCGCAGGACGTGAAGATCTCACCCGACGGCAAGACCTTCTACATCGCCGACATGATGGCCCACGGTGTGTGGGTGCTGGACGGCGAGAAGTTCACCAAGCCGACCCTGCTGCCCACCGGCAAGGGCTGCCACGGCCTGTATGTCAGCCGGGACTCCAAGGTGATGTATGTCTCCAACCGTGGCGAAGGCACCATCTCCGTCTTCGACTTCGCCCAGGGCAAGGTCGCCAAGAAGTGGAAGCTGCCCGGTGGCGGCAGCCCCGACATGGGCGGGGTCTCGGCGGACGGCAAGGTGCTGTGGCTGTCGGGCCGCTACAACTCCGAGGTGTATGCGATCGACACCTCGTCGGGGAAGCAACTGGCCCGTATCCCGGTCGGCAGCGGGCCGCACGGACTCGCTGTGTATCCGCAGCCAGGCCGGTACTCACTCGGCCACACGGGCGTCTTCCGCTGACGGCTTCGGGGTGCGGGGGAGTGACAGGGCCTCCGCGCCCACCGGACGGTACCCGGCCGCCTGGAACGCCCGTACGCTGCGGGCGTTCCCGGGGGCCTGTTGCGCCCAGATGACCGGGTCCGCCGCGTCCGCCGGGAGCAGATGGCGGGCCGCCGTCGCCAGCGCCCGGCCGAGTCCCCGGTGCCGTACCGCCTCGTCGACCTCGATCGCCGCCTCCAGACGGCCGGCGACCCCGCGCCCGATGACCAGGACGCCCCCGTCGGCGGCCCACACCCGAACGTCGTCGCGGTGCGCGCGGGCCCGTACCACCCGGGGATGGTCCGGGTCGTCCAGCGGGGTGAGCGGCAGCGGCGGCGGACCGGGCAGCCGGGAGGCGACCGTCAGCAGATCGATCGTGTCCATGGTGCGGTGCGTGCGGTCCAGGAAGGCGGCCAGGAAGCGCGGGTTCATCGCCGCCGCGAGGGCGTCGCAGTCCACCGCCTTCAGCGCGGCCCGTACCCACTGAGGGTCCTCGTCCGTGATGACCACCGCGTGCGCCGTGAACGCGATGACGCCCGCGTCCCGGTGACGCTCCTGCGGTACGACGGTCGTGCCGCCGTCCGCCGCCGGGAACCTCCCCCGCGCCGCCGCGTCCAGAATGCCCCGCAGCGAAGCCCCCGCACCCGTACCCATCCCGCCACCCCTTTGTCACTCGGCCTTGTGGGTCTCCATCCTCGGCGGTGGGGGTCCGAGGCTGTCCGCCAGGTGCGGGACGCGGCGGGCCCGTACGCTCCAGCGGCCGTCCGCGCTTTCCAGCGTGAGCGGCAGGTCGAAGCACTTGCTCAGCAGATTCCCCGTCAGCACCTCGCCGACCGTGCCCCGCGCCAGGGAGCGGCCGTCCCGCAGCAGCAGCGCGTGCGTCGTACCGGACGGCAGCTCCTCCAGATGGTGTGTCACCAGCACCGTGGCCAGGTGGGGGTGGTCCCGGCGGAGCCCGTCGAGGGAGTCGAGCAGCCGCTCACGGCCCGGCAGGTCCAGGCCGGTCGCCGGTTCGTCGAGCAGCAGCAGCCGGGGCTCCGGCATCAGCGCACGGGCGATCAGTGCCCGGCCCCGCTCGCCCTGCGACAGGGTCGGCCAGCGCGCCCCGCTCCGCTCGGCGAGACCGAGCGTGCCGATCAGCCGGTCCGCCCGCTCCTCCTGCGCGGCCGTCGGAACCCACCGGGGTGGCCGCTCCACGGAGTTCGTCAGCCCGGTCAGCACGACGTCCCGCACCCGCAGGGGTGAGCGCAGGGGATGTCGGGGGTTCACATGGCCGACGTACGACCGCAGTTCGCGCAGATCGACGCGGCCCAGACGGCGGCCCAGGACCTCGACCGTGCCACGGGTGGGGTGGACCAGGGCGCCGAAGAGGCTGAGCAGGGTGGTCTTGCCCGCGCCGTTCGCACCGAGCAGCGCCCAGTGCTCGCCAGGGCGGACCGTGAGGGACACCTCCTGGAGGATGGCGGCGCCGTCCCGGACGACGTGCACGTCATCGGCGTACAGGACCGGGTCGTCGGACCCGGGGGCGGCGGTCACCGGGTGGCCGACCGGTTCGCGGCCCGGGGGAGAGATGATGCTCATATCGGTGCGGGGCCCTCGGTTTCGTTCGGTCGGGAACCGGTGGCAGCCTAGCTACACCTCAGCTCCTCAGACAAGTAAGCTGTGGGGGCTTACCGCTCCCGAACGAGGTGGACCCTCCGATGCCGCTCGGTGCCCTGCGCCCCAGCCCCCTGGTCGAACAGGCCACGGAACGCCTGCGCGCGCACATCGCCGCCGGTCACTGGGAGGTCGGCGGCAGACTCCCGGGCGAGACGACCCTCGCCAAAGAACTCGGCGTGGGCCGCTCCACCGTCCGTGAGGCGCTGCGGGCACTCGCGGGCGCCGGACTGGTACGGGCGCGCCAGGGCGCCGGGGTCTTCGTCCTCGCGACCGAGCCCGTCGAGGACTGGCCGACCCGGCTGCGGCGGGCGGCGGTCACCGATGTGTACGAGGTGCGGATGCTGGTCGAGGTGCAGGCCGCGCGGCTCGCCGCCCGCCGCCGCACCGCCGAGGACGTGGTCGCCCTGCGTGGCGCGCTGGAGGCCCGGCGGGCCGCCGCCACCGGGGACGACGCGGCGTTCGTGGACGCCGACATCGCCCTGCACGCCGCCGTCGTCGCGGCGGCCCACAACCCCGTGCTCACCGACCTCTTCGCCGAGTTCGTACCGGCCCTGCGCGAGGGGCTGATCGACCTGCTCGCCCTGCTCGGCGTCCGCACCCGGGACCCGAATTACGGGGACGCCTCGCACGCGGCCCTGGTCGCAGCCGTCGAGGCGGGGGACCCGGTGGCCGGAGATCTCGCGGAGGCCGAACTCACGGACACCCTGAGGGAGCTGACCCGGGGCGCGGAGACGGCTCAGGTGTCCGACCAGGTGTCCACCCAGGTGTCCGCTCGGGTGTCGGAATAGCTCGATCTGTCCGAGAGTTGGATCACGACGTCAGCAGCCCTCACTCTCGGAAGGCACGACATGAAGATCGGCATCATCGGCGCGGGGAACATCGGCGGCAACCTCACCCGGCGGCTCACCGCCATCGGACACGACGTCTCCGTGGCCAACTCGCGTGGCCCCGAGACCCTGACCGACCTCGCCGAGGAGACCGGAGCGACGCCCCTCCCGGTCACCGAGGTGGCGCGCGGCGCCCAGGTCGTCGTGGTCGCGATCCCGCTGAAGGCCGTACCGAAGCTGCCCTCCGGAATCCTGGACGGGGCGGCCGACGGGTTCGCCGTCCTCGACACCGGCAACTACTACCCGGGGCGGGACGGCCGGATCGCCGAGATCGAGGACGGGGTCACGGAGAGCCGCTGGACCGAGCGGCAGCTCGGGCACCCCGTCATCAAGGCGTTCAACGGCACGTACGCCCACGACATCCTCGACAAGCCGAAGCCCAAGGGGACGCCCGGCCGGGTCGCCCTGCCGGTCGCCGGTGACGACGAGGCGGCCAAGCGGACCGTGCGGGAGCTGATCGACGCGATCGGCTTCGACACCGTGGACGCGGGCGGCCTGGACGAGTCCTGGCGCCAGCAGCCCGGCTCCCCGGTCTCCGGACTCGTCGGCGACACCGGCGCGATCACGAAGGCGCTGGGCGAGGCGTCGCCGGAGCGGCCGGCGGACTTCCGCGCCTGAACGCTCCGCTGGAAGGCCGGTGTGGAAATGCGGGTCGTGTGTGGCTGGTCGCGCGGTTCCCCGCGCCCCTGCGGGGCGCTGCGCGGCGCCGTTCTAGACGCCCTCGGCCCAGGCCCGTAGCGCCGCCTCGGTCTTGAAGTCGGCCACATCCTTGTCGAGTGGCTGATCGGTGTACTGGTGGATGGTCCAGTCCGCCTTGATACGTGGCTTGCCGGCCGTCGTGTAGTCCGCGATCCACAGGCCGTCGCCCGCGTACGACGTGGTGTCGACGTTCAGCCAGAAGTCCCGGTTGGTGTACAGCAGGACCCGGTGGTGCGGTCGCAGCCGCTTCACCTCGCGGATGAAACTGTCCTTCTCGGCGTTGCTCGCGCGGGTGTGCTCGCCCGTCCACTCCCAGTCGACGGCGAGCAGATCGTGTGCCTTGGACACGGCGTGCTCCACGAAGTACGCGGCCTGCGCCTTCAGATTCCCCGGCCACAGGAAGTGGTAGAAGCCGACCACGCACCCCGCGTCCCGCGCCTGCTTCGCCTGGGTGGTCTGACGTGGATTGAGGTACGACCTGCCCTCGGTGGCCTTGACGAACACGAAGGACAACCCGTCGGTGTCGAACGACGACTGATACGCACTCACATCGATACCGCGCAGCATGGGGGACCGCCTCCTGAGGGGACGTGGGGGGAATCTTCGGTTCCATCTCCGGTTCCACCAGGGTGCCCCCGTAAGGGCCGACGCATCCGCTGTTCCCCAATCCAGCACTCGATGGGGGGAGTTCAGCGCCGGGCGGCCCGTTCGTAGGTCGGGGCCCGGTCGCCCCATGACGGCACCGGTACGGCGGGCGGGCGATTCCTCGCCGTGCGGGGGTGCCCCGGCGGGCCTAGCCTGGTCCTGCCAGGGCAGGAGGAGGCCGGTCATGAAGTGCTCGGCAGCGCGGTGGCGCAGGGCGTGCGTGGGGGTGGCGGCGGCCGGAATGCTGGTGGCACCGGTGTCGGCGGGGGTGGCGTACGGCGCGCCGAGCCCGGACCCGTCTTCCTCCTCCTCACCCTCGTCACCTTCCTCGACCTCCTCACTTTCGAGTCCGTCGACCACGTCCCCCAGCCCCTCGACCACACCTCCCAGCCCGTCGACCACGCCCCCGAGCCCGTCGACCACGCCCCCCACGGCGAATGCCTTCCCGCAGCTCACCGCGGATGTGTCCGCCCGGCTCGACGCGGCGATCCAGCGGGTCATGCGCGAGGCCGATGTGCCCGGCGTGACCGTCGGACTCTGGGCCCCCGGCAAGGGCAGTTACGTACGGTCCTTCGGAGTCGCCGACAAGGCCACCGGTGCGCCGATGGAGCCGAACCTGAACATGCGGATAGGTAGCGAGACGAAGACGTTCACCGTCACCGCGCTGCTGCGTCTGGTCGACGAGGGCAAGGTCGGTCTGGACGATCCGATCGGGAAGTACGTCAGCGGGGTGCCGGGCGGCGACAGGATCACCCTGCGCGAACTGGCGGGCATGCGCAGCGGGTTGTTCAACTACTCCGAGGACCCGGACTTCGACAAGGCACTGACGTCCGACCCGCAACGGCCCTTCACACCCCAGGAGTTGCTGGACTACTCCTTCAAGCACCCGGTGGGGTTCCAGCCCGGTGAGAAGTTCGAGTACTCCAACACCAATCTGATCCTGGTGGGGCTCGTGGTCGAGAAGGTCAGCGGGGTGCCGCTGAACCAGTACATCGACCAGAACGTCGTACGGCCCGCCGGGCTGACCCACACCCTCTTCCCGACCGGCGCCGAGTTCCCCACCCCGCACGCACGGGGCTACACGAACCAGAGCGCGAGCGGGCAGGTCGTGGACGCGACGGACTGGAACCCGTCCTGGGGCTGGGCCGCCGGGGCGATGATCTCCGACCTCCAGGACCTGCGCTCCTGGGCCCGTACCCTCGCCACCGGCACCCTGCTGACGCCCGAGACCCAGGCCCAGCGGCTCGCGACCGCCCCGACGGGTGTTCCGGGCGCCGGGTACGGCCTGGGCATCTTCAATGTCCAGGGCTGGATCGGCCACAACGGCTCGCTGCCCGGCTACGAGTCCCTGACCCTCTATCTCCCCGAGTCGGGGGCCACCCTCGTCGTGCTCCTCAACACGGACATCCTGTACAACGGGCAGGAGCCCGGCACCCTCTTCGGGCAGGCCATCACCGAGGTCGTGACCCCCGACCATGTGTTCAACCTGCCGGTCGGCGCGGGCCAGTGACCTCGCGGTGACCTCACAGCCACCTCACGTGGTGCGGTGTACTTCCAGTCCGCGCAGACTCGGGGCCAGTTCGGGGCGCAGCACCAGGGCTTCGTCGTAACTCCCGCCGCTCTCGGGGCGATACGGCACGGGAGCGGTGGCCGGCAGGGTGCGCAGCCGCTCCCTCAGGTCCGACGCGGTGCGCGTGTACTCCGGCTCCGTGCAGCGGTCAGCCCCGTACACGACGAAGGGCGGCAGCGGCGCCATGCCCGTGTACCAGAACGTGCCGTGCAGCAGGGGGAACAGCACCTCCTCCACCGGTCCGTGGATACCGCGCGGGCCGAAGCCGGACTCGCGTGCGCCGACCGAGGTGATGATCAGGGCCCGCTTCCCGGCCAACCCGCCGTCGCCGTACCGCCGGGTGCGGCCGTCCGGCCCCTTGATGCCGAAGCCGTAGCCCTGGACGAGTACGCGGTCGAACCAGCCCTTGAGGATCGCGGGGGGCCCGAACCACCAGAGCGGGAACTGGAAGACCAGTACGTCGGCCCACTCGATCTTCCGGTGCTCCTCCCTGATGTCGTCGCTCAACACGCCCTGCTGGAAGGCGCGTTCCTGCTCGGCGCCCAGGAACAGGCGGCGCTCAAGGCCCGCGGTGGCGAAGTCGTCGGCGTCCGCGACGGCCTTCCAGCCCATGGCGTACAGATCGGAGACGCGGTACTCGTCCCCCTGCTCCCGCAGGGCGTTCAGCCCCTCGGTCAGCAAGGAGCCGTTGAGCGACTGCCGCTCGGGGTGCGCGAAGATCCAGAGAAACCTCATGGAACCGATCCTGCGCGGAGGACCTGTCCAGCGAGAAGTGGCCGGATGGCCGCAGGGCGTAAGGATCTGGCCACTTCCCCGATTCCCTGATTCCTCGATTCCCTGATTCCTGATTCTCCGAGAAGGTCATCCACCGGCCGCTTCATAGGCGCTGATGACATACAGGGCTTCGTCGTCGATCGCGTTCTTCTCCCAGTCCAGGAAGATCCGCGTGGGGTGCCCGTCGGTCGCGTACTCGACCTCCGCCGTGTCCGCCTTGTCGCGCCGGGCCTGGTCCAGTTCGGTCAACAGCGTGCCGAGGGTGGGCACTTGGTCGGGCAGTTGCCGCACCACCCGCCGGGCACTGGCGTCGAGGCCGACCGCCTTGGTCACCTTCCCGTCCCGGACCGTGACCCGAAAGGTTCCGATCAGGGCCCGTTCCCCCTCACTGGACGTCAGCGTGTACGTGTAGGAGGCGGGCTCCTGCCAGGGCGCCTCGTCGGTTTCCGCGGACACCTCGCCACCACACGCGGCGGTGGCGGCGATCAGTCCCCCGGACAGCGCGGCAGCGGAGAGGGAGCGGGCGAGCGAACGTACGGACGTCATGATGACCCCTTCGAGATCGGCTGCCCCTACGACGCCGGTCCGCCCCACAACGTTCGGAGAAATGACGACGGGTGACGACGACACCGGGCGGGAAACGAGAAAGGGGCGGTCGACGCGATGTCGACCGCCCCGCACCGTCGTTGGTGGCCCGGTGCCCTACCCGGCAGTGCCGGGCCGGCGTTTCAGTGCCGGCCGAAGATGCCCAGGAACGTCCCGTGCTCCCAGTCCCTCTCGCTCTCGCGGGTCGAGGTGTAGACCGGGCCGACGTGCTTGATGACACCGGCGAACGTCGAGGAACTGGTCCGCTCGGCCGCGTGCGCACCGGTGCCGCGAACGAACCCACCACCGTCGTTGGCCAGAGCGGCGCCGGCGCCACCGAGCAGGACACCGGCCGCGAGGACGGACGCGGTCAGGGCAGAACGCATACGCATAGCTACTCCCATGGAACGCTGGAAGACGCGTCCGAAGCGGTCGCGTCGGGCCGTTCAACGCCACGGAACGATCACGGGAAACGGCGGTTCACCCCAATGGCCGGAGAGGTGGGAGCGAAGCGGCGCGACGTTCGCGGCTCAGTCGATACAGAACTCGTTGCCCTCGATGTCCTGCATGGCGATGCACGAGTCGTTTTCGTCAAGCAGGAGCTGCACGCGTACCGCGCCGAGCGGGACCAGCCGTGCGCATTCGGCCTCAAGCGCGGCGAGGCGCTCCTCGCCCACGAGCCCGGTACCGACCCGCACGTCAAGGTGCACCCGGTTCTTGACGACCTTCCCTTCGGGGACGCGCTGGAAGTACAGTCGCGGGCCCACACCTGAGGGATCAACGCATGCGAACCATGAACCCTGATCCTCAGGTGCCTGCGAGCGATCGAAATCGTCCCAAGTGGCGAACCCCTTCGGCGGGGGCGGTACGACGTATCCCAACACCTCGCACCAGAAACGAGCGACGCGCTCAGGTTCCGCACAGTCGAAGGTGACTTGGAACTGCTTGATCGATGGCATCCGTCCACCGTAGTGGCGCGTGCCGGGTTCGTCAGATCCGGCGTAGGAGCGCGGCCAGGGCCTGGCCTCCGCCGATGCACATCGTGACGACACCCAGCTCCAGGTCGCGCCGGGCCAGGTCCTTGGCCACCCGCAGGGCCAGGATCGCGCCGGTCGCCCCGACCGGGTGTCCCAGCGCGATGGCGCCCCCGTAGGGGTTGACCCTCTCCGGGTCCAGACCGGTGTCACGGATCACCGCGACGGCCTGTGCCGCGAACGCCTCGTTCAGCTCGACGGTGTCGATGTCGGACGCGGAGGTGCCGGTCATCTCGAACAGCTTCCGCACGGCGGGTACCGGGGCGTACCCCATCAGTTCCGGTTCCATCGCCGCGGTGGCGACGGCCTCCAGCGACACCAGCGGGGACAGCCCGCGTTCGGCCGCCACCGACTCCCTGGCCAGTACCAGCGCCGCGCCGCCGTCGTTGATCCCGGAGGCGTTTCCCGCGGTCACCGTGCCGTCCGCCCGGAATGCCGGGCGCAGCGTGGACAGCTTCTCCACCGTGCTGTCGGGCCTGGGGTGCTCGTCGGCCTCGACGGTGCGCGGGGTGCGACCGCCCACCTCGACCGGTGTGATCTCCTCGGCGAAAGCAGCCCGCGCCGCCCCGGTCGCGGCCCGCCGCTGGGACTCGGCCGCGAACTCGTCCTGTTCCCGGCGCGAGATGCCGTACTTCGCGGCGACGTTCTCCGCGGTCAGACCCATGTGGATGCCGTGGAAGGGGTCGGTGAGCATCAGCACGGTGCCGTCCTGGAGGGTTCGGTCGCCGAGCCGGTAGCCGGAGCGGGCGCCGAAGTCGTAGAACGGCATGCGGGTCATGTTCTCGTCACCGCCCGCCAGCGCGATGTCCACTCCGCCCCAGCGCATCTGCATCGCCGCCGACCAGATCGCCTGGAGGCCGCTGCCGCAGAGCCGGTTGACGGTGTACGCCGGAGTGCGGTCCGGCAGACCGGCCGCCAGCGCGACCCGCCGGCCGTTGTAGGCGTCCGGTCCGACCTGGCCGATGCAGCCCATGACGACCTCGTCCACGTCTTCCGATGCCACACCCGAGCGCGAAAGCGCCGCCCGCGCGGCGACGGCGCCCAGTTCGTGGGCCGGGACGTCCTTGAACACACCGCCGAAACTCCCGATGGGAGTCCTGGCGCCGTCCACGACGACGATCGGTTCCGCGGTCATCACAACCCTTTCTCGGGGTGGTGGGCAGCCCGGCGCAGCGGGCGCGGCTCATGAGGTGAAGCGGTCGACGGCCGCCCTGGCAGCCGGTTCCGTGACCGCCCTGGCGATCACGTGGGCCTCTTCCCGGCCGGTCCGCTCCCGCGAGGTCTGCCAGGAGGAACGCAGGAGGCGCTTGGCCTGTCCGAGTGCGAACGCGGGCCCTGCGGCGAGTTGTTCGCCGAGCTGGAGCGCTCGCTCCCCGCACAGGTCTTCATCCACGACCTCGGTCACCAGGCCCCAGGTGCGGGCCTCGCCCGCGGTGAGCCTACGGTCCGTCAGGGCCAGTTCCAGCGCGCGTTGTTGGCCGATCGCGCGGGGCAGAAGGTAGGAGACACCGCAGTCGGGTGTCAGGCCGACCGAGGCGTAGGCCAGGAGGAACTTCGTCGAAGCCGCCGCCACGACCAGGTCGCAGCTCAGCATCAGGGCGATCCCGGCTCCTGCCACGGCTCCCTGGACGGCGGCGACGACCGGCTTGTCCAGGCCGGCGAGGCACCGCAGCGCGCCGTCGAGGGTGGTGGCCAGCTCTTCGAGATACGCCGCCCGGTCCGGGGCCGAGGCCATCGCCGCCACGTCTCCGCCGGCGCAGAACCGCCGGCCCTCGCCGCTGACGAGTACCGCTCGGGCGTCCGGATCGGCCGCCGCCCGGCCGACGGCCGCGCCGAGGGCCCGCGCCGTCGGCAGGTCCACGGCGTTCGCCACCGCCGGCCTGGCCAGCACGATCCGGGCGACACCTGCCAGGCATGTGTAGTGGACGAGATCGTCTGTCATCTGGTGCTCCCTCAGAAAGGGGCGGTTCGGCGGACGGACGGCCCGTCCGCCGAACCCGCCCTCAGCCCGCGGTGACGGTGGCGCGGACGTGGGGCACGACCTCCTTGGCGATCCGGTGCATCGACTCGATCCAGGGCTTGGGGTCCTCGACGTAGTCATGGGTGTTCATGACGATCTCGCCGAACCCGCCCGTGTCCTCATGCATCTTCTCGATCTTGGCGATCACGGTCTCCGGGGAGCCGCAGATCCAGACGTGCTCGGCGATGAAGTCCATGTCGATGTCGGACGGGTCGAGGCCCGTGCCCGAGTCGGCGACATAGCCGTTGAGGATGTTGAACGTCTTGTAGACGGGCACCAGGTACTTCTGCCAGCAGTGGCCCAGACCGCCGTTGAGCGCGATCTTCTTGGCTTCGGCGTCCGTGTCGGCCACGACGATGTCGCGGCAGATACGGAATCGCTGACGATCGCTCGTCAGCCCGCGGGACGCGGCGCCCGCCGCGTAGGTGTCCCAGTGCGAGCGCGCCACGTCGAGACCGCCGAAGAACGAGATGGGCGAGAAGCCCCGCTCGCCCGCGTAGCGCATCGAGGATGAGTTGTGCGAGAGGGCGGTCATCGCGATTTCGAGGTTCTCCGCACCGTTCCACGGCGAGAAGTCGGGCATGACGTGGAACTCGGCGCCGTCCTCCGACGCCGGCTTCTCCTCGGGGAACCCGCCGTTGAAGAACGTGCCCTCGTAGTGGAAGGGCTCGCGCTCCCAGATCCTGCGCATGATCTCCAGCGCCTCGTCGCGCCGGGGCCGGGCCTCGGACAGGTCGGCGGGCTGGCCGCGGAGGATCGCGTCCCGGGGGTAGGCGCCGGGTCCGACGCCGAGGAAGTACCGGCCCTCCAGGACCTGCGACAGCCAGCCGACCTGAATGGCCAGCGACCCGGGCTGGTGCAGCCCGAGGAGATGGGCCATGGGCGCGAACCGCAGGCGCTCGGTCTCCCGGGCGCAGGCGCCGATGATGATCTCGGGGTTGGGGACGCTCTCCCACCCCTGAGTGGCGTGCTCGCCGATCATGAAGTCGGTGAAGCCCGCCTGATCGGCCTCGCGGGCGATCAGTACGGAGTAGTCGAACACCTCGCGGGGTGTGCGCTCGGGGCGCATGTACGGAACGTGGAAGATGCCGCTCTTCACAGTCGTGTTCTCCTTTGAACTCGAAAATGAGACATGCAGGAGGGGTGACGGCCTGGGTGTCAGACGAGGGTGCCGTCGCTGTCCTTGGTGGCGAACCGCGGCGCGACCTCCTCGGCGAAGCGCGTCAACTCCTCGTTGTTCCGCCCGGGTTCGAGGTGTCCCTGGCCGAACATGAGGAAGCACTCGTTGAATCCGAGGCGGTCGTGGGCCTGTTCGATCTGGCGTGAGATGTCGTCGGCGCTGCCGATGAGCACGTTCGGGAACTGCTGGCCGTGCGGGATGAACCACTTGTCCCAGAACCAGCGGTGCTCGGCCCGTAGTCGCTCGGCCTCGTCCTTGTCGTCGGTGAGGATCAGGAACCCGCCCCAGGCGCCGATGTCCTCGCGCGGCACGTCGCGTCCGGCCTTCTTCGCGGACTCGCCGTACCGCTTCCACAGGGCCTCGCAGAAGTCGAGGTCGGTGGCGAAGACGATCTGCTTGCCGCCCTCGCGGGCCCACATGTCGACGGTGCGCATGCTGTAGGCGAAGGCGCCGTACACCTTCGGATGCGGATTCTGGAACGGTCGCGGTGCGATGCCGATCTGGCGGACGATGCCGTTCTCGTCCATGCCCTTGCCGAACTCGGCGTAGCCGGGGTGTCCGGCCGAGCCGCCTTCCGGCGGGAACTCCCAGTACTTGCCCTTGTGGCTGAACACCGGGTTCTGCCATGCCTTCTTCACGATCTGGACCGACTCTTCGAAGATCTCGCGGTTGATCGCGTCCTGCTCGTTCTTGGCCTTGGCGTGCGCGACGTTGGTGGCGCCGACCCCGCGGACGGCCGCGTAGGAGTCGACCCAGCGGGCGTGGTAGCCGCGGGTGAAGCCGACGATCAGCCGGCCTCGCAGCATGTGGTCGAGGGTGGCGATCTCCTCGGCGACCCGGACCGGGTTGTGGGTGGGCAGGACGTAGCCGAGGATCCCCGCGCTCATCCGCCGGGCGTGCGCGCCGACGAACAGCGCCCACATCCCTGGGTGGTTGGTGATCTCGAAACCCTCGATCTGGAGGTGGTGTTCGGGCGAGCAGTAGCTGGCGTACCCGAGTTCGTCGGCGAGCCGGACATAGCCCTTCACCTCCTCCAGGTAGCGCTGGTAGAGGTCGGGACGCTGGCCTGCCATGCCCTGTTCGAGTTCATGGCGTCGGCCGATCACGCCTGTCTGCATGAGATGGAACTTCACCGAGGTCGTCTCCTTGTTCGTGTCGGGGCCCCCGGACGCGGCGCTCGGGCGACCTGGCCGGAGGGGCGGGAGCGGGGCCTGCGGCGGAGCGGGGGGTCGAGCACCTGGTGCCGGGGGCGCCGACGGTGCTCCTGGCGGGTTCCGGTCCGCTCAGACGGCGGCGAGCTGCCGGAAGCGGCTGGCGTGGAAGACGAGCGGTGCCCGCTCCGGCTCCGCCCGCAGGGCGTGCACGGCCAGCAGGACGATCGCGTGGTCGCCGGCCGCGACCTCGCTGTGAATGGAGCAGTCCAGCCAGGCGACCGCCCCGTGGACGAACACCGCGCCGTCGCCGCTGGCGCTCCAGTCGACGCCGGCGAAGCGGTCGCCGGTCTTCAGCGCGAGCTGCCGGCAGGCCCGGTCCTGCTCCTCGGCCAGCACGCTGATCCCGAGGCGGCGCCTGCCGCGCAGCCGGGGCCAGGTCGTCGAGGAGTTCTGTACGCAGACCGACACCAGCCCGGGTTCCATCGACACCGAGGTGAACGAGCTGGCGGCGATGCCGACCGGTTCGTCACCTTCCAGCGCACAGACCGCCGTCACACCGCTGGGGAAGCATCCGTAGACCTGCCGCAGCCGCCCCGCGTCCGCGGTGACGGGTTCGAGATCAACCATGTGCCCTCTCCTTCGACATAGCGCTCGTGCTCTTGGCCGCTGCGGTCCGGAAGGGGCGGTACGCACCCTCTTCCACCGTGCGGCGACGCATGCGCTCTGGGGGCTGCATCGGGAAGCTATCTACACCAACGTAAACTGTCAACGGTTTCGTCGGAGCGCGACTCTGGATCATCTGTGCAGCTCACAGCTCTGCAAATCGAGAGTGCGGAGGCATTGACTGTTTACGTCGGCGTAGATAGCTTCGCCGCCAGAGCAACGAGGAGGTGGCGGCCAGGGGCCGGAGCACAGCCGATCGGATCGGCGGCTCGACAGGCTCAGGGACTCGCCGGAACACCTCGCCATCCATGCGGAGGGACGCCGTGACGACCGTAGAGACACCCACCGATGTCCACGTCGCCGAGCTGGTGGAGACCGGGCGGATCCACCGCCTGCTGTTCGACTACGCCCACCACCTCGACATGAACCACCCCGAGGAGATCGCCGCACTGTTCACCGAGGACTGCTACGTGGCGTACGGTCCGGACTTCGGGGCCGAGGGCCGCGCGGCCTACCGGGAGACCCTGGGCGGCATCGGCAGCTTCTTCGCCGCCACCAGCCATCATGTGTCCAACATCGTGGTCGACTTCGGCCCGGACCTGGCCACGGCCACGGTGCGGTCGGTGCTCTACGCGTGGCACCGGTATGTGAAGGACCGCCCGGACGGACACTTCTTCGGGCAGTACCACGACGAACTGGTCCGCACCGACGACGGCTGGCGCTTCGCCCGGCGCGAGCTGCGCGCGTCCGGCGTGGTCGACTTCCATGTGAAGAAGCAGATCCCGATCGGCCGCGCCGCGTCATGACCGCCGTCCCGGCGGACCAGGACCGGCGGGCCGGAGCGGCGCTGCCGGAGTACCGGGACATCCGGATCGAGCACCGGGGACCGATCACCTGGATCGTGCTGAACCGGCCGGACAAGGCCAACGCCCTGTCCCACGCGATGCTCGACGAGTTCTCCGACGCCCTGGCGCGCCTCGCGCACACCGGTGGGCCGGTGCTCGGGATCCGCGGTGCGGGCAAGGGATTCAGCGCCGGATACGACATCGACCAGGTGGGCAGACAGGTCACCGCGCCGGACCCGGTGGCCGACCGGGAACGCCTGGCCCGCAATGTCAACCGCTGTCTGGCGATCTGGGACCACCCCAAGCCCGTGATCGCCGCCGTGCACGGCTACTGCATCGCGGGGGCGACCCAGATGTGTGTGTTCGCCGACCTCACGTTCGTCGCCGATGACGCCCGCATCGGGGAACCGGCGCTCCCGCTGGGCGGCGGCTACATCGCCCCGCTGTGGGCCCCGCTCGTCGGCCCCAAGCGCGCCAAGGAGCTGGCGTTCATCCCGGCCAACGCGATCGACGGGGCCACGGCGGTGCGGTGGGGGTGGGCCAACCACGCCGTGCCCGCGGCCGAACTCGTCGACAGGGTCGAGGAGACGGCCGCCCGGATCGCCCGTATCCCGTCGGACGTACTGCGGATCAAGAAGCTGTCCGTCAATCGCGCGATGGACGCCATGGGCGTACGGACGGCCGCCGCCGGCGTCCCGGAGATGGACGCGCTCCTGCATCTGTCCCCGTCGGTCGCCGAGATCCGCTCCTGGATCGGCGATGTCGGCCTCAAGGAAGCCATCGCCGCCTTCAACCGACCACCCGAACCTCGCCCAGGCCGTGAGGAACCCGAGCCTCGCCCGGAGCGCGAGGAAGGAGACACGCCGTGAGTTCCGAAGTCGAGTTCACCAAGGACGGCCCTGTCGCCCGTGTGACGCTCAACCGCCCCAAGTCGCTCAACGCCATCACCCCGGCGATGGACGACGCGCTGTTCGCCGCCTGGAACGACATCAACGACGACCCCGACATCCGGGTCGCGATCCTGTCCGCGACCGGCGAGAAGGCGTTCTGCGCGGGCGGGGACGTGTCCGGCGGTACCGAGAACCCGGACCGCCGGATGGCGCTCGGCGGTGGCCTTACCGGGGTCGGCGGCCCGCTGCTGACCCTGCGCAAACCGCTCATCGCCGCGGTACAGGGGTATGTGATCGGCGGCGGCTGTGAACTCGCGATGTGCGCGGACATCGTCGTCGCGGCGGACACCACCCAGTTCGGCATCCCCGAGACCAAGGTCGGCATCATCGGCGAGGCGGGCATCATGCATCGCGCCATCCGCCAGCTCCCCCACCATGTCGCGCTGGCCATGATCCTCACCGGAGAGCGCCTTCCCGCTGCCAAGGCCGAGCTGTACGGTCTGGTCAACGAGGTCGTCCCGTACGCCGACCTCTCCGCGGCGGCGGAGCGTTGGGCGCGGAAGGTCGCCGCCGGTTCACCGCTGGCGGTCCAGGCCGCGAAGGACGCCGCGCTCTCACGTCTGGGCTGGCCACTCGACGTCGCCCTCGCCACCCGCTACGAGCCCATCGAGGCGTACGCGTCCAGCAAGGACCGCCTCGAAGGACGTGCCGCGTTCGCCGAGAAGCGCCCGCCCCAGTGGCAGGGGCGCTGAGCCCCCGCCCGTACCCCCTGAGCGTTGCCCGCATGTGCCCCTATGAAGACACCGCCAGCTCCTCGCTGACGCGGAGAAAGGGTGTTGCAATGTCAGATCTGGAAGCGCGAATCCGCCGGCTCGAAGACCGTGCCGAGCTGGAGGACCTCGTCATCCGCTACTTCGTCGCCGCGGACGACGACGACATGGACACACTCGGCGCGGCCTTCGCCGAGGACGCCGAGTTCGTCATCGGCGGCGGGTTCTCTGGTGGTTCGAGCCGTGCGGCGATCGTGGACTTCATCCGGGGCGACCGTAAGAACATGGGCGTCACGGTGCACACACAGAACTTCACCCTGCTCACCTTCGGCGACGACGACCACGCGAGCGGTGTCATCGGCGCCCATCTGGAGCTGGCCCGTGGTGGCACCACGGTCTACGGCGCCGTTCGCTACCTCGACGACTATGTGCGGACCGCCGAGGGCTGGAAGATCAAGCGACGCGAGATGGCCACCGTCCATGTCGGCCCATGGGACGACGTGGCGACCTCGCTGACCAGCGAACTCCGCTCGCGCTGGCCGGGCCAGGAGCCCGCGCCGGCCGACCTTCCACGCTAGGGCCCTCGGGCGGCGCGGCGCCTGGCCGCGTGCCGCTCCTATGCGGAGGGGCGTTGCAAGCCGTCGAAGAGAATCGCCGAGAAGGTGTCGATGGTCTGCTCGGCGGTGAACTTGCGGTCACCCGGTTTGAACCACCGGTGGGTCCAGTTCACCATTCCGAACAATGCCTTCATGACCAGCGGGACCGAAAGATCGTCCCGGAATACACCGTCCCGGATTCCGCTGGTGATGACATCCGTGACGATCCCTTCGAAACGACGGGTCTTGCGCACCATCTCTTTGGCCCAAGGCGTATTCTGAAAGGCGACCTTCCCCATGTCCTCCTGAATGTAGACGAAGACATAGGGATAGTTCGCCACATACGACTGGATCTGCAATTCGATGAGGAGGCGGAGTTTCTGATGGGCGTCGCTATCCAGCTTGGAGATCCGCGTGGCCTCGGCGAGATTGTCTTCCAGGACCCGCTTGGCGGTGGCCTGGAAGACCTCCTGGAAGAGTTCCTGCTTGTTCGCGAAATAGTAGTAGATGGCCGCACGATCCGTACCGAACCGGGTGGCGATATCGTTGAGAGTCGCCGCCTCGAAACCCTTTTCCTTGAACACGTCGGCGGCAATCTGGAGCAATTCGTTGCGCTTCGCCCAATAGGCGGCACCGCCCTCCACCTGTGCGCTTTGCCTGCGCCGACTGAGACCGCTCCCCGTGGCTTCCGGAGGACGATTTGCACGAGTTGCCATGCGGCAGAGTCTACCAGTCGAACCCGACGGGAATTCAGTTCGGCGGAGATTCAAGAAGTATTGAGCGTACCTGTGTGGAATGTGCACCCGGATTGACCGCGACCGGTGGTGACGGAGGGACGGCATGAGGGAATACGGGCAATGGGCCGAGGTATCGAGCATCGGCGATCTGCTGGTGCGTTCGGCCCACGAGCACCCCGAACGTGACGCGCTGGTCTTCCCCGAAGCGCGCTACACCTACAGCGAACTTCACGAGCGGGCACGCCAGGTGGCGCGGAGCCTGATCGCGCTCGGCGTGGCACCCGGTGACCACGTCGGACTGCTGGCGACGAACAGCGTCGAGTATGTCGAGGCGTTCTTCGGTATCAGCATGATCGGCGGCGTGGTGGTTCCGCTCAACGCCCGCCACCGGGCGCAGGAGCTGGGCTACATCATCGCCAACGGCGACCTGGTGGCCGTCCTCACGACATCCGGGCCGCACCAGTACGTCGACTTCGCGGAGGTCCTGCACACCGGGTTGCCCGGTCTCGGTGCGGCGGCCGACCCGACGCGGCTCTCCCTGCCCGAGGCGGGTGCGCTACGGGCCGCGGTCCTGCTCAGCGGCGCGGCGCCGGGCTTCCTCGGCCGTGACCGGTTCGACGAGCTGGCCTCGCAGGTCGATCCCGGAGCCGTGGACGAGCTGCGCCGGCGGGTCCGGGTCCGGGATGTCGCGACGATCCTCTACACCTCGGGCACGACGGCCGACCCGAAGGGGTGCATGCTCTCGCACGAGGCGATGACGCGTGGGCCGGTGGAGCGCGCCCGGTTCCGGCTCGGCACCGGTGAGCACGACGTCACCTGGTCGCCCGGACCGCTGTTCCACATCGCCACGCTCGCCCCCTTTCTCGGCTCGATCGGCAGCGGCGGCACCTTCGTGACCGACGCCCATTTCGAGCCGGGCAGGGCTCTCTCCCTGCTGGCCCAGGAGCGGGCCACGGTCGCCTTCCCCTGGTTCCCCGCCCTCACCCAGCCGCTTCTCGACCACCCCTCCTTCGATCCGGACCGGCTCGCCTCACTCCGTTCCATGTTCCTCATCGGCCCCAGCGTGCTGCTGGAACGCGTGCAGGACGCCCTGCCCAAGTGCGAACTGGTCGCCGCCTGCGGGATGACCGAGACGGTCGGTATCTACGCGATGAGCGGGCGCACGGATCCGGTCGAGGTGCGCGCCACCGCCCAGGGCGTGCCGTGCCCCGGAGTCGAGGTGAGGATCACCGACATCGAGACCGGCGAGGACGTCGGCCCCGGCGTCATAGGGGAGATCCTCGTCCGCGGCTACTGCGTCATGGAGGGCTACTACAAGGATCCGGAGAAGACCGCGGAGAGCCTCGACGCCGACGGCTGGCTGCACACCGGTGACCTCTACCGCTGGACGCCGGAGGGTCAGGTCGCCTTCCACGGTCGGCTCAAGGACATGCTCAAGGTCGGCGGCGAGAACGTGGCCGCGATCGAGATCGAGTCGTTCCTCGCCCGCCATCCCGCCGTCGCCTGTGTCGAAGTGGTCGGCGCCCATGATCCGCGCCTGGACGAAGTGCCCGTCGCCTTCGTCGAGGTCAAGGCCGGACGCACGCTCGGCGAAGCCGAACTCATCGGGTTCTGCCGGGGGAAGATCGCCCGCTACAAGATCCCGCGCGCCGTGCGGTTCATCGAAGCCGGTGCCTGGCCGATGTCCGCGACGAAGATCAACAAGCGGGCGTTGCGCGCGATGCTCACGGACGGCTCCGCCGAAGACAGAGCCCACAGCCCAGCCCACAGCCCTGTCCACAGCTCAGAGGAGCCGACCGTCCGATGACCGACCCGACCTCCTCACCCACGACTGCCGGCATCGGCACCTGTGTCTCCGACGGGACGGCCCCCGACCCCGTGGTCACGGTGGACGACGTCCGCGCGGAAGCACTCGCCCTGCTGGAGGGCGTCGCCGACGGCGACGACCTCGACGCCCCGACGTCCGCGCTGATCGGACTCGCCGTCAACGCGTCGGTCTGCTCCCTGGGCGGCCCCCGTATCGAACGGGAGATCCGGCAGGCGCTGGACGCCGGTGCCACGGCGGCGCAGGTGCACGAGACCCTGGTCGTCGTCTCCGGCCTCGGCGTGCACACCCTGATGGAGGGGTCCGGACGGCTCGCCGCGGTGCTGCGCGAACGAGGCGACACCAGCCTCGACGTTCCGCTGGACGCGGACCGGGCGACACTGCGGGGGACGAGGCAGGGCGACGACCCGTACTGGCGGGACTTCGAGCGCGAAGTCCCCGGGTTCCTCGACGCGCTGTTGCGGCTCTCTCCCGAGTCGTATCAGGCGTTCTTCGACTACTGCGCGGTCCCTTGGCGTACGGGCGCGCTGCGCGGCCGGGTCAAGGAGCTGATCTCGATGGCCAGTGACGCCACTCCCGCCCATCGCTATCTGCCGGGCCTGCGGCTGCACCTCGCCAACGCCGTCCGGCTCGGCTGCGGGCGTACGGCCGTGCTGCACGCGCTCGACATCGCCGCCGCCGCACCACCCCACCTCGGCGTACCCGCCGTCCCGCACGACCGGCCCTGACCCGCGCGACCGGTTCCGAACCGTACAACCAGCCCCTCAGGCGCCGCTGGAAAGCGCCTGCTCTTCATGGAAAGCAATGAGGTATACGGACATGGCAAACGAACTCGCCGACAAGGTAGCCGTCGTCACAGGGGGTGTCAGCGGCATCGGTCGTGGCATCGTCGAGGTCTTCGTGGAGGAGGGGGCCAGGGTCGTCGTCGGGGACATCGACGACGACGCCGGGCACGCGCTCCAGAAGACGTTCGGGCCCGACGTCGTCTTCCAGCACACGGACGTCACGGTCGAGGCCGATATGGAGGTGCTCGTCGCACGCGCGGTGAGCGAGTACGGCGCGCTGGACGTCATGGTGAACAACGCCGGGGCGCTCGGTGATCAGAGCGGACTCCTCGACCTGGACGCCGCGGGGTTCACCCGTACCGTCGATCTTCTGCTGCGGTCCGTGGCATTGGGCCACAAGTACGCGGCGCGCCGGATGAAGGCACAGGGCACCGGCGGCAGCATCGTGTCCATGTCCAGCATCGCGGGCATCCAGGCCGGACTGTCCTCGGCCTCGTACGACTCCGCCAAGGCCGGGGTGATCCAGCTGGCCCGCACCGCGGCGTACGAACTGTCGCCGTACCGGATCCGCTCCAACGTGATCATGCCCGGCCTGATCCTCACCCCGATCATGGCCAAGGGCACCGGTCTGGACCCGTCGCAGTACGGGGCGTTCGTCGACGCACTGGCGGAACCGCTCGGGCGGCTGCACCCGATCGGCCGCGCGGGTCTGCCCCGGGACCTGGCCGGCATGGCGCTGTTCTTCGCCAGTGACCGCTCGGAGTTCATCACGGGCCAGAACATCGCGGTCGACGGCGGCATCACCGCGGTGTCCAACCGCGACATGGGAGCGGTGGTCGGCCAGGCGTTCACGGCCATGGGGATCACGGACGTCGATCCCGAATTCTCGGCGGCGGCCAAACACAAGGACTCCTGAACGGGGTCGGGGAAATCCGGTGCGGTACCGCGTCCCCGCGAGGGGCGCGGGGAACCGCGCGCCCAGCCACCGCCGGCCCGCGGATTTCCCCACCGGCCTTCCAGCGGAGCACCCCGCACCAGCGAATCGATCGGAGACACCCATGCAACTCAAGGACAAGCGGGTCATCGTCACCGGCGGAGCCCAAGGCATCGGCGAGGCCGTCGTGCGGGCCTACGCGGCCGAGGGCGCCGTGGTCAGCTCGGTCGACGTGAACGAGGACCTGGGCCGCGAAGTGGCGGAAGCGGCGTCGGCGGCGGGACCCGGATCGGTGACGTTCTCCCGGGCCGACGTCAGCGACCGAGACCAGGTGAACGCGGTCTTCACCGAGGCGGCCTCCCGTATGGGCGGGCTCGATGTCCTCGTTCATGTCGCGGGCATCCAGCGCCACGCCGCTGCCGACGACGTCACGCAGGACTTCCTGGAGACCCTTTTCAAGGTCAATGTCTACGGCACCGTGCACACCAACTCCGCGGCCTACGCGGTGATGCGGGAGGCGGGCGCCGGAGCGATCATCAACTTCGGCTCCGAGTCCGGCCTGACGGCGGAACTGCACAATGCCGTCTACGGTTCAACCAAGGCCGCCGTGCACACCTGGACCCGGTCCGTCGCACGGGAGTGGGGCCCGTCCGGGGTCCGCGTCAACGCGGTCCTGCCGTATGTGGTCACCCCTATGTACGAGCAGTTCCGCAAGGCACTCTCGCCGGAAGAGCTGGCGGCCCACGACCAGGCGACCGCCGAACAGATCCCGCTCGGCGGCAAGTTCGGGGACCCCGCCAAGGATCTGGCACCGGTCATGGTCTTCCTGGCGAGCGACGCGTCGCACTTCATCACCGGCCAACTCATCCCGGTGGACGGCGGCCTCATCTCCGTCCGCTAGTCGGCTAGTCCGCTAGTCCGCTAGTCCGCGAGTCGGCTGGTCGGCTGGTCAGGGCCTACGCCGTCAGCACTCGATGATGTTCACCGCAAGCCCGCCCCGAGCCGTCTCCTTGTACTTGACGCTCATGTCCGCGCCCGTTTCCTTCATTGTTTTGATGACCTTGTCGAGGGACACCTTGTGGGTGCCGTCGCCGCGCATGGCCATCTTTGCCGCCGTGACGGCTTTCACGGCGGCCATGCCGTTGCGCTCGATGCAGGGGATCTGGACGAGACCGCCGACCGGGTCGCAGGTCAGGCCCAGATTGTGCTCCATGCCGATCTCGGCGGCGTTCTCGACCTGTTCGGGGCTGCCGCCCATGACCTCCGCGAGCGCGCCAGCCGCCATCGAGCAGGCCGAGCCGACCTCGCCCTGGCAGCCGACCTCGGCGCCGGAGATCGACGCGTTCTCCTTGAAGAGCATGCCGATCGCGCCCGCCGCGAGGAGGAAGCGGACCACGCCCTCCTCCTTCTCCCGGGCGGTGCCGCCGGCCACGAAGTTCATGAAGTAGTGCAGCACCGCGGGGATGATGCCGGCGGCGCCGTTCGTCGGCGCGGTCACCACCCGGCCGCCCGCCGCGTTCTCCTCGTTCACGGCCATCGCGTAGAGCGTGATCCACTCCATCGCGTGCGCCGCCGGGTCGCCGTCGGCGCGCAGTTGGCGGGCGGTCGTGGCGGCGCGGCGGCGGACCTTGAGGCCGCCCGGCAGGATGCCCTCACGGGCCATCCCGCGCGCGACACAGCTCTGCATGGCCTGCCAGATCTCCAGCAGGCCCTCGTGGATCTCCTCCTCGCTACGCCACGCCTTCTCGTTCTCCAGCATCAGCGAGGAGATCGACAGACCGGTGTCCTTCGACAGCCGCAGCAGCTCGTCACCCGTGCGGAACGGGTACTTCAGCACCGTGTCGTCCAGCTTGATCCGGTCCGCGCCGACCGCTTCCTCGTCCACGACGAAGCCGCCGCCCACCGAGTAGTACGTCTTCTCCAGGACCAGCCCGCCGGCAGCGTCGTACGCGAAGATCGTCATGCCGTTGGCGTGGTACGGGAGCGTCTCGCGGCGGTGCAGGACCAGGTCGTCGTCGTAGGAGAAGGCGATCTCGTGCGCCCCGAGGAGGCTGAGCCGTCCGGTCGTCCGGATCTGCTCGACGCGTTCGTCGGCGTGCTCCACGTCGACCGTGCGCGGCGACTCGCCCTCCAGGCCGAGCAGCACCGCCTTGGGGGTGCCGTGCCCATGGCCGGTCGCGCCGAGGGAGCCGTACAACTCGGCGCGTACCGACGTGGTGTGGGCGAGCAGGCCGTCGTTCTTCAGGCGGCGCGCGAACATCCGGGCCGCGCGCATCGGGCCGACCGTATGGGAGCTGGACGGGCCGATGCCGATCGAGAACAGGTCGAAGACCGAGATGGCCACGGGGGAACTCCTAGCTGGGGTTGGTAGACGCCGTCGTCTGCCGGGTCGTGCCGATGTCGTACGGATGCCGATGCGGATGCCGATGCCGTATCGGGGTGGGGCGGGGCACCACGTTCCTCGTCAGTGTGCGTAGTGCCCCGCTCGCGTCGTGCGGGTCCGGGGTCTACAGCCCCGGGTACAGCGGGTGCTTCGTGGCGAGCGCGGTCACCCGCGCCCGGAGGGCGTCCGTGTCGTACGACGGCTTCAGCGCCTCGGCGATGATGTCGGCGACCTCACGGAAGTCCTCGGTGGTGAAACCGCGGGTGGCCAGTGCCGGGGTGCCGATCCGCAGGCCCGAGGTGACCATCGGGGGCCGTGGGTCGTTCGGGACGGCGTTGCGGTTGACCGTGATGCCGACCTCGTGGAGCCGGTCCTCGGCCTGCTGACCGTCCAGCTCCGACTCGCGCAGGTCCACCAGGACCAGATGCACATCGGTGCCGCCGGACAGCACGTTCACGCCGACCGCGCGGGCGTCGTCCTGGACGAGCCGCTCGGCGAGGATGTGCGCGCCCTCCAGGGTGCGCCGCTGGCGCTCCTTGAAGTCCTCGGTCGCCGCGACCTTGAAGGAGACCGCCTTCGCGGCGATCACATGCTCCAGGGGACCACCCTGCTGGCCAGGGAAGACCGCCGAGTTGATCTTCTTGGCCAGCTCCTGCGTGGACAGGATGACCCCGCCGCGCGGACCGCCGAGGGTCTTGTGCGTGGTGGTGGTCACGACATGGGCGTGCGGCACCGGGTTCGGGTGCAGCCCCGCGGCCACCAGGCCCGCGAAGTGCGCCATGTCGACCATCAGATACGCGCCGACCTCGTCCGCGATCCGGCGGAAGGCCGCGAAGTCGAGCTGCCGCGGATACGCGGACCAGCCCGCCACGATCAGCTTCGGCCTGGCCTCCTTGGCGAGCTTCTCGACCTCTGCCATGTCGACCTGACCGGTGGTCTCGTCCACGTGGTACGCGACCACGTTGTACAGCTTGCCGGAGAAGTTGATCTTCATGCCGTGGGTCAGGTGCCCGCCGTGCGCGAGGTTCAGACCCATGATCGTGTCACCGGGCTTGAGCAGCGCGAACATCGCCGCCGCGTTGGCCTGGGCACCCGAGTGGGGCTGCACATTGGCGTGCTCGGCGCCGAACAGCGCCTTCACCCGGTCGATGGCGATCTGCTCGACCACGTCGACGTGCTCACAGCCGCCGTAGTAGCGGCGGCCCGGGTAGCCCTCGGCGTACTTGTTGGTGAGGACGGAGCCCTGGGCCTCCATCACCGCGACCGGAGCGAAGTTCTCCGACGCGATCATCTCAAGGGTGGACTGCTGACGGTGCAGCTCGGCGTCGACGGCGGCGGCGACATCCGGGTCGAGTTCGTGGAGAGACTGGTTCAGAAGTGACATCAGAAGATCCCTACGGGTCGGGGTCAGCCGGCGAAGTCGGTGTACTCGTCCGCCGAGAGCAGGTCGCCCGGCTCATCGGAGACGCGCACCTTGAACAGCCAACCGCCCTCGAACGGGGCGGAGTTCACCAGCGAGGGGTCCTCCACCACGTCCTGGTTGGCGGCGACGACCTCACCGGTCACGGGGGAGTACAGATCGCTCACCGACTTGGTCGACTCCAGCTCACCGCAGGTCTCGCCCGCCGTCACCGTGTCACCGACCTCCGGGAGCTGTACGTACACGACGTCACCGAGCGCGTTGGCCGCGTGCTCCGTGATCCCGACCGTCGACACGCCGTCATCGGCGGCCGACAGCCACTCGTGCTCCTTGCTGTAGCGCAGCTGCTGGGGGTTGCTCATGACGTGAATTCTCCTGTACGCGGATGAGTGCTGAAGGAAGGGAGGGTCGGGAAGGGAGGGCGGGTACGGACCGGAGCGCGGGAGGTCACTTCCGGCGCTGGTAGAACGGCAGCGCCACGACCTCGTACGGCTCATGCGTACCGCGGATGTCGACGCCCACACCGGTCGTGCCCGGCGCGGCGTGCGCGGCGTCCACGTACGCCATGGCGATCGGCCGGCCGAGCGTCGGCGACGGCGCGCCCGAGGTGACCTGGCCGACGGCCTCGCCCGCCGCGACCACTGGGAACCCGGCGCGGGGCACCCGGCGGCCCTCGGCGATCAGCCCGACCAGCTTGCGCGGCGGATCCGTCGCCGCCCGCTCGGCCGCGGCGGACAGGGCCTCGCGCCCCACGAAGTCGCCGTCCTTCTCGAACTTCACGACCCGGCCGAGCCCGGCGTCGAAGGGCGTGAGCGAGGTCGTCAGCTCATGCCCGTACAGCGGCATGCCCGCCTCCAGGCGCAGGGTGTCCCGGCAGGACAGTCCGCACGGCACCAGACCGGCGTCCTGACCGGCGTCGGTCAGTGCCCGCCACAGCTTCTCGGCGTCGGCGGGGGCCACGAACAGCTCGAAGCCGTCCTCGCCCGTGTACCCGGTGCGCGCGATCAGGGCGGGTACCCCGGCGACCGTGCCGGGCAGCCCGGCGTAGTACTTCAGGCCATCGAGGTCCGCGTCGGTCAGGGACTTCAGGATGCCGGGGGACTCGGGGCCCTGGACCGCGAGCAGCGCGTACGCGTCCCGGTCGTCGCGGACCTCGGCGTCGAACCCGGCGGCCCGCTCGGTGATCGCGTCCAGGACGGTCTGCGCGTTGCCCGCGTTCGCGACGACCATGTACTCGGTGTCGGCGAGGCGGTACACGATCAGGTCGTCGAGGATGCCGCCGTCCTCCTGGCAGATCATGGTGTAGCGGGCGCGGCCGACGCCGACCGTGCCGATGTTGCCGACCAGGGCAAAGTTCAGGACGTTCACGGCCTGCGGACCTGTGACGGTGATCTCACCCATGTGCGACAGGTCGAAGAGTCCGGCGCGGGTGCGTACCGCCTGGTGCTCGTCGCGCTCGCTCCCGTACCGCAGCGGCATGTCCCAGCCCGCGAAGTCGGTCATGGTCGCGCCGAGCGACCGGTGCAGGGCGTCGAGCGCGGTCTGACGGGGGGCAGTGCTCGGGGCATTGCTCATGAGGGGGTGCTCCCAGGGCATGACGGGCGAGGGCGATCCTCCCCATCTGTCATCGGAACCTGAGAGGTTCGCCGGGAGTCCACCGCTCGGCGGATCCGGCTTGCACCTTGGGTGGAGCCGCACGCGTCAAGCACGGCGGCCCGCTTTTCAGATGTGCCTCGCCCACGCGGTATCTGGGCCTGAGAGATTCAAGGGAGGGACTTGCTCCTTCGGCGCCCCGGTCGTGGCCGAGGGCTCTCCCGCGTGGATTCAAGCGGCCTGTTTGGAGTTGGCGGGGTCATCATTGCACGCATCCCGGCGACACGGCAGGGCGGTGGCCTGTAACCGCCTTGTGGCAGGACCAGGACGCAATCGCGGTTCACCCCGCATTACCTTCTCTTTACACTCGACGGGGAAGGCTCACGTGGACCCCAGGGGGAGGACGCTCACGGTGAACAGGACCAGGGTGTACGCGACGGTGACGGGTGTCGCGCTGCCCAAGCAGCCCGGCGCCCCGACGGTGGAGACCTTCGCCGACGGGCGGACCGCCGTCGTGCGTGATCTGCGCGAGCGCGCGGGCCGCAGCCCGCACCGGCTCCGCTTCACCCCCGGCGACCTGGTCGTCGTCTCGGGACTGCCCGGCAGCGGCAAGTCCACGCTGATGCGGCGCACGGTCAGCGGGCACCGGATCGACTCGCAGGACACCCGCGACCGCTGGGCGTCCCGGGTGCCGCGCTTCGTGCCGTACGCCGTGTACCGCCCGCTGGTCCGCCTCGCCCACTTCGCGGGCCTGCGCCGCGCGCTGCGCACCGGCGAGAGCGTCGTCGTCCACGACTGCGGTACGCAGCGGTGGGTCCGGCGCTGGCTCGCCCGCGACGCCCGCAGGCGTGGGGCCACCCTGCATCTGCTGCTGCTCGACGTCCCGCCGGACACGGCCCTGGACGGCCAGCGGGAGCGCGGCAGGGGAGTGTCGCGGTACGCGTTCCGGCGGCACCGCAGGACCGTGGGGCAGCTGGTGCGGGCCGCCGAGCGGGGCGACCTGCCGCCGGGGTGCCGCTCCGCGCTGCTCCTGGACCGGACGGCGGCGGACGTACTGCGCGCGATCCGCTTCGACCGCTGACCACGACCGCCGACGCGGCGTTCCTCCCGGTACGCGTTAGGGTGCGAGCCGCAGAAACAGCGGTCCGGAGCAGGTGGTTGACGATGGAGATACCGGCACAGACGGCCCACGCCGTGCCCTACGGCGGATGGCCCGGCAACGAGCTGGAGGAGGTGCTCGCCGCCGCACTCGGTGCGACGGCGCCCTCGGCGGGCGGCCGGATCATCGAAGTACTCGGCCGCAGCCACCTCTGGGTGCCGTTGCCGGCCGGCGGCGGACCCGGGGGACCCACGCTCGACCTGCCCACGCTGGAGATCGACGGGCAGGCGTATGTCCCGGTCTTCAGCTCCGAGCAGCAGTTCCGCCAGGTCGTCGGCGACCGGATGGGGTGCACCGTCGCGCCCGCCGTCGAGTTCGCGCGCGGACTCCCGCCGCAGCTCGGCATCGTGGTCAACCCCGACGGAGCCGTGGGTGTCCCGCTCCCGCCGCCCGCCGTCGCCGAACTGTGCCGCGCGGGGCGCAGTCCGCTCGACGGTCCCGCGAGCGGTGGCCGGGTGCGCCTCTTCGAGCCGGACTGGCAGCACGACCCGGTGGACTTCCTGGCCGCCGCCGCCGCCGAGTTCGCCGCGACCGGTGTGGTGGTGAGCGCCCGCCGCTGTCTGGCCAGTGTCGAGGGCGGCGACCCGGTGCTGTTCGTCGGCGTCGAGTTGAACCGGTGGGACGAGCAGGTCGGCGAACTGCCCCTGGACGCCCTCGGCCGGGCGCTCGGCCGGGCGCCGGCGGGCTGGCCGGTGAACCTGGTTCTGCTCGACGCGGCCCAGGACCCGGTGGTCGACTGGATGCGCGAGAGGGTCCGGCCGTTCTACGCCCAGGGGCAGCACTGAGCCGGGGCCACGGGCGGCACTGACCCCCGGGCCACGGGAGGGCACTGACTCCGGGTCACGGGAGGGCACTGACCGGCCCACGCGCGGCACCGAACCGGCCCCGAGCGCCTCCGGGTCCGGCGCGTGCGGTACGACGCGGCGGCCGGTGCGTCAAGTCGCCGCCGGGATCGCCGCATAAGCTGGTTTCATGGCCTGGTCGAAGTGCCGCGGCAGCGGCACGTGACCCGGGGGATTTCGGTGGGTTTCGTCGAAAGTGTCACGAAGGGGCGATCAAGGGTGAGTGCGTCGGGCACGGCTGCGGCCGGGCAGGTCGAGCACATGCTGCGCCAGGTGACCCCCGGGCGCTACGACGCGTACGAGGCGTTGCTGCGTGCCCTTTCGGACCCCACGTCGGGTCAGGTCTGGATGCTCCTCTGGCACGGCCAGGCCGGATCCCCGGACGCCCAGTACGGCAACATGGAGGTCGAGGGCCTCGGTTACGCGCCCTGTGTGACCTCCGCGCAGGAACTCTCGGCGAGCGGCTGGAACCGTTCGTACGAAGTCATCTCCGGCGTCGACCTCGCACGCACCCTCTACCCGGACCACTACGGCCTCTGGCTCAATCCGCACGCGCCCGGCGGGGGTGTCGGCATCCCCTGGCTCGACCTGCGCCGGATCGCCACCGGTCTGGACCGCCAGCCCGCGGGGCCGCTGCGGCTTGCCGAGCCCACCATCGAGATCCCGCAGTTCTACGCCCTGCTCACGCAGAACGCGCACCGCACACCCGCCGTGCGCGCCCTGCGCCGCGCCTGGGTGCAGCCGTCGCTCGGGGCCCCCTATCTCGCCATCGGGCTCGATGTGTACGACACCAGCCCGCCCGCCGTGGACGCCGTGCGGGCGATGATGCAGCAGTCGATCGGGGCCGTACCCGACGGGCTGCCCGTCTCCACGGTGGCCCTGTCCGACGAGTACGACCCGGTGGCGATGTGGCTGCGGGCCACCGCGCGGCCCTTCTACGACCGTGAGTCTCACGGCGGCGCGATGCCCCCGGCCCCCACCGCGGGCTACGGATATCCGCCGCAGCAGGGTTCCTTCTAGATCCGGCCGGCTCCGGCTGGATCCAGCGAGGCTCGAAAACCGGCCAAGCGCCGGTGATCGAGGGTGTGTCACCTGGTGGACACGGGCCTGGCCCGAATGTCCGTTCTGGTGACATCTGATGGTGAAAGCGACGTAGATCTACGCGCGTGACCTCTTCCGCCCCAACTGACCCGCGTCCGCTATCCGTTACCCGCCGTCTGGATAACGGAACCCCCCAGAGAGCATCACGGTTACGCATCCATTCACCGTCAAGTCTGGTAACAGATCACGGCCGCGATGAAGACTCCCGCTCCAGGGGGTGGGTTTCGCCCCTGTGTACGACGGACTGATCCGCCGCCACAGCGGCAAGTGCGGGCCGGCCACCGCCGGTTGAAGAAGAGGGGTCCCTGCCACGATGACGGCACCATTGCACGAGCCGACCGCGGAAGCGGCCCCGACTCCGGCCGAGGAGGTCGCCGCGGTCGCGGGGAAGTCGGTGCAGGGCCGCTCCCTCGGCCGCATCGCCTGGGACCGGCTGAAGCGGGACAAGCTCGCCCTCGCCGGCGGCGCCGTCGTCCTCCTTCTCGTGCTCGTGGCGGTGTTCGCGCCCCTGATCACGAGCCTCGTCGGCCAGTCGCCCGACGAGTACCACGAGGACCTGATCGACCCGCTCTTCTCCACGCCCATCGGTTCGTTCGGCGGCATCAGCGGCGACCATCTCTTCGGCGTCGAACCGGTCAACGGACGCGATGTGTTCGCCCGCATCGTCTACGGCGCCCGGGTCTCGCTCCTGGTCGGCTTCGCGTCGGCCCTCGTCGCCATCGTCATCGGCACCGTCCTCGGAATCCTCGCGGGCTACTTCGGCGGCTGGCTCGACGCGACCATCAGCCGGATCATGGACCTGCTGCTGTCCTTCCCGCAGCTGCTGTTCATCATCGCCCTGGTGTCCGTCATGCCCAACGAGATGCTGGGCCTCACCGGCACCGGCGTCCGTATCTTCGTGATGATCCTGGTGATCGGGTTCTTCGGCTGGCCCTATGTCGGCCGTGTCGTACGCGGTCAGACGCTCTCGCTACGTGAGCGCGAGTACGTGGAGGCGGCCCGCAGTCTCGGGGCCGGGCGGTTCTACATCCTGTTCAAGGAACTGCTGCCCAACCTCGTCGCGCCGATCATCGTCTACACCACGATGATGATCCCCACGAACATCCTCACCGAGGCCGCGCTCAGCTTCCTGGGCGTCGGCGTCAAGCCGCCCACCTCGTCCTGGGGAGACATGCTCTCCTCGGCGGTGAGCTACTACGACGCCGACCCCACCTACATGGTGATTCCCGGCGTGGCCATCTTCATCACCGTGCTCTCCTTCAACCTCTTCGGCGACGGCGTGCGTGACGCGCTCGACCCGAAGGGCTCGCGCTGAACTGCCGTATCCCACGGCCCGCCATGACGGCGGGCCGCACATCACACGGAGGATCCGAGATCGTGACTACCCATAGCGTCAGAGGACGGCGCAAGCAGGCCGTGGCAGCTGCTGCCGTGGTCGCGGCGCTGCTGTCCACGGCAGCGTGCGGCGGCGGTGACAGCGGCAACGAGAAGAAGGGCGGCGACAGCAAGGCCGCCGGCTTCGACGCGGCGAACAACAAGGTCGCCAACGCCTCGACCAAGAAGGGCGGCACGCTGAAGTTCGCGGGCGCCCAGGACGCCGACTCGTGGGACACCACGCGTGGCTACTACGGCTTCGCGTGGAACTTCATGCGCTACTACAGCCGTCAGCTCGTCACCGGCCAGACCGAGCCGGGCAGCAAGGGCACCGAGCTGACCCCGGACCTCGCCACCAGCAAGGCAAAGGTCTCGGCCGACGGCAAGACCTACACGTACACCCTGCGGGACGGGGTCACGTGGGAGGACGGCAAGCCGATCACCTCCCAGGACGTCAAGTACGGCATCGAGCGCGTGTGGGCGCAGGACGTGCTCTCCGGCGGTCCGGTCTACCTGAAGGACGTCCTCGACCCCAAGGGCGAGTACCCGGGTCCGTACAAGGACAAGGCCAAGGACAAGCTCGGTCTCAAGGCGATCGAGACCCCGGACGAGAAGACCATCGTCTTCAAGCTGCCGGTGGCGAACAGTGACTTCGAGGACATGCTCGCGCTGACCTCGGCGTCCCCGATCCGCCAGGACAAGGACACCAAGTCCAAGTACGGTCTGCGGCCCTTCTCCTCCGGCCCGTACAAGTTCGAGTCGTACACGCCGAACAAGGCCCTCGTGCTGGTCCGCAACACCGAGTGGAAGCAGGAGTCGGACCCGGTCCGCAAGGCCCTGCCGGACAAGATCACGCTCAACCTGTTCAGCAACGCCGACGACATGGACAACCGTCTGCTCGCCGGTGACTACGACCTGGACATCAACCAGACCGGTCTGTCCCCGCAGGGCCGTATCAAGGCCCTGAAGGAGCACAAGGGCAACCTCGACAACCCGGTCTCCGGCTTCATCCGGTACGCGGTCTTCCCGCAGATCGTGAAGCCGTTCGACAAGATCGAGTGCCGTAAGGCCGTCCTCTACGGGGCCGACCACAAGTCGCTCCAGACGGCGCGCGGTGGCCCGCTGGCCGGTGGCGACATCGGCACCAACATGCTGCCCCCGGCGGTCCCCGGCTCCGAGGGTCAGAAGTACGACCCGTACGGCTTCACGCAGAACGACGGTGCCCCGGACGAGGCCAAGGCCAAGGACGCCCTGAAGGCGTGCGGTCAGCCTGACGGCTTCAAGACCACCATCGCGGTCCGCAACAACAAGCCGGTCGAGGTCGCCACCGCCGAGTCGCTCCAGGCGTCGCTGAAGAAGATCGGCATCACCGCCGACATCGACAAGTACGACGGCTCGCAGACCTCGGGCATCATCGGTAACCCGACGGTCGTCAAGAAGAAGAACTACGGCATCATCATCATGGGTTGGGGCCCCGACTTCCCGTCGGCCCAGGGCTACGGCCAGCCGCTGTGGGACAGCAAGTACATCCTCGACAGCGGTAACAACAACTTCGCGATGATCAAGGACAAGGCGATCGACTCGAACTTCGACAAGTTCGCGACGGAGCTGGACCCCGCCAAGAAGGTCGCGATCGCCACGGAGCTGAACCACCAGGTCATGGAGGGCGCTTACTACCTGCCCTTCGTGTTCGAGAAGTTCATCAACTGGCGCTCCAACCGGCTGACGAACGTCTACACCACGGACGCGTACAGCGGTCAGTACGACTTCACCAGCCTGGGCGTCTCGAAGTAATCACCACCGGCGCACCCGCCGAACGGTACGAAAGGCAGGTGAAGGCCGGGGTGGTGTGACCGCGGGCCACTGGATGACCTCCAGTGGCCCGCGGGCCCCGCCGGGCCGAGAGCAGTGCTCGCATACCTCATCAGGCGGCTCATGGCCGTCGCAGTGATGCTGGTGGTCATCATCGTGGTGGTCTTCTGCATCTTCTTCCTCATCCCCAAGTGGGCGGGTGTAGACCCGGCCACGATGTACGTGGGCAAGCAGTCCGACGCCGCGGCCGTCGAGGCCGTCCGGCAGAAGCTCCAGCTCGGCGACCCGATCTACGTCCAGGTCTTCGAGTTCTTCAAGGGCATCTTCGCGGGCCGCACGTACTCCTCGGGCGGCGACGTCACGAACTGCTCCGCGCCGTGCTTCGGCTACTCCTTCCGCAGCGAGCAGGCCATCTGGCCGGTCATCACCGACCGTCTGCCGGTCACCCTGTCGCTCGCGATCGGTGCCGCCGTGCTGTGGCTGCTGTTCGGTGTCGCCGCGGGTGTGCTCTCCGCACTCAAGCGCGGCACCCTGTGGGACCGTTCGGCGATGGTGGTCGCCCTCTCCGGTGTCTCGCTGCCCATCTACTTCACCGCGCTGCTCTCGCTGGCGATATTCGACTACGGCCTCGGCTGGATCAACGGGCAGTACTCACCCCTGGAGGACGGCCTCGGCCCGTGGTTCCAGGGCCTGTTGCTGCCCTGGGTGACCCTGTCGTTCCTGTATGCCGCGATGTACGCCCGTATCACCCGGGCCACCATGCTCGAAGTCATGGGCGAGGACTACATCCGCACCGCCCGTGCCAAGGGCCTCAGTGAGCCGACCGTCATCGGCAAGCACGCGATGCGCTCGACGATGACACCGATCCTCACGATGCTCGGGATGGACCTCGGCGCCCTGATCGGCGGCGCGATCCTCACCGAGACCGCGTTCAGCCTGCCGGGCCTCGGACAGGCCGTGCTCAAGGCGATCGACGAACGCGACCTGCCGGTGATCCTCGGCGTCACCCTCATCACCTCACTGGCGGTGATCGTCGCGAACCTCGTCGTGGACATCCTGTACGCCGTGATCGACCCCCGAGTGAGGCTCGCATGACCGACCTCAGCAAGAGCGGGGCGGCCGTCGGCGAGCCCGTGACGGACTCGCCCGCCCCCACCGCCTTCCTCGAAGTACGCGACCTGCGGGTGCACTTCCCCACCGACGACGGCCTGGTCAAGTCCGTCGACGGTGTCAGCTTCCAGCTGGAGAAGGGCAAGACCCTCGGCATCGTCGGCGAGTCCGGCTCCGGCAAGTCCGTCACCTCGCTCGGCATCATGGGCCTGCACACCGCCGGGCAGTACGGCAAGCGCAAGGCGCAGCTCTCCGGAGAGATCTGGCTCGACGGCAAGGAACTCCTGTCGGCCGACCCCGACCACGTACGCAAGCTGCGTGGCCGCGACATGGCGATGATCTTCCAGGACCCGCTGTCCTCGCTGCACCCGTACTACACGATCGGCAAGCAGATCGTGGAGGCATACCGCGTCCACAACGACGTGGACAAGAAGACCGCGCGCCGGCGTGCCGTCGAGATGCTCGACCGGGTGGGCATCCCCCAGCCGGACAAGCGCGTCGACAGCTACCCGCATGAGTTCTCCGGCGGTATGCGCCAGCGCGCGATGATCGCGATGGCGCTCGTCAACAACCCCGAACTCCTCATCGCGGACGAGCCGACGACCGCCCTCGACGTGACCGTCCAGGCGCAGATCCTCGACCTGATCCGCGACCTCCAGAAGGAGTTCGGCTCCGCGGTCATCGTCATCACGCACGACCTGGGCGTCGTCGCCGAACTGGCCGACGACATCCTCGTGATGTACGGCGGCCGATGCGTCGAACGCGGCCCCGCCGAGAAGGTGTTCTACGAGCCCCGGCACCCCTACACCTGGGGTCTGCTCGGTTCGATGCCGCGTCTGGACCGTGAGGAGACCGAGCGTCTCATCCCGGTCAAGGGCTCGCCGCCGTCGCTGATCAACATCCCGTCCGGCTGCGCCTTCAACCCCCGCTGCCCGTACGCCGATGTGCCCAAGGACAACGTCACCCGCACCGTCCGCCCGGAGTTGGCCCAGGTCGGCAGCGGCCACTGGGCCGCCTGCCACATGGACCGGGAGCAGCGGGAGCGTATCTGGACCGAAGAGATTGCGCCCAAGCTGTGAGCGAGGACAAACCCGTGACGAGCGACGACACAGGTACGGACGTCCCCGCGCCGCGGCCCGCCGAGGGCGGCGCCAACGCCACCGCGGTGACCAAGGCCGCCACGGCGGGGCCTGTCGGTGAGACGGCGCCGGGCGAGATCCTGCTCAAGGTGACCGGGCTCCGGAAGCACTTCCCCATCCGCAAGGGCCTGCTCCAGCGCCAGGTCGGGGCGGTCAAGGCGGTCGACGGCCTCGACTTCGAGGTGCGGTCCGGGGAGACCCTGGGCGTCGTCGGCGAGTCCGGCTGCGGCAAGTCGACCATGGGCCGGCTGATCACGCGGCTGCTCGAACCGACCGCCGGTACCGTCGAGTTCGAGGGCCGGGACATCACGCACCTCGGCGTCGGCGCGATGCGTCCGATGCGCCGCGATGTGCAGATGATCTTCCAGGACCCGTACTCGTCGCTGAACCCGCGGCACACGATCGGCACGATCGTCGGGGCGCCGTTCAAGCTTCAGGGCGTCACGCCCGACGGCGGCGTGAAGAAGGAGGTCCAGCGGCTCCTTGAGGTCGTCGGCCTCAACCCCGAGCACTACAACCGCTACCCGCACGAGTTCTCCGGCGGTCAGCGCCAGCGCATCGGCATCGCCCGCGCGCTCGCGCTCAACCCGAAGCTGGTCGTCGCGGACGAGCCGGTGTCGGCCCTGGACGTCTCCATCCAGGCGCAGGTCGTCAACCTCCTGGACGACCTCCAGAGCGAGCTGGGCCTGACGTACGTGATCATCGCGCACGACCTGTCCGTCGTCCGGCATGTCTCGGACCGGATCGCCGTGATGTACCTCGGCAAGATCGTGGAGCTGGCCGACCGCAAGTCGCTCTACTCGGCGCCGATGCACCCGTACACCAAGGCGCTGATGTCGGCCGTGCCGATCCCGGACCCGAAGCGGCGTAACGCGAAGAGCGAGCGGATCCTGCTCAAGGGCGATGTGCCCTCGCCGATCTCGCCGCCGGCCGGCTGCCGCTTCCACACGCGGTGCTGGAAGGCGACGGAGGTCTGCACCACGCAGGAGCCGCCGCTGATCGAACTGAAGCCGGGGCAGAAGGTGGCGTGCCACCACCCGGAGAACACCGGGACGCCGGCGGCGGCAGACCCGGCGCCCGGTACGGGGTCCTCCGGAGGCTAGGCACGGTCCGGGTGCAGGTGTTCGGGTCCGGTGGGGCTGTGCGGTGGCTGACGCCGTCGCCGATTCCGCCGGACCCTCGCCGTTTGGTGCTTCGCCGTCGTGGCGGGTACCCCCTGCGGGGCTTGGCCCGGTGACCTGACGGCCGGCGAGGGGCCGGTCGCACCGCCATGCGTAAATGGCGTCGTGCAGCACGAACTCTTCACCCCCTCCGTCCAGCACGGCCTGGACCTCGTCGGGATCTTCGTCTTCGCCATCTCCGGTGCGCTGCTCGCCGTCCGGAAGAACTTCGACGTCTTCGGCATCGCCGTACTCGCCGAGGTCACCGCGCTCGGCGGCGGTGTACTGCGGGACCTGATCATCGGCGCCGTGCCGCCCGCCGCCTTCACCGACCTCGGGTACTTCCTCACCCCGCTGCTCGCCGCGCTCCTCGTCTTCTTCCTGCATCCGCAGGTCGAGCGCATCCAGTCCGGCGTGAACATCTTCGACGCGGCGGGCCTCGGCCTGTTCTGCGTCACCGGCACGATCAAGGCGTACGACTACGGGCTCGGCCTGACCTACTCGGCGGCGCTCGGACTCGTCACGGCCGTCGGCGGCGGTGTGCTGCGCGACATCATCGCCAATGAGGTGCCGTCGCTGGTGCGCTGGGACCGCGATCTTTACGCGGTACCCGCGATGGTCGGTGCCGCGTTGGTCGTGCTGTGCATCAGCCAGGACGCCCTGAACGCGGTCACCAGCGGTGCGGCCGTGGTGATCGCCTTCGCGCTGCGGCTCCTCGCGATGCGCTACCACTGGCGGGCGCCCCGGGCCTGGAACCGGCGTTCATCGGCCGTCGAGCCGGACGAAACGTAAAAGCTACCGCTTAGTACGGTTCTGTTGTAGCGTACCGGTATGGCAGAAGCATCCGTACAGGCGGCACAGACGGCACAGGCGACGATCGGCGACAGCGAGTTCGACCGGGACACCGTGGTCACCCCGCGACTCCCCGGGGTCTACGACGCCGAACTGTCCGCCGGCTGGACGATCATCAACGCCGTCAACGGTGGCTATCTGCTCGCGGTCATCGGCCGCGCCCTCGCGCACGCGCTGCCGCACCCCCATCCGTTCACCATCTCCGCGCACTACCTCACGGCGTCCCGGCCGGGCCCCGCCGAGATCCGTACCGAGGTCGTGCGCACCGGCCGTACGCTCTCCACCGGTCAGGCGGCCCTCGTCCAGCGCGACGACGAGGGCCGCGAGGTCGAGCGGCTGCGCGTCCTTGCCTCCTACGGCGACCTCGACGCCCTCCCCGGCGACGTCCGCACCTCGGCGGAACCGCCCGCCATCCCGCCGCGCGACCAGTGCTTCGGGCCGCAGGACGCGCCGGACGCCGCCTCGGTGCCCGGCGGTTCCTCGCTCACCGAGCGGCTGATGCTGGCGCTCGACCCGGCGACGCTCGGCTGGGCGCTCGGATCGCCGTCCGGGAAGGGCGAGATGCGGTCCTGGTTCGGGCTCGCGGACGGGCGGGACGCCGACCCGCTGTCGCTGCTGCTGGCCGTGGACGCGCTGCCGCCGACCGCCTTCGAACTGGGCATCAAGGGCTGGGTGCCGACCGTCGAACTGACCGCGCACATCCGCTGCCGGCCCGCCCCCGGACCGCTCCGCGTCTCCGTCACCACCCGCAATCTCGCGGGCGGCTTCCTGGAGGAGGACGCCGAGGTCTGGGACAGCGCGGACCGGCTCGTCGCCCAGTCCCGGCAACTCGCCCGGGTCAACCTGGGGGCGTGAGATCCCACCGCGGGCCTTACGGCCCGGCCGGGCGCCTGAAGGTCGCACTGAGGGCGTGAAGGTCACACTGGGGGCGTGAAGTCCGACCGGCTGTTGTCGATCCTGCTGCTGTTGCAGACCCGGGGCCGGGTCCCCGCCCGGGACCTCGCGCAACGGCTCGATGTGTCCGTACGCACCATCTACCGCGACATCGAGGCCCTGTCGACCGCGGGCGTCCCGGTCTACGCCGAGCGCGGGCGGCACGGCGGCATCGAGCTGCTCCGCGGGTTCCGTACCGATGTCACCGGGCTGACCGCCGACGAGTCGCGCGCCCTGTTCGTACTGGCCGCGCAGGGCGCCCACGCGGCGCTCGGGCTCGACGCGGCGCTCGCGTCGGCGCTGCGCAAGGTCATGGCCGCCCTGCCCGAACCGCCCCGCCGCCGAGTTGACGGGCAGCCGCATCCTCGTCGACGAGTCCCGCTGGCTGACAGGACCGCAGCGGGCCGTCGATCTCGACGTCCTCCAGGACGCCGTCTTCGCCGACCGACGGCTGCGGCTGCGCTACCGCAGCAGCGGCGTCCGGGAGGCCAGGACGCATACCGTCGACCCGTACGGACTCGTCTCCAAGGCCGGGGTCTGGTACCTGGTCGCCGACCTCGGCGGGGCGCCCCGGCTGTTCCGCGCGGACCGGATCCGCTCCGCGACGCTCACCGACGCGCCCGTGGTGCGGCGGCCCGGGGTCGCGCTCGCCGATGTCTGGGAGGTGCTGAAGCGCCGGGTCGAGGACCAGCCGCGCGACATCGACGTCACGGTCCGCGTCCACCGCAGCCGGCTCGACCTGTTCCTGCGGATCACCGGCGCCGCCGTCCGCGAACTCCCCGACGGCGACGACGGCACGGGGGAGTGGGTCACCGTCCGGCTCGCGTACGGGGTGGTGCCCGAGGCGCGGTCCCTGTTGGCGTTCGCCGAGAACGTGGAGGTGGTTTCGCCGCCGGAGGTACGGGAGGAGGTGGCGCGGTCGGCGGGGGCGGTGGTGGCGGTGTACGGGGAGCCGTAGGGGGAGTCCTGACGGCAGGGCCGGTCGCTTCGGTTCCGGTCGCTTCGGTTCCGTTCGCCGGTCAGTCCAGCCAGTGGCGGCGGCCCAGGGTGACCAGGCGCATCTGGCGGCGGGCGACACGGGCGACGTTCTCCTCGGTGCCGGGTTCCGCGTCCAGGAACGCGGACGCCGTCATCACCATGTGGTCGACGTAGAGCCCCGCCAGCATCAGCAGATCCTCGTCACTCCAGCCCACGGACTCGCGATGCCGCCCGAGTTCCCCGCTCACCTCCTGGGCGAACAGGGCGAGTTGGCCGCTGATCGCGTCCCGCACCTGCTGGACCCCGCCGTGCCGCTCCCGGGCGATGAAGCGGACGTGCGCGGGATACGACCGCACATGACGGGCGATCAGATCGACGGTACGGGCGATGCGTTCCTCGCTGTCGCCGTCCCCGGTGGTGGCCAGCGCACCCGTGATCGTGGTGTGCAGACTGCCCAACGCCTCCTCGACCAGGGCCACTCCGAGATCGGCGGTGGAGCGGAAGTGCCGGTAGAACGCGGTCGGTGTGATGCCCACGGCGCGGGTGACCTCGCGCAGGCCCAGGCTGCTCAGGCTCTGCTCGGCCAGCAGGTCCAACGCCGCGTCCAGCAGTGCCTGTCGGGTCTTGCGCTTCTGCGCCTGCCGGATGCCGGGGGTGTGACTCATGCCATGCAGTTAACAACTGTTCTCCCAGTTTTGAAAGCCGCTGGAGCGGTAGACTCATCAGTCAGTGAACAGTTGTGCACGCAAATGGTTCACCGCGTTCCCGCACCGTCCACGGTCCCGGCACCCTCCACGGGAGGTCTCCCATGCTGTTCCTCGTCGCGGCCCTTTTGCTGTTCGGCGTCGTCCTGGGCACCGTCGCCCACGCACCGCTTCCGGTCACCTTCGCCGGAGCCGCCGTCATCGGCGTCTGGCTGACGGTCTTCGCCGTACGCGAGCGGTACGGCCGCCGACGCCACCGGTACTCGTCCTGAACGGAGTCGAATGATGCATCTCACCGTTGAAGCCCCTGGCCGGAGCCGAGGGCGGGACGCCGACGGGATGGCCGTCGCGTCGTTCGTCCTCGGTCTGCTCGGTCTGCTCGTCCTCAACATCTTCCTCGGGCCCGTCGCGATCGTGCTCGCGGCCGTAGCCCTGTGGCGCGGCACCTCGCGCCGGGGACGCGCCCTGCTCGGACTCGGCCTCGGCGTGGCCGACCTGGTCGTCCTGGTGGTCCTGATATCGGTCAACGGCACCGTGTCGTGGAGCCTGGCGGGCTGAGCGAGAGGGCTCCCCGGGGTGCGCTCAGGCGCGGGCTCGGCTGCGGCTCGGAGTGGGGCTCGGCGCGGGTCCTGACGCGGCTCCTGACGTGGGTCCCGACGCGGGTCCTGGCGTGAACACACCGCCCCGGAGATTCCCCCGGGACCGGGCTCGTAGAATCGTGCCCACCATGGCCTACCTCGACCACGCCGCGACCACTCCGATGCTTCCGGAGGCGGTCGAGGCGATGACCGCCCAGCTGACCGTCACCGGCAACGCGTCCTCACTGCACGCCGCGGGACGCCGGGCCCGGCGCACCGTCGAGGAGGCCCGCGAGACCCTCGCGGGGGCCCTCGGCGCCCGCCCCAGCGAGGTCGTCCTCACCTCCGGCGGCACCGAGGCCGACAACCTCGCCGTGAAGGGCCTGTACTGGGCCCGCCGCGACGCCGACCCGTCCCGTACGCGCGTCCTCGCCAGCCCCGTCGAGCACCACGCCGTCCTCGACGCCGTCGACTGGCTCGGCGAACACGAGGGCGCCACCGTCGAGTACCTGCCCGTCGACGCCCACGGACGCGTCCACGCCGACACCCTCCGCGAGGCCATCGCGCGCGACCCCGACGATGTCGCGCTGGCCACCGTGATGTGGGCGAACAACGAGATCGGCACGGTCATGCCGGTCCGTGAACTCGCCGAGGTCGCCGCCGAGTTCGGCGTTCCGCTGCACGCCGACGCCGTCCAGGCGTTCGGTCAGCTCCCCGTCGACTTCGAAGCCTCCGGGCTCGCCGCGATGACCGTGTCCGGACACAAGATCGGCGGCCCCTACGGCATCGGCGCCCTGCTGCTCGGCCGCGAGTACAGCCCCGTACCCGTCCTGCACGGGGGCGGCCAGGAGCGGCATGTGCGCTCCGGGACCCTCGATGTGCCCGCCATCGCCTCCTTCGCCGTCGCCGGACGGATCGCCGCCGAGCGGCGCGAGCGGTTCGCCCGCGAGATCGGCGCGCTGCGCGACGAACTCGTCGAGGCCGTCCGGGCCGCCGTGCCCGACGCGGTCCTCGGCGGTGACCCGGCCCACCGGCTGCCCGCCAACGCGCACTTCGCCTTCCCCGGCTGCGAGGGCGACTCCCTGCTGCTCCTGCTGGACGCCCAGGGCATCGAGTGCTCCACCGGCTCCGCCTGCACCGCCGGGGTCGCCCAGCCCAGCCACGTCCTGCTCGCCACCGGCACCGACCCCGACCTGGCCCGAGGCACCCTCCGCTTCTCCCTGGGCCACACCACGACCCGGTCCGACATCGAAGCCGTCGCAAAGGCGATCGGCCCAGCGGTGGAACGGGCACGAACAGCGGGCCTCACCTGACCGGCAAGTACCAGCGGGGCAGCGCCCCTTCAGGAGCACGGGGCTGTGACATGTGCGGCTCCGCCGCGCGGGCGCGCCCGGCGACAGCGGGCGGGGTAGTGCCCCGTAAGGGGCGCGGGGCTGTGACATGTGCGGCTCCGCCGCGCGGGCGCGCCCAGCCACAGCCGGCGGGGTAGCGCCCCTTCAGGGGTGCGGGGAACTGCGCGACCAGCCACGGGCGGCCCGCACGCCAGGTCTACAAGCGGAGCGCAGCCGTCGACTGAGGGGCCTTGGTGGCCGGTACCTTGTCGGCAGCCTCCCGTTCCTTACGGACCATCGGCAGATACCGGTCCCAGTCCCAGTGCGGCCCCGGGTCCGTGTGGTCCGTGCCCGGGACCTCCACATGGCCGATGATGTGCTCGCGGTCCACCGGAATCCCGTACCGCTTGCATATCCCCGCCGTGAGCCGGGCCGACGCCCGGTACATCGCCGTCGTGAACGACGAAGGGCGGTCCACGAAGCCCTCGTGCTCGATGCCGACACTGCGCTCGTTGTACGCGCGGTTGCCCGCGTGGAACGCCACGTCCAACTCGCGGATCATCTGCGTCACATGCCCGTCCTTGCGGACCACATAGTGCGCCGCCGCACCGTGCCCCGGGTCCTGGAACACCCGCACCGCGCTGCTGAAGCTGCCCTGCGTGACATGGATGATCACCCGGTCTATCCGGTAGTCGTCCGGGCGGTCCGCCCGCCGCCAGTTCGCCCCCGACGCCGCCACCCAGGCCGCGCCGCGGAAGTCCACCGCACCGTCCACGCGCGGCTTGTCGACGCCGGGTGTACGCCACCACAGGCGCCCCAGCTCGTCGCGCGCCGCGACTCCGACGCCCACGGCGGCCACCGCACCGCCGATGAGCAGCGTCCGTCGCCCCATGTTCGGGCTCGCGTCCTTCGCCGGCCGGCCCCTCCGCTGTTCCCGCATGTGATCTTCAACGGATACTCGCGGAAATCGGTTCCCGGCGACCCGTACTCTGGAGGGGTTATGACTGAGACCCCGCAGCGTCCCCTCCGTGTCCTCGCCGCCATGTCGGGCGGCGTGGACTCCGCCGTCGCCGCCGCCCGCGCCGCCGAGGCCGGGCACGATGTGACCGGAGTCCATCTCGCCCTGTCCGCGAATCCGCAGTCCTTCCGCACCGGTGCCCGCGGCTGCTGCACCATCGAGGACTCCCGCGACGCCCGCCGCGCCGCCGACGTCATCGGCATCCCATTCTATGTGTGGGACCTCGCCGAGCGGTTCCGCGAGGACGTCGTGGAGGACTTCGTCGCGGAGTACGAGGCGGGGCGCACCCCGAACCCGTGTCTGCGGTGCAACGAGAAGATCAAGTTCGCCGCGCTCCTCGACAAGGCGCTCGCCCTCGGCTTCGACGCGGTCTGCACCGGGCACTACGCGCGCGTGGTGACCCACGAGGACGGTGCGCGCGAACTGCACCGCGCGTCGGACATGGCCAAGGACCAGTCGTATGTCCTCGGCGTCCTCGACGAGCGCCAGCTCGCGCACGCCCTGTTCCCGCTCGGTGACACCGTCACCACCAAGGACGAGATCCGCGCGGAGGCCGAACGCCGTGGCCTCGCCGTCGCCAAGAAGCCCGACAGCCACGACATCTGCTTCATCGCCGACGGCGACACGCAGGGCTTCCTCGCCCGGCGCCTCGGCACGCACGAGGGCGACATCGTCGACGAGTCCGGCACCAGGCTCGGCACCCACGACGGGGCGTACGGCTACACCATCGGCCAGCGCAAGGGCCTGCGCATCGGCACCCCGGCACCCGACGGCAAGGCGCGCTACGTCCTGGACATCTCGCCCGTCGACAACACCGTCACGGTCGGCCCCGCCGCGTCCCTGGACGTCAGCGCCCTCACCGCCGTACGCCCCCGCTGGTGCGGTACGGCGCCGGCCGCGTCCGGTACGTACACCGCGCAGTTGCGGGCGCACGGCGGCGAGACCGAGGTGACGGCCGAACTGGTCGACGGCACGCTCCAGGTCCGCTTCACCGAGCCGGTACGGGGCGTGGCGCCCGGCCAGGCGATCGTGCTCTACGACGGCACCCGCGTCGTCGGCTCGGCGACGATCGCGACGACCACGCGCGCGAAGGCGATGGCCTGACCTCTCGGGGGATCCGTCAGCTCCTGACCACCTCCGGCTCGTAGAAGCACAGGTGGTCCTTGATCTCGGCCACCCCGTCCTTGGGCTCCGGATACGCCCACACCAGGTCGGGGGCGTCCGGCAGGGACCAGTAGGAGGCGGTTCCCTTGAACGGGCAGTAGGTGTGGGTCTCCGACGCCGTCAGGAGGTCCGTGCGGACGTCATCCGGCGGGAGGTAGTAGCGGACGGGACAGCCCGTCTCGCGCAGCAGCAGCGGGCGGCGGCTCTCGGCGACGACCTGTCCGTCGTGCACCACGCGTACGAGATCCGTGCCCTGTTCGATGGTGATCGTGTGTCCTTCGCTCATACCTGGAACAGCGCCTGCCGGGGCCCGGTTCTTCCCCCGTACGGTGGTCGGCATGAATATCTGCGTCTTCCTCTCCGCCGCCGACCTCCCCGAGCGCTACACACGGCCCACCCGCGAGTTCGCCGAACTCCTCGGCAAAGGCGGGCACACCCTGGTCTGGGGCGGCTCCGACGTGGGCCTGATGAAGGTCCTCGCGGACGGTGTGCAGAAGGCGGGCGGCCGGCTCGTCGGGGTCTCCGTGGACTTCCTCCAGGACTCCGCGCGCGTGGGCGCGGACGAGATAGTCGTCGCCCGGGACCTCGCCGAGCGCAAGGCCCTGCTCCTGGAGAAGGCGGACGGCGTCGTGATCATGGTCGGTGGGACCGGCACCCTGGACGAGGCCACCGAGATCCTGGAACTGCGCAAGCACGGCAAGCACACCAAGCCGGTGGTGCTGCTCAACTCGGCCGGGTTCTACGACGGGCTCAAGGAGCAGTTCCGGCGGATGGACGACGAGGGGTTCCTGCCGCTGCCGCTCACCGACCTGGTGTTCTTCGCCGATGAGCCGGTCGGGGCACTCGCGTACCTGGAGGAGTCCTTCGGCACCGCCTGACGGGGCCCGGCCTGGGCACCTCCGGGGGCCACCGGTTGTCGGTGTCGGTCCCGGTGGTGCGAGCATGGCGCCCATGGCAACACATGTGATCTCCGGGGCCGGCTCCGGCATCGGCGCGGCCGTCGCCCGCCGTCTGCACGCGCGCGGGGACGACCTCGTGCTCCTCGCGCGCGACGCGGGCCGCGCCAAGGACCTGGCCGCCGCCCTGCCGGGGGCCCGCACCCTCGTCGGTGACCTGGCCGACCCGGACCGGCTCTCCTGGGCGTTCTCGCACCAGGCCCTGCCCGACCGGGTCGACTCCCTCCTGCACATCGCGGGCGTCGTCGACCTCGGTGCCGTCGGCGACCTCACCCCCAAGACCTGGCGCCACCAGCTCAACGTCAACCTCCTCGCGCCCGCCGAACTGACCCGGCACTTCCTGCCCCAACTCCGCGTCGCCCAGGGCCATGTGGTCTTCGTCAACTCCGGTGCGGGCCTGCGCGCGCACGCCGACTGGTCCGCGTACGCCGCCTCCAAGCACGGTCTGAAGGCCCTCGCGGACGCGCTGCGCGACGAGGAGCACGGCAACGGCGTCCGGGTCACCTCCGTCTACCCGGGGCGCACCGCGAGCGCCATGCAGGCCAAGGTCCACCAGCAGGAGGGCAAGTCCTACGACCCGGACCGCTGGATGGACCCGGAGTCGGTCGCCACGACCGTCCTGACCGCGCTCGACCTGCCCCGCGACGCGGAGGTCACCGATCTGACCGTACGGCCGGGCCGCTGATGACCGGGACCGCGGCATTCCCCTGGGGACCCGCCACCGGCATCGGGTCCATGCCCGGCGGCGACGCGCGCGAGGCGGCCAGGACCGTCGTCGGCAGCCTCGACTCCGGACAGGGCGTCCCGTACCTCGCGGAACTGCCCGCGCGCGGCCCCGGCGCCGACATGATCGGACGCACCGCCGGGATGCTCGTCGAGATGTACGCGCGCGTGGAGCCCAGCGGCTGGCGGCTCGGCGACCGGCCGGGCCGCGACACCCGGCGGGCCGTCTCCTGGCTCGGCGAGGACCTCGACGCCCTGGAGGAGTTCACCCAGGGCTGGACAGGACCCCTCAAGGTGCAGGCCGTCGGACCGTGGACCCTCGCCGCGGCCCTGGAACTGCGCAACGGCGAATCGGTCCTGTCCGACCCCGGGGCCTGCCGCGACCTCGCCGGCTCCCTCACCGAGGGCCTGCGCGGACACCTCGCCGAGGTACACCGCAGGGTGCCGGGCGCCCAGGTCGCGCTCCAGCTCGACGAGCCCTCACTCGTCGCCGTCCTGCGCGGACAGGTACGGAGCGCGAGCGGCTACCGCACCCACCGCGCCGTCGACCGGCAGATCGTCGAAGGCATCCTGCGGGACGTCAGCGGCGCCCACGACGGACCCGTCGTCTTCCACTCCTGCGCCCCCGATGTGCCGTTCGCGCTGCTGCGCCGGGCCGGGGCCGCCGCGGTCTCCTTCGACTTCTCGCTGCTCACCGAGCGTGACGACGACGCGATCGGGGAGGCCGTGGAAAGCGGCACCAAGCTGTTCGCCGGTGTCGTGCCCGGCACGGACGGCCCGTTGTCAGACCCGGCAGGTAGCGTCAGTGGTGTCAGGACGCTGTGGCGCAGGTTGGGGCTGCGACCGGGGCTGCTCGGCGACACCGTCGTGCTCACTCCGGCCTGCGGTCTCGCGGGGGCATCGCCGGAGTACGCGCGGCGGGCACTCGCCCATTGCGTCCGGGCGGCGAGATCCCTCGCGGACAACCCTGAGTAACGTAACGGGAGGACAAGAAGTGGCCGGCGACCAGCACGCACAGCCCGCATCGGTGCCCGCGCAGGCACGGGAGAAGCACGCGCAGCTCGCCGAACAGATCGAAGAGCACCGCTTCCGGTACTACGTGAGGGATCAACCGGTCGTCAGCGACGCCGAGTTCGACCAGCTCATGCGCACCCTGGAGGCCCTAGAGGAGGAGTATCCGCAGCTGCGTACGCCGGACTCGCCGACCCAGAAGGTCTCCGGGGCCTATGAGACCGACCTGGCGTCGGTGGAGCACCGCGAGAAGATGCTCTCCCTCGACAACGCCTTCGACGACGCGGGCCTGACCACCTGGGCCGAGCGCATCGCGAAGGACGTCGGCACCACGGACTACCACTTCCTGTGCGAACTGAAGGTCGACGGCCTCGCGGTCAACCTCACCTATGAGGACGGCCGTCTCACCCGCGCCGCCACTCGCGGCGACGGCCGCACCGGCGAGGACATCACACCCAACGTCCGCACCATCGCCGAGATCCCGCACCGCCTCCAGGGCGACCGCGTCCCGCGCCTCGTGGAGATCCGCGGCGAGGTCTACTTCCCGATGGAGGCGTTCCAGGAGCTGAACGCCCGCCGCGTCGAAGCGGGCGAGAAGCCCTACGCCAACCCCCGTAACTCCGCGTCGGGTTCGCTGCGCCAGAAGGACCCCAGGGTCACCGCGACCCTGCCGCTGCACATGGTCGTGCACGGCATCGGCGCGCGCGAGGGCTTCGACATCGACCGCCTCTCGCAGGCGTACGACCTGCTCCACGAGTGGGGCCTGCCGACCGCCCGGCACAACAGGGTCGTGAACTCCATCGAGGGAGTAAGGGAGTTCATCGCGTACTACGGCGACAACCGCCACTCCGTGGAGCACGAGATCGACGGCGTCGTCGTCAAACTCGACGAGATCCCCCTCCAGGGCCGCCTCGGCTCCACCTCACGCGCGCCGCGCTGGGCCATCGCCTGGAAGTACGCGCCGGAAGAGGTCAACACCAAGCTCGTGAACATCCGCGTCGGCGTCGGCCGCACCGGCCGCGTCACGCCGTACGCGCAGGTGCAGCCCGTCGTCGTCGCCGGGTCCGAGGTCGAGTTCGCGACCCTGCACAACCAGGACGTGGTCAAGGCCAAAGGCGTCCTCATCGGGGACACCGTCGTCATCCGCAAGGCCGGTGAGGTGATCCCCGAGATCCTCGGCCCGGTGGTCGACCTGCGGGACGGCAGCGAGCGGGAGTTCGTGATGCCCGTCGAATGCCCCGAGTGCGGCACCGCGCTACGGCCGATGAAGGAGGGCGACATCGACCTCCGGTGCCCCAACGCCCGCTCCTGCCCCGCCCAGTTGCGTGAGCGCCTGTTCTATCTCGCGGGCCGCAAGTGCCTCGACATCGACCACTTCGGGTATGTGTCGGCCGCCGCCCTCACCAAGCCGCTGGAGCCCGCCGAGCCGCCGTTGAAGGACGAGGGCGACCTGTTCGACCTGACCATGGAGCAACTGCTGCCCATCAAGGCGTATGTGCTCGACATGGACAGCGGCCTGCCCAAGCGCGACCCGGAGACCGGTGAGGAGAAGGTCGTCACGGTCTTCGCCAACCAGGAGGGTGAGCCGAAGAAGAACGCCGTCGCGATGCTGGAGAGCATCGCCGCCGCCCGGCAGCGCCCCCTCGCGCGCGTGCTCACCGGCCTCTCCGTCCGCCATGTCGGCCCGGTCGCCGCCGAGGCCCTCGCCCGCGAGTTCGGCTCGATCGACCGCATCGAGCAGGCCAGCGAGGAGGAACTGGCCGCCACCGACGGCGTCGGACCCATCATCGCCGCATCCCTCAAGCAGTGGTTCACCGAGGACTGGCACCAGGAGATCCTGCGCAAGTGGAAGGCCGCAGGCGTCCGGACCGAGGACGAGGGCGCGGGTGAGGACCGCGGCCCCCGCCCCCTCGAAGGGCTCACCGTCGTCGTCACGGGCACCCTGGAGCGCCACACCCGCGACGGCGCCAAGGAAGCCCTCCAGAGCCGCGGCGCCAAAGTGACCGGATCGGTCTCGAAGAAGACGGCATTCGTGGTCGTCGGTGACAACCCGGGGTCCAAGTACGACAAGGCGATGCAGCTCAAGGTGCCGGTTCTGAACGAGGACGGTTTCGCCGTTCTCCTCGAACAAGGGCCCGAAGCAGCCGCCGCCGTGGCCCTTCCGACCGGAGAACAGGCCGCTGACGGGGAAGAAGTGACGGACGAGTAGCGGTTGAACGTCACCCGATCGGCGCATACCAGATGCATACGGGTGGCTGGTCGCATTCGGGCAACCGTCGCCGACCGCTGCCCCTGGAAGCCTTCCGCGGCCTACTGTTGAGAAGTGCGCCTGCCGTGCCTCGCCGCGTGGCGGGTTTCCAGACGCGCCCGACGGAGATCGGCCGGTCGGCCGACCGTCGGACCGCGTCGCGCGGGCACCGCCGGCTGTGAGAGGGACGGGAATGGATTCGAGCGAGAGCGCCGCCCCGGACGCACGGCTGCGCAGGCGACGCACACCGGTCGCCTGGCTCACCGCACGCCGGACCGCCACCCGTCCGGACCCCACCGCCCCGCCCGGCCGCGGCGGCGGCTCGGGACCGGACGGCCGCCGCACCGACGCGCACCGTCCGGGCGTCCACCCGTCCGGCGCCTACCCGTCCGGCGCGTATCCGTCGGGCGCGTATGCCGCCGGGGCCTACGCGGCGCCTCCGACCGGCTCCTACGGGCCGGGGCATCCGGACGACGGCATACCGCATGGTGCCCGCGGGATCTGGCCGACGCTCGCCGTGGTCGTCGTCGCCCTGGCCGCGTTCGTCCTCGGCGCCGGCGCGTACCGCGCCGTCGGTGAGGACCGCGCGCTGTTCCCGTCCGGCAGCGCGGGCTGGTCCCTGGCCGTCCTCGCCGGCCTCGTCGTCGGCCACCTGGTGGCACTCGGCAGCAACCGCTGGTGGGGCGGTACGGGCTCCGGCTCCGCCCTCACCCTCGCCGTGCTGCTCCTCTACGGCTGGATGCCCGCCGGCATGGTCAGCCTCACCGTCGTCGTCCTCGTCGGAGCCGCCCGCCGCCACCGCTGGCGACAGGGCCTCCTGCACGGTGCCGTCGACATCCTCGGCACAGGGGCGGGCGCCCTCGTCCTCGCGATCTGCGGCAAGGTCCCCACCGTCGAGACCCCCTGGCACCCCGACACCTGGGACCTGTACGCCGTACCCGAGGTCGTCCTCGTCGCGGCCACCTATCTCGCGGTCACCCGACTGCTCCTCTGGTACGTCCAGGCGTCCCGCAGCGCCGGACTGCCCACCGCCGCGCGGACCGCGCTCGTCCGGCAGAGCCTCGTCGCCGTCGCGCTGCTCGCCATCGCCCCGCTGATCTGCGTCGTCGCCATGGCGATGCCGGTCCTGCTGCCGCTGTTCGCGGTGCCGCTGATCGCCCTCGACTACACCCTGTGGATGGCTCGCGCCCGCGCCGAGGAACAACTCCGCGACCCGCTCACCGGACTGCCCAACCGGCAGTGGCTCCTCGAACGCACCTGGGCCGCGCTCGACGACGCCGAACGCATCGGCGCCCGGTCCGCGCTGATGCTCATCGACCTGGACCGCTTCCGCTCCGTGAACGACACCCTCGGACACCTCGCCGGTGACCGGCTGCTGCTCCAGATCGCCGACCGGCTCCGGGTCGCCCTGCCGCGCGGAGCGGAGGCCGCGCGGCTCGGCGGCGACGAGTTCGCCGTCCTGCTGCCCGTCGCCGACTCCACCACATCGGCGACCCGCGTCGCCCGCGCCGTCGTCGCCGCGCTCGGCTCCCCGCTCGACCTCGACGGGCTCACCCTCGTCCTGGAGGCCAGCGCCGGCGTCTCCGTCTTCCCCGACCACGCGCTCGACGCGGAAGGGCTGCTGCGGCGCGCGGACGTCGCCATGTACCAGGCGAAAAGGGACCGTACGGGGGTGGAGGTCTACGAGTCGAAGCGGGACTCGAACACACCCGACCGGCTCGGTCTGCTCGGCGATCTGCGGCGCGCGCTCGACGCCGGGGACGTCCAACTGCACTACCAGCCGAAGGTCCGTTTCGACGGGCAGGTGGCCGGACTTGAGGCCCTGGTGCGGTGGGTGCACCCCGAGCGGGGGAGCGTGCCGCCGGACGAGTTCATCGCCATCGCCGAGTCGTCCGGGCTGATGCCGCATCTCACCGAGTACGTACTGGAGTCCGCGCTCGGCCAGGTCGCGCGCTGGCGGGCCCAGGGGCTGTTCGTGCCGGTCGCCGTCAATGTGTCGCCGCGCGATGTGCACACGCCCGGGTTCGCGGGGTCCGTCGCCGCGCGGCTGGCCCGGCACGGGGTCCCGCCGGGGGCGCTCCAGTTGGAGATAACGGAGCATGTGCTCCTTGAGGACCCGCAGCGGGCCGCCGACACGCTGGCCGCGCTGACCGGGCACGGCGTGAAGATGTCCCTCGACGACTTCGGTACGGGGTATTCGTCGCTCGTGCATCTGCGGCGGCTGCCGGTCAGTGAGCTGAAGATCGACCGGTCGTTCGTGGCGCGGCTCGCGGTGGACACCGAGGACGCGGAGATCGTGCGGTGCACCGTCGATCTGGCGCATTCGCTGGGGTTGCTCGTCGTGGCGGAGGGGGTCGAGGACGACGAGACGTGGGAGCGGTTGCGGGATCTCGGGTGTGATGCGGTGCAGGGGTGGTTGGTGGCGGCGGCGATGCCTGTGCCGGAGGCTACGGCGTGGTTGATGGCGCGGGGGGGTGGGGGGCGGAGGTCTTCACCGGCGGCCCTGCCTGCGGCGGCGTCCGACCTGGACCCCTAGCCCGGCCTGCGGCCGGATCGTGTACCCACCCGCAGCCACCCGTGACGGTCCGTCTCCACGGTGCGGGCCTCCCCGTGCCCCGTCCTCGCCGTCGGCGGCTGCCCCGCCGTGGCGGGTTTCGTTCTCCCACCCGCAGCCACCCGTGACAGTCCGTCTCCACGTGCGGGTCTTCCGGTGCCCCGTCCTCACCGTCGGCGGCCAACCGCCGGATGCCCCGCCTTCACCATCAGCAGCGCCTGCCGATGACGGTCCGCTCCCACGTGCAGGTCACCTCGTGCCCCGCCCACAACCCACCCGTAACCGTTCGCTCCCGCCTGCGGGCCCCTCGGTGTCGCGCCCCCGGCGTAGACAGCTGCCCCGCCACGGTCTGCCCGTATCGGTCCGCTCCCCCTTGCGCGCCCCCCTCTTCGGCGGCCGTGCCGCGCACCCGCCACGGCCCGCTGCCTCCCACGTGCAGACCTTCCGGTGCCGCGTCCCCGGCGTCGGAGCCGTCCTGCCTCGGTCCACCTGCGGGTGTCCCCGTTCAGCCTTCGTCGTCGGTCGCTCTTCCGCCGATGTCTCCCCCGCCCGCCGCACCCGAGACCATCGGCCCCACCTGCTCGTGTCTGCCGCGCCCGCAGCCCCGACCCCCGCCCACGGACCCACCCCCACCTGCGGACCCTCTCGCCGCCCGCCGTCACCGTCCCTCCGCTCCCGGTAGCCCCGCGCCAGCGGTCCCCCCCAAGGGCGGGTGGGTGGGGAGTGTTCGTAGTTCTCGCTAGGCCCCGGTTCGTAGTTCTCGCCGGCCCCCGGAGGGAACGCGTTTCGACCGTGTCCCTCGTGGCCCATAGGATTGGGCCAAAATCCGTACACTCACCCTGAGGATCGCCGCATGCCTGGCATCACGCGCGAGGAGGTCGCCCACCTCGCCCGGCTGGCGCGTCTGGAGCTGAAGGACGAAGAGCTAGACCACTTCGCCGGCCAGCTCGACGACATCATCGGCGCGGTCGCCCGCGTATCCGAGGTCGCCGACCAAGACGTACCGCCGACCTCCCACCCGCTCCCGCTGACGAATGTCATGCGCGCGGACGAGGTCCGACCCTCGCTCACCCCCGAGCAGGCGCTCTCCGGCGCCCCGGCCCAGGAGCAGCAGCGTTTCAAGGTGCCGCAGATCCTGGGGGAGGACTGATCACGCCATGACCGACAGCAACAGCATCATCCGGCTCGGCGCCGCCGAGATCGCCGCGAAGATCGCCGCAGGCGAACTCACCGCCGTCCAGGTCACCGAGGCGCACCTCGCGCGGATCGAGGCCGTCGACGAGAAGGTGCACGCCTTTCTGCACGTCGACCGCGAGGGCGCCCTTGCCCAGGCCCGTGCCGTGGACGCGAAGCGTGAGCGAGGAGAGACCCTTGGTCCGCTCGCCGGTGTGCCTCTCGCGCTCAAGGATATTTTTACGACCGAGGGGATTCCCACCACCGTAGGGTCCAAGATCCTCGAAGGGTGGATTCCGCCCTATGACGCCACCGTCACCAAGCGGCTCAAGGCCGCCGACGTCGTGGTGCTCGGCAAGACCAACATGGACGAGTTCGCCATGGGGTCCAGCACCGAGAACAGCGCGTACGGACCCACCGGCAACCCCTGGGACCTGACCCGTGTCCCGGGCGGCTCCGGCGGTGGCTCGTCCGCCGCGCTGGCCTCGTACCAGGCGCCGCTGGCCATCGGCACCGACACCGGCGGTTCCATCCGCCAGCCCGCCGCCGTCACCGGCACGGTCGGCGTGAAGCCGACGTACGGCGGCGTCTCGCGCTACGGCATGGTCGCCTTCTCCAGCTCCCTTGACCAGGGCGGCCCCTGCGCCCGCACGGTGCTCGACGCCGCGCTGCTCCACGAGGTCATCGCCGGGCACGACCCCCTCGACTCGACCTCGATCGACGCCCCGGTACCGCCGGTCGTGGAGGCCGCGCGCAACGGTTCCGTGGACGGTATGCGGGTGGGCGTCGTCAAGCAGTTCCGGGGCGAGGGCTATCAGGCCGGCGTCGTGCAGCGGTTCGACGAGTCCGTCTCGCTCCTCAAGGAACTGGGCGCCGAGATCGTCGAGCTGGACTGCCCGTCCTTCGACCTGGCCCTGTCCGCGTACTACCTCATCGCCCCGTCCGAGTGTTCGAGCAACCTCGCCCGCTTCGACGCGATGCGGTACGGCCTGCGCGTCGGCGACGACGGAACGCGCTCCGCCGAGGACGTCACCGCGCTCACCCGCGAGGCCGGATTCGGCGACGAGGTCAAGCGCCGCGTCATGCTCGGCACCTACGCCCTCAGCTCCGGGTACTACGACGCCTATTACGGCTCCGCGCAGAAGGTGCGAACCTTGATCACCCGGGACTTCGACCGGGCCTTCGAGCAGGTCGACGTGATCGTGTCGCCGACGACACCCACCACCGCCTTCCCGATCGGCGAGCGCGCCGACGACCCGATGGCGATGTACCTCGCGGACCTGTGCACCATCCCGGCCAACCTCGCGGGCAACGCCGCCATGTCCCTGCCCTGCGGCCTCGCGCCGGAGGACAACCTGCCGGTCGGACTCCAGATCGTCGCCCCGGCGATGAAGGACGACCGCCTGTACAAGGTCGGTGCCGCCGTCGAGGCGGCGTTCGTGGAACGCTGGGGTCACCCGCTCCTTGAGGAGGCACCGTCGCTATGAGCGCACTGTCCAAGGCCAAGGGCTTCAAGAAGTCCAAGTCCGGCACGTACCTGTCCATCGCCACGACCGCGTTCGGCGCCGTCAGTGTCGCCAAGCAGGCCAAGAAGGCCCGCTCCGAGCACGACACGCTCCGGCTGCTCGACGCGGCGGTGTCCGCCGCCGCCATCGTCACCGGCCTCGCGATCCTCTACCGCGAGCTGAGGCGCCTGGGCGACGACGACGTCCTGCTGGGCTGAGAGGGAAGTTTTCACCGTGACCACCACGATCGACTTGGTGCCGTACGAGGACGCGCTGGCGTCGTACGACCCCGTCATGGGCCTTGAGGTCCACGTCGAACTCGGCACCAGGACCAAGATGTTCTGCGGCTGCTCGACCGAACTCGGCGCCCCGCCCAACGCGCAGACCTGCCCGACCTGCCTCGGCATGCCCGGCTCCCTCCCGGTCGTCAACGCGATCGGCGTCGAATCCGCCGTCAAGATCGGCCTCGCGCTCAACTGCGAGATCGCCGAGTGGTGCCGCTTCGCCCGGAAGAACTACTTCTATCCGGACATGCCGAAGAACTTCCAGACCTCCCAGTACGACGAGCCGATCGCCTTCAACGGCTATCTGGACGTCCAGCTGGAGGACGGCGAGATCTTCCGCGTGGACATCGAGCGCGCCCACATGGAGGAGGACACCGGCAAGTCGACGCACGTCGGCGGCGCCACGGGCCGTATCCACGGCGCGACGTACTCCCTTCTCGACTACAACCGCGCGGGCATCCCCCTCATCGAGATCGTCACCAAGCCGATCACCGGCGCGGGTGAGCGCGCCCCCGAGGTCGCCAAGGCGTACGTCGCCGAACTGCGCGCCCTCATCCGGGCGCTCGGTGTCTCCGAGGCCCGGATGGAGATGGGCCAGATGCGCTGCGACGTGAACCTGTCGCTGCGCCCGTACGGCCGGGAGAAGTTCGGCACCCGCAGCGAGACCAAGAACGTCAACTCGCTGCGGTCCGTCGAGCGCGCCGCCCGCTTCGAGATCCAGCGGCACGCCGCCGTCCTGAACAGCGGCGGCACCATCGTGCAGGAGACCCGGCACTTCCACGAGGACACCGGGTCCACCACCTCCGGCCGGATCAAGGAGGAGGCGGAGGACTACCGCTACTTCCCCGAGCCCGACCTCGTCCCGGTGGCCCCGCCGCGCGAGTGGGTCGAGGAGCTGCGGGCCACCCTGCCCGAGCTGCCGCGCGTACGCCGTAACCGGCTGCGTGAGGACTGGGGCGTGTCCGAGCACGACATGCAGTCCATGCTCAACGCGGGCGCGGTCGACCTGATCGTCGCCACCATCGACGTGGGCGCGGACTCCGCGTCGGCGCGCAAGTGGTGGATGGGCGAACTGGCCCGGCACGCCAACGAGTCGGGCCGCGCCATGGACGAGCTGCCGATCACACCGGAGCAGGTCGCCCGGGTCGCCGCCCTGGTGGCCGAGGGGGACCTCAACGACAAGCTCGCCCGCCAGGTGATCGAGGGCGTACTCGCCGGTGAGGGCACGCCCGACGAGGTCGTCGACAAGCGCGGCCTCAAGGTCGTCTCGGACGAGGGCGCCCTGACGACCGCCGTGGACGAGGCCATCGCCGGGAACCCCGGGATCGCCGACAAGATCCGCGGCGGCAAGGTCCAGGCGGTCGGCGCGCTGGTCGGCGCGGTCATGAAGGCGACCCGTGGCCAGGCCGACGCGGCACGCGTCAAGGAGCTGATCCTCAAGCAGCTCGGCGTCGAGGGCTGACACCCTGGGCGGCAAGGGGGCGGTGCACCTGATCAGGGTGCACCGCCCTTCGCATGCCACCGTCCTTCGTATGACATCGGCCTGCGGCGTCCCCGCGCGCGCCTGTCCGTCGTCGCGCCCCTGTCCGTCGTACGGAAGTGACCGTCCTGAACACTGTCCCGGCAGAGATCCTCTCCCTCGCGCTGCTGCTCGTGGTGCTCGCGTTCGCCGTCGTACGCCCCCGGCAGTGGCCGGAGGCCGCGGCGGCCGTGCCCGCCGCGGCCCTCGTCGTCGTGCTCGGCGCGGTGTCACCGGCCGCCGCCTGGGCGCAGATCCATACGCTGCTGCCAGTCGTCGCGTTCCTCGCGGTGGTCCTGGTCCTCGCGCAACTCTGCGCCGACGAGGGGCTGTTCACGGCGGCGGGCGACCTGGTGGCCCGGGTCTGCGGGGCGCGCCCCGGGCGGCTGCTCGGCGGCGTGTTCGCGGTGGCCGCCGTGATCACGGCCGTCCTCAGCCTGGACGCCACGGTCGTCCTGCTCACCCCGGTGGTCTTCGCGACGGCCGCCCGGGTCGGCGCCCGGCCCCGGCCGCACGTCTACGCGAGCGCCCATCTGGCGAACACCGCCTCGCTCCTGCTGCCGGTGTCGAATCTGACGAACCTGCTCGCGTTCACGGCGAGCGGGCTGACGTTCACGCGGTTCGCGGCGCTGATGACGCTGCCGTGGCTGGCCGCCATCGCCGTCGAGTACGCCGTCTTCCGCCGCTTCTTCGCCGCCGATCTCGCTGCCCCCACACATCCGCCCGAGCCACGGGAGCGGCCGGAAGTCCCGGTGTTCACGCTCGTCGTGCTCGCGCTGACGCTCGCCGGGTTCGGCGTGACCTCCTTCGCCGGAGCCGAACCGGTGTGGGCGGCGCTCGCCGGGACGCTCGTCCTCGCGGTACGGGCGCTCGGGCAGCGCCGTACCACGGTCAAAGGTGTGGTGACCTCGGCGAACCCGCTGTTCTGCCTCTTCGTCCTCGCGCTCGGCGTGGTCGTCAAGGCGGTCGTGGACAACGGGCTCGGCGCCGGTATCGAGCGGGTCCTGCCGGGCGGAACCTCGCTCGTGGAACTCCTCGCGATCGCCGGCCTCGCGGCCGTCCTCGCCAATCTCATCAACAACCTGCCCGCGGTACTCGCCCTGTTGCCCGCCGTGGCGCCCGCGGGTCCGGGACCGGTCCTCGCCGCGCTGATCGGCGTCAACATCGGCCCGAACCTGACGTACGTCGGCTCCCTCGCGACCCTGCTGTGGCGCCGCATCCTCCATGAGCACGGCACGGACGCGGAGCTGGGGCGGTTCACCCGGCTCGGGCTGCTGACGGTGCCGGCGACCCTCGCGGTGGCGACGGTGGCTCTGTGGGCGGGACTTCAGGTGCTGTGAGCCGGGGGCTGTTCCGGTGGGGCGCGGCCGGTGTTCCGGTTCGGGGACGGTTGCCGTAGTACCGGTAAGGGAGTCGCTGTCGTTCCGTTCCGCGCTCGTCGCCGTACTTCCCTCCGCCACCTTCGGCCGTTAGCGTCCGGCCCTGACCGCCCAATGGACCGTCAGGAGACCTTTGGGCATTGGGGACAGCTTCACGGGCAGCTTTTACAGGCAGCCTTACGGACACGACTGGAGGCCGGACGTGGCAGACGCGCCGTACGCAGCGAGGGAACAGCACATATCCGGGGGAGACGTGTCGCGCCGGAGGCTCATGGCCATCGGCGGAGGCGCCGTCGGTGCCGCGGCCGTCGGGTCCTTCCTGCCGCCCTCGCTCCAGCAGGCACTCGCGCAGGAGCCGCCGCGCGGCGGTCTCGACGCCGTACGGCATGTCGTGATCCTCATGCAGGAGAACCGGTCCTTCGACCACTACTTCGGCTCCCTGCGCGGTGTCCGCGGCTTCTCGGACCGCAACGCCGTCCGGCTCCCCGGCGGTACGTCTGTCTTCGAACAGCCGGGCGGTACCGGGACCGTGCTGCCCTTCCCGGTGCGCCAGGCCGCCGAGGCCCAGCACAAGGACCTCCAGTACATCGGCGCCCTCGACCACTCCTGGCGCGGCGGCGGCACCGCCTGGCACGACGGCTGGAACGACGGCTGGATCACCGCCAAGACCGCGGCGACGATGGCGTACTACACGCGCGAAGACCTGCCGCTGCACTACGAACTCGCCGACACCTTCACCGTCTGCGACGCCTACCACTCCTCGATCCACACCTCCACCAGCCCCAACCGCAACCACCTGTGGAGCGGAAAGACGGGCCACGAGGCGAACGGCGACCGTGCCGTGGGCAACGACGCGTACGACGAGGGCAGCCACCCCGGCTACGGCTGGAGCACCTACGCCGAGCGCCTGGAGAAGGCGGGCGTCAGCTGGCGCACGTACACCGAGTGGGAGAACTTCACCGACAACCAGATCGAGTTCTTCACCACCTTCAAGGCCATCGCCCGCAAGGTGCTCGCGAAGACCCCGTACACGTACATGGAAGCCTTCTACGCGCGCGTGCGGGACACCAGCGACGAAGCGGAGCGCACCCGGCTGCTCGCCACGCTTGAGGACGGGGTCCGTACGCTGACCCGGGCCGAGCGGTCCCTGTTCGAGCGCGGGCTGCGGCGGGTGCCGACCGGAGAGCTGGCCGACTCCTTCGCGCGCGATGTCGCCGCCGGGAAGCTCGCCGACGTCACCTACCTCGTGCCGTCCGCGATCGACTCCGAGCACCCGTCCGTGTCCTCGCCGGTCCACAGCGCGACCATCGTGTACAAGATCCTCGACGCGCTCGCCTCGCAGCCCGATGTGTGGCGGCACACCGTCGTCCTCATCAACTACGACGAGAACGACGGCTTCTTCGACCATGTCCCGCCGCCCGTCCCCGCACCCGAGGTCACCGAGGAACGCTGGCAGGACCTGCCCACCGGCCTCGGCGTGCGCGTCCCGATGCTCGTCGTCTCGCCGTGGACCGTCGGCGGCCATGTCTGCTCCGAGGTCTTCGACCACACCTCCGTGATCCGCCTCCTGGAGAAGTGGACCGGCGTCCACGAACCCAACATCGGCGCCTGGCGCCGCCAGGTCACCGGCGACCTCACCGGCGCCTTCGACTTCGGCCGCGCCCAGCGGCAGCCCGAGGTCGAGCGGCCCGGCGCGGTGCCGCCCTTCACCGGCCGCTGGAGCCCGCGCCCGCCCGCCCGGCAGACCCGCCCCGAGCAGGAGCCCGGCACCCGCCCCGCCCGCCCGCTGCCGTACCAGCCCGACGCCCACGCGCGCGTGGACGGCTCCACGGTCTCCGTGCGCCTGGTGAACACGGGACGCTCCAGCGCCCACTTCGCGCTCTACCCGTACGCGGGTGAGCACTCCGTCCCGCTCCACCAGGACGTCCGCGGCACCGGCCGGTGGGACGTGCCGGTGCGCGACGGCGCGTACGACTTCACGGTGACCGGGCCGAACGGGTTCCGGCGCGAGTTCACCGGCCGCATCGGCTCCGCCGCCGCCGTGACCTCGAAGGTCGCCCACCGTGACCTGCGTGTCACGCTCGCGAACCACGGCCGCCGCGACCTCGTCTTCACCGTCGTCCCCCTCGCGTACGTCGAGGACAGCGCCGTACGCCCCCGCACCCGCACCGTCCGGGTGCGGCCCGGCGACGAGCGGACCATCGCCTGGATGACCGGCCGGGAACACGGCTGGTACGACATCCAGGTGACCGTGGACGGCGACGGCGACGGTGCCTTCCGCCGCAGGCTCATGGGCCATATCGAGGACGGCCGCCCGAGCGTCTCCGGCTGACCCGTTGTGAGGATGACCACGAAAGAGGCAAAGGATCTCTAAAGACTGCAAGAGTGACGGTGCACTGTTCATGCTTTCTTCGCGGGCTGTTCCGGATGATCAGGGATGTAAACACGTCATCCGGATCTCGCGGGCTGTATCGGCTGTACCGGCCATATCGGCTTTCTTTATTGGCTGAACCGGTCGGTACCTACTGTTCCCGATGAAGATCCACGCACCGCCCAGGGAGCACATCGGTGGCAGCACTCGCACGGTGGTGCGTCCGACACCGCCTCGTCGCCGTCCTCCTCTGGCTCCTCGCCCTCGGCACCACCTCGGCCGCCGCCGCCGTCGCGGGCTCCGCGTACTCCAACGACTACGAGGTCCCCGGCACCGAATCGGGCCACGCGACGCAGCTTCTGGGCGACGGCTTCCCCGGCCTGGGCGGCGACAGTGCCACCGTCGTCTGGCACACGGAACGCGGCTCCGTACGCGCCGCCGACGTCGAGCAGACCATGAGCCGCACCCTCGACCGGGTCGCCGAACTGCCCGCCGTCGCCGCCGTGAACAGCCCCTACACCGGCCAGGGCGCCGGACAGATCAGCCGGGACGGACACACCGCCTACGCCGTCGTCACCTTCGACCGGGGGCCCGGCGACCTCCCCGCGCACGACGCCCAGGCCGTCGTCGACACCGCGCGGACCGCCGCCGGTGACGATCTGCGCGTTGAACTCGGCGGCAACGCCATCGCCCTCACCGAACCACGCGGCGGCCATCTCGCCGAGGTCGTCGGGGTCGCCGTCGCGGCCGTCGTCCTCTTCGTCGCCTTCGGCTCGCTCGCCGCGTCCCTGCTGCCCATAGCCACCGCCCTGGTCAGCGTCGGCACCGCCTACGCGGCCATCGTCCTGCTCGGCCACGCCATGACCGTCGCCGACTTCGCCCCCATGCTCGGCCTGCTCATCGGCCTCGGTGTCGGTATCGACTACGCCCTGTTCATCGTCACCCGACACCGGCGCGGGCTGAAACGCGGCCTGTCCGTCGAGGACGCCGCCATCCGCGCGGTGGCCACCACCGGGCGGGCCGTCGTCTTCGCCGGCGCCACCGTATGCATCGCCCTGCTCGGCATGCTGATCCTGCGCCTGAGCTTCCTCAACGGGGTCGCCATCGCCGCCTCGCTCACCGTGCTTCTCACCGTCGCGGCCTCCGTGACCCTGCTGCCCGCCCTGCTCTCCTGGATCGGCCCCCGCGCCCTCAGCCGCCGCGAATGCCGCCGGCTCGCCGACCACGGCCCCGAACCCGAGGTGACCTCCGGCCTCACCGCCCGCTGGTCCACCTTCGTCGAACGCCACCCCCGGCTCCTCGGCGCCCTCGCCGTCGCCGTACTCGCCGTCCTCGCGCTCCCCACCTTCTCCCTCCACCTCGGCACATCCGACCAGGGCAACAACCCGAAGGCGTCCACCACACGGCAGGCGTACGACCTGCTCGCCGACGGGTTCGGCCCCGGCGTCAACGGCCCCCTCACCCTCGTCACCCGAGTGGGTGGCGCAGAGGACCGGCTCGCCCTGGACGGCCTTGACGCGACCCTGCGCACTACGCAAGGCGTCGCCGCCGTCTCGCCGGTCACCTACAACGGCGCCGGAGACACCGCGTACCTCACCGTCGTACCGCGCTCCGCGCCCCAGTCCGAGCGGACCAGTGACCTCGTGGACCGGCTGCGCTCCGACGTCCTCCCGCGCGCGCAGACCGGAACCTCGCTCGATGTGAAGACCGGCGGGGTCACCGCGAGTTACGACGACTTCGCCGCGATCATCATCGGCAAACTGCCCCTCTTCGTCGGCGTCGTCATCGGCCTCGGCAGCGTCCTGCTGCTGCTCGCCTTCCGCTCCATCGGGATCCCCCTGAAGGCGGCCGTGATGAACGTCGCCGCCGTCGCCTCCGCCTTCGGAGTCGTCGTCGCGATCTTCCAGTGGGGCTGGGGCAGCGATCTGCTCGGTCTCGGCCGCGCAGGCCCCATCGAACCCTTCCTGCCCGTCATCATGGTCTCGGTCCTGTTCGGCCTCTCCATGGACTACCAGGTCTTCCTGGTCAGCCGGATGTACGAGGAGTGGCTGGAGACCCGCGACAACCGCCGCGCGGTCCGCGTCGGCCTCGCCGAGACCGGCCGCGTGATCAACTCCGCGGCGGTCATCATGATCTCCGTCTTCCTCGCCTTCGTACTCAGCGGGGACCGCGTCATCGCCATGTTCGGCATCGCGCTCGCCACCGCCGTCGCCCTGGACGCCTTTGTCCTGCGTACGCTCCTGGTGCCCGCCCTCATGCACCTGCTCGGCGGCGCCAACTGGTGGCTCCCGCGCCGCCTCGACCGGATTCTGCCGCGCATCAGCATCGAGCCGCCCGAGTCCCGACACCGTGCGACCATTCCGGGGCGACGCGCCGACGACGGCGACGCGCGCGTGGACATTCCGCCGGACGCGCGGACCGTGCTGGTGAAGGAGCGGGATGTACGCGATATCCCTGGGTGACGACGCCGCCGAACTGCGGCCCCTGGAGCCGTGGCACGCCGCGGAGTTCCTCGCCCACCTCGACCGGGGACGCGAGTTCGTCGGCCGGCACATCGCCTTCGGCGCGAACGTCGCGGACGTCGCATCCGCGCGCGGTCTGCTCCAGGCGTACGCCGACAAGCGCGCCGCCGACAGCGGCAGCCTGCACGGCCTGTGGCTGGACGGGAGACTCGTCGGCGGACTGCTCTTCCGCATCTTCGAGGCGGACAGCGGCAACTGCGAGGTCGGCTGCTGGCTGGAGCCCGCGGCGGCCGGGCGCGGCCTGGTCACGCGCGGCGCGCGCGTCCTCATCGACTGGGCCGTCGACACGCGCGGGATGCACCGCGTCGAATGGGTCGCGTCCTCCGCGAACACCCCCAGCATCCGGGTCGCCCAGCGGCTCGGCATGACCCGCGACGGCGTCCTGCGCGAGAGCTATCCCTACCGGGGGACGCGGCATGACATGGAGATATGGTCCGTGCTCGCGCCGGAGTGGCGGGCGGCGCGCATCTGAACGGTCGCGGGCCGGCGGGGGTCTCCCGGTCCCGGGAGTCTCGTCAGCCCCGGGGTCTCTCAGAAAGTTCTCAGACTCCGTCCGTACGGTGCGGGGCATGGCAACCACAACAGACGAGACAGCCGACCCGATCGCCACGACGAAGGGCGACGGCGAGGCGGCGGACGCAGGGGCCGGGACCGGGGCCGGCAAGGCTTCCGAGACGGTGGAGGCCGTGAAGTCGGCCGATGTGTCCGAGGCCGCTGACGCCGCCGACGACTCCGATGACTTCGACGACTCCGACGATGACGGGCACGAGGACGCCGTGGGGACCGCTGACGCCGCGCCCAAGACCGGCTCCGGTGTCGGTCAGGGCGCCGCGGCCGTCGTCTCCGCCGCGCTCGGCGTCGTCTCGCTGAGCGGCGGCTGGCTCGGCACCGTGGCCTCCGCGCGCGAGTCGCTCGTCGGCCAGCTCAACACCACGCAGAGCGCGAGCGTTGCCACACAGATCCAGCAGGTGTACGGCGACTCCTGGGCCGCCGCGGCCGTCGTCGGCGGCATCTTCGCGGTGGTCGCCCTCGTCGTCGGCGCGGCCGTCCTGGTCAGGCCCGCCTTCGGGACCCCCGGCCCGGCGCAGGCGCCCTGGATCAAGTCCGTGGCCTGGGCGGGCGTCGCCCTCGGCGTCATCGGGCTGCTGCTCGCCGTCGCCAAGTACTCCGACATCCTGCTCGGGCTGCCGTCCGCTCCTTAGGCGGTCCTGAGGCCGGCGGTCCGTACGCACCGCACTGAGGCCCCGCGTACGGCACGGGTAAGTCCCTTGAGGCACCCCCACGCGCGCGGGTAAGGCCCCCCGCGCGCGGAAGATGCGGCAGCCGCCCGATGTGGCGCGACCCCCTGGGAGACGAAGGTAGAGGCATCGCACAGAGCGATGCCGGAACCGTCGATCAGGGGGATCGAAATGTTCGAGTACGAGATGCACGAGATGCGCTCCGCCCAGCTTCTCCGTGACGCCGCCTACCGCCGCCTCGTCCGCGAGGCCCGTGAGGCCCGCCGCACCGCCCGCCGCTCGGCACGCGACGCGTCCGAGGGGCGGGTGAGCAAGGGGACCGGCACGGGTTCGGACACCGGGTGGGGTACGGGGACCGGGTCCGGTACGGGGACCTCGGACACCGACCGCTTCACGCGCGCGGCGTGACGCCGTGAGCGGGACGGGTGGAGCGGGCGGGGTCGGCGGGGCGAAGGGCTTGAACGGCCTCAGCGGTTTGAACGGCCTCAACGGCTCCAGCGGCCTCAGCGGCTTCAGTGGTCTCAACGGAACGGCCGGGGTGCCGCACATCGGCGCCTCGGCCGCCGGGACCTCGGTCGTAGTGCGTTCGTCGCACGTGGCCGGCCCGATAACCGATGCCGGACTGTCAGACCCCTGTGCGATGCTCGGCGGTGTGGAGACCAGGTCCGTGAGCCCGGTGTTCGTCGGCCGAGCCGACGAACTCGGCGTACTGAAAGACGCGCTCGCCCGCGCCGCCGCGGGCGAGCCTCAGGCGTTGCTGCTCGGCGGTGAGGCCGGGGTCGGTAAGAGCCGTCTCATCGAGGAGTTCGCGACCACCGTCTGCCGTGAGAGCGGCGTCGTCGCCATCGGCGGCTGTGTCGAGATCGGCGCCGAAGGACTGCCGTTCGCCCCCTTCTCGACCGCACTGCGCGCCCTGCGCCGCCAACTGCCGGACGAGGTCGCCGCTGCCGCCGCCGGACAGGAGGAGGAACTCGCCCGGCTGCTGCCCGAACTGGGCGAGGCCCCGCGCGGACGCCACGACGAGGAGGACATGGCCCGCCTCTTCGAGCTGACCGCCCGCCTCCTGGAGCGCATCGCCGCCGACCGCACGGTGGTCGTCGCGCTCGAAGACCTGCACTGGGCCGACGCCTCCACGCGCCACCTCCTCTCGTATCTCTTCCGGACCCTGCGCAGCGGCCGACTCGTCGTCGTCGCGACGTACCGGGCGGACGACATCCACCGCCGCCACCCCCTGCGCCCCCTCCTCGCCGAGCTGGACCGGCTGCGCACGGTGCGCCGGATCGAGCTGAGCCGCTTCTGCCGGGACGAGGTGGGCCGCCAGATGGCGGGCATCCTCGCCACCGAGCCCGTGCCGAGCCTGGTCGACGAGATCTTCGAGCGCTCCGACGGCAATGCCTTCTTCGTCGAGGAACTGGCCGTCGCCAGCGAGGAAGGCTGCTGCCCGATCCTGTCCGACTCGCTGCGCGACCTGCTCCTCGTGCGGGTGGAACGGCTGCCCGAACACGCCCAGCGCGTCGTACGCATCGCCGCCGAGGGCGGCTCCACCGTCGAGTACGCCCTGCTCGCCGCCGTCGCCCGGCTCACCGAGGACGACCTCATCGAGGCGCTGCGCTCCGCCGTCGGCGCCAACATCCTGCTCGCGACCCCCGAGGGCGACGGTTACCGCTTCCGGCACTCCCTGGTCCGCGAGGCCGTCAGCGACGACCTGCTGCCCGGCGAGCGGTCCCGGCTCAACCGCCGCTATGCCGAGGCCCTGGAGGCCGACCCGTCCCAGGTCGCGGCCGACCAGCGCGCCACCCGCCTCGCCAGCTACTGGTACCGGGCGCATGACGCGGCCAAGGCCCTCCCCGCCGTACTCGACGCCTCCGTGGTGGCCCGCCGCCGGCATGCCTACGCCGAACAACTGCGCCTCCTGGAGCGCGCGATGGAGCTGTGGGACGCCGCGCCCGCCGAAGTCCGCGCCGCACTGCGCCCCGTGGACTACGCCGAGGAGTTCCCGCCCTGCGGCTGCGACCCCGAGACCACCCCGCTGCGCTATCTCGACCTGCTCGCCGAAGCCGCCGTCGCCGGCCGCCTCTGCGGCGAGCGCGACCGCGCCCTGAAGATCATCAAGCGGGCGCTGCGGCTGCTCGACGAGGACCCCGACCCGCTGCGCGCCGCCTGGTTCTGGGTGCATCGGTCCCGTCTGGTGCAGGGCCTGGCGCGCGGCGACGGCTGGCAGGAACTGGCCACCGCCCAGGAACTCGTCCGTGGGCTCCCGCCGTCGGAGGTGCACGCCGAGGTCCTGGCCGCCGTCGCGGCCTGGTCGATGCTGCGCGAACCGGGCCCCGAAAGCCTGGCCGCCGCCGAACGGGCCGTGGAGTACGCACGGATGGTCGGCGCCCGCGACATCGAGATGCACGCCCGGCTCACCCTCGGCGGCCTCATGGTCGAGGCGGGCGACGTCGAGACGGGCCTCGCCGAGATGTACGCGGTGAAGGACCGCATCGCCGAAATCGGCCTGCCCACCGGGGTCAGCCGCACGCATGTGAACTTGCCGTCCGTCCTGGAGGGGATCGGCCGCTCCCGCGAAGCCGTCGTCCTCCTGGACGAAGGAGTCGAACTCTCCCGGCACTTCCGCCTGCTGGACACCGAGGCATGGATCTGGGGCAATCGCGCCGAATCCCTCTACACCCTCGGCCGCTGGGACGAGTCCGTCGCATCGGCGGAGCAGACCGCGCGCGCCGGGCAGAGCGCCAAACCCTGGGCGATGGCCGCCACCAGCTTCGCGCGCCTCGCGCTGGAACGGGGAGAGACCGCCGAGGCCGCCCGCCACCTCGCCGAGGCCCGCCAGCAGTACGGCACGCACGATTCGATGCCCCAGCAGTCCTTCCCGCTCGCCCGGATCGCCGTCGGGGTCGCCGCCGCCGAGGGCCGCATCCTCGACGGCCGCGTCGAACTGGACGCCGCCATGGCCTCCGGCTTCCCGCCGGGCACCCAGCGGTACGCCTGGCCACTGCTTCGGGCCGCCGCCACCGCCGAGGCCGACGCCCGCGGGCTGCCCGTCGCCGGACCCGGCCGCGCCGACGCCGTGCACCGCATCCGCACCGCCGCCAAGTCCCTCGCCACCGCCGTACCGGTCTGGCATGCCTACGAGCGGTGGGTCCGCGCCGAACTCCTGCGCGCCGAGACCCGGGACACCCCCGACGACTGGCTGGAGGTCGTCACCGCCTTCGGCCCGCTGGAGCGGCCCTACGACCTCGCCCGCGTACGCCACCGCCTCGCCGAGTCCCTCCTCACCTCGGGCGCCACGGGTGGCACGGGTGGTACGGGTACGGGTGGTGAGGTCGACCGTGACCAGGTGGCCGAACTCCTGCGTCAGGCGGGTGCCGTGGCCGAACATCTGGGCGCCCGGCCCCTCGCCGACGCGGTCGCCCTGCTGGCCCAGCGCGCCCGCCTCTCCCTCACCGGCGCCCGGCCGGAGGGCCCCGCCGACCCGGCCGAGGCGCTGGGACTCACCAGCCGGGAGCGGGACGTACTGCGGCTGGTCGCGGCCGGGCGCAGCAACCGCCAGATCGCGGAGGAACTGTTCATCTCGCCCAAGACGGCGAGCGTCCATGTCTCGAACATCCTGGGCAAGCTCAAGGTCTCCGGCCGGGGCGAGGCGGCGGCCCTGGCCCATCGTCTCGGCCTCTTCCTCCCGAACCGGTCGCACACCGTGGCCAATTGATCACGCTCCGCCGAACTCCTCGACTCCTGACGCCGGACGCTTACGCTGGGGGAGAGAACCGGCCCAGGGAGGCACCGTGTTCAACATGATCGAGCAGCTCTTCGCGCCGGGCCGCAGGCATACGGACGAGGAGCGCAAACGCCTCGAACTCACCCGAGTCGACCTCAACGACGGCGACCCGGGCCGCGGCCCGATAGACCTTTCCTCAGGGAAGGTGGTAGTCCGCCCCCGAGCCCAACAGCCTCCCGACACCCCCGCCCCGGAGTCCGCGAACCCAACCCCCGGGGCGCCCCAGGAAGACCCCCCGACTTCCTAGGAAACCCGGATCTCCAACACCCGGTCGTCCCCCGGCTTCGGGGTCCCACGGCCGTCCGTGTTGCTCGTCGTCAGCCACATCTTGTCGCCGCCCTCCGACACGACCGTGCGGAGGCGGCCGTACTTGGCGTCGAGGAAGGCTTCCGGCTTCGGTTTGCCGTCGACGCCGCGGACCGGGATGCGCCACAGACGCTGGCCACGGAGTGCCGCCATCCAGATCGAACCCTCGGCATAGGCGATCCCGGCCGGTGATGCCTCGGCGGGGTGCCATTCGGCGACCGGGTCGTGGTACCCGGGTTTGTTCGCCGTGCCCTCGAACTTCGGCCAGCCGTAGTTGTCGCCCGGCACGATCTGGTTCAGCTCGTCCCAGGTGTCCTGGCCGAACTCCGAGGCCCACATCCGCTTTTCGTCGTCCCAGGCGATGCCCTCCACATTCCGGTGGCCGTACGAGTACACGTACGACGTCTTGCCGAAGGGGTTGCCCGGGGCCGGCGCGCCGTCCGGTGTCATCCGCAGGATCTTGCCGCCGAGGGACTCCTTGTCCTGCGCCAGGCCGGTGTCACCCGTCTCACCCGTCCCCGCGTACAGCATCTTGTCCGGGCCGAAGGCGATCCGGCCGCCGTTGTGGATGGAGCCCTTCGGGATGCCCCTCAACACGGTGTTCGGCGCGCCCAGTTGCTGACCGGTCGGCTTCTTCTCGTCGTACAGCATCCGGGCGATGCGGTTGTCCGACTCCGTCGTGAAGTAGGCGTAGACCATGTGGTCCGACGCGAAGGACGGGGAGAGTGCCAGGCCCAGGAGGCCGCCCTCGCCGGCCGCCGCGACGCCGGGCACCTTGCCCACCTCCGTCTTCTTGCCGGTCTTGTCGGCGATCCGCGTGATCGTGCCGGTGTCGCGCGAGGACACCAGGAGGTCGCCGCCTGGCAGCGGAGCCAGTCCCCAGGGGGAGTTGAGGCCCTCGGCGACCGTCCGCACGACGTCCACCGAGCCCTTCGCCGGGGGCGGGGTCTCGGAGCCCGAAGCCGAGCCGGTCGGGTCGGCCGACCCCGGCTTCGATGTGCCCGGGGCGGAACTTCCCCCGCCGCCCGGTCCGTCACCTCCCGACGAGCATCCGGCCGCGAACAGGAGGGCGGCGGCGGTCAGTACGGCCGTCACAGCTGGACGTTGCACGATCAGGTCCCTTCGACGCAGCGGGTTCTACTTGTCTTACACCGCTGCCGCCCCTCAGGTTCCCGATCACGGCCACCCGGTCCCGAAGCAATCCGCCGACACCCGAACCGGTCACCCACCCAGCCGCTCCCCGCCGACCGCCGAGCGCTCCCCTCCCGACCAACCTCTGGGTGCGCGGGGCCTTCGCATAGCCTCGTGACCATGACTGCTGACGTGTGGCTCCCCATTCCCCGGGAAGAGATCGACGGCCTTCCCGACGGTCCGCGGTACCTGTTCTGGAACGGTGGCGACGACGGTACGCAGGAGTACCCGGCCGATCCGGCGGACTGCGCCGTCTACGTGGTCCCGTACATGAAGCCCTACGAACTGCGGACTCGGCCGCTGTCCCTGATGACCGCTCTCGACGTCATTCAGACCCTCACCGCCGGCGTCGACGACATACTGCCCGCGCTGCCGACCCTCCGGCCGGGCGTACGGCTCTGCAACGCGCGCGGGGTGCACGAGACCAGTACCGCCGAACTGGCGCTGACCCTGATCCTCGCCGCACTGCGCGGCGTACCCGGCTTCGTGCGGGCCCAGGAGCGCGGCAGTTGGGAGTTCGGACCGCACACCGCGCTCGCCGACCGCTCCGTCCTGATCGTGGGGTACGGGTCCATCGGCGCCGCCATCGAGGACCGGCTGCTGCCCTTCGAGGTCGGGGGTGTGAGCCGTGTCGCGCGCTCCGCCCGTACCAGCGCGCGTGGGCCCGTGCACCCCCTCACAGATCTACCTGCCCTGTTGCCCGACGCCGATGTCGTCGTCATCGCGACACCGCTCAGCGACGCCACCCGCGGCCTGGTGAACGGCGACTTCCTGACCCGGATGAAGGACGGGGCGCTGCTCGTGAACATCGCGCGCGGGGCCGTCGTCGACACCAAGGCGCTCCTCGCCGAACTGGAGACCGGACGCCTCACCGCCGCCCTGGACGTCACCGACCCGGAACCCCTGCCCGAGGGGCACCCGTTGTGGCACGCTCCGGGAGTACTCATCAGCCCCCATGTCGGCGGCGCGTCCACCGCGTTCCCGCCGCGCGCCAACCGCCTCCTCGTCGCGCAGCTCACGCGATATGCGGCCGGGGAACCCCTGGAGAACGTGGTCGCCACGAGCGGCCCCTGACCCACCGGGCGCCCGGCGTGTTCCCCCGAATGCGCCGTGTGTCGGCATCACCGCTGGTCGTCACGGAGAGTAGAGGGACTATGTCCCTGAGTGACGATACTGGTGTATCGTCCCCAACAGGGGCTGCGCCGTGCGTCGTTCGGCGCCAGGGACGAGACACCGGACTGCGAGGGGGGCGACGGGCGATGCACGGCCTATGGACGAACGATGCGACGCGGCAGGTATGCCGACGGCGACCCTGCCGCACCCCCGCGCCCAGACGCAGGCACGCGGCCCACGGGACCCGCGGGAGGCACGCCCACCCACGCCAGACGGGACCGGGCGGACGCCGGGACCCCGGCGGCGTACGGACCGGGGCGGACCGGTGAGTGCCCCCGGGGCCGTCCTCACCCGTCGGCCCTCGGCCGACGCCGGGACGGGCCTGCTCTCGCAGGTCCTGGTCGCCCTGGTGTGCGCCGGATACGCGACGGGCGCCACCCTCGGCTGGGGCTCCAGCCGGGTCGCGCTCATCATGGGCGACTTCGGCCTGAGCGCCGCCGCCGCGACCGCCGCCGTCTCCTGTCTGCTCTATGCCCGCACCCGGCGCAGCCGCTTCCGGCCCGCGTGGCTGCTGTTCGCCCTCTCCTCCGCGATGGCGGCCCTGGGCAACGGCGTCTGGGGGTGGTACGAGGTGGTGCTCCAGCGCCCGGTGCCCAGCCCGAGCCCGGCCGACCTGTTCTTCCTCTGCTTCGCGCCGCCCGCCGTCGTCGGCCTACTCGTCCTCGCCAAACGGCCCGTGACCAAGGCCGGCTGGATCTGCCTCGCGCTCGACGCCTGGCTGATCGGCGGCTCCCTGGTGACGCTCTCCTGGAGCCTCGCCCTCGCGCACACGGCCCGCTTCCAGGGCCAGAGCGTCGCCCATGCCGCGCTGTCGCTCGCGTATCCACTGCTCGACATCGCCCTGGTGAGCATGGTGCTGGCGCTCCACTTCAGACGCACCTCCATGAACCGCTCCGCCGTCAACACGGCGATCGGCGCCCTCGCACTCACCGTCATGTGCGACGCCCTGTTCACCTCGCCGCTGCTGCACACCAGTTACCGTTCGGGACAGCTCCTCGACGCGGGCTGGTTCGCCGGATCGCTGCTCCTCGCGTACGCGCCCTGGGCGAGCGCCCGGGGCCGCCAGGACGACCAGCACGCGCGCGGGGCACACATCCCGGGACAGACCCGCTGGGCGCTCCGTCCCGGGAGCCCCACGCCCCGCGACACCACCGGCCCGGGGCACCACCAGACACCCCGTCGGGCACCCGGCCGTCCTCCTCACCCCCAGCCGCCCCCGGCACCGGCAGCGGATTCCGCCGACACCTCCGCCACTCCATCCACCGACACCTCCGTCGCCCACGGCAGACTCCCCGGCTCCCCGCACCCGCACGCGCAGAACCGCTATGTGTCCCGGCCCATCGCCGGTTCCCTCGCCGCGCTGACCCCGTACCTCGCCGCCGCCGTCTGCACCCTGGGGATCATCTACAACGTCCTCAACGGCCGCAGCGTCGACCGTGTCGTCCTGTTCACCGCGTGCACCGTCGTGCTCGCTCTTGTGGTGCGCCAGGGCATCATGCTGATCGACAACGTCACGCTCACCCAGGAACTGGCCCAGAAGGAGAACCACTTCCGCTCCCTGGTCCAGGGCTCCAGCGATGTCATCATGATCGCCGCCCCGAGCGGCGTCCTGCGCTACGTCAGCCCCGCCGCCGCCGGTGTCTACGGCCGGGACGCGGACGACCTCGTCGGCTCCGAACTCGCCGCGCTGATCCACCCCGAGGACCTCAAACGGGTGCTCCACGAAGTGCGCAGATTCCGCGCCGCCAGCCAGGTCGAGGAGCCGACGATGCGCATCGAGTGCCGCTTCCGCTCGGGCGACGGCCAGTGGCTGAATGTCGAGTCGACGGTCAACCGGCACCACGGCGGCCTCATCCTCAACAGCCGCGACGTCACCGAACGCGTCCGCCTTCAGGCCCAGTTGCAGCACAACGCCGAACACGACCCCCTCACCGACCTGCCCAACCGCGCCCTGTTCACGCGCCGGGTCGGCCAGGCGCTCGGTGGGCGCAGAGCGGGCGACCGGGGCACCGCCGTCCTGTTCATCGACCTCGACGGCTTCAAGGCCGTCAACGACTCGATCGGCCACCAGGCGGGCGACGAACTGCTCATCCAGGCCGCCCGTCGCCTCCAGGACGCCGTACGGCAGGGCGACACGGCGGCCAGGCTCGGCGGCGACGAGTTCGCCGCGCTCATCGTCGGCGACGGCACCCGCGACCGCACCGCGCGCGAGCAGCACATCATGGACCTCGCCGACCGACTCCGCCTCACCCTCTCGCAGCCGTACCTCATCGAGGGCAACGATGTCCGGGTCGCCGCCTCCATCGGCGTCGCCTTCGCCGACCACGGCGTCGGCGCGGGCGAACTGCTGCGCAACGCCGACCTCGCGATGTACCGCGCCAAGGCGGCGGGCAAGGGCCGCGTCGAGTTGTACGCGCCCCAGATGCAGGCCGACGTGGTGCGCAGGGCGGAGCTGGCGGGACGCGTGCGCACCGCGATGCGCGACGGCGAGTTCGCCCTGCTGCACCAGCCCGTCGTCTCCCTGGCCAGTGGCCGGATCACGTCGGTCGCCGCCCAGCCCCGCTGGCGTTCGGGCCAGGGCATCCTCTTCACGCCCGCCGAGTTCCTGCGCGTGTCCGCCGACAGCGACCGCACGGCCGAACTGGGCCGCTGGATGATCGAGGAGGCCGTCGCCCAGGCCGCCGACCGCACCCGCTCCGGCCACTCCGCGCCCGTCGTCGTCCGGATCACCGCCCAGCGCCTCCTGGACCGGTCCCTGCCCCTCGGCTCCGTCGAGGCGCTCCTCACCCGCCACGGCCTCCCCTCGGGCGCCCTGACGATCGAGCTGACCGACACCGTCCACGGAGGGTCCCTGGACGAGCTGGAGCGCCGTCTCACGGCCCTGCGCAGACTCGGCGTACGGATCGGCCTCGACGGCTTCGGCGGCGGCCACGCGGCGATCACCGCGCTGCGGCTGCTCCCCGTCGACGTACTGAAACTGGACCGCGGCCTGGTCGAGGGCGTCGTGGAGTCCGCCCGGCTGCACAAGATCACCAGTGGGCTGCTGCGGATCGCCACCGATCTCGGACTGCACTCCGTCGCCGACGGCGTGGACCTGCCCGAGCAGGTCGTCGCCCTGCGCGCGATGGGATGCACCCACGGCCAGGGCATGGCCTTCTCCGGACCGCTCGACGAGTACCGGCTGCGCCGCGCGCTGACCTCGGGACACTTCCCCGTACCCCATGGCCCCGTCGAGTCCGTGCTGGTCGGAGGGGGTCCGGCGGCCTACACCGGAAGCCTGCCACTGCGTTCACATAATGAGACTCCCGTCCCACCCACTTGACAGGCATCGCGTGCCGGGGGGAGGGTCAGATCCATGCGCACCCGAATTCTCGTACTTGGACAGCGCGTCGGCTGACGCCGGGTCACTCGAAACCCCGGCAACCGCACCGACGCGCTCCCCTCGCTTGCCTCACGGCACGAGGGGTTTTTTGTTGCACAAACACCCGCAGTTACCCGCACAACCCTCGCAAAAACCCTCAGCATCGAGAAGAGAATGCCGATGACCGAGCAGGCATCCGGGGCCCACCACCCGCAGCCGCGGCCCCGTACCGGAGGACAGTCCGCCCCCGTCGAGCACGTCACGGGCGCGCAGTCCCTCATCCGCTCCCTTGAGGAAGTCGGGGCCGACACGGTATTCGGCATCCCCGGCGGTGCGATCCTGCCCGCGTACGACCCGATGATGGACTCCCAGCGCGTCCGCCATGTCCTGGTCCGCCACGAGCAGGGCGCCGGCCACGCCGCCACCGGCTACGCGCAGGCCACCGGCAAGGTCGGCGTCTGCATGGCGACCTCGGGCCCCGGCGCCACCAACCTCGTCACACCGATCGCCGACGCGCACATGGACTCCGTGCCGCTCGTCGCGATCACCGGCCAGGTGGCCTCCAAGGCGATCGGCACGGACGCCTTCCAGGAGGCCGACATCGTCGGCATCACCATGCCGATCACCAAGCACAACTTCCTGGTGACCAAGGCCGAGGACATCCCGCGGACCATCGCCGAGGCGTTCCACATCGCCTCCACGGGCCGCCCGGGACCCGTCCTCGTCGACATCGCCAAGGACGCCCTCCAGGCGCGCACCACCTTCAGCTGGCCGCCCACCCAGAACCTGCCCGGCTACCGCCCGGTGACCAAGCCGCACGCCAAGCAGATCCGCGAGGCCGCCCGGCTGATCACCCAGGCCGAACGGCCCGTCCTGTACGTCGGCGGCGGCGTCATGAAGGCCCGCGCCACCGCCGAGCTGAGGGTCCTCGCCGAACTCACCGGAGCGCCCGTCACCACCACCCTGATGGCGCTCGGCTCCTTCCCCGACAGCCACCCGCTGCACGTGGGAATGCCCGGCATGCACGGTGCGGTCACCGCCGTCACCGCGCTGCAGAAGGCCGACCTGATCGTCGCCCTCGGCGCCCGCTTCGACGACCGCGTCACCGGCAACCTGGACAGCTTCGCGCCGTACGCGAAGATCGTCCACGCCGACATCGACCCCGCCGAGATCGGCAAGAACCGCACCGCCGACGTCCCGATCGTCGGCGACGCGCGCGAGGTCATCGCCGACCTCGTCCAGGCCGTGCAGCGCGAGCACAGCGAGGGCCACCGGGGCGACTACACCGCCTGGTGGAAGGACCTCAACCGCTGGCGCGACACCTACCCGCTCGGCTACGACCAGCCCGCCGACGGCAGCCTGTCCCCGCAGAACGTCATCGAGCGCATCGGCCAACTGGCACCCGAGGGCACGATCTTCGCCGCGGGCGTCGGCCAGCACCAGATGTGGGCCGCGCACTTCATCCAGTACGAGCAGCCCGCGACCTGGCTCAACTCGGGCGGCGCCGGAACCATGGGCTACGCCGTGCCGGCCGCGATGGGCGCGAAGGCGGGCATGCCCGACCGCACGGTCTGGGCGGTCGACGGCGACGGCTGCTTCCAGATGACCAACCAGGAACTGGCCACCTGCGCGCTGAACAACATCCCGATCAAGGTCGCCATCATCAACAACGGCGCCCTCGGAATGGTCCGCCAGTGGCAGACCCTGTTCTACAACCAGCGCTACTCCAACACCGTGCTGCACCAGGGCGTCACCGAGACGGGTGCCGCCATCGGCTCCGCCGAGGGCCCCGGCAAGCAGCCGAGCGCCGGAACCCGCGTCCCCGACTTCGTGAAGCTCGCCGAGGCCATGGGCTGCGTCGCGCTGCGCTGCGAGTCACCGGACGACCTGGACAAGGTCATCGCCGAGGCCAACGCCATCAACGACCGGCCCGTCGTCGTCGACTTCATCGTCCACGAGGACGCCATGGTCTGGCCGATGGTCGCCGCCGGCACCTCCAACGACACCATCCTGGCCGCCCGGGACGTCCGCCCCGACTTCGGCGACAACGAAGACGACTGAGCGCGAAAGAGAGCCACCGAGACATGTCTTCCAAGCACACGCTCTCCGTCCTGGTCGAGAACACGCCCGGTATCCTCGCCCGGATCGCCGCACTGTTCTCCCGCCGCGGGTTCAACATCGACTCGCTCGCGGTCGGCGTCACCGAGCACCCCGACATCTCGCGCATCACCATCGTCGTGAATGTCGAGGACCTGCCGCTCGAACAGGTCACGAAGCAGCTCAACAAGCTCGTCAACGTCCTGAAGATCGTCGAACTGGAGCAGGGTTCCGCCGTTCAGCGTGAACTCGTTCTGGTGAAGGTCCGCGCCGACAACGAGACGCGCTCCCAGATCGTCGAGATCGTCCAGCTGTTCCGCGCCAAGACCGTCGACGTCTCGCCCGAGGCCGTCACGATCGAGGCCACCGGATCCAGCGACAAGCTGGAGGCGATGTTCAAGATGCTGGAACCCTTCGGCATCAAGGAACTGGTGCAGTCCGGCACCATCGCCATCGGCCGCGGCGCCCGCTCCATCACGGACCGCAGCCTGCGGGCACTCGACCGCAGCGCCTGATCGCCCTCCCCGCGCGCGGGCTGCCGCGCGCGGGGGAACCAGGGGGCGCGCACCGTCATCCCGCGCGCCCGCATTACGAGACTCCGTAACGTCCCTTTCCCCGTCCGCCGTACGGTGGGACGCATCAGCAACACGGCGGGAAACGCAACAAACCTAGGAGAGATCCAAGTGGCCGAGCTGTTCTACGACGACGACGCCGACCTGTCCATCATCCAGGGCCGCAAGGTCGCGGTCATCGGCTACGGAAGCCAGGGCCACGCCCACGCGCTGTCGCTGCGTGACTCCGGCGTCGACGTCCGGGTCGGTCTGCACGAGGGCTCCAAGTCCAAGGCCAAGGCCGAGGAGCAGGGCCTGCGCGTGGTGACCCCGGCCGAGGCCGCCGCCGAGGCCGACGTCATCATGATCCTCGTCCCGGACCCCATCCAGGGGAAGGTCTACGAGGAGTCCATCAAGGACAACCTGAAGGACGGCGACGCGCTGTTCTTCGGCCACGGCTTCAACATCCGCTTCGGCTTCATCAAGCCCCCGGCCAACGTCGACGTGTGCATGGTCGCGCCGAAGGGTCCAGGCCACCTCGTGCGCCGCCAGTACGAGGAAGGCCGCGGCGTCCCGTGCATCGTGGCCGTCGAGCAGGACGCGTCCGGCAACGCCTTCGCGCTGGCCCTCTCGTACGCGAAGGGCATCGGCGGCACCCGCGCCGGCGTCATCAAGACGACCTTCACCGAGGAGACCGAGACCGACCTGTTCGGTGAGCAGGCCGTTCTCTGCGGTGGTGCGTCCGCGCTGGTCAAGGCCGGTTTCGAGACCCTGGTCGAGGCGGGCTACCAGCCCGAGATCGCGTACTTCGAGTGCCTCCACGAGCTGAAGCTGATCGTGGACCTCATGTACGAGGGCGGCCTGGAGAAGATGCGCTGGTCGATCTCCGAGACCGCCGAGTGGGGCGACTACGTCACCGGCCCCCGCATCATCACGGACACCACCAAGGCCGAGATGAAGAAGGTCCTCGGAGAGATCCAGGACGGCACCTTCGCCAACAACTGGATGAAGGAGTACGAGGCGGGTCTGCCGAAGTACAACGAGTACAAGAAGGCCGACGAGGACCACCTCCTGGAGACCACGGGCAAGAAGCTCCGCAAGCTGATGAGCTGGGTCGACGACCAGGAATGACATGACTGAGGGCCGCTCCCACCGGGGGCGGCCCTCACGTCTTGAACGGCAGGTGGCCGTCTTGGCCACCCTGTCCAGCCACGGACGGGTGATCCTTCCGCGCAGGCGGAGAACGTGGCCCGATCCGCTACTAGACTGCTGAGCACATACGCGTCAGGCCCACAGTGTCGTGCGTCTTCCACGCGGCTAGCACCCCTCCACCGCATGCGGCCGTCGGGACGGCCGTCCGCAATGGGACTTGTGAGGACTCACGTGAGCACTGCTGCCGGTAAACCCGTCGTACTCATCGCTGAAGAGCTGTCGCCCGCGACCGTCGACGCCCTGGGCCCGGACTTCGAGATCCGCCACTGCAACGGCGCCGACCGGGCCGAGCTGCTGCCCGCCATCGTCGACGTCGACGCGATCCTGATCCGTTCGGCCACGAAGGTCGACGCCGAGGCGATCGCCGCCGCCCGGAAGCTGAAGGTCGTCGCCCGCGCGGGTGTCGGACTCGACAATGTCGACGTCTCCTCCGCCACCAAGGCCGGCGTGATGGTCGTCAACGCCCCCACCTCGAACATCGTCACCGCCGCCGAGCTGGCCTGCGGTCTGCTCCTCGCCACCGCGCGCAACATCCCCCAGGCGAACTCCGCGCTGAAGAACTCCGAGTGGAAGCGCTCCAAGTACACCGGTGTCGAGCTGGCCGAGAAGACCCTCGGTGTCGTCGGCCTCGGCCGAATCGGCGCCCTGGTCGCCCAGCGGATGTCCGCGTTCGGCATGAAGGTCGTCGCCTACGACCCGTATGTACAGCCCGCGCGAGCCGCGCAGATGGGCGTGAAGGTCCTCTCCCTGGACGAGCTGCTCGAAGTCTCCGACTTCATCACCGTGCACCTCCCGAAGACCCCCGAGACCCTCGGCCTCATCGGTGACGAGGCGCTGCACAAGGTCAAGCCGTCGGTGCGGATCGTGAACGCCGCGCGCGGTGGCATCGTGGATGAGGAGGCGCTGTACTCGGCGCTCAAGGAGGGCCGCGTCGCCGGCGCCGGTCTCGACGTGTACGCGAAGGAGCCCTGCACGGACTCCCCGCTGTTCCAGTTCGACCAGGTCGTGTGTACCCCGCACCTCGGCGCCTCCACCGACGAGGCGCAGGAGAAGGCGGGCGTCGCGGTCGCCCGTTCCGTACGGCTCGCGCTCGCCGGTGAGCTGGTCCCGGACGCGGTCAATGTCCAGGGCGGGGTCATTGCCCAGGACGTCAAGCCCGGACTGCCCCTCGCCGAGCGCCTCGGCCGGATCTTCACCGCCCTCGCGGGTGAGGTCGCGGTCCGCCTCGACGTCGAGGTGTACGGCGAGATCACCCAGCACGACGTCAAGGTGCTCGAACTGAGCGCGCTCAAGGGCGTGTTCGAGGACGTCGTGGACGAGACCGTGTCGTACGTCAACGCTCCGCTGTTCGCGCAGGAGCGGGGCGTCGAGGTCCGGCTGACCACGTCCAGCGAGTCGCCCGACCACCGCAACGTCGTCACCGTCCGCGGCACCCTCTCGGGCGGCGAGGAGATCGCCGTCTCCGGCACGCTGGCCGGTCCCAAGCACCACCAGAAGATCGTCGCGATCGGCGACCACGACATCGACCTCGCGCTCGCCGACCACATGGTCGTCCTGCGGTACGGGGACCGTCCCGGTGTCGTCGGCGCGGTCGGCCGGGTCCTCGGTGAGGCGGGGATCAACATCGCGGGGATGCAGGTGTCCCGTGCGGTTGCCGGCGGCGAGGCTTTGGCGGTTCTCACGGTGGATGACACGGTGCCGCAAGCCGTGCTTTCTGAAGTGGCCGAGGAAATTGGGGCGACGTCTGCTCGCGCGGTGGATCTGACCTGAGCGAACTTGGGGCGCCGACGCGGGGCTGCGCCCCGGAGCCCCGGTATCGCCCTTCGGGCTCGTCCTCAAACGCCGGACGGGCTGGATATTTCGGGCCCGTCCTCAGACACCGGCGGGTTGGATAGCTCCAGCCCGTTCGGTGTTTGTTTTGTTCTGTGGGCCAGAGCTGCTGTCAGTAGGAGTATCAGGGCTGCTGCCAGTGATGCTGTGTTCATGCCGTCCGTGAACGCCGTGCGGGCCGTTGTTGTCAGGGTCTCCGCTGTATGGGCGGGGAGGTGGCGGGCGACTGCCAGGGCTCCCGCCAGGGTTTCGTGTGCCTCGGCGGGGAGGCCCGGGGGTGCCTTGTCGGTGACCTCGTGGCGGTAGACCGCCGTGCCGATGGAGCCGAGTACCGCCATCCCCAGGGCGCCTCCGAACTCCTGGCCGGTCTCCAGGAGGGAGGCCGCCGCGCCCGCCCGGTGCGGGGGAGCGGCGCCCAGGGCCAGGTCCGTCATCTGGGACATCACGGTGATGATCCCGGCCGCCAGGACCCCGGCACCGGCGAGTACCAGCCACATCGACTCCGTACCGGCCGCCGTGAGCAGGCCGTAGCCCCCGGCCGCGAGGACGAAACCGCCCGCGACGACCCGCGAACGAGCTACGCCCCGCTGCACCAGAACCGTTGCCACGGGAGCGGCGGGGCCGATCAGGACCGACGGGAGCAGCGCCCAGAGCGCCGCCTCCATCGCGCTCTTGCCCAGCACCGACTGGAGGTACTGGGTGGTGAAATACGCCGAGCCCAGCATCGCGAACGCCGCGATCAGGTTGAGTGAGACGGCGGGGCCGAAGCCACGGCCGCGGAACAGGGCCATCGGGATCAGCGGGGACGCGATGGTCCGCTGGCGGTGCAGGAACAGGGCGGCGAAGCCGAGTCCGACGACGAGGGACACCAGGTAGGGGACACGGAAGCCCTCCGAGGAGATCTCCTTGAGGCCGTAGACGACGGGCAGCACGGCGGCCATCGACAACGGCACGCTCAGCAGATCGAAGCGGCCCGGCTCCGGGTTCTTGAACTCCGGGATCAGCAGCGGTGTCAGGACGAGCAGCAGGACCATCGCGGGCAGGTTGACCAGGAAGACCGAGCCCCACCAGAAGTGTTCGACGAGGACACCGCTCAGCACCGAGCCGAGCGCGACACCGCCCGTCATCACCGCGGACCAGATGCCGATGGCCTTCGCGCGCTGACCCGCGTCCCAGAACATGTTCCGGACCAGCGCCATGGTCGAGGGCATCAGCGTCGCGCCGCCGATGCCGAGGACCGCGCGGGCCGCGATCAGCATCTCGGCGCTGTTGGCGTACGCGGCGCAGACGGAGGCGGCGCCGAACGCGACCGCGCCGATCAGCAGGAGTCTGCGGCGGCCGATGCGGTCGCCGAGGGAGCCCATGGTCATCAGGAGCCCTGCCAGGACGAACGCGTAGATGTCGAAGATCCAGAGCTGTTGGGTGCCGCTGGGCGCCAGGTCCGCGCTGATCGCCGGGACCGCGAAGTACAGGACCGAGACGTCCATGGAGACGAGCATCAGCGGCAGCATCAGGACCACCAGAGCGGTCCATTCCCTGCGCCCGGCACGGGAGTTGCCGGTGCCGGAGGGGTGTGGTTCCGGAGTACGGGATGGGGTCATGGCATAGGACCGTACAGACGTCTTAAACACTTGTCTAGGACGATCGTATAGGACGGATGTGTAGGACGAGCGTGTGAGACGTTCGTCTGAGACGTCTGTATGGATTGTTCTGTAGGGTTCCCGCATGGGACATCGTGAGGATCTGCTGGAGGGCGCGAAGCGCTGCCTGCTGGAGAAGGGATTCATGCGGACGACGGCGCGAGACATCGTCAAGGAGTCCGGCACGAATCTGGCCTCCATCGGCTACCACTACGGCTCGAAGGACGCGCTGGTGGCCCAGGCGTTCCTCGCCCTGATCGAGGACGTCGGGGACGCCTTCAGTCAGCAGTTCCTGGTCGATGGTGCGAGCGTGGCGCCTGCGGGGTCCTTCGAGCGGTTCCAGGAGGTGTGGGAGCAGGTGCTCGGGACGTTCCCGGAGTCCCGGGGCATCTGGGCGCTGAACCTGGAGTTCGTCCTGCTCAGTGATCGGATGCCGGGGGTGCGGGAGGTGGTCGTCGGCGCGCAGAGCGAGGGCCGCAAAGGGCTTCTCCCGGTGTTCAACGGCCGCCCCGAATCCGAACTCGACGCCGAGACCATCGACACGGAGGGCCGCTTCTATCAGACGATCCTCAACGGCCTCGTGGTCCAATGGCTCTTCGACCCGGCATCGGCGACCTCGCCCGGACGCCTGACGGAGGGGTTGCGGAGGGTGGCCGATGCGGCGGCCCAGCATCCGCCGGCGCCGCGCCCGACGGCACGGGAAAAGGGGTAGGTCCGTCGGTTGTTACGGGTTGCAGGGTTGCAGGGTTGCAGGGTTACGGGGCTTTGGGGCGCGCCGGGCGTGGTAGCCACAGGGTCGTTCCGGGCGGGGGTGGGGCGTGCTCGTGGGTGTGCCTGATCAGTTCGCGCAGGCCCGGGTGGTGGTTGTTCGCGTGCCAGATCAGGGACCAGGGGTACGCGGGTGTCGGGGCGGTGAGCGGGACGCGTTTCAGGGACCGGTGCTGCCCGAGCCAGGCGACGCTGGTCAGGTCACCGTAGAACGTCACCAGTGAACGCGATGCGCTGATCGAGTCCAGCAGGGATTCCATACCGAAATCGGGGCCCGTCGAATCGATGGCGAGCCCGAAGTCCTCCGCCAACTCGCGGTAGAAATCGCCCCATTCACTTCCCTCGACAATTCCCGGTACCCATGCCGTATAGGCCGACAGTTCGGTGAGCGTGACGGATTTCGCGTCGGCCAGTGGGTGCCGGTCGCCCGTGATGATTTCGAAGTTCTCCAGATAGGCGAGGGTTCCGTCCAGGCGCGGGTCGATGTCCCGTACCGGCTCCCGCAGATACACGTACCCCGCGTCGATCTCCCCGTCGAGCAACGCCCGTACCGCCGCGTCCACCCCGGCCAGCATCATGATTTCCAACGGCACGCCCGGATTCTCCCGGTGGAAGTCCTTCATCAGGGCCGCCGGTGCCAGACCGTTGCCCAGGACGTGCACCCGGAGCGGTCGTGTCTCGCTCTGTACGGACTCGACGGCCTGCCGGACCGCGACCAGTACGGCGCGGGCGTGCGGCAGGAAGGTCCGGCCGTCCGCCGTCAGGGCCGCGCCCGTGGGCAGACGCGTGAACAGCGGGACGCCCAGGGCGGATTCGAGCGCCGCGATCCGCTTCGACACCGCCTGCTGGCTCACTCCGAGGCGCCCGGCCGCATGCCGGAACTGCCCCTCCTCGGCCACGGCGACAAACGCGCGCACGGACTCCAGGTTCATCCGGGGACGCTATCACCCGATCCCTTTTCGACAACCATTGGTTATTGGCTCACCCTTTCTGTTGCTTGATCCGCCGGCCTTTTTTCCGGCTTGGATGTTGCCGACAGTGAGCCGGGGTTCGGGCTTGATGTCGAGTTCTCGGACGACGAGTGGGAGAAGACGTATCTGCTCGCGCAGGAGCGGGAGATGCTCGGTCTGTATGTGTCGGACCATCCGCTGTTCGGTCTGGAGTATGTGCTGTCGGACAAGGCGGACGCGGGGATCGGGCAGTTGACCGGGGGTGATTACTCGGATGGTTCGGTGGTGACGATCGGGGGGATCATTTCGGGGCTTCAGCGGAAGATGACCAAGCAGGGCAATGCGTGGGCGATCGCGACGGTGGAGGATCTGGCGGGTTCGATCGAGTGCATGTTCTTCCCGGCGACGCATCAGCTGGTGTCGACGCAACTCGTCGAGGACGCCGTGGTGTTCGTGAAGGGGCGGCTCGACAAGCGTGAGGACGTGCCACGGCTCCTCGCCATGGAAATGCAGGTCCCCGATGTGAGCGGTGCGCGCGAAGGTGCGCCGGTCCGTCTCGACATGCGGGAAGCACAGGTCACCCCTCGGTCGATCGGGCAGCTCAAGGACATCCTCCTGGCCCATCCGGGCCCCGCCGAAGTACATCTGCGTGTCCGCGGGCACACCCGTACGACCGTCTACCGCCTCGGCCACCGGATCAGCGTCCGCCCGGAATTCTGGGCCGACCTCAAGGCTGCCGTCGCCGTCACCCGGACCCCGTGACGGTTGATGCGGCGATGCGGTGACACGGCGATGTGGCATCTCCCGAAGTACACCTGTTGACGCGGTCATCCTCCTTCCGAGTGTCACCGGGGCCGGTTCCGCGTACGGGGAATCCCGGCGGCCCGATGATTCCCCTCGGGTCGCGCGCCGGCGGCCCCCAGGAAGGATGGTGGGCATCCCATGAATTCGAATCGCCGAACGGTTCTGGGCGCGGCGTTGACCGCGCCTTTGCTGGCCCAGTTCACGGGGACGGCGTCCGCTGCCGCGGACGGGAAGTGGGGCACGATTTCCGATGCCTGGGTCGAGGTCCGGTGGACCTCGCGGGTACAGGCGGAGCTGGACCGGTGGGAAGCCGTGGTCGAGGCGGTGGCTCCGGCCGAGCTGGTCAAGGACGCCGCCGGTGCGGCGGTGCGGTTCCCCGTGCGGTCGGGCAAGGGCGACCCCTCGCTGACGAACCCGGCGAAGGCCGAGGGCGACGGTGTACTCGACGGCGGGATCACGGTCCGTACGCCCCGGGGAAACGCCCAGGTCGTCAACTTGCAGAGTGTCCTCAAGGACGGTTTGGCGTCGGGGCAGTGCGTGCTCAACGGTGTCGACCTCGGACACCGCTCGGTGTTCCGCTGCGCGCTGTCCGAGGGCCTGCTGACCACCGGCAGTGTCGCGGTGGGCCAGCCGCTGAAGGTCCGGATCGACAAGGTGCCGCTGCACCCCACGCCCGAGGCGCTGGCGGTGTACACCGCCACGCTCGGCGCGTCCGCGTTCGCCGCCGACACGGTGCTCGCGTACGTCACCGCGGAGGGCGTGTACACACCGCCGAAGCCGTAAGGCCGAAGCCGGCCCCGGCTCACGGAGTCGCCTCGGCTCGCAGTATTGTCCCCGGCTCACGGAGTCGGCCCCGGCCCATGGAGTCGGCTCCGGCTCAAGGAGTCGGTGCCGGCTCCACCGGTCGGGCAGGACCGGGTAGGCCGCCCCCGAAGGTCCGCCGACGCCCGGCATACGCGGTGATCGCCTCCCGAAACTGTGCCAGGCCGAAGTCCGGCCAGGGAGTCGGGTCGAAGACCAGCTCGGCATAGGCGAGATGCCAGGGCAGGAAATTGCTGATGCGCTGCTCACCGGAGGTGCGGATCAGCAGATCGATGTCGGGAAGGCCGGGCGTGTACAGGTGCCGGGCCAGGTCCGCGGGGCCGATCTCCTCCGGCTGGATCGTCCCCGCGGCCACCTCGGCGGCCAACGCGCGGGCCGCGTCGGTGAGTTCGTCCCGCCCGCCGTAGTCGACACACAGGGTCAGCGACAGCACGTCGTTGTGCGAGGTCAGGCTCTCCACCAGCGTCAGAACCGAGGCCAGCGACGGATCGACCCGGTCGCGCCGACCACACCAGCGCACCCGCACGCCCAGTTCGTGCAGCCACTCGGTGCCCCGGGCGATCCCGTCGGCCATGGTCTCGAACAGCGCGGCCAGTTCTTCCTGGGACCGGTCCCAGTTCTCCGTGGAGAACGCGTAGATGCTCAGGTGTCGGACCCCCAGCCGCAGCGAGGCGTTGACCAGGCGCATCGCGGCCAGCCCGCCCGCCTGATGGCCCCGCGAGACCGGCAGGGTCCGCCGTGCGGCCCACCGCCGGTTGCCGTCCATGATGACCCCGACATGGCCCGGTACCCCACCCGCCACCGGCCAGGCGGGGCGGCGCCGGGCGGCACCGGTCGACGTCAGCGGTTCCATGCCGTCGGCGAAGACCCGGGACTTCCGGAGCGTGGCCTCGTCGTACTGCATCCAGGCGCCCAGCAGCATCGTGTGGAGGAAGGTCCGGCACTCGGGGTTCACCATCCCGGCCACCGGCATCGCCTGCTCCAGCAGGTCACGCCACCGCCCGAGCTGGATGTCCACCAACTCGTCCAGTGCGTCGAGCCGTTCACCGCGCCGGAGATCGGCCACCTCAAGATCCAACTGCCGCAGGTCGGCGCGTGGCAGATAGCAGCGACCGGCCGCGAGGTCGGTCGGCAGATCCTCGAAGATGTCCACCAACTGGCACACCTCGCCCAGGACCGAGGCCGTCGCCTTCGCCTCCGGTCCGCTCATGTCGAGCACCGACACAGCCATCTCGATGGTGGTCCCCGCGATGCCCCGCAGATAGCGCCGCTGCTCCGCGAACGTCTCGAAGGCGGGAGGCGCCGCGCAATCGGCCCCCATCGTGTCGAGGAATTCTTCGATCAGCGCAGGGTCGATCTCCCATCGACGCACCGTGTCCAGGAACGCCCGCCGCAGCGGATGCTGGCTGCGCCCGGTACGCAGCTCCGCCAGCGTGTCCTCACGCCATCGGGCGAACTGCTCCTCGCGGACCTGCGGCGTTCCGCCCTCGTCGGCGATCCGGTCGCTGCGTACGGTGAAGCTGTTCACGGCCAGGACATGGGGACGGATCGCGGTGGGCAGCACCTCGGTCGCTCGCCACATCGGCGGCAGGAACTCCCTGATCTCCGCCGCGCACACCTCGTAGGACGCGGACAGCTCGGGCGAGTCGGCGAACGGCACCTCGTTCCCTGACATTGCGTACCTCCCCTTCGTACCGCGCGGCGGGACCGCCACCGTCCCTAACGAAGCGTCGGCCGCCCGGTGCCGGTGCACACGCCGAACCATGGGAAGCCCCCGCCCCCGTACCGCCCCCTACAGGCGCGCCGCCTTCAGCGACATGTGCAGCAGCAGCCGGTCCTCGCCGTCGTCCAGGTCCAGGCCCGTGAGCTGCTCCACCCGGGACAGCCGGTAGTAGAGGGTCTGGCGGTGGATGCCCAGCTCGGCGGCCGTGCGGCCGGCCTGGCCCGCGCAGTCGAGGAACACCTCGGCCGTCCGCGCCAGCTCCCGGTGCGCGGGGGTCAGCAACTCCCGTACCGCCGTGTCCTGGGCCGCATCCTGCGGCAGTGTCGCGAGCAGCCGGTACGGGCCGATCGCCGACCACTGGGCGACCGGCGCGAACCGGGGCTCCGCGAGCGCCGCGCGCGCCGCCGCCGACGCCTCCTGCCACGCCGTGCCCAGCTCGCCCAGCTCCCGCCGGGGCGACGCGATCCCGGCCGCGACGCCCGCCGCCGCTAGGCCCGCCGCCGCGCCCCCCGCCGCCGCGGCGCCGCCCTTCGCCCGCGCCGACTCACGCAGCCGCGACGCCACCGTCAACGCCGGAGCCCGCACGTCCGCCGAGCGCAGCCGCACCAGCACCGCGAGGCTCTGCCCGGCCGCGCCCCACGGCATCGTGCACAGGGCCGCCGCGCCCGGCAGCGTACGGGCGGACGGGGCGTCGTCCGGGTCGGCCGACGGCCACGGCGCCACGCACACCACCACGTGCAGACCGTCCCCGCGCGGACCGAGCGCCGTACGCAGCGCGGCGAGCGCCATGTCCTGCTGCCAGCCCCGCTCCGCCGTGAGCACCGCCCGGAACTCCCGCGTCAGATCCGCGCCGGCCTGCGCCTCGTCCGCGAGCAGCGCCCCGATCCGCGCGGTCACCTCCATCGCGGCCGTCAGCTGCTCGTCCGTCCGCCCCGGCTCGTCGTCCAGCAGCCACACATAGCCGAGTACGACACCCCGATGGCGTACCGGAAGGCAGATCCTGCCCCGGTACACCCCCGCCTCCGGCGTCCGAGGGATCCGCACCGGGCCCGTGGCGCGGGCGATGCCGAACCCCTCGAACCAGGACCGCACCGCCGCCGTCGACCGGCGCGTCAGGATCGAACGGGTCCTGACCGGGTCCATCGCGGAGTCGTCGTCGCTGTCGTGCGCCCCGAACGCGATCAGCCCGAAGTCGCGGTTCTCCAGCGTCGCGGGGGCGCCGAGCAGCGCGGAGATCTCGTCGACCAGTTCCTGGTAGTCGCCCTTCACAGGGTCCATTCTCCGCCACTCGCGCGTCTTCTTCAGACATCTGTCTGAGATCGGGGCCACGGATGCGTGACAGCTGTCGATGGCCGAGGATCGGAGCGATCCTTAGGTTTCACGGTGGTTCTCCTTGCCGTACCCGAACCGTTCACGGATGTGCTGAACGCCTCGGGCCGACGGTGTGTCCGTACTCTCCGTGGAGGTGCCCCGTGCTGGGTCCCGTGATCCTCGCCGCGTCGCGCAGCGACCGGATGCGCCGTTTTGTGTCGGCGGCACCGGGCACCAAGCAGGTCGTCGACCGCTTCATCGCCGGTGAGACGGTCGAGCAGGTCGTCCCGATCGTCCAGGAAGCCGCCGCCCGCGGTCTTGAGGTCACCCTCGACGTGGTCGGCGAGGACATCACCGCACCGGAGCAGGCGACCGCCGCCCGGGACGCCTACCTGGAGCTGATCGAGCACCTGGGCGCCCTCGACCTCGGCACCCGCGCCGAGATGTCCGTGAAGCTGTCGCTGTTCGGGCAGTCCCTCCCGTCTCCCACCACCGCCCTCAACCGAGAGCCCTCCGGGCTCGCACCTCTGGCTTCCATCGGCGGCCACGAACGCGCGCTCGCCAATGTCCGCCCCGTCGTGGAGGCCGCCGCCGCGATCGGCACCACGGTCACTCTGGACGCCGAGGACCACACCACGCTCGACTCGATGTTCGCCATCCACGAGGAGCTGCGGCGCGACTTCCCGCAGACCGGCTGCGTCATCCAGGCATATCTGTTCCGCACCGAGGCCGACGCCCGCCGCCTCGCCGACGCGGGCAGCCGGGTCCGGATCGTGAAGGGCGCCTACAAGGAGCCCGCGTCCGTCGCCTACCAGGACAAGGCCGAGATCGACAAGGCGTATGTGCGGGTGCTGCGCATCCTCATGCGGGGGGACGGGTACCCGATGATCGGGTCCCACGACCCGCGCCTCATCTCCATCGCCCAGGAACTCGCCCACCGCGCGGGGCGCAAACTGGACGAGTACGAGTTCCAGATGCTGTACGGGATCCGCGGCGAGGAGCACCTGCGGCTCGCCGCCCAAGGCCACCGGATGCGCGTCTACACCGCGTACGGGACCGACTGGTACGGCTACTTCATGCGCCGTCTCGCGGAGAAGCCGGCCAACCTCCTCTTCTTCGCCCGCTCCCTCATCACCAAGGGCTGAGCGCTCCCCGACCCCTCCCGAACCCTCTAAGGAGACACGGAACCAATGGACGCTGTGACCCAGGTCCCCGCGCCGGTCAACGAGCCGGTGCACGGCTACGCCCCCGGCTCCCCGGAGCGTGCCCGTCTGGAGACCAAGCTCAAGGAACTGGCGGAGAACCCCGTCGACCTGCCGATGACCATCGGCGGCGAGCGGCGGATGGGTGGCGGTGACGCCTTCCAGGTCGTCCAGCCGCACGACCACCGGTCGGTCCTCGGCACCTACCGCAACGCGACCGGGCAGGACGCCCAGGACGCGATCGACGCCGCGCTCGCCGCCGCCCCCGCGTGGCGCGCGATGTCCTTCGACGACCGCGCCGCGATCATCCTGCGCGCCGCCGACCTGCTCGCAGGACCCTGGCGCGAGACGCTGGCCGCCTCGACCATGCTCGGCCAGTCCAAGACCGCCCAGCAGGCCGAGATCGACTGCCCCTGCGAACTGGTCGACTTCTGGCGCTTCAACGTCAAGTACGCCCGCGACCTGCTGGCCGAGCAGCCCCCGGCCAACTCGCCGGGCGTCTGGAACCGCCTCGACCACCGCCCGCTCGAAGGCTTCGTCTACGCGATCACGCCCTTCAACTTCACCGCCATCGCGGGCAACCTGCCGACCGCGCCCGCCCTGATGGGCAATGTCGTGGTGTGGAAGCCGTCCCCGACGCAGACCCACGCCGCCGTGCTGCTGATGCGGCTCCTGGAGGAGGCGGGCCTGCCCAAGGGCGTCATCAACCTGGTGACCGGCGACGGCATCGCGGTCTCCGAGGTCGCCCTCGCCCACCGTGACCTCGCGGGCATCCACTTCACCGGCTCGACGAAGACCTTCCAGTACCTGTGGAAGACGGTCGGCGAGAACATCGAGAAGTACCGGACCTACCCCCGGATGGTCGGCGAGACCGGCGGCAAGGACTTCGTCGTCGCGCATCCGAGCGCCGATCGCGCGGTCCTCAAGACCGCCCTCACGCGCGGCGCGTTCGAGTACCAGGGCCAGAAGTGCTCGGCCACCTCGCGCGCGTACGTCCCCGCCTCGATCTGGAACTCCGGCTTCAAGGAGGAGTTCGCGGCCGAGGTCGACGGGCTCACCATGGGCAATGTCACCGACCTGTCGCACTTCATCGGCGCCGTCATCGACGAGCGTGCCTTCGCCAAGAACAAGGCCGCCATCGACCGGGCCGAGGCCGACGACACCTGCACGATCGTCGCCGGCGGCAGCTACGACGACTCGGTCGGCTACTTCGTCCGCCCGACCGTGGTCGAGTGCTCCGACCCCGCCAACGAGGTCTTCACCACGGAGTACTTCGGTCCGTTCCTCGCGGTGTACGTCTACGAGGACGAGCGGTACGACGAGATGCTGGACCAGATGGAGTCCGTGTCGGACTACGCGCTCACCGGCGCCGTCATCTCCGGTGAGCGGGCCGCCACCGCGCACACCATGGCCAAGCTCCGCTACGCGGCCGGGAACTTCTACATCAACGACAAGTCGACCGGTGCCGTCGTCGGTCAGCAGCCCTTCGGCGGCGGCCGGGCCTCCGGCACCAACGACAAGGCGGGCGCCCCGCAGAACCTCATGCGGTGGACGCTGACCCGGGCCATCAAGGAGACCCTGGTGCCGCCGACCGACTACCCGTACCCGCACATGGGCTGACGCCCGAACCCCACATGGGCTTGACGCCCTCCCTCAGACACCGCCCCCGCCCTCGGCCCCCCAGCCGAGCGCGGGGGCGGTTTCCATGACCCTGGCCATGGACATGGCTTTCCATGACCCTGGTTCAGATCTCCACGAGTACCTGGTCCAGGGACTTGCGTACGAGGTCGGGGACCTGGCAGTCGGCCGCCGGGTGGCCGACCGGGACGACGGCGAATGCCTTCTCGTTCTCCGGGCGGCCCAGCACCTCCCGCAGGAAACGCATCGGGCTCGGGGTGTGCACCAGCGCCGCGAGGCCCGACAGATGCAGGGCCGTGAGCAGCATGCCGACGGCTATGCCGACCGACTCGTCCACGTAGTAATGCTTGTGCTTCGTGCCGTCCTCGCCCAGCCAGTACCGCTGCTGGAAGACGACGATCAGCGCGGGCGCGTCCGTGAGATGCGGCTTGATCTCGTCCGTGCCGAGCGGACGCAGCGCCTCCAGCCACTCGTCGCCGAGCCGCCCGTCGTAGGAGACGCGCTCCTCGTGCTCGGCGGCCTCGCGGATCGCGCGCCGGATCTCCGGGTCCTGGACCAGCACGAACGTCCAGGGCTGCTGATGCGCGCCGGACGGTGCTGTCGCCGCGCAGGCGATGGCGTCCCGCACCACGTCCAGCGGCACCGGGTCGGGCGCGAACTGCCGCACCGTCCTGCGCAGCCCCATCCGCGTACGCAACTCGGCGGCGCGCGCCAGGGATTCGGCCTCCGGCGTACGCTCCGGGCGGTACGGCACCGGGCGGTACGGCTCGCCGTGGGTCGGGGTCCAGTGCGCGGTCCGAGTCATGTCATCGAGTGTGCCGGGCGCCACTGACATCGGCGAGAGTGCCGATCCGGCAGCCCGAGCCGCTTGATCTCGGCCCAGCCTTGTCGGGTGACGGCTTCCGGCTTCGAACTGCTGCCCGGCACAGGGCTCTTGCTCCCGTTCGGCGCGGGCGCCCTCCGCTTCGGCATGGCGGAGCGCGAGGCCCGCTGGGCGGTGTCCACGGTCGCCGATGTGCGCGAGATGTGGGTGTGCCGGGCGCCGTGGGGCCTGTGGGCCGATCTCCAGGGCATCGAGATCACGGCGTGGGGCGGCGCGCACGGCGAAGAGCCGAGCCGGGGCGGTCTCGACCAGGTGCGGTTGGCCCGGACCGTCGACGACCCGCTCGACCCGGCGGCGGTCCCGGTGGAGTGGCTGGGTGTCGACCTCTTCGGACATGAACAGGACGAGGTGCTAAGGGCGTTGGAGCCGCACGGAACCCATGGGCTGCGGATCGAGCGGTCCGCAGGGACCTACCTGCGCGCGGTGTCCCTGTCGGCCCGGTCAGGCCCAGCCCGCGACGATCAGTGACAGGCCCGCCGTGAACCCGGTGGCCAACAGCAGCAGATAGCGCCCGTAGTGGCGGCGGAGCCGGTGCAGCAGGAAGCCGAACGCGCCGAACGCGAGGCCGACCGTCAGAGTGCGGGACCCGCGGGACGCCGCCGACCGCGCCAGCCAGTCCGACGCGGGCACTTCGGCGCGGCCCGCCTCCTTCGCGTACACCTTGAAGGGGATCCCGTTCCACGGTTGGTGGCGGACGGCCGACGCGGACTCGACGGCGAGTTCCTGGCGTACCTCCGCGCGCATACGGTCCGTGGTGAGCGGTGCGGGCAGGTCGACGCCCGACGCGGCCAGGTGCAGCGCGAGGAGGCCGCCGGCGAGGCTGCCCGCGAGGGCCGTCAGGGATAGTCGCAGCGCCTGCCTCGGCACCGCCACGCACGCGACGGCCAGCAGGAGTTCCGGCATGAGCGGCCAGCTCAGCGCCTCCGCGCACGCCCATGCGAAGGCCAGCGGCAGACCCCAGCGTGACGCGATCACGGCCGCCACCCGCTTGCGTACGGCCGAGTCACGCAGGGGTTCGGCGACGGTCCGCGCGTGGAGCGCGGCCACGGCGGCGCGCGCCTCCTCGGGGGTTGCCGTGCAGGGCAGCGCCGCACCGATGCGGACGCGCACCAGCGAGGGGCGCAGCCGGCCGTGCTTCGGCAGCAGTCGATCGGTGCCCGCGATACCGACCGGGACGATCGGCACGCGCGCGTGTGCCGCGAGCAGGTGGGCGCCCCGGTGGAAGGTGCCCAGTTCGCCGTCCCGCGCGCGGGTGCCCTCAGGGAAGAGGACCACCGCCCGTCCGGCCCGCAGCTCCGCGGCACGGGCGAGCAGGTCCTCCGTACCGCCGCCGCTGCGGCGTACCGGGAAGCCGGCCGCCAGGCGCCGGCAGATCCGGCGCCGCCAGGGCGAGGCGAACCAGTAGTCGGCGGCGGCCCCGATGGTCGGGGCGTGCCGGGCGTCGAGCGCCGCGAGGAGGGCGGCCGTGTCGGCGTGCGAGGAGTGGTTGGCGACCACCACGCAGCCGCCGGGCGGCAGTTGCCCGCGCCGTGAGACCCCTCCGGTGAGGGTGAGCAGGCACCACCACAGCGCCCGCCGCAGCCAGGGCCCACCGCCACGCCGTCCCGGGCCGTTCCCGGCCGCCCCCTGCCGCCGCGCGATCCGCGCGTCCCGTTCCTCCGCGCGGACGGCCCGCCGGGCGTCCCGCTGCTCGCGGTACGCGGCCCGCATCACCCGATGCGTCCCGGGCCTGGAGGCCACACACGGGTACATCACCGGGACGACACTCCGCGCGAAGGGTGTACGGGTGGCACGGGCGTGGGGCGTCCGCCGGGCCGAACGTGACCCACGCGCGGGGTGCGCACGCCCCGACCGTCGCCTCCGCTGTCCAGCGCCCGATGTCGCTCGCACGGTTCTCACAGCGTCACCACCATCGTCAGCAGGAGTGCGATCAGCAGGGAGTCGACGCGGTCCAGGAGGCCGCCGAAGCCGGGGAGCCAGGTACCGGCGTCCTTGACGCCCGCCTCGCGCTTGACCATGGACTCCAGGAGGTCGCCCACCACACAGCCGACGAGGACCGTCGCCCCCAGCAAAGGCGTGAACGATCCGACGGCGGCGAGCGCGCCGGCCGTCGCGAGGGCCGCGCCCAGGACGCCCGCCCAGGTCTTGTTCGGTGACAGCGGCGACAGCGGCCTCGCCAGCGGTCCCTTACGGCCGAGGGCGGTACCGCCGCACCAGGCGCCCACGTCGCCGAACGCCACCGCGATCCCCATGGCGAGCGCCGTGTCGCCGAGCAGCACGAGACCGCTCAGGGACACCGGGATCCAGACGAGTCCGAATACCGTGCGGGACGCGCGCGTGAGGCCCTGTTCGGCGTCGCCCGACATCAGCGCGGCCAGCGCGCCGAGCAGGAACAGGGCGCCCAGGAAGGGGAGTCCGAGCGCACCGGGCGCCGCCCACGCGACAGCCGGTACGGCCACCGCGGCGCCGTACAGGACGGCACGCTCGGGCCGGGGGAGTGCCACCATGCGCGCGTACTCGCCGGCCGCGACCGCGCCGAGCCCGGCCGCCAGCGCGAACGCGCCCGCGTGGCCCAGGAAGAGGGCGCCGAGGAACAGCGGCGCGGCCAGTGCCCAGGTCCGCCAGCGGCGGCGCAGTTCGGCCCGCATCCGTACCCCGGACGGCAGCGCGGCGACCGCGATGCCGCCCGCGCCGAGCACCCCGGCGACCACGGTCACCGCCCGGCCCGCCGCGACCTCACCCACCAGGAACCCGCCGCCCCCATTCATCGGCCGCCCCGCCCTTCCGGCCCGGTGCCCCGCACGCGCGCGTGGACGGCGCCGTCGGTGACGTCCCCGTCGGCCACGCGCGCGTGCACCACGTCGACCTCCTGGGCCACCCCGGCGCTCCGGGCCGCCGCCTCCGGGTCGTCGCCCAGTACCCGCCACAGCCACCGCAGCCGTACGACCGCCGTGAGCAGGGACCCCACCGCGACGATCCACAGCACCGGTACCGCCCAGCCGGACACCGCCGCGACCACGACCAGCAGGCAGCGTTCCGTCTTGCCGACCGGGCCGCCGTTACGGCGCGGCGCGCCCGCCGCCGCGCCCGCGAGCGAGACCCACGAGGGCAGCGTCGCGCCGAGCGCGGCCAGCAGCACCAGCCACAGCGGGGCCAGCGGCAGGAAGCCCGCGAGGACCACCAAGTCGGCGGCGCGGTCGCCGAGTTCGTTGAGGACGGAGCCGCGGCGCGTGGTGCGTCCGGTGTCCCGGGCCAGGGCGCCGTCCAGATTGGCGAAGGCGAGCCGTGCCGCGAGCAGCACGCACACGGGCAGCGCGGCGAGCGGCGCGGGCAGCCACGCGAGGGCCGCGGCGGCGCCCACGGCGCACCCCACGCCCGCCACGGTCAGCGTGTCGGGCGACACACCGTGACGGGCGAGCGCGGCCCGCGCACCGGACAACCGGTCCGCGTACCAGGGCTTGAGAGCGTAGAGGCCGTTCATGGGGACGACTCTGCCGTCGCGCGGACGGCGTGAAATCGGTGCGCGTACTCAAATTACTCATGAGTACGGGGTGCGGGTGCCGTCCCGCTCACCGCGCACCCCGCTGACCTCACGGGCAACGAACCGGGGGTCTGTGAGGGGGGTTTGTGAGGGGCGTCTGCGAGGGGGCTTTGCGCGAGGGGGCTTTGGGCGAGGGGGTTCTGTGAAGGGGGCGGGGTGGTCGGCGGCGGTCGGGCCGGGTTCATCCGCGACCGCCGCCGACGGTGCCTGCCCAGCCGGTCGGCGCGGCCGATACCGGCGCCGGGTCAGCGGCTGGTTCCCGCGAGGATCAAGAGCGCCTGCCCTGGCAGGCGCGGATCAGTTCCAGGTGATGCGCCACCACGGGGCGGGCCGCCTGGGCGGCTGCCTTGACCTGGCTGTTGCCGCCCGACTTCAGCTCGCGGTCGATCAGCGCCAGGGTCTCGATGTGTCCGGTGGCCTCGTTGGCCAGCCAGGCGGTGTTGTACCCGCGCTTGCCCGCCTTGGCCTGGACGCGGGTCGTCGCCTTCTCCTGTGCCGGGGAGACCGAAGCCGGCAGGGTGACGTGGAGTTTGCGCGCCAGCGCCACGACATCGGCGTCCAGCTTCCGGTGGTCGGTGACCAGCGTGGCGCCGACTTTCCTCACGCAAGCCGCCGTGGCGGACTTGCCCGCGTTCAGCCCCGCGGCGATCTCGGCCATGTTCCCCTGATGAATCGCCCGCAGGAAGGGCGCGTCATCGGTGGCCGGGGCCGCCGTGGACGTGGAGGGCTCGGATATGCAGGCCAGGGCCGCCAGCACGGCGGCAGCGGCCAGGCGTCGCACAGTAATCATCTGCGTTACTCCCTTCGCCCGGTCTGGGATGCGCGAAGGTCGGCGTCAGACCGGTCGGTGAATGGTCACGCGAATCGGTGTACCGGTGTTCATGGCTTCCCTCGCCACGCGGAGTAATCACACAATTACATATATGTCACGCAAATAGCTGCCATGCCTGTACATGTCATGTCTGTTCATGACATGTACAGGCATGAATGCGCCGGTATGCCTAGCCGTCGAGCGCCGTGGCGACGACCCCCTTCGCCTCTTCCTGGACGCGGCCGAGATGGTCGGTGCCCAGGAAGGACTCGGCGTAGATCTTGTAGACGTCCTCGGTGCCCGAGGGGCGGGCCGCGAACCAGGCGTTCTCGGTGGTCACCTTGATGCCGCCGATGGACGCGCCGTTGCCGGGTGCCTCGGTGAGTACCGAGGTGACCGGCTCACCCGCGAGGGTGGCGGCGGTGATCTGCTCGGGCGAGAGCCGCGCCAGGACCGACTTCTCCGCCGGCGTCGCGGGCGCGTCGATACGGGCATAGGCGGGCGCCCCGAAACGGGCGGTGAGCGCCGCGTAATGCTCGGACGGCGTCTTCCCGGTGACCGCCAGGATCTCGGAGGCGAGCAGCGCCATGATGATGCCGTCCTTGTCGGTGGTCCACACCGATCCGTCACGCCGCAGGAAGGACGCACCGGCCGACTCCTCGCCGCCGAACCCGAGCGTCCCGTCGGCGAGCCCGTCCACGAACCACTTGAAGCCCACGGGCACTTCGACCAGCTCACGGCCCAGGTCGGCGGTGACGCGGTCGATCATCCCGGACGACACCAGCGTCTTGCCCACCCCCGCCCCGGCCGGCCAGCGCTCGCGGTGGGCGTAGAGATACGCGATGGCGGCGGCGAGATAGTGGTTGGGATTCATCAGCCCGGCGTCCGGCGTGACGATGCCGTGCCGGTCGGCGTCGGCGTCGTTGCCGGTGGCGATCTGGTACTCGTCGCGCCGGTCGATCAGTGAGGCCATGGCGTACGGCGACGAGCAGTCCATCCGGATCTTGCCGTCCCAGTCCAGCGTCATGAACCGCCAGGTGGGGTCGGCCAGTGGATTGACCACCGTCAGATCGAGCCGGTGCTGCTCGGCGATGCGGCCCCAGTACGCGACCGACGCGCCGCCCAGCGGATCCGCGCCGATCCGCACCCCGGCGGCGCGCACCGCGTCCAGGTCGAGCACGGCCGGGAGGTCCGTCACATAGCCGTCGAGGAAGTCGTACCGTCCGGTGGTCGGCGCGGCCAGGGCGCGGGTGTAGGGGAGCCTCCGTACGTCCTTGAGGGCGTTCGCGATGATCTCGTTGGCCCGGTCCTGGATCCACCCGGTCGCCTCCGAGCCGGCCGGGCCGCCGCTGGGCGGGTTGTACTTGAAACCGCCGTCTGCGGGCGGATTGTGGGACGGCGTGACCACCACACCGTCGGCGAGGCCCGAGGAGCGCCCGCGGTTGTGCGTGACGACGGCGTGCGAGACGGCCGGGGTGGGGGTGTAGCCGTCGGCGGAGTCGATGAGCACGGTCACGTCGTTGGCCGCGAACACCTCCACGGCCGTCACCCGGGCGGGCTCCGACAGCGCGTGCGTGTCGGCGCCGAGGAAGAGCGGCCCGGTGGTGCCGTGTCCCGCCCGGTACTCGCAGATCGCCTGACTGGTCGCGGCGATGTGGTCCTCGTTGAACGCGGTGGCGAGAGACGACCCGCGGTGTCCGGACGTCCCGAACGCGACGCGCTGGCCGGGCTCGCCCGGGTCGGGGCGTAGCGCGTAGTACGCGGTCACCAGCCGGGCGACATCGATGAGATCGCCGGGCCGGGCCGGCTGTCCCGCTCGTTCGTGCGGCATCTGCCCACTCCTGAAGGTCGGTGGCTTCCATCGGTCCCGGACCCATCTTCCCGGCCCCCGGCCGACGCCGCCCCCGGCCTCCGGCCGATACCGCCGAGCTGATTCGGGCACCCGTCCTGAGCTGGGACGACGCGAAGTCCGTCTCAGATAGTAGGAAGTCCGACTAACTGTAGAGACAGATGCGCTCTCCTCGCTTAGCTTTGTAGGAGCCGAACGTATCGCTTGATCAAGCGAATGCGGTGGCGAGCCGGAGCCCTAGGCAGGTGACCCCTGCGGCCCGTGTTCCCCCGCCCTTCCGGCGTCTCGCACACCCCCTCACCGCACTCCCGGATGCCAAGGAGTCGATCATCATGGCCGAGACGACCGTCCGCCGAGTCCGTCACCACTCCCGTTCGAGTGAGTCCGAGCGCAAGGCCGCCGCCGCGGCGCTCCAGCGTGCCCTCGACCGCCGGGACAACGGCGGCGCGACCGGCCACTGAGCCGCGCAGCCGCCGACCTGCGTCACAGCGGGCGCGTCACGACCCGCGCCTGATCTCGAAGTGGTCGACGCGCTCGCCGTTCTGGGCGAGCGCGGAGACCTTGAGCCTCGCTCCCGGCCCTGCCACCGCCTCCACCGCGAGGAACGAGAAGCCGGTGTACCGCACCCGCGACCACTCGACCACGTCCGGGTCCGGCTGCCGTGCCTTCGTCCAGTGGAAGCTCACGATGTGGTCGTGGTCGTGGACGTTCCCCTCGTAGCTGTCCTTCACGCCGGGCCCGAAGCCGTACAGGTCCTTGCCGGCGCCGCCCGCCGTGACGTAGACGATGCCGTCGCGCGTCGGATCCGTCGACCCGCCGATCGGCACGGGCCTGCCGACCGCACCGTTCTTGACGGCGTCCGTGCGCTCGTACACATGGTTGTGGCCGTTGATCACCAGGTCGACCTGGTGCTTCGTGAACAGCGGCAGCCACGCGTCGCGCATCCCGCCGTCCGACGCGTGCGTCGATGTCGAGTACACGCAGTGGTGGAAGAACACCACGACGAAGTCCACCGCCGCCGACGCCCGCAGCTTCCCGAGCCGCCGGTCCAGCCAGTCCGTCTGTCGCCCGTTCGTGTAGCCCTTGTTCGCGGGGATCTCGTACGACACGTCGTTCGCGTCGAGCGCCACCACGCCGACATTGCCGTACACGAACGAGTAGATCCCCGGGGCGTTCGCCGGGTCCGGGCCGTTCTCGGGCAGGGACCAGCGGGCCGACTGGCCGCCGTAGCCGTTCGGTGAGTACCACGCCTCCATGTCGTGATTGCCGGTCGTCACCATCCACGGCACCGACTTCGCGACCGACTCCGTCTGCGCGAGGAACTGGTCCCACACCCGCGCGTCATAGGTGTCCGACTCCTTGCCGTGCCCGGTGGTGTCCGCGTAGCAGATGTCGCCCGCGTGCAGATGGAACGCCGGGTTCTGGCCCAGGATCACCTGGTCACCGGCGAGCGCGTCATAGCTGACGCCCTGGTCGCCGAAGGCCGTGAACACAAAGGTCTCCGGGGCCGCCGGAGCCGTACGGAACGACCCGAGCGTGCCGAGCCGCTCCGCCGACGCCGGGTCGAAGCCGTCGTGCCCGACGCCGTAGTAGTACGTCGTCCCCGGCCGCAGACCGTCCAGCGCCACATGCAGATAGAGCTGCTCGACCGCCGGGAGCTTCTTCGTCAGGGACGGTGTGTGCAGCGCCCGTACCTCGGCGTCCACCTTGCGGCTCAGCTCCCACGGCTTGAGGCCCACCCGCAGGAACGGGCGCTTCACCGCGAACGGCACCTGCCACGACACCCGCATCTGCGTCCTCGGGTCGGCCCCGAACGCGAGATGGCGGCCGAACGGCGCGACCATCGAGCCGTCCACCGCCCTGGTCGCCGGCGATGTCCCCGGCGCCGGCGCGGTGGCGCTCTGCCCGGCGCTCGCCGTGCCCGAGCCGATCAGCAGCCCGTTGCCGGCCACCACGCCCGCCGCCACCAGACCACCGGTGAGCGCGGTCCGCCGGGAGGTCCGGGTACGGGGACGCGCCAGCTTGGCCCGCAGATACTCGTGCTGCTCCGCCATGCTCATGCGGTCGGCGAGCGGCTTCGGGATGCCGAGGTCGGGAGTGTCCATGACCCTAGAAATTCCCAGTAACTTCGAACGGGAGCCATACGTTCGGGTGAACGGAGAACAACGGAATGGCCGACGCGCCCGGCTGGTCCGCATGGTGGACTCCGTATGTCATCCCATGGGACGCGGAGTAGGGTGCCGGGCATGTCTCGCAGCATCAATCTCGCAGTGGTTCCCGGTGACGGTATCGGCCAGGAGGTCGTCGCCCAGGGGCTCAAGGTCCTCAGCGCCGTACTCCCGCAGGATGTGAAGCTGGAGACCAAGGAGTACGACCTCGGCGCACAGCGCTGGCACCGCACGGGGGAGACCCTCCCGGAGGCGGAGCTGGAGTCGCTCAAGCGGCACGACGCCATCCTGCTCGGCGCGATCGGTGACCCGTCCGTGCCGTCCGGCGTCCTGGAGCGCGGCCTGCTCCTCAAACTGCGGTTCGCCTTCGACCACTTCATCAACCTGCGCCCGTCGAAGCTGTTCCCGAACACCGCGACCCCGCTCGCCGGCCGCCCCGAGATCGACTTCGTCGTCGTCCGCGAGGGCACCGAGGGCCCCTACACCGGCAACGGCGGCTCGCTGCGCACCGGAACGCCCGCCGAGATCGCCACCGAGGTCAGCGTCAACACCGCGTACGGCGTCGAGCGCGTCGTCCGGGACGCCTTCGCGCGCGCCGAGGCCCGGCCCCGCAAGAAGCTGACGCTGGTCCACAAGAACAACGTGCTCGTCTACGCCGGTCACCTCTGGAAGAACACCTTCGACAAGGTCGCCGCCGAGTACCCCGGCGTCACCACGGACTATCTGCACGTCGACGCCGCGACGATCTTCTTCGTCACCCAGCCCGAGCGCTTCGACGTCATCGTCACCGACAACCTCTTCGGCGACATCCTGACCGACCTCGCCGCCGCCGTGACCGGTGGCATCGGCCTGGCCGCGTCCGGCAACATCAACCCGACGGGCGCGTTCCCGTCGATGTTCGAGCCGGTCCACGGGTCCGCGCCCGACATCGCGGGCCAGGGCAAGGCCGACCCGACCGCCACGATCCTCTCGGTCGCGCTCATGCTGCGGCACCTCGGCCACGAGTCCGAGGCCGTCCGTATCGAGGACGCCGTGTCGGCCGACCTCGCCGAGCGCGACGGCACCCTGCGCAGCACCGACGTGATCGGTGACGCGCTCGCCGCACGCGTAGCCGGCTGATCCGGCGACAGACGTCCCGGGCCCGCCCCGGAAACCCCGGGGTGACGCTCCCGGACCCCAGAAGCCGCCGGATCCCCCAGGGCCCCGGCGGCTTCTCGTATGCGGTCCCCGGATGCCACCATCGACCCCGAGGGGGCGCCCCGCCGATTCCGGTGGGCACCCCCGGACCGCACTCCCCGCTGTTCCGGACACGGTGACCCACGGGCGATAATCGGACGTGGGCCGCGGTCCGGAGGGAAGCTCGGACGTCCTACTACCGGACGGTTCGGGACGGAGCCGGGACGCGCGTGAGCGCGGCCCTCACCACCTACGGTTTAAGGACAACCACTCATGACGACGCCCACGATCGAGCTGAAGCCCTCGGCCCATCCGCTGTCCGCGCAGGAGCGCGAGGCGATCCTGCGTAACCCGGGGTTCGGGCGCCACTTCACCGACCACATGGTGACGATCAAGTGGACCGAGGGGCTCGGCTGGCACGAAGCCCAGCTCGTTCCGTACGCGCCGCTCTCCATCGACCCGGCGAACATGACCCTCCACTACGCGCAGACGATCTTCGAGGGCCTCAAGGCGTACCGCCGCCCCGACGGTTCCGTCGCCAGCTTCCGGCCGCGGGCGAACGCGGAGCGCTTCCAGGCGTCCGCGCGGCGCCTGGCCATGCCGGAACTGCCCGTGGAGACCTTCGTCGAGGCGTGCGACGCGCTGGTGCGCCAGGACAAGGCGTGGGTGCCGGCGCACGGTGAACAGTCCTTGTATCTGCGCCCGTTCATGTTCGCGACCGAGGTCGGCCTAGGTGTGAAGCCGGCCAACGAGTATCTGTTCCTCGTCATCGCCTCGCCCGCCGGCGCGTACTTCCCCGGCGGTGTCCGGCCCGTCTCGGTGTGGCTGTCCGACGACTACGTGCGCGCGGTCAAGGGCGGTACGGGCGCGGCGAAGACCGGCGGGAACTACGCGGCGTCGCTCGTCGCGCAGAAGGAGGCCGCGGCGGAGGGATGCGACCAGGTGGTGTGGCTCGACGCCGTGGAGCACCGGTGGGTCGAGGAGATGGGCGGCATGAACCTGTACTTCGTGTACGGGGACCGGATCGTCACGCCCGAACTGACCGGGTCGCTGCTGCCCGGGATCACCCGGGACTCGCTCCTCACGATCGCCCGTGACCTCGGGTACACGGCCGAGGAGGGCCGGATCTCCACGGAGGACTGGCGGCGGGACACCGAGAGCGGCGCGCTCACCGAGGTCTTCGCCTGCGGGACCGCGGCCGTGATCACGCCGGTCGGTACGGTGAAGTCTCGGGCGGGGGAGTGGGTGCAGGGCACCGGGGAGCCGGGTGCCGTGACCATGACGCTGCGCTCCGCGCTGCTCCAGCTTCAGTCCGGGGTGGCCCCGGATCCCCACGGCTGGATGCACGACCTGGGCTGACGCGAAACCCTCCGGGGGCTCGGCGAGAAAGCTCCTCCGGGCGGAGGCGGTTCGGCACCGCCGGGTTGCGCCGCGGTGGTTGCTCGCCGTTGCGGCGGAGTGGAGATGTGCCCTGCGGGCGGCTGTCCCTGCCGGGGTGGGTGTGTCCTGCGGGCGGCCTGCAAACCCTTGCGGGCGGGGGTGGTTGGGGACCGCTGGGTTGCGGCCGTGGTGGTTGTTTGCCGTTGCGGCGGAGTGGAGATGTGCCCTGCGGGCGGCTGTCCCTGCCGGGGTGGGTGTGTCCTGCGGGCGGCCTGCAAACCCTTGCGGGCGGGG
>NZ_JBHVQT010000012.1:151105-248083 GCF_042886315.1 Streptomyces sp. NPDC058001
GGGTGGTTGGGGACCGCTGGGTTGCGGCCGTGGTGGTTGTTCGCTGTTGCGGCGGAGTGGAGATGTGCCCTGCGGGCGGCTTGCAAACCCCTGCGGGCGGGGGCGGTTGGGCACCGCAGGGTTGCGTCGTCGGGGTGTTCGCCATCGCGGCGGAGGAAGAATGCCCTGCGGGCGGGCGGTTCCCCTGGCGGGGTGCGATGGGTTCGGCACCGCCGGGTCGCGCCGTCGCGGCGGAGAAGAGAAGTCCCCTGCCGGGGTGCGGACAAAATGCCCTGCGGGTGCCGGGTGGGCAGGTGGATGTGCCCTGCGGGCGGCGAGGCGGTCTGGCCCGGTGGGGCCGTTTCTCCCGCGCGACGGCGCGGATCGGCGGGTCTGTCGCGGCCCCAGCTCTCCACCGCCTACCGTTTGAGTGCTGCTCTAAAACTATGGTTAGAGTAGTGCTCCAACGAGAGGGGTGACCCGTGCGGCTGACCCCCACCGAGCGGGATCGGTTGTTGTTGTTCGGGGCTGCCGAGTTGGCGCGGGCCCGGCGGGCGCGGGGACTTCGGCTCAACGTGCCGGAGGCCACCGCTCTGATCGCCGACGCCGTGTGTGAGGCGGCCAGGGACGGTGCTCGGCTGGCCGAGGCCATCGAGCGGGGGCGTGCGGTCCTCGGGCCCGACGATGTGCTGCCCGGTGTCGCCGATGTCGTGACCGAGGTGCATGTCGAGGCCGTTTTCGATGACGGTTCGCGGCTCGCCGTTGTCACTGATCCGCTCGCCGGCGGCACGCTCGGCTCGGCGGCACCCGGGGCGCTGCTCCCCGGCCCCGCGCACGCCGAACCGGAGGCCGTCGTCACGGTGACCGTCACCAATACCGCCACCGTCCCGGTCTCCGTCACCTCGCACTTCCACTTCTTCGAGGCCAACCCCCGCCTCGACTTCGACCGCGCCGCCGCCTACGGCAAGCGCCTCGCCGTCCCCGCGGGCTCATCCCTCCGCTTCGGCCCCGGCGAACGCGCCGACGCCGGACTGCTGCCCATCGGCGGCGACCGGGTCGCGATCGGCTTCGCCGGACTCGTGGACGGTCCGCTGGACGCGCCCGGCGCGAAGGAAGAGGCCCTGCGGCGCGCGGTGGCCTGCGGCTATCTCGGCGCGGAGGTCCACTGATGGACCCGTACGCGTACGCCTCCGTGCACGGCCCCCGCGCCGGCGACCGTATCCGCCTCGGCGACTCCGGACTCACCGTCCGCGTCGAGTCCGACAGTCAGAAGCCCGGCGACGAATTCCTGGCCGGGTTCGGCAAGACCGCCCGCGACGGGCTGCATCTGAAGGCCGCCGCCGTCCGCGACACCTGCGACATCGTCATCAGCAATGTCGTCGTCATCGACGCCGTGCAGGGCATCCGCAAGGTGTCCATCGGCATCCGCGAGGGCCGGATCGCCGGGATCGGCCGGGCCGGCAACCCCGACACCCTCGACGGTGTGGACGTCGTCGTCGGCACCGGCACCACGATTGTCTCCGGTGAGGGCCTGATCGCCACCGCCGGAGCCGTCGACACCCATGTCCATCTGCTGTCGCCGCGCATCATGGAGGCGTCCCTCGCCTCCGGTGTCACCACGATCATCGGCCAGGAGTTCGGCCCGGTCTGGGGCGTCGGCGTCAACTCGCCGTGGGCGCTGCGGCACGCGTTCAACTCCTTCGACGCGTGGCCCGTCAACATCGGCTTCCTGGCGCGGGGTTCGTCGTCGGACCCGGCGCCCCTGGTCGAAGCGCTCGCCGAGGGCGGTGCCTGCGGGTTCAAGGTGCACGAGGACATGGGCGCCCACACCCGCGCCCTGGACACCGCGCTGCGCGTCGCCGAGGAGTACGACGTACAAGTGGCCCTGCACAGCGACGGGTTGAACGAATGCCTCTCCGTCGAGGACACCCTCCGCGTCCTCGAAGGCCGCACCATCCACGCGTTCCACATCGAGGGCTGCGGCGGCGGACACGTACCGAACGTCCTGAAGATGGCGGGCGTACCGAACGTCATCGGGTCGTCCACCAACCCCACGCTGCCGTTCGGCCGGGACGCCGTCGCCGAGCACTACGGCATGATCGTCTCCGTCCACGACCTGAAGACCGATCTGCCCGGCGACGCGGCGATGGCCCGCGACCGTATCCGCGCCGGGACGATGGGCGCCGAGGACGTCCTGCACGACCTGGGTGCCATCGGCATCACCTCGTCCGACGCACAGGGCATGGGCCGCGCGGGCGAGACCGTCCGCCGTACCTTCGCGCTGGCCGGGAAGATGAAGGCCGAGCTGGGCCCGATGGACGGCGACGGACCGGACGACGACAACGCGCGCGTACTGCGCTACATCGCCAAGCTCACCGTCAACCCGGCCATCGCGCACGGACTGTCCCACGAGGTCGGCTCGATCGAGGTCGGCAAACTCGCCGACCTGGTGCTCTGGCGCCCCCAGTACTTCGGCGCCAAACCGCAGCTCGTCCTCAAGGCGGGCTTCCCCGCGTACGGGGTCGTCGGGGACCCGAACGCGGCCACCGACACCTGCGAACCCCTCGTCCTGGGCCCCCTGTTCGGGGCGCACGGCGCGACGGCCGCCGACCTCTCCGTGGCTTTCGTCGCGGGAGCCGCCGCCGGACTGGGCGACGACCTGATGCCGACCCGCCGCCGCCGGGTCGCCGTCCGCGACACCCGTGGCATCGGCCCCGCCGACCTGCGCCTGAACTCCCGTACGGGCTCCGTGGACGTCGACGGACGCACCGGCCTGGTCACCCTCGACGGCGACCCGGTCCGCTCCGAACCCGCCGACTCCGTGTCCCTGAACCGCCTGTACTTCCTCTGAGGACCGCCATGAGCGCCATGACCGCCGGGACCGAAATGACCGCCAAGACCTTCCGTATGCCCGCCGAGTGGACCCCGCACGAGCGCACCTGGATGGCATGGCCCGGCCCCAACCCCACCTTCGCCGACGACGGGGAGCTGGCCGAGGCCCGGACCGCCTGGGCCGCCGTCGCCCGTGCCGTACGCCGCTTCGAACCGGTGACCGTGATCGCCGGGACCGGACAGGGCGGCACGGCCCGTGACCTGCTCGGACCCGGTATCGACATCGTGGAGCGGGACCTGGACGACGCGTGGATGCGGGACATCGGGCCCACCTTCGTGCACGACGGTCGGGAACTGGCCGCCGTGGACTGGACGTTCAACGGCTGGGGCGCCCAGGAGTGGGCCCGCTGGGAGCACGACGCGAAGATCGCCCGGCAGGTCGCCGACCTCGCGGGTGTGCCGGTCCACTCCTCACCCTTGGTCAACGAGGGCGGTGGCCTCCATGTCGACGGCGAGGGCACCGTCCTGCTCACCGACACCGTGCAGCTCGACCCGGACCGTAACCCGGGCTGGACGCGCGAGCGGGTCGAGGCCGAGATCCACGCCCGGATCGGCACCACCGAGGCGATCTGGCTGCCGCGCGGACTGACCGGTGACTACGGCGAGTTCGGCACCCGGGGCCATGTCGACATCGTCGCCGCGTTCGCCGCGCCCGGTGTCGTCATGGTGCACGCCCAGCCCGATCCGGCCCACCCCGACCACGAGCTGACCCGGGAGATCGCCGGCCTGCTCAGGGGCCGTACCGACGCGCGCGGCCGGGCCCTGGAGATCGTGGAGATCCCCGCCCCGACCGTCCTCGCCGACGACGACGGCTGGCTCGATCACTCCTACATCAACCACTACCTCTGCAACGACGGCGTCGTCCTGTGCTCCTTCGACGACCCCCGCGACGAGGAGGCCGCCGGTATCTTCCGACGGCTGTTCCCGGCCAGGACCGTGACCCTGGTCGACGCCCGTACGATCTTCGCGGGCGGCGGCGGCATCCACTGCATCACCCAGCAGCAGCCACGGGTGTGACGCCACAGCACCCGAGCGGCACGGCACACCAGCACGGAAACCCCGGGACCAGGGAGGAACGCATGGCCGGTAGCGCCCGTGCCCGCAAGCACGCGCCACCGCGCGAGGACGTACTCGCCGCCGCCATGGCGATGATCGCGGACCGGGGCCTGGAGAAGCTGACCATGGCCGCGCTCGGCCGCGAGGTCGACATGAGCAGCGGCCATCTCCTCTACTACTTCCGCACCAAGGACGAACTGCTGCTGCGCACCCTGGAGTGGAGCGAGGGCCGGCTCGGCACCGCACGCGAACACCTCCTCGCGGGCCCCGGCACCGCACGCGAACGCCTCGACGCCTATGTCGACCTGTATGTCCCCGACGGCCACCGAGACCCGCACTGGACCCTCTGGCTGGAGGTCTGGAACCGCTCCCTCAACGCCGACGAGGACGGCCGCGACCGGCAGGCCCGTATCGAGGGCGCCTGGCACCGGGACCTCGTCGCCCTCCTCACCGAAGGGGTGACGAGTGGCGAGTTCCCTCCGGTCGAACCGGACCGGTTCGCAGCCCGGCTGCGCGCCCTCCTCGACGGCTTCAGCATCCATGTCGCGATCGGCCTGCGCGGCACCGACCGGGCCCAGATCCTCACGCACGTACGGGAGTTCCTGGACGGTTCGCTGACCCCGCGCCCGCGCCCACAGCGATGACGGCCATGACCACAAAGCACGTAAGTACGCCTGATCGTTGCGTGCGGCGTCCTTGTCGCGGTGGTGATCGTTCCGGCACGGTGGCCGGTCATGGGACGAGAGCAGTGGAAGAAGATCTGGGTCGGCTCCGCCGGCAACATGGTCGAGTGGTTCGACTGGTTCGTGTACGCGAGCTTCGCCACCTACTTCGCGGGCTCCTTCTTCCCGAGCGGGAACCCCACCGCCCAGCTGATGAACACCGCCGGCATCTTCGCCGTCGGGTTCTTCATGCGGCCGGTCGGCGGCTGGCTGCTCGGCCGGGTCGGTGACCGCAAGGGCCGCAAGGCGGCGCTGACCCTCACCGTCACCCTGATGTCGGCGTCCGCCGTCCTTATCGCCGCCGCGCCGACCTACGCCGTCGCGGGCTACGGGGGAGCCGTCGTCCTCCTGATCGCCCGGATGCTCCAGGGCCTCTCGGTCGGCGGCGAGTACGCCGCCAGCGCCACCTACCTCACCGAGGCGTCCGACCCCAAGCGCCGCGGCTTCGCCTCCAGCTTCCAGTACGTGTCGATGACCGTGGGCCAGATCCTCGGCCTGGGCCTGCTGATCGTGCTCCAGCGCACCCTCTCCGACGACGCCCTGCACAGCTGGGGCTGGCGCATCCCGTTCATCGTGGGCGCCCTCGGCGCCGCCGTGGTCTTCTACCTCCGCCGCACCATGCTGGAGACGGAGGTGTACGAGGAGTCCGCCGACTCGGGCCTCGCGGCCGGCGAGGAGAAGGGCACGATCAAGGCGCTCCTGCGGCACAAGCGGGAGGCGTTCCTCGTCATCGCCCTCACCATGGGCGGCACGCTCGCGTACTACACGTACACGACCTACCTGACGAAGTACCTCTCCAATTCCGCCGGGCTCTCCAAGGAGACCGCGACCCTGGTCTCGTTCTGCGCGCTGACCGTCTTCGCCTGCCTCCAGCCGCTCGCGGGCATGCTGTCCGACCGGATCGGGCGCCGCCCCCTGCTGATCACCTTCGCGATCGGCTCGACCCTCCTGACCGTGCCGATCCTGACCCTCCTGAAGCACGCGGGCTCCTTCTGGCCCGCTTTCGGCCTGTCCCTGCTGGCCCTCGTCGTGATCACCGGCTACACGTCGATCAACGCCTGTGTGAAGGCGGAACTCTTCCCGACCGGCATCCGCGCCCTCGGCGTAGCCCTCCCGTACGCCATCGCCAACGCCCTCTTCGGCGGCACAGCCGAATACGTCGCCCTCTGGTTCAAGAACACGGGCATCGAATCAGGCTTCTACTGGTACGTAGCAGGCTGCGCGGCGGTCTCCTTGGTGGTCTACATCACGATGAGGGAGACGAGGGATCTGGACCTGAAAGCGATCCCGGAGAACGCGCCACCCCTGCTGTGGGCAGGCGTCCCGCAGGGCGGGACGCGTGGGCACAGCCCCAAGGAGACGGCACCCGAAACGACAACCTGAGCCAATGTCCAACCCGTGAGACCACCCCACGCTAATTCCCTGGTCTATGGCAGGATGCCCATGTGCCATCGTTCGCCATGATTATCGGCAGCAGGCGCGCCGGTCCGCAGTGACCGCCGACCGCGGAAAACCCGCGGCAGCGGCACCGTGCCCCAGACCCGCGCGCAGACCTCTCGCACCCGCGAGGGGTTTTTTCGTTTCCCGGACCTCAACCCGGCCGGAGACGGACCGCGCGCGATGATGGGGGCAAGTGGAGCCATGAATTCCGGAGCCACTCATCCGACAGGAAGCACCCAGACATGAGCAGTCAGGCCACAGACGACAGTTTCCACGTCTTCGACACGACGCTGCGCGACGGCGCCCAGCGCGAGGGCATCAACCTCACCGTCGCGGACAAGCTGACCATCGCACGTCACCTGGACGACTTCGGCGTGGGCTTCATCGAGGGCGGCTGGCCGGGGGCCAACCCGCGGGACACCGAGTTCTTCGCCCGCGCCCAGCAGGAGATCACGTTCCGGCACGCCCAGCTCGTCGCGTTCGGCGCCACCCGCAGAGCCGGCGCGAAGGCCGCCGACGACCCGCAGGTCAAGGCGCTGCTCACGTCCGGCGCCCCGGTGATCACGCTGGTCGCGAAGTCCCACGACCGGCATGTGGAACTGGCACTGCGCACGACGCTGGACGAGAACCTGGCGATGGTCAGCGACACCGTCTCCTTCCTGCGCGAGCAGGGCCGGCGGGTCTTCGTCGACTGCGAGCACTTCTTCGACGGCTACCGCGCCAACCCGGAGTACGCGAAGGCCGTGGTCCGGGCGGCGAGCGAGGCCGGGGCCGATGTGGTCGTGCTCTGTGACACCAACGGGGGCATGCTGCCCGCGCAGATCCAGGCCATCGTGTCCACGGTCCTCGCGGACACCGGCGCCCGGCTCGGGATCCACGCCCAGGACGACACGGGCTGCGCGGTCGCCAACACGCTGGCCGCCGTGGACGCGGGCGCCACCCATGTGCAGTGCACGGCCAACGGCTACGGCGAGCGCGTCGGCAACGCCAACCTGTTCCCCGTCGTCGCGGCCCTGGAGCTGAAGTACGGCAAGACGGTGCTGCCCCAGGGGAAGCTCCGCGAGATGACCCGTGTCTCGCACGCCATCGCCGAGGTCGTCAACCTCACCCCGTCCACGCACCAGCCGTACGTCGGTGTGTCGGCGTTCGCGCACAAGGCCGGGCTGCACGCGTCGGCGATCAAGGTCGACCCGGATCTGTACCAGCACATCGACCCGGAGCAGGTCGGCAACCGGATCCGGATGCTGGTCTCCGACATGGCGGGCCGGGCCTCGATCGAGCTGAAGGGCAAGGAACTCGGCATCGACCTCGGCGGCGACCGCGAACTGGTCGGCCGGGTGGTGGCCCGCGTCAAGGAACGCGAGCTGAAGGGCTACACGTACGAGGCGGCCGACGCCTCCTTCGAGCTGCTGCTGCGCGAGGAGGCCGAGGGCCGCGCGATCCGGTACTTCCGTACCGAGTCCTGGCGGGCGATCACCGAGGACCGCCCCGACGGCACCCACGCCAACGAGGCCACCGTCAAAATCTGGGCCAAGGGCGAGCGCATCGTCGCCACGGCCGAGGGCAACGGCCCGGTCAACGCCCTCGACCGGGCCCTGCGCGTGGCCCTGGAGCGGCTGCACCCGCAGCTCGCCAAATTCGAACTCGTCGACTACAAGGTCCGCATCCTGGAGGGCAAGCACGGCACCAGCTCCACGACCCGTGTGCTGATCTCCACGGGCGACGGCACCGACGAGTGGTCCACGGTGGGCGTCGCCGACAACGTCATCGCCGCGTCCTGGCAGGCCCTGGAGGACGCGTACACCTACGGCCTGCTCCGCGCGGGCGTCGAGCCGACCGACCCGACCGAGTAGTACTCCACCGGCCGCGCCCGGACCGGTCAGGCCGTATCGGCCCGGACCTGTCGGGGCGCCGCCGGTGGGCGGGTCACTGCAAGCGCCACTTCTGGTTCGCCGCGCCCGTGCACGACCAGATCTGGGCTCTCGCCCCGTTCGCCGACGAGTTGTCCGTGACGTCCAGGCACTTGTTCGCCGCCGCGTTGACCACGTCGCCCGTCGAGGCGTTGTACGTCCAGCGCTGGGCTCCGGTCCCGTTGCAGTCGTACAGCTGGATCTTCGCGCCGTCCGTGGTGGCCGCCGCGGTGACGTCCAGGCACTTGCCGAGCGCCTGGATCGAGCCGTCGGCCTTCACGGTCCAGCGCTGCGCCGTGGAACCGTTGCAGTCCCAGAGCTGTACCGCCGTACCGTTCGCCGATGAACCGCCCGCCACGTCCAGGCACTTGCCCGCGAGCCCGGTGAAGGCGCCCGAGGTCTCCGCGCCGCCCGACTGCGTACCCGACCAGGTGAACGTCGCGGACGTCTTGCCCGGCAGCGAGTATGTGGCGTGCTGCGCGCCCCAGTTGATCGTCACCGTCTTCGCCGACGTGGAGTCGTTGTACGCGATCAGGGCCTTGGAACCGTCCGTGTTGCGCCAGGCGACGTTCGGCACCGATGTGCTCGCCGTCGACGCGATGCGCTGGGCGCCCGGCCGGACGAACTTCGTCAGATGGCCCATCGTGTAGTACTCGATCGTGCAGTCGACCTGCCCGTGCCGCGCATCGCCGTTGTGGACGGTGATGAACCCGTCGCAGGTGCCGCAACCGCCGTTGTGCGGGCCCCTGTTCTGGTCCACGGCCAGCGACCACTTGGTCACCGACTTCGCCCAGTTACGGGTGTAGTCGATGATGTTGCTCATGTCCTCGCGCTGCTGGTTGGCGATCCAGGTGCCGCCCGAGTGCTCGGTACCGAAGGCGTCGAGCTGCGGATACTGGTTGTGCACCGTGGTCTGCTTCGCCACGTCACCGCCGTACCCGTGCCACGCGATCCCACCGAAGTTCGGATGCGACCGTACCGCCGCGTCGTCCACGGTCTGCGCCGCGTAGGCGTCGTAGGTGTCCCAGTTCCAGTCGTGTGCCAGGACCTTCGTGGACAGGCCCGCCGCCTGGAGCTTCGGCAGCAGCTCGCTCTTGGTGAAGTAGGCGAGCCCGGAGCCGTTCCAGCTCATCGACGGATAGCCGGCACAGCACGTCGGCTCGTTCTGCGCGGTCACATAGGCGATCGGCACGCCCTGCGCCTGGTACGCCTGCACGTACTTCACGAAGTACGACGCGTATGCCCCGTAGTTCTCGGCCTTCAGCCAGCCGCCGTTGAGCTGTCCGTTGTCCTTCATCCAGGCGGGCGCGGTCCACGGCGACGCCATCACGGTGAGCGCCGGATTGAGCGACCTGGCCTGTTTCGTCAGCGGGACGACGTCCGCCAGATCGTGTGCGATCGAGAACTGGTTCAGATTGGGATCGGTCTGCCCGGCCGGGATGTCGTCGTACGTGTAGCCGAACCGGGCGAGGTCCGAGCCGCCCATCGGATTGCGCAGGAACGACAGTCCGATGCCGTCCGTCGGCGAGAACAGCTTGCGCATCGTCGCGTCCCGCGTCGCCTGCGTCAGCGCGCCGCTGCTGTTCATCAGCCACGCCGCCGTGTCCGTGAAGGACGCGCCGCCGCCCGTGAAGGTCTGGTACCGGGTGTTCTCGTCGACCGAGATGTTCTCGCCACTGCCGCCGCTGTTCGGCTGGAAACCGAACGGCGCCTGGGCCTCAAGACCCCGTACGACATGGCGTCCGCCGCTGTCGTCCGTCGTCGTGAGCCAGGCCGTGACCTGTTCGCCGGCCGCGTGCGCGGGACCGGACAACGCGCCGGTCAGACCGCCGGCGACCAGAAATCCGGCGAGCAGTGACCGGGTGATCCGGCCCGCTCTCGTGGGGGTTCTCATCGAGCGCCGCCCTTCTGATGGGGGGTGAGGGGGCGTGCGAGGCGTGAGTAAATGACGACGTGGCGCACTCGTCAAGAGGGGCGGACTTCATAAGCTGAACGCACAAAGGCGTTCCACCGCCGGAACGTTGGCTGTGTACCGGATCTGACGTGAAGTCTTGACGGGCCACGATGCGCACCAGTTAACTCACGCCCTGATCTAAGTCATGAGAGTTCAGTGAGGGTTGAGAGCCGCCCCGCTCGAAGGGACACCCATGCGAAGAGTTGCCCCCCGCCGTCCGGAGGGGACCGGAAGACGGCGTACCGCCCTGCTCGTCGCCGCCGGGCTCCTCGCCGGTCTGCTGCCGTTCGCCGCCGCCGGACCGGCGACCGGAGCCGACGACCCCGCGCCGGTCGCCGTCGACCGCTTCGAGGGCGAGGTGCCCTTCGGCGGCCAGCCCGCTGAGGGGATCTTCACCTGGGGCGGCGACGCCGACGACCCGCCCACGCTGAAGTTGGAGGACCGCGCCGACGCCCCCGAGGGCGCCAAGGTGCTCTCCGGCACCTATGACATCAGCGGCTACGGCGGCTTCTCGCACGACTTCGCAGCGAACGAGCCGGCCCACGACTGGTCGGCGTCCAAGGGCATCCGCTTCTGGTGGTACGGCCAGAACACCGCGCCCCTGCCGCCCGGTTCGGGCAAGAAGATCAACTTCGAGATCAAGGACGGCGGCGTCCACGGCGAGGCGTCCGAGCTGTGGACGACCTCCTTCACGGACGACTGGGAGGGCTGGCACCAGGTCGAGATCCCGTTCGGCGACTTCGAGTACCGCACCGACTACCAGCCGGTCGGCGGCATCGACCACATCCTCGGCCTGACCGAGATGTGGGGCTACGCGCTCACCCTCCCCACCGGCGCCCCCGGCGCCTTCGCCATGGACAACGTCGAGCTGTACGGCAAGGCCGACCCGTCCCTCAAGGCCAACGTCCTCACCGACGCGGCCGTGTACCCGGTCAAGGAGGGCGCGACGGCCGACGTCAAGATCTCCGTCGCCACCACCGGGACCGTCCCCCTCGAAGAGCCGGTCACCGTCGCCTACACCACCGAGGGCGGCACCGCCGAGGCCGGCAAGGACTACACCCCGGTCAGCGGCGAGGTCACCTTCCCCGCGGGCACCGCGTCCGGCACCTCACGCACCGTCCCCGTACGGACGCTCCGTGACAAGGCGGCCGAGTCCGCGCAGACGATCCCGCTGAAGCTGACCGTCACCGGCGCCAAGCCGCCCGCCGAGAACCCGCAGGTCGTCATCGACGCGCACGGACTGCCGTATCTCGACCCGAAGCTGCCCGTGAAGAAGCGGGTCGCCGATCTGCTGTCGCGGATGTCCCTGGCCGAGAAGGCCGGTCAGATGACCCAGGCCGAGCGCAACGCCCTCAAGACCCCGGGCGACATCGCCTCCTACGACCTCGGCTCACTGCTCTCCGGCGGCGGCTCCGTGCCCAACCCGAACACGCCCGCCGCCTGGTCCAAGATGATCGACGGCTTCCAGTTGCGCGCCCAGGCGACCCGCTTCCAGATCCCGCTGATCTACGGCGTGGACGCGGTGCACGGTCACAACAACCTGGTCGGCGCCACCGTCATGCCGCACAACATCGGCATCGGCGCCACCCGCGACCCCGCGCTCGCCGAGAAGACGGGCGCCGTCACCGCCGCCGAGGTACGCGCCACCGGCATTCCCTGGGACTTCGCGCCCTGCCTGTGCGTGACGCGTGACGAGCGCTGGGGCCGCTCGTACGAGTCCTTCGGTGAGGACCCGGCGCTGGTCGACTCGCTGGAGACCGTCGTCCAGGGCTTCCAGGGCCACCCCAGCGGCAAGGACCTCGCCCGCAACGACAAGGTGCTCGCCACCGCCAAGCACTATGTCGGCGACGGCGGCACCGCATACGGCTCCTCGACCACCGGCTCGTACACCATCGACCAGGGCGTCACCCGGGTCACCCGGCAGGAGCTGGAGGCCGTGCACCTCGCGCCGTTCGAGGAGGCGGTCAAGCGGGGCGTCGGCACCGTCATGCCGTCCTACTCGTCGCTCGACATCATCGGCGACGACAAGGGCCCGGTGAAGATGCACGCCGACGCCGAGATGATCAACGGCGTCCTCAAGGACCGGATGGGCTTCGACGGCTTCGTCATCAGCGACTGGCAGGCCATCGACCAGATCCCCGGCGACTACGCGTCCGACGTGCGGACCTCGATCAACGCCGGACTCGACATGATCATGGTCCCGACCGAGTACCGCACCTTCCACTCGACGCTCACCGACGAGGTCGGGGCGGGCCGGATCAGCACGCGGCGGATCGACGACGCCGTGGCGCGGATCCTCACCCAGAAGTTCAAGCTCGGGCTCTTCGAGAAGCGATACGTCGGAAAAGCAGCCACCTCGCTCCAGAACAAGATCGGTTCGGCGGAACACCGCGCCGTCGCCCGGCAGGCAGCCGCCGAGTCGCAGGTCCTGCTGAAGAACGCGGGCGGTGTCCTCCCGCTGAAGCCGTCCCAGAAGGTGTATGTCGCCGGGTCCAACGCCGACGACATCGGCAACCAGACCGGCGGCTGGACCATCACCTGGCAGGGCGCGTCCGGGAAGACCACCGACGGCACCACGATCCTCCAGGGGCTGAAGAAGGCCGCACCCGGCGCCGACATCACCTACAGCAAGGACGCCTCGGCCGCCACGGACGGCTACGACGTGGGTGTCGTGGTCGTCGGCGAGACCCCCTACGCCGAGGGCATCGGCGATGTCGGCAACGGCCACGACCTGGAGCTGAGCGCGGCCGACAAGGCCGCCGTGGACACGGTGTGCGCGGCCATGAAGTGCGCGGTGCTCATCGTCTCCGGGCGCCCCCAGCTCATCGGCGACCGGCTCGGCGACATCGACGCGCTGGTGGCCTCCTGGCTGCCGGGCACCGAGGGCGACGGCGTCGCGGACGTCGTCTACGGCAAGCTGCCCTTCACCGGGCAGTCCCCGGTCACCTGGCCGAAGTCGCAGGCCCAGCTCCCGATCAACGTCGGCGACTCCTCGTACGACCCGCAGTTCCCGTACGGCTGGGGGCTGACCACGAAGACGCGGGTGCCGCAGGGCGGCGAGCTGACCCTGAAGCTGCTCCAGCTCGCGGCCTCGGTCGCCGAGAAGGCGCACTCCGAGCGGGCCGGGCGTGAGGCGGTCACGCAGGCGCGGCTCCTGGTCCAGCAGAAGGCCGGGCAGACGGCCGGGCCGACCATGACGGCGGCGGTCGCGAAGCCCTTCGCGGACGCCGACCACCTGCTGCTCACCGGTCACTACAAGGACGCGGTGGTGAAGCTGACTGCCGCGTACCGGGCGGTGGCGGGCTGAGTGGAGCGGGCTGAATACAGCCGCCTGAGTACGGCCGGCTGAGTACCGGGTCCTGACCGAGGGCCCCCCGAGCGAGACAGCCCGTCCCGGGCAAGGTGCGGACCCGGGACGGGCTGTCTCTTCGCGCTCCGCGTGTTCCGCGCGCAGTTCTGTGCCAGGTCATTCCGCGAGGGCTTCAGGTAGCGTCGAAGGCATGAAGGCCGCACCGCACAGAGGGCTCCGGGTGCTACGGGGTCCGGCGTTCCTCCTGGCCGCCGCCGCGATGGTGGCACTGCCCCTGACCGCGCCGCCCGCCGCGGCGGCCACCGGTTCCGTGACCGCGACCGACATCGGCACGATCGGGGACGCGCTCCGCAAGAACCCCGTCTACGTCGACCCGGCGGCCTCCGCCCAGCTCCCGGCGGCCGAGGCCAACGCCCTGGCCAAGAAGATCAAGGACGCGGACAAACCGGTCTTCGTCGCCGTACTCCCGCAGGGCTTCCCCACCCAGAACCTGTTCGGTGACCTGCGCACCGACACCGGCATCACGGGCGTCTACGGCGTTCGTCTCGGCTCCGGATTCGACGCCCGCGCGGACAGGGCCGTGATGCCGCAGACCGCCGTACGCAATCTGGTGACCAGCGTCCAGGGCGAGACCGTCACGGCCACCCAGCTCGGCGACTTCGTGGACCGGGCCGTGCGTACCGCCCACGGTTCGGCGCCCGCGTCCTGGGGCGGCTCGGCTTCGGATACGGGGTCGTCCTTCCCGACCGGGGCGCTGATCGGCGTCGGCGCGGTCGTCGTCATCGGCGGGGCGGGCGCGTACGCCGTGTCGCGCCGCAACACCCGGCGGCGCGAGGAGGAGCAGCGCGCGGCCCTGGAGAAGCTGCGGGTCGTCGTCGACGAGGACATCACCGCCTTCGGCGAGGAACTGGACCGGCTCGACTTCCACCCCGCCGAACAGGGCGCGGACGACGCGATGCGCGGCGACTACGAGCGGGCCCTGGACGCGTACGAGAACGCGAAGTCGGCCATGGGCTCCGCGCAGCGGCCGGAGGACGTACGAGGGGTCACCCAGGCCCTGGAGGACGGCCGTTTCTCGCTGGCACAGCTCGCCGCACGGCGCGAGGGGCGCGCGCTGCCCGAGCGGCGCCCGCCCTGCTTCTTCGACCCGCGGCACGGCCCGGCCGTGACGGACGCGGAGTGGGCGCCGCCGACGGGCGCCCCGCGTGAGGTGCCGGTGTGCGCGGCGGACGAGGCACGGCTGCGGGACGGCGCGGACCCGATGGTCCGCGAGGTCGACACGGAGACGGGCCGCCGCCCGTACTACGAGGCGGGTCCGGCCTACGGGCCCTGGGCGGGCGGCTACTTCGGCGGCGGACTGCTCCCCGGCCTGCTCGTCGGCACGATGCTCGGCAGCATGATGGCGAGCCCCGCCTATGCGGCCGACTACGGCTCCGGATACGGCGACTTCGGAGCGGGCGCCGGATACGACGGCGGTGATGTCTCGGGCGCCGACTTCGACCCGGGCGACTTCGGCGGCGGGTTCGGTGGCGGCGGGGACTTCGGTGGCGGTGGCGACTTCGGCGGGGGAGGGGACTTCGGCGGCGGCTTCTGAGCCGCTGAGTTCCCTCCGCCGACCGGGCTTCCGCTGACCGGGCCTGCGCCGACCGGGATTCCGGTGGCCAGGCTTGCGGTGGCCGGGATTCCGGTGGCCGGGGGACGGGCAGGCACCGTCGCCGGTGGGTACCCGTCCCCGGTGCCGGCTTCGGCTCAGGCGGCGACGGTCTTGATCGCCGAGATGTCGAAGACGAGCTTGATCTTGTCCGAGACAAGGACGCCACCGGTCTCCAGGGCGGCGTTCCAGGTCAGGCCCCACTCCGAACGGATCAGCTCGGTCTTGCCCTCGAAGCCGACGCGCTCGTTGCCGAAGGGGTCCTTCGCGGCGCCGTTGAACTCCAGGTCGATCGTGATCGGCTTGGTCGTACCGAGGACCGAGAGGTCGCCGGTGATGCGGTAGTCGTCGCCGCCGAGCGCCTCGGCCGCAGTGGAACGGAAAGTCATCTTCGGGTACTTCTCGGTGTCGAAGAAGTCCGAGCTCTTCAGATGCGTGTCCCGGTCGGACGAGCCGGTCTCGATGCTGTCCATCGTCACGTCGATCGAGGCGGTCGACTTCGACGGGTCCGCGCCGTCCAGCCGCAGGGTGCCCTCGAACTGGAGGAAGCTGCCCCTGACGTTGGTCACCATCGCGTGCCGGGCCACGAAGCCGATCGAGCTGTGCGCCGGGTCGAGCGTGTAATCGCCGGTCAGGGCCGCGAGATCCGGACTGACCGCGGTCGCCGCCGCCGGGCCCGCGTCGGGGTTGTCGTTCTTGCGGCCGAAGATTCCCATGACTGCTCCTTGGGGACGAGCCCCGGCTCCGCCGAAGCTGTTGAAACTTCAATGACGTTGACCATAGTCCCATTCCGTTCAAGTTTCAACATCGAACGGGACGTGTCGCGGCGGTTACTTCGCGGTGATCATTTCCATCCGTACGGGATGGTCGTGTACGCCCTCTGGCGGACGCGCGTAGACCTCGGGCACCATCTCCTTGCTCCACCTGCACCGCCGCACCAGGGCCGGCACGGTCATCAGCCGTGTCCGGTCTCGCACGGTCTCGGCTGTCCCACCCCACAGCACGGTCATCAGCAGGGAGGAACCCCCACATGAAGCACCGTCCGAAGCTCCGTTCCGTCGTCACCACGCTAGCTCTGGTCACCGGCGCTTTCCTGGCGCCGGGATTCGGCGTCCTGAGCAGTGCGGGCGACGCGTTCGCCGCCACGAAGATCACCCATGCCACCGCGACGTCGATGTTCAGCCAGGTCGGTATCACCTGGTCGTCGTCCGGCGGTTGCTCGAACCGCAATGTCGCGACCTGTACCTCCTTCGACCAGCTCAACCTCACCTCCGCCCAGGGCGCCCAGACCCTGAAGCGGGCCACCGGATGCGCCCTCAACATCACCGGAGGCACCGAGACGGGTCACGCCAGCGGTACCTACTCGCACTGGAACGGCTACAAGCTCGACTACGGCAAGAACACCTGTGTCACCAACTACATCAAGAACACGTTCACTTACATCGGTGTACGCGGTGACGGCTCCCCGCAGTGGCAGTCCGGATCCGGCAACGTGTACGCGGACGAGGGCAACCACTGGGACGTGACGTACTACAACTGCGGCGGCTGTTAGTCACGGTCGACCGACGGCTCACGGTCGGGTACCCCATGCCAGGGGTGCCCGGCCGTTCGCCGGCGGGTCGCTTGGACTTAACGAAAGCGGTACTTGGACTGCCGCCGTCCATCGGGACCCCGTCCGTTGACCCCGTGGTTGTGGCGCCGATACCCAGGTCTCCATGTCGCGAAGATTCCGTGCCGCGTGCGTCACTGCCGCCGCTTCGTCCGTCGTGTTCGCCCTGGCGGGCCCCGCACTTCCCGCCACCGGCGCCGCCCCCACCCCATCGGCCGCCGTCGCCGCTCAGGCCGCCGGTGCCGACATCGCGTCGTCCCGGCTCACCGTCACCGTCGCCGACGACTTCCCGCGCGTCCTCGCGTACACCGACCGGGCCACCGGCGCCCGGCTCCTCGGCTCGACGCGTCCCGTCACCGAGGTCACGTTGAACGGCACGGCCCATGCCGTCCGACTGACCGGCGCCCCCGAGATCCGGGGGGCCACGGCCGCGTACACGCTGGGCTTTCCCGATCTGCCCGGGGTCGAGATCGACGCCACCCTGTCCGTGTCCGGGCGGGCCACCACCTTCAAGGTGACCGCCGTCCGCGACACCGCCGCCTTCCGCGTCGGCACCCTCGACATCCCCGGGCACGACCTGGTGTCGGTCGGCAGCGCGGACGGGGGCGCCCGGACGGCGTTCACCCGGATCGACGACGACTCGACCCGTACCGCCGACGTCTTCGGCGAGGTCACCGGGGCGACCCCGGCCGACGCCGCACCGGTCGGCGCGTCCTACGCGCTGGTCAACACCGGCACGCTGGCCGCCGCCGTCGAGTCCAACTCCAGCTACGACAAGCCGAGCGGGGCCACCGGCGGGGACGCCGCCCGGCTCTGGCACCAGGCCCGTAAGGAGGCCGACGGCTCGACCCGGGTCGGGGTCTGGTCGGGCCAGTGGACCTACCGCGGCGAAGGGGCCCCCGCGCCCGCCAAGGGCGACGCGCTGCCCTGGGCGAAGGTCGTCGTCACGCCCGACGCCAACGGTGACGGAAAGGTCGACTGGCAGGACGGCGCCGTCGCCTTCCGCACCATCGGCGTCAAGGCCCAGGGCTCCGACGAGACACCGGACCGGGTGATCAGCCATATCCCGTTCAACTTCGCCAGCCAGGCCACGCACCCCTTCCTGCGCACCCTGGACGACGTCAAGCGGATCTCCCTCGCCACCGATGGACTCGGCCAGTTCGCGCTGCTCAAGGGGTACGCGTCCGAGGGCCACGACTCGGCCCACCCCGACTACGGCGGCAACATCAACCAGCGGGCCGGCGGCCTCACCGACCTCAACAAGCTGCTGAGGAACGGCAAGAAGTGGGGTGCGACCTTCGGCGTGCACGTCAACGCCACCGAGGCGTACCCGGAGGCCAAGAACTTCAGCGAGCAGTTGGTCGACAAGTCCAAGCCCGGCTGGGACTGGCTCAACCAGAGCTACTACATCGACCAGCGCCGCGATCTGAACAGCGGTCAACTCGCCCGCCGCTTCAAGGAGTTGCGGGACGAGACCGACCCGAACCTGTCCATGATCTACGTCGACGTGTACTACACGCACGGCTGGATCGCCGAGCAGACCGCCGACGTCATACGCGAGCAGGGCTGGGGTCTGGCCACCGAGTGGGCGGACAAGTTCGAGCGCCAGTCCCTCTGGTCGCACTGGGCCAACGACCTCGACTACGGCGGCCCCACCGCCAAGGGCCTCAACTCGAAGATCATCCGCTTCATCCGCAACGGCGAGAAGGACGTCTGGAACAACGACCCCGTCCTCGGCCAGACCGCCCTCGACGACTTCGAGGGCTGGACCGGCGAGAACGACTGGAACGCCTTCTACGACACGATCTGGCAGCGCGACCTGCCCGCCAAGTACCTCCAGCACGAGCGGATCACCCGCTGGAACGGCGACGACATCACCTTCACGGGCGAGGTCCGCGGCACCGTCGAGGACGGCCGCCGCACCTTCTACGACCACGGCAGAAAGGTCCTGGACGGCACGGACTACCTGCTGCCCTGGGACGACGGCAAGAAGCTGTACCACTACAACAAGTCCGGCGGTACGACGAGTTGGGCGGTGCCCGGCACCTCGTACACCGTCTACCGGCTCACCGACAACGGGCGGGTGAAGACCGGCACCGTGCGGGCCAAGGACGGCAAGGTCACCCTGACCGCCGAGGCCGGACAGCCCTACGTCCTCTACCCGGTGGGCCGCACCCCGAAGGCCGCCGACGCCGCCTGGGGCGAGGGCACCCCCGTCCAGGACCCCGGCTTCAACGACGCCCGGCTCGGCGACTGGCGCACCACCGGCACGGTCGCCCGGTACACCGACGGCAACGGCCGCAACAGCGCCGCGCTGAGCGGGAGTTCGCAGGCCGCCGTCGAGCAGCGCCTCACCGGTCTCACGCCCGGCAAGCGGTACACCGCCTCCGCCTGGCTGGAGGTCGAACCCGGCAAGGAGCGCCGTACCACCCTGTCGGCGGGCGGCGCGTCCGTGACCGTCGAGCGCTCCACGCTGAAGAACACGGTCGCCGCGAGCGACTGGCACGGCACCTACATGCAGCGCGCCAAGGTCACCTTCACCGCACCGAAGGACGGCCGCGCGACCCTGCGGGTCGAGGCGGCGGCGGGGTCGGCCGCACGGGTCCGGGTGGACGATGTCCGCGTGGTGCGCAACGACCCGGCGCAGGCTCCCGGCACCCTCGTCTCCGAGGACTTCGAGGACGTCGACCAGGGCTGGGGCCCCTTCGTGAAGGGCGCCGGCGGTGGCGTCACCGACCCGCGCACCAGCATCTCCCAGAAGCACGCCCCGTACACCCAGGCCGGCTGGAACGGGAAGCTCGTGGACGACGTCCTCGGCGGCGGCCAGTCGCTGAAGACGCACGAGGGCAACAACGGCCTCGTCTACCGCACCACCCCGGCCACCGTTCCGCTGAAGGCCGGGCACGCCTACCGCGTCGCCTACGACTACCAGGCAAGCCACTCCGGCGCCTTCGCATGGGTCACCGGATACGACCAACTCGCGGACGGGGCGCCGCAGTCCGTCGAGACCCGGCGCACCGCGATCGGGCAGCGGCGCACCACCGGGCACTTCACCGAGACGGTCACCGCGGGCTGCGGCGACACCTGGGTGGGTCTGCGGATGCGCGACGACGCCCCCGACCAGGCCGACTTCGTCCTCGACGACTTCACGGTCACCGACCTCGGCCCCGCCGCCGAGCGGCCCGCCTGCGGCACGCTCGCCGTCGCCGCCAAGGCCCCGACCCTGGAACCCGGCGCGCAGAACGAGGTCACGGCCACCGTCACCAACTACGAGTCGACAGACGCGAAGGACCTCACGGTCCGGCTCGACCTGCCCGACGGCTGGACGGCCGAGCCCGCCGGACCCGTGACCCTCGACCCGGTCGCACCCCGCGCCAAGGCCACCGCCACCTGGCAGGTGACCCCGCCGGTGGACGCCCCGTACCGCGCGTACACGCTCGGCGCCAAGGCGACGTACACGGCGGGCGGGAGCGCCCGCACCCTCACCGCCGACACCTCGGTACGGACCCTTCCGCCGCCGCCCACCGCCGACGCCTGGGCGAGCGACCTCGACTGGACCGACAGCGAGAACGGCTGGGGCCCGGTCGAACGCGACCTCTCCAACGGTGAGACCGGCACCGGCGACGGCGGTCCGCTCCGGATCGGGGGAGTGACCTACCCGAAGGGACTCGGCACCCACGCGCCCGCGAAGATCCGCTACTACCTCGGCGGCCGGTGCGCCTCCTTCACCGCCGAGGTCGGTGTCGACGACGTCCAGACGACGCGCGGCAGCGTCCAGTTCAGCGTCCTCGCCGACGGCACCGAGAAGGTCAGGTCGCCCGTGCTCAAGGCCACCGACCCCGCGTGGTCGCTGAGCGCCGACACCGCGGGCGCCCGGTATGTCGACCTGGTGGTCGGCGACGGCGGTGACGGCAACGGCAATGACCACGCCGACTGGGGCAACGCCCGCTTCCACTGCGGGAGTTGACCCACCGCCCGGACGGAGCCGACCCCGCTCCACGTGTCGCACCATGGCCCCGCTCATCGGCGGGGCCAAGGTGCCCGCACCGTAGACAGCGCTTTCTCCCGGCTGATAGGGCATGTCCATGACTCCATCGCGTCGCACCTTCCTTCTCGCCGCCTCGCTGACCGCCTCCGGAGCCCCCTTCGCGCTCGCGCCCGCCGCATCGGCCGCAGAAAGCGCGTCCACCAACGCCTCCGTCCCCGCGTCCCGAGCCGCCGATGCCGGTGACGCATACGACGCCCTCCGCGCCCGCTGGCTCGACCTCGCCCTCGGCACCGGCTACGACGCGAGCGCCGAACCGTACGCGTCCCGCCTGAAGGCCACCGGCGACCTCGCACGCGGCTTCCGCTCCACCATGGCGCCCGCCGCCCGCTCCCTGTGGCCCCAGTACCCCTTCGACCCGCCGAGCGGCATCACCCAGAGCTACAGCAGGCTGTGGACGATGACCCAGGCGTACGTCCAGGACGGCACCGGATCCACCGGCGACGCCGGACTTCTCGCCGACATCCTGCGCGGCGTCGACCACATCGGCGCCGCCGTCTACAACCCCTCCACCACGCGCTACGGCAACTGGTGGGAGTGGCAGATCGGCAGCCCCCGCCTCCTCATGGACATCGTCGCGGCCCTGTACGACGCGCTCACCCCCGCACAGCGGGATGCCGCCTGCGCCGCCGTCGACCACTTCATCCCCGACGCCATGCTGCGCGACTACTCCGGCACCTCGACCGGCGCCAACCGGGTCGACCTCTGCCGCTCGGTCGCCCTGCGCGGCATCAACGGCCGCGCCCCCGAGAAGATCGCCCTCGCCCGCGACGCGCTCTCACCCGTCTTCCCGTACGTCACATCGGGCGACGGCCTGTACGCCGACGGCTCGTTCATCCAGCACACCTGGGTCGCCTACTCCGGCACCTACGGACAGGTCATGCTCGACGGACTCGGCCGGCTCTTCGCGCTGCTCGCCGGGTCCACCTGGGAGGTCACCGACCCGGGCAAGCAGATCATCCTCGACAGCGTCGAACACGCCTATGCCCCGCTCATCGTCGACGGCCTGGCGATGGACAGCGTCAACGGCCGTGCCATCAGCCGGGGTTACCTCAAGAACGACGACCGCAAGGTGATGCGCGGCGACCACTTCCACGGCCAGGGCATCATCGCCGCCATGGCCCTCCTCGCGGGCGGCGCGAGCCCCGCCGAACGGGACCGCTGGTACGGCAGGATCAAGGGCTGGATCGAACGGGACACCGTCACCCCGATCCTCACCGGCGACCAGTTCGGCGTCGGCGACCTGTCCCGGCTGCACGCGGTCGCCGCCTCGACGGTCCCGGCCGCGCCCGAACCCGTCGGGCACCAGCTGTTCGCCGCGATGGACCGCGCCGTGCACCGCAGACCCGCCTTCACCGCCGGGCTGTCCATGGCGTCGGAGCGGATCTCCGCCTACGAGTGCGGCAACGGCGAGAACCCGCGCGGCTGGCACACCGGCGCCGGAATGCTCTACTGGTGGCCCTCAGGACGCCCGAGCGACCAGTACACGGACTGGTTCTGGCCCACCGTCGACTGGTACCGGCTGCCCGGCACCACCGTCTCGACCAAGCGGCTCGCCGACCGCGCGGGCGGCGAGTGGGGCGAACCCAAACCCGCCGTGCGGTGGGTCGGCGGCACCACCGACGGCGAGTTCGCGGCCGTCGGACAGCACCTCAAGGGCCTCGACTCCACACTCCAGGCCCGTAAGTCCTGGTTCTTCGCGGACGACGCCGTGATCTGCCTCGGCGCCGGGATCACCGCCACCGACGGGGTCCCCGTCGAGACGGTCGTGGAAAATCGCAACCTCGGCGAGAACGGCGCCCCGGCCTTCGTCATGGACGGCCGCGCCCGCCCCGGCTGGGCCCACCTCGAAGGACACGGCGGCTGGGTGCTGCCCGGCGGCGCCGCGCTGCGCACCCTGCGCGAGGACCGCACCGGCGCCTGGTCCGACATCAACACCACCAGCTCCACCGAGCGCCGCACCCGCCGCTGGCAGACCCTCTGGCTCGACCACGGCACCGACCCCACCGACGCCACGTACGCCTATCTCGTGCTGCCCGGGGCATCGCGCCGGGCCGTCGCGGCCCGCGCCGCCGACCGGCACTGGCTGTCGGTCCTCGCCAACGACGCCCGCGCCCAGGCCGTGGCCGTTCACTCGCTCGGCGTGACCGCGGCGAACTTCTGGCAGGCCGGTACGGCGGGCCCGCTCACCTCAACGGCTCCCGCGAGCGTCCTGGTGCGCCGCCGGGGCCGTACCGCTACCCTGCACGTCGCCGAACCGCCCAGGACCGGGCAGCCCCTGGAGATCGTCTGGCGCCGTCCGGTACGCCGGGTCGTCGCCCATGACCCGTCCGTCGAGGTACTCTCCACCCGCCGTGAGCTGCGGCTGCGCATCACCCCCGGCACGGCCTGCGCGAGCCACCGGTGTGAGGTGACTCTCCTCTGACCCGTTCTCGTCGTGCGGTGATCGCTTTGTGCGGACCCCACAAGCCGCATGGCCTCTGAGCAGTCGGTTCGGCTGCATGGCGGAGTGGTTCTGTTCGGGGCTACCAGGAAAACGGGCCGGAGACTGTACGGAGTCGACGGCCCGTTTTCCTGGGTGGACTTCGTAAGGTCGCTACATGACCGTTTTGGACGAGACCGACTCGGCGGGCAACCCGGGGTCCCCCGGTTCCGCGGGGGACGAGCCCACCGACGCGCGCGGGCGCGTGGCCGAGCTGCACGCGATCCGTGAGCTGGCACTGCGGGGGCCCAGCGAGAAGGCGACCGAGGCGCAGCACGCCAAGGGCAAGCTGACCTCGCGGGAGCGTATCGAGCTGCTTCTCGACCCGGGCTCGTTCAACGAGGTCGAGCAGCTGCGCCGGCACCGCGCCACCGGATTCGGCCTGGAGTCCAAGAAGCCGTACACCGACGGTGTCATCACCGGCTGGGGCACGGTCGAGGGCCGCACCGTCTTCGTCTACGCGCACGACTTCCGGATCTTCGGCGGCGCGCTCGGTGAGGCGCACGCCACCAAGATCCACAAGATCATGGACATGGCCATCGCGGCCGGTGCCCCACTGGTCTCCCTCAACGACGGCGCCGGCGCCCGTATCCAGGAAGGCGTCAGCGCCCTCGCGGGCTACGGCGGCATCTTCCAGCGCAACACCAGGGCGTCCGGCGTCATCCCGCAGATCTCGGTGATGCTGGGTCCGTGCGCGGGCGGCGCGGCGTACTCGCCGGCGCTCACGGACTTCGTGTTCATGGTCCGCGAGACCTCGCAGATGTTCATCACCGGGCCCGACGTGGTCAAGGCGGTCACCGGCGAGGAGATCACCCAGAACGGCCTCGGCGGCGCCGATGTGCACGCCGAGACCTCGGGCGTCGCGCACTTCGCGTACGACGACGAGGAGACCTGCATCGCCGAAGTGCGGTACCTGCTCTCGATGTTGCCGCAGAACAACCGCGAGAACCCGCCGCACGTCACCTCCGAGGACCCCGCGGACCGCCGCTCGGACATCCTGCTCGACCTGGTGCCCGCCGACGGCAACCGGCCCTACGACATGGCCAAGGTCATCGAGGAACTCGTCGACGACGGCGACCACTTGGAGGTCCACGAGCGCTGGGCCCGCAACATCATCTGCGCCCTGGCCCGCCTCGACGGCCAGGTGGTCGGCATCGTCGCCAACCAGCCGCAGAGCCTCGCCGGGGTCCTGGACATCGAGGCCAGTGAGAAGGCTGCGCGCTTTGTCCAGATGTGCGACGCTTTCAATATCCCGATCGTCACGCTGCTGGATGTCCCCGGCTTCCTTCCGGGCGTCGACCAGGAGCACGGCGGGATCATCCGGCACGGCGCGAAGCTGCTCTACGCCTACTGCAACGCCACCGTGCCGAGGATCTCGCTGATCCTCCGTAAGGCGTACGGAGGTGCCTACATCGTCATGGACTCCCAGTCGATCGGGGCCGACCTCACCTACGCCTGGCCGACCAACGAGATCGCGGTGATGGGCGCCGAAGGCGCCGCCAACGTCATCTTCCGCCGGCAGATCGCCGAGGCCCCCGACTCCGAGGCGATGCGTACGCGCATGGTCAAGGAGTACAAGTCCGAGCTGATGCACCCCTACTACGCGGCCGAGCGCGGTCTGGTGGACGACGTCATCGATCCCGCCGAGACCCGTGAGATCCTCATCCGCTCGCTGGCGATGCTGCGCACCAAGCATGCCGATCTGCCCTCGCGCAAGCACGGAAATCCGCCGCAGTGACCCTGCGGACCTCCTCCCCTCTTCGTGACGGAGACCCTGACTCATGAGCACTCCCACTCCCGCCTCATCGGACGACGTCCTCCGGGTCGAGAAGGGCCACGCCGAGCCCGAGGAGGTGGCGGCCATCACCGCGGTGCTGCTGGCGCGCGCCGCCGCCCGCCCCGAGCCCGCGGCGCCCCACCGGGGCCGCACGAAGGCGGGCTGGCGCCGCCTGGAGCGCGAACCGGGCTTCCGCGCCCCGCACAGCTGGCGCTGAGGCCCGTACCGGTACACGGAAAAAGGTCCCGTCCCCTCGATGGAGGAGGCGGGACCTTTCTGCGTACCGGACGTCCCTAGCGGAGGCGGGCCATCAGGGCGTGTTCCACCAGGGTGATCAGCGTGGACTTGGCGTCGGCGCGGTGCCGGGCGTCCGTGATGATGATCGGGGCGTCGGGGCCGATCTGTAGAGCCTCACGGACCTCGTCCGGGGTGTACGGCTGGCTGCCGTCGAAGCCGTTGAGCGCGACCACGAAAGGAAGTCCGGAGTTTTCGAAGTAGTCGACGGCGGGGAAGCAGTCGGCGAGTCGGCGGGTGTCGACGAGGACGACGGCGCCGATGGCGCCGCGTACCAGGTCGTCCCACATGAACCAGAACCGGTCCTGTCCGGGGGTGCCGAACAGGTAGAGGATGAGGTCCTGGTCCAGGGTGATACGTCCGAAGTCCATGGCCACCGTGGTGGTGGTCTTGTCCCCGGTGTGAGTCAGGTCGTCGATACCGGCCGACGCCGATGTCATGACCGCCTCGGTACGCAGAGGGTTGATCTCCGAGACCGCGCCTACAAACGTGGTCTTGCCCACGCCGAAGCCCCCCGCCACCACGATCTTCGCGCTGGTGGTCGACCGGGCGGATCCGCCGCTAGAGCTTGCGAAGTCCACTGAGCACCCTTTCGAGCAATGTCACGTCTGGCTGGCCGCCGGCGGTCTCGTCACCGCCGGGCTGATGGATGGCGACCAGGCCCGCCTCCGCCAAGTCGGCGACGAGGATCCTGGCCACACCGAGAGGGATGGTCAGCAGAGCCGAGATCTCGGCCACCGACTTGATCTCCCGGCACAGATTGCAGATCCGCTGGTGCTCGGGCAACTGGCCCTGAAGCTGGTGCGGCTGTGCGGTGGTGTGTACCAGCGCCTCGATGGCGAGCTGGTACCGCGGCCTGGTGCGACCGCCCGTCATCGCGTACGGGCGCACCAGGGGATTGCTGGCCGAACCGGCGGGCGCCGGTTCGGGGGAGCGCCGCTGCGGCTGCACGGGCTGGATCCGTGGAGTGTGCGGCTGGTCGTACGGGCTCGGCTGCTGTGGGTACTGCGGTCGACGGTGACCTGGTGTGGAGGGGAAGTTGTAGCGGTTCTGTCCGTTGTCGCCCTGACCCTGACCGTAGGGCCAGGAGCCTGATGAACCGTCCGGGGGTGTTGCCACTTCTTCCTCCTCCGACTGTGCCGAGCACCCATCGCTGTGGAGCCGTTCCGAAACCTTACGGCCACACGGCGCGAAAACGCACCGCGGTCTGCTAGTTGAGAAGGCTTCCCTGAAGCTCCGCACGGAGGTCCGGGGTCAGGACGGTGCCCGCGCGGTCGACGAGAAGTGCCATCTCGTACCCCACGAGACCGATGTCCGCCTCGGGATGTGCGAGAACCGCGAGGGAGGAGCCGTCGGATACGGACATGATGAACAGGAATCCCCGTTCCATCTCCACAACGGTCTGATTCACACTGCCGCCCTCGAAGATGCGCGACGCGCCCGCGGTCAGTGAGGTCAAGCCGGAAGCGACGGCGGCGAGTTGGTCGGCGCGGTCACGCGGGAAGCCTTCGGACATCGCCAGAAGGAGTCCGTCGGCGGAGACCACCACCGTGTGCGACACCCCGGGGGTGTTGTCCACGAAGTTGGTGATCAACCAGTTCAGGTTCTGTGCCGCCTGGCTCATCGGGCTCACACTAACGCTCCTGGTTGTAGGTGCTTCCAGGACCACTGTGGTGATTCCCAGTGGCCTGGCCGTTCTGGTTCTGGTCACTTCCTGCCTTGTCACGCCCCCGCTGGACTCCCCGGCGCAGATTGCTCAGCCTGCCCCGGACGTCCTCAGGAGCGCGGGAGACCGAAGGGCCGCCCTGCGGGGTCTGTTCCGCGGTGCCCTCGACGAGATTCGCCCGGGGCACCCGCCGCGGCAGTCCGGACGAGGTGACCCCGCCCGCCTTGGGCTTACGGAGCTGCTCGGCGCGCTGCCACCGCTGGTCGTTGGCCGAGCGCCAGTCCGGGACGCCGTTGCCGTCGGCAGTGGGCGGCGGGTCCTGCTCCGCACTCTGCTGACCGCTGTCGTCCTGGACGGTGTCCGCCGGCCACTGCTGACCGCCGGCCGGGGCGCCCCCGTCGCCGGCGGTGGAGCCACGGCGTGGGAGACCGGCGTCGGTCAGCGAATGCCCGGAGCTGGGCGCGGGACCCTGACGGTCGAAGCCTACGCGGTCCTGGTCGGTGGCGTCAGCGGACCGTACAGATTCCGGATTCTGTTCGTACTCGGTCGGGAACGACTCCGCGTAACCCTCCTGCGGCTGCCACTCGTCCTGGTGGGGCTGGGCGTCGTAACCGCCGTACGGCTCCTGGGGGATGCCGGGGAGATCCTGCTCGGGAGCCTCCGTATAGGCAGGTTCCTGATAGCTGTTGGAGGACTGGAAGAACGGGTCGTCGTAGCCGGCCCGGGACGCCTCGGCGTAAGTCGTCTGCTGCGTACCGTCGTAGGCGTCCTGCCCCGCGACCTCGTACCCGCCCGGCTGCGGCTCGTCGTAGCCGACCTGCCCGTCGTACGCCGGCTGCTGGTACGCGCTCTGCGGATCGGCGTAGCCGGCCGCCACGTCCTGGCCGGTGCCGTCGCCGTACAACCCCTGCTCGTCCTCGGTGCCGCTGTGGGCCTCCAGGGCCGCGCGGCGCTCCTCGCGCATCAGGGAGCGGCCCACCGGGTCCAGTTCCCTTATGTCGTCGGGGACTTCGCCGTAACGGCTGTCGTCGAAGCCGAGTTCCGCGGCCGTCCGCATCGGCGCCGACGCGTAGCCGCCCTGCTCCGGGACGATCTGCGTGACCGCGAACTCCGAGAGCGCCGACAGGTCGTCGTCGGGGAGCTGCTGCTCGCCACCGCCGCCGTGCGTGATCACATCCGGGAGCATGACCAGCGAGGTCGTGCCCGCCTGCTCGCCCGAGGGCCGCAGCTGGACCCGGATGCCGTGCCGGTCGGCGAGGCGGCCCACCACGAACAGGCCCATGCGCTGGGAGATCGCGGCGTCCACGGTCGGCGGGTTGGCCAGCTTGTGGTTGATGTCCGCGAAGTCCTCGGCGGTCAGGCCGATGCCCTTGTCGTGGATCTCGATCATGATCCGGCCGTCGGGCAGCCGGGTCGCGGTGACCCGGACCTTGGTCTGCGGCGACGAGAACGTGGTCGCGTTCTCCAGCAGCTCGGAGAGCAGATGCACGAGGTCGGTCACCGCGCGGCCGTGGATCTCCGCCTCCGGGACACCGGACAGCTCGACGCGCTCGTACTGCTCCACCTCGGAGGACGCGGCGCGCAGGACGTCGACCAGGGGCACCGGCTGGTCCCAGCGGCGGCCCGGCTCCTCACCGGCGAGGACGAGGAGGTTCTCGCCGTTGCGGCGCATCCGGGTCGCGAGGTGGTCCAGGCGGAACAGGTTCTCCAACTGGTCCGGCTCGGCCTCGTTGTTCTCCAGGTCGGTGATCAGGGTCAGCTGGCCCTCGATGAGCGACTGGTTGCGGCGGGACAGATTGGTGAAGATCGCGTTGATGTTGCCCCGCAGCATGGCCTGCTCGGCGGCGAGCCGGACGGCCTCGCGGTGGACCTGGTCGAAGGCGCGGGCGACCTCGCCGATCTCGTCCGTGGAGGTGATCGGGATGGGCTGCACCCGGGTGTCGACCCGGCCCGGCTCGGTGCGCGAGAGCTGGTCGACCAGCATCGGCAGCCGCTGCTCGGCGACCCCGAAGGCGGCGTTACGCAACTGGCGCATCGAACGGCTCATCTGGCGGGCCATGAGCCCGGCCAGGATGAAGGCGGCGAGCAGCGCCACGACGACGATCGCACCGGTGATGAAGGTGTCCCGCTTCGCGGTGTTCGCGATGTCCCCGGCCTCGCTCACGGCCTTGTCCGCGAGGCCGGACTCCAGGGTGCGGTAGCCGTTGAACTTGAGGGTGTTGACCGCCCACCAGTTCTCGGGCGTGATGCCCTCCTGGGCCAGGGCGACCCGGGCGCTCGGCTGCGTGCTCGGCAGTGCGGACATCTTGGCGATCATGTCCGTGGTGGCCGGCGGCGGCACATAGGTCTCGCCCTGCGCCTCCGCGGCGTCCGCCGCCGCCTTGGCCTGCGCGGCGCCGTCGGCCTGGATCTTCTTGGTGAGCTGGTCGAGCTTGGCCACGTCGGAGGGGGTGCCACCGCCGACGTACTCCTGTACGGCGATGTTCTCCAGATACGCGTACGAGCTGAGCGCGACGCGCTGCCGGGCCAGGCTCGACGCGTCGGGCCCCGGCTTGATCAGCAGGTGCATCCCGACGGACCGCTCCAGGGAGAGCGCCGCCTTGGACAGCGACACGGCGTACACGGTACGGCCGTAGCTGGTGATGTTTCCGGTGCCGAGGCCGAGTTCGTTGGCGAATTCCATCAGCGGGTGCTGGACGCCGACGTAGCCCTCTTCGGTCTTCACTCCGTCGAGCTTCGTCGTGTACGCGGCGGCGCGGAGGTCCGCGAGGTCCGGCTCGACCTTGCGGAAGCCCTCCAGACGCCGCTGAAGGCCCGGCTTGTCCGGCATGCCGCGGGCCGCGGTGTCGAACGCCTCGGCGGCCTTGTCGGTCGCCTCACGGGCCTTGACGACCGCCGGGTCGTCCTTCTTGCCCTGGAGCAGCGGCGCCGCGGTGACGTCCCGCTCGTCTATGAGGGCGTTGGCGTAGGTCAGGGAAGCCTGCACCAGGACGGCGGTGCTCTCCGCGTCCTCGGCCTCGCGCCAGGTGTCTATCGAGCCCTTGACCTGGAAGCCGCCCATGACCAGACCGACCACCACGGGGATCAGCAGGATCGCGTTCAGCCTGGTCGGCACGCGCCAGTTGCGCGGTGAGAAGCGTCCACCTCTCGGCGAGGGGATCGTGACCGGCTCGGGTCCGGACACGTTCGAGGGTGACGCCGCCGCACGGGGCGGCGGGGTGAAGTTGCCCCGCGCCGACGGCTCGGGACTGCTCTTGCTTCGCCTCACTCGACCAACAACCTCTCGGCGTCGGCACCAATCGTTCGTTGTGCCGCATTGTCTCCAGGCTGCCCCTACCTACTGGGCAGTTCAGCGCATTCCAGCACGTCAGGCAGTGCTGTTCCAAACAGTCGGAAGCGATTGTTTCGCGTCCGTGATGGCCCAGATAAAACGGTCATAAAGAGCGAGCCCCGCCAAATGGCGGGGCTCTTGTGGCGCAGCGGCACCGGACGACCGCGACGCGTTGCTAACGCGCCACAATTCTCTGTCGAAATGTTATGAACACTGTCACCGGCCGTGTCAAACGACACAGCCGGTTCCAGTTCGGATACGACAACTGCCGTACACCGAGGCATGTTTGGTACTACCGCAGCCGTGCCATGAGGGCGTGCTCGACCAGCGTGATCAGCGCACTCTTCGCATCCGCACGGTGTCGGGCGTCCGTCGTGATGATCGGGGCGTCCGGACCGATCTGCAGGGCCTCACGCACCTCGTCGGGTGTGTAGGGCTGATGTCCGTCGAAGCCGTTGAGGGCGATGACGAAGGGCAGTCCGGAGTTCTCGAAGTAGTCGACGGCGGGGAAGCAGTCGGCGAGTCGGCGGGTGTCGACGAGGACGACGGCGCCGATGGCGCCGCGTACCAGGTCGTCCCACATGAACCAGAACCGGTCCTGTCCGGGGGTGCCGAACAGGTAGAGGATGAGGTCCTGGTCCAGGGTGATACGGCCGAAGTCCATGGCCACCGTGGTGGTGGTCTTGTCCCCGGTGTGAGTCAGGTCGTCGATACCGGCCGACGCCGATGTCATGACCGCCTCGGTACGCAGAGGGTTGATCTCCGAGACCGCGCCGACGAACGTGGTCTTGCCCACGCCGAAACCGCCGGCCACCACGATCTTCGCGGAGGTCGTCGAGCGCCCGCCTCCGTCAGAGCTTGCGAAGTCCACTGAGCACCCTTTCGAGCAGTGTCACGGCCGGCTGACCGCCGGCATTCTCGTCGCCGCCGGGCTGGTGGATGGCGACGAGCCCGGCCTCCGCCAGGTCGGCGACCAGGATCCGGGCCACCCCGAGAGGCATCGACAGCAGCGCCGACACCTCCGCCACCGACTTCACCTCGCGGCACAGGTGGCAGATGCGCTGGTGCTCCGGGAGCAACCCCATGAGCTGGGCCGGGTCGGCGGTCGTGCTCACCAGAGCTTCGATGGCCAGTTGATACCGCGGCCGGGTCCGGCCGCCGGTCATCGCGTACGGACGCACCAGCGGCTGGTCGCCCTCCTGCCCGTACGGCGCGTGGTGAGAGGCTCCGTACGGATCGTGAGAGGCGGTGGGCGGGGTCATGAATCCTCCGGGCGGGACAGCAAGGGGTCTGCGTGCCGTCTGACAGAGCCGGTGGGGGGAATCGATATGTGGCGGCCGGACGGTGAGATGGTGCGCACGGTCGGTGTGAGGTGGTTCTGTGCAGGACGGTTCTGGGTGAGGAGGTTCTGTGTAAGGCGGTTCAGTGTCTGCGGTTTTCGGAGTAAGAAGGGATCTACGACAAGAACGGCGGTCAGGCGGTGCATCGGCGAGTGGGTCAGTGGAGCAGGCTTCCCTGGAGTTCGGCGCGCAGGTCCGGTGTGAGCACCGCACCCGCGCGGTCGACGAGGAGTGCCATCTCGTAGCCGACGAGGCCGATGTCGCACTCGGGGTGCGCGAGCACGGCCAGCGACGAGCCGTCCGAGACCGACATGATGAAGAGGAAGCCGCGCTCCATCTCCACCACCGTCTGGTTGACGGTGCCGCCCTCGAAGATGCGGGACGCGCCCGCGGTCAGTGACGTCAGGCCGGACGCGACCGCGGCGAGTTGGTCGGCGCGGTCACGCGGGAAGCCTTCGGACATCGCCAGTAGGAGTCCGTCGGCGGAGACCACCACCGTGTGGGACACCCCCGGGGTGTTGTCCACGAAGTTGGTGATCAACCAGTTCAGGTTCTGTGCCGCCTGGCTCATCGGGCTCAACTAACGCTCCTGTTGGTGAGTGGGGCGGGGATAGCTGCCGGTCGACGGGCCGTTGCCGGCCTGCCGACCCTGCTGGATGCCCCTGCGGAGATTGGTCAGCCGCCCGCGTACGTCGTCGGGCGCACGCGAGACCTGCGGACCGGTCTGGTGCTGTTGTTGCTGAGCCGTGCCGGCGACGAGGTTCGCGCGCGGCACCCGTCGCGGCAGTCCCGAGGTGGTGACGCCGCCCGCCGAGGGCTGACGCACACGCTCGGCCTGCCGGACGAGTTCGTCGTTGGGTGAGGTCCGCCACGAGCCGGTGCCTCCCGCGCCGTTCGTACCGCCCTGCGCCGCCGGAGCGGGCGTGGTCGGACGGGGCGGCAGGGGAGAGCGGTTCTGCTCGGGGGCGGGGGCCTGCGGAGGCTGCTGCGCGGCCTGCGCGGGCGACGGGTCGGTCTGCTCGGGGGCGCGCTCGCCGTGCTGGCCACGGAACCAGTCCGTCTCCAGCGTGTCGAACAGCGGGGTGCGTCCGTCGCCGGGCCCGGCCGGCGGCAGGGCATCCGGCACCTGGGTCCGCGGCGGCTGTCCGGGACCGGGATTGCCACCGGGCCCGTGCAGCGGCGCACGCGGCTGGTAGCCGGTGTCCCACGCGCCCTGACCCGGAGCGGACTGGCCCTGGCCGCCTTGGTTCTGGCCCTGACCACCCTGGCCCGGACCGCCCTGGGGCAGGTTGCCGTTGACCGGGGGCCGCTCGAACTGACCCGTGGACGAGGCGTCCTGGCGCTCCGGCGGCCGGTTGTCGTACCCGGGCATCGCGAACTGCCCGGCGCCGGGCGGGGACGGCTCAGGGCCGCCGAACACGTCCGAGCGGACGAACTGCCCGGTGTTCTGGCCCGCGTTGGGGCCCGTGTTCGGACCCGCGCCGTACCCGGAGTTCTGGTTGTAGCCCTGGCCGAGGCCCTGGCCAGGGGGGCGACCCGCGCCGGAACCCGGGCGGGGCGCGTTGTAGTCGGGCCGCGCGAACTCCGAGGTGGAGCCGGGACCCTGACGCTCGTCGAAGGCCGGGAACTGCTGTGTGGAGTCCGGCTCCTCATGGCCGCGCGGGGCGTCCATCGGGTTGCGCGGCACCGGCGGCTGCGCGTTGTCGTCGCTCCAACTGGGCAGCCGGGGCTGCTGGTTGCCGCCGGGCAGCTCGGCGCGCGGACCACCGCGCGGCGGCAGCTGCGGCCTGCGACCCCGGTCACCGGAGCCGTCCGGACGCCCCGGCGCACCGGGACCGCCCTGACCCTGCCCTTGACCCGGACCCTGGGTGGGCCGGAAGTCGTTGCCACCCGCCGTCGGGCGACCGCCCTGGGCACTGTCGTACCCGCCGGGGCGTCCGGCGCCGGTCATTCCGGTGCCCGTGGACTGGAAGCCACCCGGACCCGCCGGACCCTGCCCGAAGGCACCGGCACCCGCCGGAGCGGGCCGGCCCTGCGCGGTCGGGGGAGCGGGCGGACCGCCGAAGCCACCGCCCTGCCGGCCCTGGCCGCCGTCCCTGCTGGGCAGCGCGGCACGGGGGCCCGTGGCTCCGGCACCGAGCCGTCCGGCGGGCGCGGGCGCGCCGCCCACCGCCGGGTTGCCGGGAGCGCCGGCACCGACCCCGCGGCGCGCCGCCGAGGCACCGGCCGCGACCTGCGCGGCGGGCGGACCGACGGTCGGAACGCCGGGACCACCGGGCTTGCCGGGGATCTTCTTGCCGCCCTGGGCGACATCGACGGGCAGCATGACCAGCGCGGTCGTACCGCCCGAGTCGGACGGGCGCAGCTGGATACGGATGCCGTGGCGCTGCGACAGACGGCCGACCACGAACAGACCCATGCGGCGGGAGACCGACACGTCCACGGTCGGCGGCGACGCGAGACGCTCGTTGATCGCCGCGAGGTCCTCGGGCGAGAGGCCGATACCGGTGTCGTGGATCTCGATCAGGACCCGGCCGTCCGGCAGGGCGTGACCGGTGACCTTCACCTTGGTCTGCGGCGACGAGAACGAGGTGGCGTTCTCAAGCAGCTCGGCGAGCAGGTGCACGAGGTCGTTGACGACCCGGCCCGCGACCTCGGTCGACGGCACGGCGGACAGCTCGATGCGTTCGTACTGCTCCACCTCGGACGCGGCGGCGCGCAGCACGTCGACCAGCGGGACCGGACGGGTCCACCGGCGGCCCGGCTCCTCACCGGCGAGGACGAGAAGGTTCTCGCCGTTACGGCGCATACGGGTCGCGAGGTGGTCGAGCTTGAACAGCGAGGAGAGCTGGTCCGGGTCGGCCTCGCGGGACTCCAGTTCGGAGATGAGCGACAGCTGACGCTGGATGAGGCCCTGCGAACGGCGGGACAGGTTGGTGAACATCGCGTTGACGTTGCCTCGCAGCAGCGCCTGCTCGGCGGCCAGCCGGACCGCCTCGCGGTGCACGTCGTCGAAGGCCGCGGCGACCTGGCCGATCTCGTCCCGGGAGTGCACACCGACCGACTCGACGGAGGTGTCGACGTCCTGCGGGTCCGTCTCGGAGAGCTGCTTGACCAGCTCGGGCAGCCGGTCCTGGGCGACCTTGGTGGCCGTGTCCTGGAGGCGCCGCAGCGAGCGGATCATGGAGCGGGCCACCACGAAGGCGCCGACGAGCGAGACACCGAGCACGACCAGGATCAGGGCACCGCTGATGATCGCGCCGCGCTCGGACTCGTTGCGCAGCTCGCGGGCCTTCTGCTCCATCTCGTTGAGAAGCGTCAGCTCGATCGTGGACATCGCCTGGATCTTGGTGGAGTCCGCGTCGATCCAGTCCTTGTACGAGCGCTTTTCACGGGTCTTCATCCCGTTTTCCTGCATCAGCACCCGCTGCGCGTAATTCGACGCGTCCTTGATCGTCGGGTTGCCGTCGTCGATCGGCTTGAGCAGTTCGGCGGCGCCGGTCCCGTAGATGCCCTTGAAGCTGCCGAGTTGCGCGTCTTCCTTGCCGAACGCGTTGAGCGCGTACCGCCGGTCGGTCTCCGAGAGCTTGCCGACCTCCGTGTTGTTCGGCGGGAGGGCCGCCGCGATGACCGCGCGCTGCACGGACGCGTACTCCTTGGCGGACGAGAAGGCCGCCAGGGCGCGGGTGCGCTGGATCATCTCCGGGTTGCTGGTCGCCTGCGCCATGTCCTGCGAGAGCGCGAGCAGTTGCTCGATCAGCTGGCTGTAGGCGTCGACCGTCTGTGAGGAGGACGACGGGTCCCGGTACGCCTCCTCGCGGATGCCCTTGAGGTTGGCGAGCTGGCCGGAGATCGTGAGGATGCTGGTGCGCACGCCGAGGATGCCCTCGCGGTCACCGGCGTCGTCGATCTCCTGGGTGCCTTCGAGGAAGGACTGGCGGGCCCGGTCGGTCCGGTCGCGCGGACCCTTGACGTCGAAGTCGTCGAACTTGGCACCGTGCGCCAGCGGACCGGCGGACTTGTCCCGCTCGTCCTGGAGCGCCACGGCCAGCTCGGTCGCCTGCTTGGTCATGTCCGTCAGCAGCTTCATGTTGTCGAGCTGCTGGATGTCGTCCATGGACTGGTTGATGCGCAGCGCGCCGAGTGTGGTCGCCGCCACCACGGGGAGCGCGAGGAGCGAGACCAGGCGGGTGGAGATACGCCAGTTCCGCAGCATTATTCGCGAGCCGGGGCCGGTCGGCGTCTTCGGCTTCGCCTTGGGTGGCGGAGGTGTGCTCACACCCGGGCCGGACGGGCGCGGAGCGCCGTCACCACGGTCACCGGGGGAGCCGGAAGATACGGGTCCGGGGTTCTGGGCGTGCTGGGGCGAGGAGCCGCGGTCGGTCCCGCCGCGCGGCTCCGGCTCCGCCGCAGCGCTGCCATCCCTCTTGAAACGTCCCTGCACTAGCGTCGCAACCTCTGGACCAGGCGCCCCTCCGCGTACGGCGGGACGGTGTCGGCGTCAACAGGGCGCAGCCGCGCCCCTGTGGTGGTCGTGAGTGACCGGCGCTGTTCCCCCTTTCCCGCCGCCACTCGGCGCTGCGTTGCGCCTCTGCGCGCCGGTTTCGATCCCGCGGCGGTCCCGGGAATTCCAGCACAGTGCCGGATCTCCAACAAGGCCCATGTGCCAGCCTGTGACCTCGGTGACGCGTTGTAAGGATCGTGTCACGAGACGTAGAAAGCCTTCTCGTACATACCGGACCTTTGTCGACGTTCCTCAAGCGCGTGCGGGGTGCCCCAGTCGCCATGATCGGGAGCGGAATGGTTGCTTCAGCGAGGCATGTCCGTTTCACGGGTCGACGCACGCGGGCCGAATTGCCAGCTTTGTCCCCTCCTTCGTGAGCAAACTCACATGCCGATCCCCGAGTCTTCCTGCCTTTGCCAGGGAATTGCTTGTCTAGCCTGTCGCTTTACAAGGATGGCAAAAACGACAACCCGCGTCCGCGAGCCGGTTCTTGGCGGCCTCGACGCCCGTAACGACAGGTTCCGCACCTCACCATGAAGACGACCGTGACGTCAGGAATGTTCCGCAACATAGCCAACCCCCGCCGCACCACCCTCGCGCACCTGGAGGACGCCGGGGCGCTGGAGACCGGCGCGGAGCTGCCGGACCACACCACAGAACTCCCGAACCGCACGGCGAACCCCCGCCGAACCATCCTGATGGAAACCCCGGAAAACACGGCAGCCGCTCCGCTCTAGGCCCGAACAGCCCGCAGCCCGCAGGGGCCCACGGCGGGACCGGGGTCTGTCCGGCTCATGACGGGACTTGGATCGCAACGGCTCGTGGTCGGACCTGGACCTCAGCGACTCGTGATGGGACTTGGACCTCAGCGGTTCACGGCGGGACATGGTCTGTTCGGCTCGTCGTGGGACCTGGGTCGCAGCGGCTCACGGAGAGATCTGGGTCTCAGCCCCGACACGGAGTGTCCGGCGGCAGAGTCGCCGCCCGCCGCCGGTCAGCCGCGCCGTATGGCGTTGGTGATGGTGTGGCCGGTCAGCCCGCCGCAGGCGCCCGTATCCCGCTGCTCAAGCCCGCCGCAGGCGCTCATGCGGCGCCCCAGTTCGCCGCTGGCGCTCGTGCCGTCGGTCAGCTCGCCGCAGGCGCCCGTATGCCGCTGCTCAAGCCCGCTGCAGGCGCCCATGCCAGGCGAGCCCGCTGCGGGCGCGTGTGCCGCCGCTCCAGCCCGCCGCAGGCGCCCGTGTTGCTGTTCAAGCCCGCCGCAGGCGCTGGCGCCCACGGCTCATCCCGCCGCAGGCGAGAGGTACCCCGGTTAAGCCCGCCGCAGGCCACCGCTCAAGCCCGCCGCAGGCGCCCGGTCAAGCCTGCCGCACGGCGTCCCCGCTGGACGGCGATAGCCTGGAGGTCAGACCTCAGCCATATATCTGAAGAGGGGCGCAGCCACACCGTGCGGATCGCCAGGTTCTCCATCGACGGCAATGTCGCCTTCGGCGCGGTCGAGGGTGACAGCCCTCCCGGGTCGACCGAGGGCCTCGTCCTCGACATCATCAAGGGCATCCCCTTCGCCGACTTCGAACTCTCCGGCACCAAGGTTCCCCTCAGCAAGGTCCGCCTGCTACCCCCGGTGCTGCCCAACAAGGTCGTGGCCTACGGCCGCAACTACGCGGCGCACGCGAAGGAACTGGGCAACGAGGTCCCGGACACCCCCTTCGCCTTCTTCAAGCCGTCGACCTCCGTGATCGGCTCCGGCGACGCCATCGCCTACCCGTCGTTCTCGCAGGAGGTCCACTACGAGGCCGAACTGGCCGTGGTCATCGGCCGGATGTGCCGCGAGGTGCCGCGCGAGCGCGCCCGTGAGGTCATCCTCGGCTACACCTGCGCCAACGACGTCACCGCACGCGACGTGCAGAAGGCCGAGAAGCAGTGGGCCCGCGCCAAGGGCTTCGACACCGCGTGCCCCCTCGGCCCCTGGGTGGAGACCGACCTCGAACCGTCGGACCTGACCATCCAGTGCACCGTCAACGGGCAGCAACGCCAACTCGGCCGCACCAGCGAGATGATCCACTCCATCGAGGATCTGATCGTGAACATCACCGAGGCCATGACGCTGCTCCCCGGCGACGTGATCCTCACGGGCACCCCGGCAGGGGTCGGCCCGCTCAACGTCGGCGACGAGGTCGCCGTCACCATCGAAGGCATCGGCACTCTCACCAACAAGGTGATCAAGCGTGACTAACGCGAACGTCCGCGTCCGTTTCTGTCCCTCGCCGACCGGCAACCCCCATGTGGGACTGGTCCGCACCGCCCTGTTCAACTGGGCGTACGCCCGCCACCACCAGGGCACCCTCGTCTTCCGTATCGAGGACACCGACGCGGCCCGCGACTCCGAGGAGTCCTACGAGCAGCTGCTCGACTCGCTGCGCTGGCTCGGGCTCGACTGGGACGAGGGCCCCGCGGCGTTCGACACCGCGACCGGCCGCGGCGAGGGCGGCCCGCACGGCCCCTACCGGCAGTCCCAGCGGATGGACATCTACCGCGACGTCGCCGACCGGCTCCTCGCCGGCGGATACGCGTACCCCTGCTACTGCACCACCGAGGAACTGGACGCCCGCCGCGACGCCGCCCGTGCCGCGGGCCGCCCCTCCGGGTACGACGGCCACTGCCGCGACCTCACCGCCGAGCAGAGGGCCGCCTACGAGGCCGAGGGCCGGATCCACATCGTCCGCTTCCGGATGCCCGACGAGACGATCACCTTCACGGACCTCGTACGCGGAGAGCTGACCTTCACCCCGGACAACGTCCCGGACTACGGCATCGTGCGCGCCAACGGCGCCCCGCTGTACACCCTGGTCAACCCCGTCGACGACGCCCTGATGGAGATCACGCACATCCTGCGCGGCGAGGACCTGCTCTCCTCGACCCCGCGCCAGATCGCGCTCTACAAGGCCCTGATCGAGCTGGACCTCGCCAAGGCGGTGCCCCAGTTCGGTCATCTGCCCTACGTCATGGGCGAGGGCAACAAGAAGCTGTCCAAGCGCGACCCGCAGTCGTCCCTCAACCTCTACCGCGAGCGCGGCTTCCTGCCCGAGGGCCTGCTCAACTACCTCTCGCTGCTCGGCTGGTCCTTCTCGGCCGACCAGGACGTCTTCACCATGCCTGAGATGGTCGAGCGCTTCGACATCGCCGACGTCAACGCCAACCCGGCCCGCTTCGACCTCAAGAAGGCCGAGGCGATCAACGCCGACCACATCCGCCTGCTCGACGTGAAGACCTTCACCGAGGCGTGCGAGCCCTGGCTGAAGGCCCCGCACGCGAACTGGGCGCCCGAGGACTTCGACCCGTCCGCCTGGGAGGCCATCGCGCCCTACGCCCAGACCCGGCTGACCGTCCTGTCGGACATCACCGCCAACGTCGACTTCCTGTTCCTCAAGGAGCCCGTCGAGGACGAGGCGTCCTGGCAGAAGGCGATGAAGGAGGGCGCGGCCGACCTGCTGCGCACCGCCCGCGGCAAGCTGGAGACGGCGGACTGGAACAGCGCCGAGTCCCTCAAGGCGGCCGTACTCGCCGCAGGTGAGGAGCACGGACTCAAGCTCGGCAAGGCCCAGGCCCCGGTCCGCGTCGCGGTCACCGGCCGCACGGTCGGTCTCCCGCTCTTCGAGTCCCTGGAGATCCTGGGCAAGGACCGCACCCTCGCCCGTATCGACCTGGCACTCGCCAAGCTCGCGGGCTGAAGCGCGCGGCCGTCCGCCGGGGGAGGCGAGGGCGCCGGACCTCCGGGTACGGTCGTGGCATGAGCATTCAGGCCGTGGTGTGGGACGTCGACGACACCCTCTTCGACTACACCACGGCCGACCGCAGGGGCATGCGGCTGCATCTGGCGGCCGAGGGCCTGCTCGACCGGTACGGCACCGCCGAGCGGGCCCTGCTGCTGTGGCGCGAGATCACCGACGTCCAGTGGGCCCGCTTCGCGGCCGGCGAGGCCACCTTCGAGGACCAGCGCCGCGACCGCGTACGCGCCTTCCTCGACCAGCCCCTCACGGACCCCGAGGCCGACGCCTGGTTCCACCGGTACATCGCCCACTACGAGGAGGGCTGGGCGCTCTTCCCGGACGTCCTGCCCGCCCTCGACACCCTCGCCGACAGCCACCGGCACGGAGTGCTGTCCAACTCCAGCCTCCACAACCAGGACCGCAAGCTGCGCATCCTCGGGGTGCGCGACCGCTTCGAGACCGTCCTGTGCGCCGCCGAACTCGGGGTCTCCAAGCCGTCCGCCGAAGCCTTCCACGCCGCCTGCGACGCCCTGGGCCTGCCGCCGCGGGACGTGGCGTACGTCGGTGATCACCCGGAGATCGACGGGGCGGGCGCCGAGGCGGCCGGCCTCTTCTCGGTCTGGCTCGACCGCGGACAACGGGCCGACGGCGCCCCCGCCGGACTCCGCAGGATCTCCTCGCTGGCCGAACTCCCCGCGCTGCTGCGCGCCGATACCCGTTTTGGAGCGCCGTCCACCTTCGGGTAATGTTCTTCCTGCGCCGCCCGAGAAGGGCCGAGAGGTCCGGCCGGGAGGCGTCATACCAAACAAAATCCCCGCAGGGGGTTGCGTTGTGGTGGCCTATGGTGTAATTGGCAGCACGACTGATTCTGGTTCAGTTAGTCTAGGTTCGAGTCCTGGTAGGCCAGCTCGCAGAGCTTATCTGCAAAGCCCCCGTTGTGTAGCGGCCTAGCACGCTGCCCTCTCACGGCAGTAGCGCCGGTTCGAATCCGGTCGGGGGTACAGATCCATCCCGCGAGATCAGTTCGGGTCGCTCCCGTTGATCCAGCGGTGACATCACCCGGCGACGAGCCGGGTGGGATCGCCAAGGCCCCCGTTGTGTAGCGGCCTAGCACGCTGCCCTCTCACGGCAGTAGCGCCGGTTCGAATCCGGTCGGGGGTACGAGATGGTCTAGGCCGTAATGGTCTAAACCACTTTGGCCTATGGTGTAATTGGCAACACTACGGTTTCTGGTACCGTCATTCTAGGTTCGAGTCCTGGTAGGCCAGCTCGCAGAGCTTATCTGCAACTGCGGATCTCGTATCCGTGAGGCCCCCGTTGTGTAGCGGCCTAGCACGCCGCCCTCTCAAGGCGGTAGCGCCGGTTCGAATCCGGTCGGGGGTACAAGTCAAGACCCTCCCCATACGGGGAGGGTCTTTTCCGTGGCCCTGGACGTGCTGCGGGGCTCAACTTCCGCCGCCGACACGCCGGTTGGACTCCTCCGCGTCCGCGAGCCGCCGCAGACTCAGCAGCACCGGCTCGTACAGCACCGTCAGCGCCACCGCCGCCTCCACCTGCTCCTCGGCCGACCCGTACGCCTGCACCATGTCCAGATCGGCCACCGCGAGCCGCTCCGCGAGCCGCGCGTACGGCGTCAAGTGCGCGACGTCCCACGGATATCCGAGCCGCGCCAGCTCCGTCAGCGCCCCGACCAGCATCCGGTACGCGGGCGACTGATCGCCCTGCTCACCGGCGAACGTCCAGCCGACCTTCGCCACCAGCGCCGCCGCCTCCGCGCGCGCCGCCTCCGTCACCGGATCGTCCGGGTCCGCCGGCGCCGCCGCGTCCGGATGGTGGGGGAGCGACCACACCGCCGCGCCCATCCGCACATGGTGATCCAGCGAGTCGTCGTCGACAGCGGCCAGGACCTCGCGGGCCCGCGCCACCGGGATCCTGCCGACCTGGATCATCGCCCGCACCAGCCGCAGCCGCCGCAGATGCGCCTCGTCGTACTCGGCCTGTGTGGCACTGACCCGGCGGCCCGGCGGCAGCAGCTTCTCCCGCAGGTAGTACTTGATCGTGGCCGTCGAGACCCCGCTGCGCTCACTCAGCTCGGCAAGTCGCATCTCCGCTTGCGCCCTTTCTTGGTGAGTGACACTATCCAAGAGGGATAGCGTCACTATCCAACACTCGTGTCCATCGTCTCAAGGGGGACCGGTCATGGGCAACACATCCACGCGGGGTCGGATGACGGCCGACGTCGAGGGTGACGTCGTCGTCTTCCTCATCGGTATGCGGATCAACCACTTCTGGGCGCCGTGGAGTTGGCTGCCCGTACTGCTGGCCATGCCGCGCATGCTGCGGGAACTGTCCCGCGACCGGGAGGCGGGCCTGCGCGGCTTCCGTCTGACACTCGGCGGCCCACGCGACTTCGGCGTCATCCAGTACTGGGAGAACCAGGACAAGCTCTTCGCCTACGCCTCCGACCCCACCAAGGAGCACCGCCCGGCCTGGGCAGCCTTCAACCGCCACACCCGCAAAGGCAACCGCCACACGGGCATCTGGCACGAGACCTACGTGATCCCCGAAGGCAACTACGAAAACATCTACGTCCACATGCCGAACTACGGCCTGGGCAGGGCATACGGCACGATCCCGGTGGGACACCGAGGCGACCGAGCAGCAGACCGACTCACGGCATAAATCCACCCCCACCCCCGCTGTGGGCAGTCGCCCCACCCCGCCCACCCCGCTGTGGGCAGGCGTTCCGCAGGGCGGAACGGGTGGGCACAGCCCCATGTACCGGCTCCCCAAAAGGAACCGTCAACCAGTCCGACGCAGAGCCTCGGAAAGACGAGAAGCGGCATCGATGACAGCCTGCGCATGCATCCGCCCAGGATGCCGAGTAAGCCGCTCGATCGGTCCGGACACGGACACCGCGGCGACCACCCGGTTGGAAGGCCCCCGTACCGGCGCCGAAACGGACGCGACGCCCGGCTCCCGCTCCCCGATGGACTGGGCCCAGCCCCGCCTCCGCACCCCCGAAAGCGCCGTGGCGGTGAAGCGCGCTCCCTGAAGTCCCCGGTGCAACCGCTCCGGCTCCTCCCACGCCATCAGGATCTGCGCCGACGAACCGGCCTTCATGGTCAGCGTCGACCCCACCGGCACGGTGTCCCGCAGCCCGGACAACCGCTCGGCGGCGGCCACACAGATCCGCATGTCCCCCTGGCGGCGATAGAGCTGCGCGCTCTCACCCGTCACATCCCGCAGATGCGTGAGCACCGGGCCCGCCGTCGCGAGGAGCCGGTCCTCGCCGGCGGCGGCGGCCAGCTCGGCGAGGCGCGGGCCCAGAATGAAGCGGCCCTGCATGTCTCGAGCCACCATCCGGTGATGCTCAAGGGCCACCGCGAGACGATGGGCCGTGGGCCGTGCGAGCCCGGTCGCCGCGACCAGCCCGGCGAGGGTGGCCGGACCGGACTCCAGGGCGCTCAGTACCAGAGCAGCCTTGTCGAGAACGCCGACGCCGCTAGAGTTGTCCATGCAACGATATTCGCGTCTCACTCTGTGAAACGCAAGTTCAATTTTCCAGGGAACTTGTCACCCTGTACATACACGCGGCCCCCACGACCAGCGGGCCCGGCGGACGACGTCCGGTACGAGGGGTACGGATGACGGCGCACACATCTCTAGTTGGGTCGGCTCAAGAAGAAGCCGACCGAAGGGAAAGCGATGGGTAGGACACTCGCGGAGAAGGTCTGGGACGACCATGTCGTCCGGCGCGCCGAAGGCGAACCCGATCTCCTCTTCATCGATCTTCACCTGCTGCACGAGGTGACCAGCCCCCAGGCGTTCGACGGGCTCCGTCAGAACGGCCGAGGGGTGCGCCGGCTCGATCTGACCATCGCCACGGAAGACCACAACACCCCCACCCTCGACATCGACAAGCCGATCGCCGACCCGGTGTCGCGCGTCCAGTTGGAGACCCTGCGCAAGAACTGCGCCGACTTCGGGGTCAGGCTGCATCCGCTCGGCGACATCGAGCAGGGCGTCGTCCATGTCGTGGGCCCCCAGCTCGGCCTCACCCAGCCCGGTACGACGGTGGTCTGCGGCGACTCGCACACCTCGACGCACGGCGCGTTCGGCGCGCTGGCTTTCGGTATCGGCACCTCGCAGGTCGAGCACGTCCTCGCCACCCAGACGCTGCCGCTGGCCCGCCCGCGCACCATGGCCATCACGGTCGAGGGCGAGTTGCCCGACGGCGTCACCGCCAAGGACCTGATCCTGGCGATCATCGCCAGGATCGGCACCGGCGGCGGCCAGGGCTACATCCTGGAATACCGCGGCCCGGCCATCGAGAAGCTCTCGATGGAGGCCCGCATGACCATCTGCAACATGTCCATCGAGGCCGGCGCCCGCGCGGGCATGATCGCCCCCGACCGCACCACCTTCGACTACATCGAGGGCCGCGCCCACGCGCCGCGGGGCGAGGACTGGGACGCGGCGGTCGCGTACTGGAAGACGCTGAAGACGGACGAGGACGCGGTCTTCGACGCCGAGGTCGTCATCGACGCGAGCGCGCTGGCGCCGTTCGTCACCTGGGGCACCAACCCGGGCCAGGGCGCGCCCCTGTCGACGAACGTCCCCGACCCCGCTTCGTACGAGGACGCTTCGGAGCGGCTCGCCGCCGAAAAGGCCCTGGAATACATGGGGTTGACCGCCGGACAGCCGCTGCGGGACATCAAGGTGGACACCGTCTTCGTAGGTTCCTGCACCAACGGCCGTATCGAGGACCTGCGCGCGGCGGCCTCGATCGTCGAGGGCCGCAAAGTCGCCGACGGCGTACGGATGCTGGTCGTGCCCGGCTCAGCGCGGGTCGGTCTCCAGGCCGTCGACGAGGGCCTGGACAAGGTCTTCAAGGAGGCCGGCGCCGAGTGGCGGCACGCGGGCTGTTCCATGTGTCTGGGCATGAACCCCGACCAACTCGCCCCCAAGGAGCGCTCCGCCTCCACCTCCAACCGCAACTTCGAGGGACGGCAGGGCAAGGGCGGCCGGACCCACCTGGTGTCCCCGCAGGTCGCCGCCGCCACCGCGGTCCTGGGGCATCTGGCCTCCCCGGCCGATCTGTCCGAGGCCGACGCCGCCACGCCCGCAGGAGTCTGAGAGACATGGAAGCCTTCACCACGCACACCGGCCGGGCCGTACCGCTGCGCCGCGGCAATGTGGACACCGACCAGATCATCCCCGCCCACTGGCTGAAGAAGGTCACCCGGGACGGGTTCGAGGACGGCCTCTTCGAGGCATGGCGCAAGGACCCTGAGTTCGTCCTCAACCGCCCCGAGCGGCAGGGCGCCACCGTCCTGGTCGCGGGCCCCGACTTCGGTACGGGATCCTCGCGCGAGCACGCCGTCTGGGCCCTCCAGAACTACGGCTTCAAGACGGTCATCTCGTCCCGCTTCGCCGATATCTTCCGCGGTAACTCGCTGAAGAACGGCCTGCTCACCGTGGTGCTCGACCAGAAGGTCGTGGACGCCCTGTGGGATCTGGTCGAGGACGGCCCGACGGCCGAGATCACCGTCGACCTCCAGGACCGCGAAGTCCGCGCCCAGGGCGTCACCGCGCCCTTCGAGCTGGACGAGAACTCCCGCTGGCGGCTGCTGAACGGCCTGGACGACATCAGCATCACCCTCCAGAACGAGGCGGACATCACCGCGTACGAGTCCCGCCGGCCCTCCTACAAGCCGCGCACCGTGCAGGTCTGACCGCTCCGCCCGACCCCGATGTACCCCCATCCGTGCCACGGTTGGGGGTACATCCATGTGCGCTCTTTTTCGCGCCCGCGCACCACCCCGGGCGCGCCGGATGGCATCCCAACTCCCTTGAGTGCAAGGTGAGAAGAGGCCGAAAGACGCCTTGTGGGATGAGCCCCCGACACTCCCGGAAAACGGCCCGGAGCTGGGCAGTTGCCCCCTGCGGAGGCGACAACTCGCCCCAGATGGCACAATCGGTGCATGGATCGCGACGACCAACTCCAGCTCTACGGGGCGTTCGCGGACCAACTCAAGGAAGCGCACACAAGGGTGCGCACACTGCAAGTCCCGGAGGGCGTACGGATGGCGCTGACCCGGAAGCTGCTGGTCATCACGGCCGCGGCCAAGCACGATCTCGCCGATGCGGCAAGGCGTCTGGAGCGATTGAGCGTGGAGCTGGACGAACTCGACGGGGTTGACGACGGTCGATTCCCCGAAGACGCCTGAGCTTCACGCCGTATCGGGGCAGTGGCGAAGTCGACTCGCGGTCGACTTCGTTGCGGCACAAGGGTGATTAGCCCGTTTCGTGTTTGATTTGCGGTATATATCTGCCTAACGTGCGAAAAAGCTTGAACACATTCGTTCTGGCAATGTCTCCGAAGGGGAAGACGTGAACAAGGCGCAGCTCGTAGAAACGATTGCCGACAAGGTCGGCGGACGTCAGCAGGCCGCTGAGGCGGTCGACGCCGTACTCGACGCCATCGTGCGCGCAGTTGTCGCCGGGGACCGTGTTTCGGTCACCGGCTTCGGCTCGTTCGAGAAGGTCGACCGCCCTGCTCGCTACGCCCGCAACCCGCAGACCGGGGAGCGCGTCCGGGTCAAGAAGACCTCGGTGCCCCGTTTCCGCGCTGGCCAGGGCTTCAAGGACCTGGTGAGCGGCTCGAAGAAGCTGCCCCGGGGTGGCGAGGTGGCCGTCAAGAAGGCCCCCAAGGGAAGCCTGACGGGCGGGACCCGGACCACTGCCAAGGCCGCGGCCAAGAAGGCCACCGCCAAGAAGGCGACGGCGGCCAAGACGACGGCGGCGAAGCGCGTCGCCGCCAAGAAGGTCACGGCGAAGAAGGTCACCGCCAAGAAGGTCACGGCCAAGAAGACGACGGCCACGCGCGCCGCGTCCAAGACCGCCGCCAAGAAGACGACGGCGAAGAAGGCCACGGCGAAGAAGACCACCGCCAAGAAGGCCACCGCCAAGAAGACCGCGCCGGCCAAGAAGGCCACCGCCAAGAAGGCGCCGGCCAAGAAGTCGGCCGCCCGCAAGACCACCGCCAAGAAGGCCACCGCCCGTTAGTCATCAGGGCACCAGGCACTCACGCGTCGGGCCGGACTCCCCTCGGGGAGCCCGGCCCGCGGCGTGTCCGGGCTTTGTCGGCCGCCCGGCGGCCGGTTCAGAACGTCTGCAACGTCACCAGCGTGATCCGGCGGTTCCCGCCCTCGCCGGTCACCTCGATCCGCACCCGCTGCCCCGGCCGCAGCAGCCGCAGCCCGCCCGCGTCGAACGCCGGGCCGTCGAACGGCACCGGCGTCCCGTCGTCCAGGAGCACACTGCCACTGCGGGTTTCGGGGTCGTACGTGTACGCGGTCGCCTGCATGACTGCACCCTAGGGCCTGTACGCGCCGACCGCTCGGCCCGCCCTCACGCCGCTCAGTCCGCGATCAGGAGCCGTGCCGCCGCCGCTGCGGTGCGGGGGCCCACTCCCAGGGCGAGCGCCGCCCGCAGATCGTCGCCCGTGTCCACGTCCTGCCGCACCGATCCGACGCCGTCCACGGTGAGTTCCACGGCGCCCGACGCGAGATGTCGGGCCCGTGAATCCGTACCGAAACACGGCCGGAATTCACTGCCGGAACGTGCCGAAAGCAGGGTCGTACCGATTCCGGCGGCGTCCGGCAGAAAAGCGCGCGGGAATTGTGCCGCCGCGTTCAGGACCCGGCCCAATTCGGCGGGGCGCAGGGCGGGCAGATCGGCGTTGAGCGCGGCGACATGGGCACCGGCGTGGTCGGCCCGTACCGAGGAGGCGCCGTGTGCCAGCGCGGCGTTGAGTCCGGCGGCCGGAGTGTCGGGCACGACCCGGGCGCCGATGAGGCCCAGCTCCCGCCGGGCGACGGCGTCGTCCGTGACGACCACCACATCCCGCACCGCCCTACAGGCCATCGCCGCGGCCACCGTGTCCTGCGCGAAGGCGAGGGCCAGCGCCGGACGCACGGCGTCGCCCGCGGTGTCCGAGAGCCTGCTCTTCGCCCGCACCAAGGGTTTCAGCGGGATGACCAGGGTCCACTGCACAAGCGCTCCGTCCCTTCGCTCCGCGCCCATTGTGACCCGCCGGTCGACCCCGCTCCGTCACGGCCCGACGGAATTCCCGTCGCGGGCAGGAGGTGACCGCGCGGCCCCGGGCGTACGGTGTTCTCGACAGAGAGGCGGCCTGGAGCGACACTTGTGCGGCTGACCAGGTCCTTGGAGGAAGGTGTCCGCGTGTCCCGCCGCAGAATCGGCTTCTGGTATCGCCTCGCGGCGGTCCTGTGCAAACCGCCCCTGGTGGTTCTGATCAAGCGGGACTGGCGCGGAATGGAGAACATTCCGCCCGACGGTGGCTTTATCACCGTGGTGAACCACAATTCACATGTGGATCCGCTTGCCTATGGCCACTTCCAGTACAACACCGGGCGCGTACCGCGCTTTCTGGCCAAGGACGGCCTATTCAGGAAGGGCTTCGTCGGTGCCGCGATGCGGGGCACCGGACAGATCCCCGTCTACCGCGAGAGCACCGACGCGCTGAGCGCGTTCCGGGCCGCCATCGCGGCCGTCGAGCGCGGTGAGTGCGTCGCGTTCTACCCCGAGGGCACCATCACGCGCGACCCCGACCAGTGGCCGATGACCGGCAAGACCGGTGCGGCCCGGGTCGCCCTGGAGACCAAGTGCCCGGTCATCCCGGTCGCCCAGTGGGGCGCCAACCTGCTGCTGCCGCCGTACGCCAAGAAGCCCCATGTGCTGCCCCGCAAGACGCACCAGGTGCTCGCCGGACCGCCCGTCGACCTCTCGCGGTTCTACGACCGTGAGATGACCCCCGACCTCCTCAAGGAGGCCACCGAGGTCATCATGGCCGCGATCACCGAGCAGCTGGAGGTGCTGCGCGGCCAGCAGGCACCGGCGACCGTCTACGATCCGCGCCAGGTGCGGATCGAACAGCGGCGCAAGGCGGGGGCCAACGAGCAGGACGTGACAGCTCCGTCCGATCTCTCCGGCACCACGCGCGCCACCATCCCCAGCAGCACGCCCAGCACCACGCCCGGTACCACCATCCCCAGCAGCACCACCGTCCCGCGCGGCAGCGGTGACGAATCGGAAGGCGGCACGTGACCAACTCCGTCAAGGCGGCCGTGTTCGGCACCGGATCCTGGGGTACGGCCTTCGGCATGGTGCTCGCCGACGCCGGCTGCGACGTCACCCTGTGGGGCCGCCGCGCCGAACTCGCCGACACCGTCAACTCCACGCGTACCAACCCGGACTACCTCCCGGGCGTTGAACTCCCCGCGAATCTGCGGGCGACCACCGACCCCGCCGAGGCCGCGGCCGACGCCGACTTCACCGTGCTCGCGGTGCCCTCGCAGACCCTGCGCGGCAATCTCGCCGCCTGGACGCCGCTGCTCGCGCCCGACACGGTCCTCGTCTCCCTGATGAAGGGAGTCGAACTCGGCTCCACCATGCGGATGAGCGAGGTCGTCGAGGACGTCACCAAGGCCGACCCCGACCGCGTCGCCGTCGTCACCGGACCCAACCTCGCCCGCGAGATCGCCGCCAGGATGCCCGCCGCGGCCGTTGTCGCCTGCCGTGACGAATCGGTCGCCCAGCGCCTCCAGACCGCCTGCCACACCCCGTACTTCCGGCCCTACACCAACACCGACGTCGTCGGCTGCGAACTCGGCGGCGCCGTCAAGAACGTCATCGGGCTCGCCGTGGGCATCGCCGACGGCATGGGCCTCGGCGACAACGCCAAGGGCTCCCTCATCACCCGCGGTCTCGCCGAGACCACCCGCCTCGGTCTGGTGATGGGCGCCGACCCGCTGACCTTCTCCGGACTCGCGGGCCTGGGCGACCTGGTGGCGACCTGCTCGTCACCCCTCTCGCGCAACCACACCTTCGGCACCAACCTCGGCAAGGGCATGACCCTTCAGGAGACCATCGCGGTCACCCGGCAGACCGCCGAAGGCGTCAAGTCCTGCGAGTCCGTACTGGATCTGGCACGCCGGCACGGTGTCGACATGCCGATCACGGAAACCGTCGTAGGCATCGTCCACGAGGGCAAGCCGCCGGTCGTCGCCCTGAAGGAACTGATGTCGCGCAGCGCCAAGCCCGAGCGTCGCTGACGAGGCGGCTACCAGCAGGTACCCTCAACGCGATATGAGCAGCGACACCTCACCCCAGAGCCCTGGACACCGCAAGCCGCGCGTGGCCGTCGTGTTCGGCGGGCGCAGTTCCGAGCACGGCATCTCCACCGTCACCGCCGGTGCCGTCCTGCGTGCCATCGACCGGACCAAGTACGACGTGCTGCCGATCGGGATCACCCGGGACGGCCGCTGGGCGCTCACCGCCGACGAGCCGGAACGGATGGAGATCACCGACCGCCGGGTGCCGAGCGTCGAGCAGCTCGCCGAGTCGTCCGACGGCGGCGTGGTGCTGTCCGTCGACCCGTCCAGCCGCGAGGTCGTCTACACCGAACCGGGTGCGGTGCCCAAGGCGCTCGGCGAGGTCGACGTCGTCTTCCCGGTGCTGCACGGCCCCTACGGTGAGGACGGCACCCTCCAGGGGCTCCTGGAGCTGTCCGGGACGCCGTATGTCGGCTCCGGAGTGCTCGCGTCGGCCGTCGGCCAGGACAAGGAGTACATGAAGCGCGTCTTCACCTCCTTCGGCCTGCCCGTCGGCCCGTATGTCGTGATCCGCGCCCGTGAGTGGGAGCGCGACGAGGCCACGGCCCGTAAGCGGATCGCCGAGTTCGCCGGCGAGCACGGCTGGCCGCTGTTCATCAAGCCCGCGCGCGCGGGCTCCTCGATGGGCATCAGCAAGGTCGACTCCTTCGACGGCCTGGACGAGGCGATCGAGGAGGCACGGCGCCACGACCCCAAGATCCTCGTCGAGTCGCTGCTGCGCGGCCGGGAGATCGAGTGCGGGGTCCTGGAGTTCGAGGACGGGCCGCGCGCGAGCCTGCCCGCCGAGATCCCGCCGGTCCAGGCCCATGACTTCTACGACTTCGAGGCGAAGTACATCGACTCGGCGTCCGGGATCGTGCCCGCGCCGCTCACCGCCGACGAGACCGCCGAGGTGCAGGCGCTCGCCGTGGCCGCGTTCGAGGCCGCGTCCTGCGAGGGCCTGGTGCGCGCGGACTTCTTCCTCACCGACGACGGCCGGTTCGTGATCAACGAGATCAACACGATGCCCGGCTTCACACCGATCTCCATGTACCCGCGGATGTGGCAGGAGAGCGGCGTCGACTATCAGGAACTGGTCGACCGGCTCATCCAGGCGGCCCTGAACCGTCCCACAGGGCTCCGTTAGCGGCACGCACGCACGCGTGGGGGTGTTGCCCGCCCGGCGGCGCACCCCGCGCGCGTGCTCGACTCAGTCGGCGATTCCCTCGGGGATCGCCTTTTTGATGGGGGCCGCGAGGTCGATGAGGGGACTCAGGCCGCCGTCCGTACGGGACTTCGGCAGGCTCACCTGGACGTACGCGCGGCGCAGGGTCGTGGTGAAGAGGAACGAACCGTCGTCCTGCCGCTCAAGGAGCCAGCCGACGTCGTCCGCCGTGATTCCGTCGGCCTCGGGGTCGCTCATCTTGGCGGGTTTCGGTATACCGCAGCGCAGTATGATCGCCGGATCACCCCACCCCGCGGTGAGTTCGGACGTGGGCGCCGGATCCTTCCTGGCGAGCCCGTCGATCCGCTTCGGCAGCTCTTTGTGCAGATTCCGGCACAGCTGGGTGACCTTCCCGTCCGGGGAGGGAACCGCCGCCGTCGCCGGGCCGTCCGTTGAGGAGCAGCCCGCGACAGTGATCAGCAGCAGGGCGAGGGCGGACGGCCCGACGAGCGACGTTACGGGCCGACGGCGGAAGAAGCTCATCGGCCAAGGGTAGACGGGGGTTACAGATGGACGACCGGGCAGGTCAGTGTGCGGGTGATGCCGTCCACCTGCTGGACTTTGGCGACCACCATGCGGCCCAACTCATCTACGGTGTCGGCCTGGGCACGGACAATCACGTCATACGGTCCTGTCACGTCCTCGGCCTGGATCACCCCCGGGATCTTGCTGATCGTATCGGCGACGGTCGACGCTTTGCCGACCTCCGTCTGGATCAGAATGTACGCCTGTACCACGGAACCTCCAGGGCGGCCACGAGGATCATGTGGGGAGAAGAGACGCCACGGTATCGCGTCGTCGCGCGCAGCGGGGAGACCCGCGAGTGCTGTGGCGTACACACCGGGTGGTACGGACAACACACGTTGACGGTCACGTCGACCGTACCGACGACAAGGACGGCCCGCTACCGCAAGGGAAGCGCGGCCATATCCGGCAGGCAGACCGGGGCAGAAGGGGCAGCACACGTATGAAGGGCACCGTGGGAGAGCTGGGGGAGTTCGGGCTCATCAGGGAACTCACCTCCCGGCTCACCACCACCCCGGCGGTACGGCTCGGGCCGGGCGACGACGCCGCGGTGGTGAGCGCGCCGGACCGGCGGGTCGTCGCGAGTACGGACATCCTGCTCGAAGGCCGGCACTTCCGCCGTGACTGGTCCACCGCCTATGACGTGGGCCGCAAGGCGGCGGCGACCAACCTCGCGGACATCGCCGCGATGGGCGCCGTACCGACCGCGCTGCTGCTCGGGCTCGTGGTGCCCGCCGAACTGCCCGCGACCTGGCCGTCCGAGCTGATGGACGGGTTGCGCGACGAGTGCCAGGTGGCCGGCGCAGCCGTCGTCGGCGGCGATGTCGTACGCGGCGACACCATCACCGTCGCGATCACCGCGCTCGGCGATCTGCGCAACCACGAGCCGGTCACCCGGGCCGGTGCGCAGCCCGGCGATGTCGTCGCCGTCACCGGCTGGTTGGGCTGGTCGGCGGCCGGACACGCGGTGCTCTCCCGCGGGTTCCGCTCGCCGCGCGCGTTCGTCGAGGCACACCGCAGGCCGGAGCCCCCGTACCACGCGGGACCCGCCGCCGCGGGGCTCGGAGCGACCGCGATGACCGATGTCAGCGACGGACTGATCGCCGACCTCGGGCACATCGCCGAGGCGAGCAAGGTCCGCATCGACATCCGGTCCGGCGCGGTCGACGTGCCCTCGCAGATGAACGACATCGGGCAGGCCGTCGGCGTCGACCCGCTCCAGTGGGTACTCACCGGCGGCGAGGACCACGCGATCGTGGCGACGTTCCCGCCCGATGTGAAGCTGCCCGCGCGCTGGAAGATCATCGGTGAGGTACTCAACCCGTCGGCGCTGCCCCGGGTGACGGTCGACGGGGCGCCGTGGACCGACAAGGGCGGCTGGGACCACTTCAGCGACATCGAGGACTGATCATGGCCGGTTCCGTACCGACCGCGCCGCCCCGGGTGTTGACCGTCGCGGGGTCCGACTCCGGTGGCGGCGCGGGCATCCAGGCCGACCTGAAGACGATGCTGGCGCTCGGGACGCACGGGATGAGTGTGCTCACCGCCGTCACCGCGCAGAACTCCCTGGGCGTCCAGGGAGTTTGGGCGCTGCCCGTCGACGCGGTGCGCGCCCAGTACCGCAGTGTCGTCGACGACATCGGGGTGCAAGCTGTGAAGACGGGCATGCTGTCGTCGGCCGAACTCGTGGAGACCGTCGCCGATCTGCTCGCGGGCACGGACGCGCCGATCGTCGTGGATCCCGTCGGTGTCTCGAAGCACGGCGACCCACTGCTCGCCACGTCCGCGCTCGACGCGGTCCGTACCCGTCTGCTGCCGACGGCGACCGTGGCCACGCCCAACCTGGACGAGGTCGCCCAACTCACCGGCGTCGAGGTCACGTCCGAGGACGGTCTGCGCGAGGCAGCGGCGGCGATTCTGGCGTACGGGCCGCGGTGGGCGCTGATCAAGGGCGGGCATCTCGCCGGGGACGCCGTGGATCTCCTCACGGACGGCTCGGCGGAGCACTGGCTGCGCGCGCCACGTCTGGACAACCGGCACACGCACGGCACGGGCTGCACGCTCGCGAGCGCGGTCGCGGCGGGACTCGCACAGGGCCTGCCGGTACCGGAGGCGGTGACGGCGGCGAAGGAGTACGTGACCGGGGCGATCGCGGCCGGATTCGCGCTGGGGCGCGGGATCGGGCCGGTGGATCACGGGTGGCGGTTCCGGGCGGGGGCGTAGGCGCGCGGAAGCGTTGGGTGGGGGCACGTGAAAAAGCCGGTCCACCGTGAGGTGGACCGGCTGTGCAGCAACCGGGAAGGGTGGCCGCGCTTGAGCGTTACGTCAGCGCGAGACCTTGCCGGCCTTGATGCACGAGGTGCAGACGTTGAGCCGCTTCGGCGTCCGACCGACCACGGCACGCACGCGCTGGATGTTCGGGTTCCAGCGACGGGACGTACGGCGGTGCGAGTGCGAAATGTTGTTGCCGAAGCCCGGCCCCTTGCCGCAGACGTCGCAGTTGGCAGCCACGGGTCACTCCAAAGACTTCAGATGCATTCAGATGCACTTACGGTTGATCCCGGCATGCCGGAATCAATGATCCGAGTGGCGGTGCCAGGGGGAAGGCCCGATGTGGATCGGGCAACCGGAGCAGCATACAACGACTGCGTCCGTACAACGAAACTACCATGGCTGATCCGGCCCCCTGCCCCGGCCTCGGCCCTCTTCCCGCCGGGCCCCGGGCGGGGTCTACGCTGCGTCGCAGTCCGGCTGACCCAGGCGTGGTCATCGGGAGTGATCGTCGGGAAGTGACCGAGGAGGCGCGGGTGCCGCAGACCCTGGATGCCGTCGCGGTGCGTGCCTGGTGCGGACTCGCCCTGGAGGCGCTGGGCAGGGCCCGCGAGGAGATCGACGCGATCAATGTCTATCCCGTCGCCGACGGGGACACCGGCACCAATCTGTATCTGACCCTGGAGTCGGCGGTCCAGGCCGTCGAGGCAGCCTTCGCGGGGCACGAGCCCGAGCGTCCGACCGCCGCCGAGGCGGTCCGCGCGATGGCGCACGGCGCGCTCATCGGCGCGCGCGGGAACTCCGGCACGATCCTGGCGCAGTTGCTGCGCGGGATGGCGCAGGTGCTGTCGGCGGAGGGCGCGGCCGGCGACGCGACGACGCTGCGGCACGCGCTGCGACAGGCCGCCGAGTCCGCGTACGAGGCGGTGGCGCACCCCGTCGAGGGCACCGTGCTGAGCGTGGCCACCGCGGCCGGGGACGCCGCCGCGTCAGCCGACGGTGACTGCGCGGCCGTCTCCAGGGCCGCCTACGCGGGCGCCCGGGTGGCCCTGGAGGCCACCCCCGGCCAGCTCGCGGTCCTGGGCAGGGCCGGAGTCGTGGACGCCGGTGGGCGGGGCCTGGTGGCGGTGCTGGGGGCGCTCGTGGAGACGTTCACGGGGGAGCGGCCGACGGCCGGGGTGCCGGTACGCGCGCGGGGCGCCTTCGCGGGCGCCTTTGCGGGTGACTTCGCCGGGGACGAGGTCCACGCGCGCGTGCCCGAGCCCTGTGGGGAGACGGCGCCCGCGGCCGGAGGAGCGGCCGGTGCGCCCGCGTACGAGGTGATCTATCTCCTGGAGGCCGCCGACCGTGCCGTCGACCGGCTGCGGACCCGGCTCGACGCCCTGGGGGACTCCCTTGTCGTGGTCGGCGGGGACGGGCTGTGGAACGTCCATGTCCATGTCGACGACGCGGGCGCCGCCGTGGAGGCCGGGGTCGAGGCCGGCCGGCCGTACCGGATCCGGATCACGCACTTCGGCGTCGGGGACGTGCACACGGCGCCTTTGGGCGGTGACGGCAGGCCGCCGGGCGAGCGGGCGCAGCGCGGCATTGTGGCCGTCGTGCCCGGCGAGGGTCTGGCCGCCCTGTACGCCGAGGCGGGCGCCACCACCGTGCTCGCGCGCCCCGGGGAACCGCCCGCCAGCGGTGAACTCGTCCAGGCGGTCCGGCGCGCCCACGCGCGCGAGGTGGTACTGCTGCCGAACGACGCCGACCTGCGGCACACCGCCGCCGCTGCGGCCGAGCAGACCCGTACCGAGGGGGTGCGCGTCGCGCTGATCCCGACCCGGTCCGCCGTACAGGGCATTGCCGCGCTCGCCGTCCACCAGCCCGACCGCCGCTTCGACGAGGACGTGGTCGCGATGACCTCGGCGGCCGGAGCCACCCGCTACGCCGAACTGGCCCTCGCCGAGCGGCAGTCCTGGACTTCGGCGGGCGTCTGCCAGGCCGGGGACGTACTGGGCCTGATCGACGGAGACGTGGCCGTCATCGGCACCTCCGGCGAGGACCGGGGCACGCTCGCGGACGCCGCCCTGACCGAGACCGCCGTCACCGTCCTGGACCGGATGCTCGCCGCCGGGGGCGAGATGGTCACCCTCGTCGTCGGCGACGACCTGCCCGACACGGTCGCCCACCGGCTGGAGCGGCATGTGCGGGACGCCCATCTCGCGGTCGACACGGTGGTCTACCGGGGTGGGCGTCACGCGGCGCTGCTGCTGATCGGCGTGGAGTGACCCCCGCGCCGACCAGCGGATTTCCGGGACGTACGCGGCGATGTCAGTGCGGTGGTGTGCAATGGATCTCGTGCCCGTGCTCGAAGAACCGCTCAAGAAGGTGCTCGGATCCGCCACCGCGAAGGTGATGGCCGAGCATCTCGACCTGCACACCGTCGGCGACCTCCTGCACCACTACCCCCGGCGGTACGCGGAGCGCGGTGAGCTGACCCGCCTCGCCGAACTGCCGCTGGACGAGCACGTCACGGTGGTCGCCCAGGTCGAGACCGCCCGCGTCCTGAGGTTCAACGGCGGCAGTGGGCAGCGCCTCGAAGTCGTCATCACCGACGGCAGCGGCCGGCTCCAACTCGTCTTCTTCGGCCGAGGAGTCCACAAACCGCACAAGGACCTGCTGCCCGGCACCCGCGCGATGTTCGCCGGCAAGGTGTCCCTCTTCAACCGCAAACTCCAACTGGCCCACCCGGCATACGAACTGCTGCGCACCCGCCCCGACGACCCCGAGGGCGCCGAGAGCCCCGAGAGCGCCGTGGACTCCTGGGCCGGCGCGCTCATCCCGATCTATCCGGCCACCGCCAAACTGGAGTCCTGGAAGCTCGCCAAAGCGGTCGACGCGGTGCTGCCCAGCGCGCGGGAGGCCGTCGACCCGCTGCCGCCGAACCTGCGCGAGGGGCGCGCGCTCGTCCCGCTGCCCGAGGCGCTGCTGAAGATCCACCGTCCGCACACCAAGGCCGACATCGAGGACGCCCGCGCGCGGCTGAAGTGGGACGAGGCGTTCGTCCTCCAAGTCGCCCTGGCCCGGCGCCGGTTCGCCGACACCCAGCTCCCCGCCACCGCCCGCCGCCCCACGCCCGACGGGATGCTGGACGCCTTCGACGCCACACTGCCGTTCACCCTCACCGAGGGCCAGCGCAAGGTCACCCAGGAGATCTTCGACGACCTGGCGACCGAGCATCCGATGCACCGGCTGCTCCAGGGCGAGGTCGGCTCCGGCAAGACCCTGGTCGCCCTGCGCGCGATGCTCGCCGTCGTGGACGCCGGGGGGCAGGCCGCGATGCTCGCGCCGACCGAGGTCCTCGCCCAGCAGCACCACCGGTCGATCACCGAGATGATGGGGGAGCTGGCCGAGGGCGGCATGCTGGGCGGCGCCGAGCACGCCACCAAGGTCGTCCTGCTCACCGGCTCCATGGGGGCCGCCGCCCGCCGCCGGGCCCTCCTGGACCTGGTCACCGGCGAGGCCGGCATCGTCATCGGGACGCATGCGCTGATCGAGGACAAGGTCCAGTTCCACGACCTGGGCCTGGTGGTCGTCGACGAACAGCACCGCTTCGGCGTCGAGCAGCGGGACGCCCTGCGCGGCAAGGGCGGCACCGGGGACGAGAAGCGGACCCCGCACACCCTCGTCATGACCGCGACACCTATTCCGCGTACGGTCGCGATGACCGTCTTCGGTGACCTGGAGACCTCGGTCCTCGACCAGTTGCCCGCCGGACGCTCACCCATCGCCAGCCATGTCGTACCCGCCGCCGACAAACCGCACTTCCTCGCCCGCGCGTGGGAGCGCGTCCGCGAGGAGGTCGGCAAGGGCCATCAGGCGTACGTGGTCTGTCCCCGCATCGGCGACTCCATCGACGAGGCCGCCGAGACGGGCCCCGCGAAGGACGGCGGCAAGGCGAAGGACGGTGCCAAGGCGAAGGCCAAGAAGGCGTCGGCCCCCGAGGACGGGCCCGACGCCGAGAAGCGCCCCCCGCTCGCCGTCCTCGACGTGGCCGAAGGACTCACCGCGGGCCCCCTCCAGGGCCTGCGCGTCGAGGTGCTGCACGGCCGGATGGCACCCGACGACAAGGACGCCGTCATGCGCCGCTTCAGCGCCGGTGAGACGGACGTCCTGGTCGCCACCACGGTCATCGAGGTCGGGGTCAACGTCCCGAACGCCACCGCGATGGTGATCATGGACGCCGACCGGTTCGGCGTATCGCAGCTGCACCAGCTCCGCGGTCGGGTCGGCCGGGGTTCCGCGCCCGGACTCTGCCTCCTGGTCACCGAGATGCCCGAGGCGAGCCCGGCGCGCACCCGCCTGGGCGCCGTGGCGTCCACCCAGGACGGCTTCGAGCTGTCCCGGATCGACCTCGAACAGCGCCGCGAGGGCGATGTGCTGGGCCAGGCCCAGTCCGGGGTGCGGTCCTCACTGCGGATGCTCACCGTCATCGACGACGAGGAGATCATCGCCGAGGCCCGCGACGAGGCCGTCAAGGTCGTCACCGCGGACCCGGAGCTGGCCCGTCTGCCCGCCCTGCGCACCGCCCTGGACGCCCTCCTCGACGCCGAGCGGGAGCGGTACCTGGAAAAGGGCTGAGGAGGAGCCGGACGAAGGGCTGAGGCGACCTGGCCGGAGGCCGAGCCGCCGAAACGCCCTATCGTGGACGTGACCAGCGCCGGGACCCGCGGCACCCCCGGTACCCCGATACCCCAGGAACCCGAGGACCCCATGACCCGCGTGATCGCCGGAAGCGCCGGTGGACGCCGACTGGCCGTGCCCCCGGGGAACGGCACCCGGCCCACGTCCGACCGCGCGCGTGAAGGGCTCTTCTCCACCTGGGAGTCTTTGCTCGGCACCCTCCGGGGCGTCCGCGTCGCCGATCTCTACGCCGGCTCCGGCGCCGTAGGACTCGAAGCCCTGTCCCGGGGCGCCGCCCACGCCCTGCTGGTCGAGGCCGACCCCCGCGCCGCCCGCACCGTCCAGGACAACGTCCGCGCGATCGGTCTCCCGGGCGCCGACGTCCGGTCCGGCAAGGCCGAGCAGATCGTCGCCGGACCGGCCCCCGACGAGCCGTACGACCTCGTGTTCCTGGACCCGCCCTACGCCGTTCTGGACGGCGATCTTGGCGAGATACTCCTCACACTCCGCTCCCAGGGCTGGCTCACGGGCGAAGCCGTCGTCACCGTTGAACGCGGAACCAGAGGTGGCGCGTTCCCCTGGCCGGACGGCTTCGAAGCGATCCGGTCCCGTCGCTACGGCGAAGGAACGTTTTGGTACGGTCGCGCCGCCGTCACCAGCGAAGACGCCTCAATGTGCGAAGCCGCACCATGAGCGGACCGGAGAGCGAGGGACTTCAGTTGCGCCGCGCCGTCTGTCCGGGGTCGTTCGACCCCATCACCAATGGCCACCTCGACATCATCGCCCGCGCCTCCAAGCTCTACGACGTGGTGCATGTCGCGGTGATGATCAACAAGTCCAAGAAGGGCCTGTTCGAGATCGACGAGCGGATCGCGCTGATCCGCGAGGTCACCGCCGAGTTCGGCAATGTCGAGGTCGAGTCCTTCCACGGCCTGCTCGTCGACTTCTGCAAGCAGCGCGACATCCCCGCCATCGTCAAGGGCCTCAGGGCGGTCAGCGACTTCGACTACGAGTTGCAGATGGCCCAGATGAACATCGGCCTCTCGGGCGTCGAGACCCTTTTCGTGCCCACCAACCCGACGTACAGCTTCCTCTCCTCCTCGCTGGTGAAGGAGGTGGCGACCTGGGGTGGCGACGTCTCCCACCTGGTGCCCCCGCCGGTTCTGGAAGCCCTCACCAAGCGCCTCGGCGAAGGCTGAACTCCTGACAGTCCGTCACCCGGTGTCGGCCCGGCACCGACTGCCCGTACAGTCGCCTTGTCCGTCTCCCCGGGTCACACGGGATCCGTCCAAGGCACAGAGAGTGGCGAGCACACGGTGGACGTGCAGAAGAAGCTCGACGAGATCGTCACGGCGGTCGGCAGCGCCCGGTCCATGCCCATGTCGGCCTCGTGCGTGGTCAACCGGGCCGAGCTGCTCGCGCTGCTCGAAGAGGTGCGCGAGGCGCTGCCCGGCTCCCTCGCCCAGGCCGAGGAACTGATCGGCGGCCGTGAGCAACTCGTCGCGCAGGCCCGTCACGAGGCCGAGCGGATCATCGAGGGCGCGCACGCCGAGCGCGGCTCCCTGATCTCCGACACGGAGGTCGCCCGCACCTCCCACAACGAGGCCGAGCGCATCGTCTCGGAGGCCCGCCAGGAGGCCGAAGAGATCCGCGCCGAGGCCGACGACTACGTCGACTCCAAGCTCGCCAACTTCGAGGTCGTCCTCACAAAGACCCTCGGCTCGGTCGGCCGGGGCCGCGAGAAGCTCCTCGGCACCGGTCAGGGACTCGACGCCGCCGGCTACGAGGACCCCGACTACGCCGACGCCCCCGAGCGCAGCCACGACCCGGAGACCCTGCGGCAGCGGGCCGACGAGTACGTCGACGTCAAGCTCGGCGCCTTCGAGGCGGTCCTCGCCAAGACCCTGGACGCGGTCGGCCGGGGCCGGCAGAAGCTCCAGGGCCGGGTCGTCACGGACGAGCTGGGCTCCCTCGGCGAGGCCGGCGTGCACACCAGCGACGCCGACTACCTCGCGGACCTCGCCGACATGAGTGACCGCCCCGACGCACGGCAGCCCCGGGCCCGCACCGAGCCCGCCGCCGAGCAGCCCGCCGCCCCGCCCGCGCCGCCCGTCCCGACCCAGCAGCCCTACGCGACCCCGGACCCGTACGCGTACCAGCAGCAGGACCCGTACGCCTATCAGCAGCAGGCGTACGGACAGCCGCAGGACGCGTACGCCTACCAGGACCCGTACGGCTACCAGCAGCAGGCGTACGACCCGGCGCAGGCGCAGGACCAGGGGTACGGGCAGCCGGAGCACGCACAGCAGGGGTACGGGCAGCAGCAGCCCGCGCCCGCCGCCGCGCTCGACGAGACCAGCCTCTTCGACACGAGCATGATCAGCGCGGAACAGCTCCGCCAGTACGAGCAGGGGCGCTGAGCTCGGTCCAGGCTCGGTCCTGCCTCGGTCCTGACCCGGTCAGGGCCGGATTGGGCCGACAGCGAAAGGTCCAGTATCCTGGCTCTTCGGTCGCGTGCGTATGCCCGCGATCGATCCCCTTGGCAACACCCCACCCTCCGCCGCGAACCCTTCAGCGCCTTCACGGGTTCGCAGACCGATCACTGATCGCAGACCGAAAGCAGGAATGGCCCTGAACGCCCGCCTTGACCACCGCAACCCCCTCGTGTTCGACACACACGAGCTGGGGAGGCGTCCGGGTGCGCTCCAGCGGCTGTCCCGCTCGATCGAGGCGCCCGCAGGGGACGCGATCTTCGGCATCCAGGGCGTCATCGGAGTGCCCGCGGGCGCGCCGGTGCAGCTCGATCTGCGGCTTGAGTCGGTCATGGAAGGGGTGCTTGTCACAGGCACCGTCCGTGCCACGGCCGAGGGGGAGTGCGTAAGGTGTCTGGAGCCGCTGGAGCTGACGCTCGAAGCGGACTTCCAGGAGATGTTCTCGTACCCCGACGCCGACGACCGGGGTCGTGCGGTCGCCCGCCCGGCCGACGACGTCGACGCCGAGCAGGACGAGGACAGGCTCTTCATCGAGGACGGACTGTTCGACCTCGAACCGGTGCTGCGTGATGCGGTGGTGCTCGCACTGCCGATGCAGCCGGTGTGCCAGGACGACTGCCCGGGTCTGTGCTCCCAGTGCGGAGTGCGGCTCGCGGACGACCCGGACCACCACCATGACGCCGTCGACATCCGGTGGGCGGCATTGCAGGGACTCGCCAATTCCGTCCAGGACGGCGAGAAGGACGAGATGAGCGGCGAAGCGCCCAAGTCAACACGCGCCGCCGAGAAGCAGGAGAAGTAGCCGTGGCTGTTCCGAAGCGGAAGATGTCGCGCAGCAACACGCGCCACCGCCGGTCGCAGTGGAAGGCTGCGGTCCCCACCCTGGTTGCGTGCGAGCGCTGCCACGAGCCCAAGCAGCAGCACATCGCGTGCCCGGCTTGCGGCACTTACAACAAGCGTCAGGTTATCGAGGTCTGAGCGGCTGGTGAGAGGCACGATGCCAGACGCCAAGAAGGCTGACGCCGTCAAGAAGGCGGACGACGCCAGGAACAGGGCGGACGCGGCCTCGTCCCACACGCTTCTGGAAGGGCGGCTCGGGTATCAACTTGAGTCCGCCCTTCTGGTGCGTGCCCTGACCCACCGGTCCTACGCCTACGAGAACGGCGGTCTGCCGACGAACGAGCGGCTGGAGTTCCTCGGGGACTCCGTGCTCGGCCTCGTCGTCACGGACACGCTGTACCGCACCCACCCCGACCTGCCCGAAGGCCAACTGGCCAAGTTGCGGGCCGCGGTGGTCAACTCGCGTGCGCTGGCCGAAGTGGGCCGTGGGCTCGACCTCGGTGCCTTCATCCGGCTCGGCCGGGGTGAGGAAGGCACGGGGGGACGGGACAAGGCGTCGATCCTCGCCGACACCCTGGAAGCGGTGATCGGCGCGGTCTATCTCGACCAGGGCCTCGATGTGGCTGGGGAGCTGGTGCACCGGCTCTTCGACCCACTGATCGAGAAGTCCTCGAATCTGGGTGCCGGCCTGGACTGGAAGACCAGCCTCCAGGAGCTGACCGCGACCGAGGGGCTCGGCGTTCCCGAGTACCTGGTCTCGGAGACAGGCCCCGATCACGAGAAGACCTTTACTGCTGCCGCCCGCGTCGGAGGCGTCTCGTACGGCACCGGCACCGGCCGCAGCAAGAAGGAAGCGGAACAGCAGGCAGCGGAGTCCGCCTGGCGCGCGATTCGCGCGGCGGCGGACGAACGGGCCGCCTCGGCGGCGAGCGCCGCGGAGGCACCGGCGAACGTCGCAGCAGCACCGGCGACCGACGCGGGGGCCCCGGAGACCGACGGGGACGCCGATACCCCTTCGGCACCGACCTCGGGACCCGACCCCGATCCTGCTTCCGCCTGACATACGACCCGTACGGCGCGTGTGCCCGCCCCACACAGGGGCGGGCACACGCGCCGTCGGTCACCGTGACCCCGGCGAACCTCCGGAGGAGAGCATGCCCGAGCTGCCCGAGGTGGAGGTCGTACGGCGGGGTCTGGAGCGCTGGGTCGCCCACCGGACCGTCGCCGAGGCCGAAGTCCTGCATCCGCGCGCGGTCCGACGTCATCCGGCAGGGTCCGAGGACTTCGCCCGCCGGCTGGTGGGCCACCGCATCGGTAACCCGCAGCGCCGGGGCAAGTACCTGTGGCTGCCCCTGGAGGACACGAACGAGTCCGTCCTCGCGCACCTCGGGATGAGCGGGCAACTCCTGGTCCAGCCGCATGCGGCACCCGACGAGAAGCATCTGCGCGTCCGGGTCCGGTTCGCGGACACCGTCGACACCGAACTCCGCTTCGTCGACCAGCGCACCTTTGGCGGGCTCTCCCTGCACGAGAACACCCCCGACGGGCTCCCGGACGTCATCGCGCACATCGCCCGCGACCCGGTGGACCCGCTGTTCGACGACGCCGCGTTCCACGACGCGCTGCGCCGCAAGCGCACCACGATCAAACGGGCACTCCTCGACCAGTCGCTGATCAGTGGAGTGGGCAACATCTACGCCGACGAGGCCCTGTGGCGTGCCCAGTTGCACTACGAGCGCCCGACCGCGACCTTCACCCGCCCCCGTACCGCCGAACTCCTCGGCCATGTGCGGGACGTGCTGAACGCGGCCCTGTCCGTCGGCGGCACCAGCTTCGACAGCCTGTACGTGAATGTGAACGGCGAGTCCGGGTACTTCGACCGGTCCCTCGACGCCTATGGCCGCGAGGGTCTGCCGTGCCACCGCTGCGGCACCCCGATCCGACGGCGGTCGTGGATGAACCGGTCCAGCTACTACTGCCCGCGCTGTCAGCGACCGCCGCGCGCGTCATAGCGCTCGCGCGCCGCCAGTACGCCGTCCATCTGCCCCTCGACACACCGGATGAGGGTCATCAGCTGTTCTGTCACACGGCGGCCGAGCGGGGTGAGGGTGTAGTCGACGCGCGGCGGGTTCGTCGGCTGGGCGTCGCGGTGCACCAGACCGTCACGCTCCAGGGCGTGCAGCGTCTGCGACAGCATCTTCTCGCTCACGCCGTCCACGCGACGCCGCAGCTCGTTGAAGCGGAACGTGCCGTCGTACAGCGCGCCCAGCGTGAGGGAACCCCAGCGGCCCGTGATGTGCTCCAGGGTGCCCCGCGAGGGACAGGCGCGCGAGAACACGTCGAACCCGAAGGTCGCGCCGCTGTCCGTGTCGGTCTCCATGCGGGCAGCGTACGGGGACGCAGCGCTGACCGCGAGATTGCGCTGTCGAAAAGTAAGCCCCCTCACCGACACCGGGATTTCGCTCACCGTTCGGGGTGATGGGGAGCGTGTGGGGCATGGGCACGACAGACTGTCGCCATGTGGATATGGATCGTCATGGCAGTGCTCCTGGTGGGAGCGACGGCCACGGCTGTGGACAAGGCCCGTAAGGGGCAGTGGTGGGCGGCCGGTGGGGTACTGCTGCCCAACCTCGGCGTGCTGGTGATGTTCCGTGGCCTGGAGCGGGAGAGCATGTCGCTCTTCTGGCTGTTCTGCCTGCTCGTCGTGGCGGGCTACGGCGCCGAGGGCATGGCCTACTGGCGGAATCGGACCCGGGCGAGTGAGCCGCTGAACCCGGAGTCCGGGAACGCCACGTCCTAGCGCCCGCGGTTCTGGAACAGGAAGTCCTGGAACCCGAAGTCCTAGAACCCGAAGTCCTGGGTCCACCAAGGGCCGCCGGAAGCGAAGTGCGCGCCGACGCCCAGGGTCTTGAAGTCGCAGTTGAGTATGTTGGCGCGGTGGCCGGGGCTGTTCATCCAGGCGTCCATGACGGCGGCGGCGTCGGCCTGGCCCCGCGCTATGTTCTCGCCGCCCAGTCCGGTGATCCCCGCCTTCTCGGCACGGTCCCACGGTGTCGCGCCGTCCGGGTCGGTGTGGTCGAAGAAGCCGCGCGCCGCCATGTCCTTGCTGAAGTCCTCGGCGAGGGCGCCCAGGCGGGCGTCCGCGGTCACCGGGCTGCATCCGACCTTGGCGCGCTCCTGGTTGACCAGGCTGAGCACCTGGGCCTCGGCGGAGTTCGACCCGGCCGGTGCCTTCGCCGAGGAGGACGGTGCCTTCTTCGGGGGAGTGGTCGCGGGCTTGGGCGGTTTCGTGGCCGTCTTCTGCGAGCCGCCCGCCGAGGAACCCGTGCCCGCCGCCGCACCGGACCCTGAGGTCTTCGACGGCGACGGCTTCTCGGACGGCTTCGCCGAGGGCTTGGCGCCGGCCTCGGTGGCCGAAGGCGCCGGCGAGGTGGGGCTGTCGCTGCTCCGGTCGGGGCTCGCCGACTCGCTCTCGGGAGTGCCGGACGTACCGCCCTGGGTCTGGAGGTCCGACGGCGAGTTCCCGGCCTGCACCTTGTCGGAGCTGCCGCCCCCGACGACGGGAAGGGAGCCGCTGCCGGGCAGCACACCGGTGGCCATCGCGACGGCGCCCATGGCGACGGCCGCGGAGACGCCGAGCAGTCCGGTACGGACCGGGGTGGATATCCGCTTCCTGGGGCGGCGCCGGTGACCGGAGTCCCGCGAGACGGCGGTCACCGGTCCCGCGTCGACGTCATCGTCGCCGAAGAACGCCCGCATGGTGGCGGTCTCGGCCTCCGAGACCGGGACGTCCCAGGCGTACGCGTCCCGGGGACCCGTCTCCGGGAACGCCGAGGCGGCCATGGCCTGCGCGGCGGCGGACGACTCGCGGTACGCGGCCTGCTCGCCGTACCCGTATCCGTACGCGTGACCGCCGTAGGGAGCGGCGGGCGGCTGCCCGTACCCGTACGGGTCGTCGGAATAGCGGGACAATTCTATGTACGCCGTGTCCTCATACGGTGCGTCGCCGTAGTCCGCGCGGGCGGCGGCCTGGGCGGCGGCGTCGGCGCGCAGATACGCGGCCGTCGGTATCTCACCGGTCGCGTCGCCGGATATCGACCCCGGGGCGTGGTCCGTGGAGGGATTCGTACCCGCGGCGCGGCCGGCGTCCGAGCGTCGGTGGCGTCCCATGTCCTGACCTTCCTCGTCCTTGCGCTCAATGTGTCTCACACGAACGAGTGAGGCTCATTGCGTCGGGACGGTACCCCATGGCGGAAGGGGACGAAGTGCCCATAGGTGCATTTGGCCGGTTAGCGTGCAGCCATGAGTGAAGAGGTTCGGCTCACCGTTTGGGTACGCGGTCGAGTACAGGGAGTGGGTTTCCGCTGGTACGCGCGTGCCAAGGCATTGGAGCTAGGGGGGCTGAGTGGTTTTGCTCTCAATTTGGAGGACGGACGCGTGCAGGTGGTCGCGGAGGGCGCGCGGGGGTCCTGTGAAGGTCTCCTGGAGTGGCTCAGGGACGGCGACACGCCGGGGCGGGTCGACGGAGTGACTGAGATCTGGGCCACCCCGCGCGGTGGCTACGACGGCTTCGCGATCCGCTGAACGGGGTCACCCCGGCCCACTCCGGGAGGGGGCGCACGGCAGGCCCGTGACCCCCGCCCGGGGTGGAAAGAGCCTGGTGATTGCCAAGAAAGACTTGCCGTGGGAGGGTCCGGCAAGGAAGGATGATCTCTACGCCCCCAGGGCCCCGCAGCAGAGGCCAGGCCGATGACACAACGGCCCAGAGCCCCCGGGTTGCCCGCCGGTACGGGGCGTGATCGTGTTGACCGTCAAACTTTTTGGTGAGACTCTGGAAGCCCCGCGCACCTTAGCTGTTTGGCATGTAAGAACGGCAGTAAAAACTCAAGAGTGCCAAGCACCGCGGGTGCGATTCCCTCACGACCCACACCGCTTCGGTCGGTCACTCAGTGTGGAGGACCATCCATCATGGCAAAGGCGCTTCTCGGTTACGTCGGCGGTTCCGACCCGCGACTCCTCGCCGAGATGCGACGGCTCCAGCAGCGCGTCCAGGACCTCGAATCCGAGCTTGTACGGATCCAGGCCGAGAACGACGCGTTGGCGGCTGCCGCTTCTCACGACAGCGACTCGCTCCTCAAGAGCATCGACGTACCCCAGGCGGAGCCTGCGCTCACCTGACCACATCTCCTGAAACACCGCTAAGAGCTGGACCGTGGTCGGGCTGCCTTGTCAGCCGCTATGTTCCGAACTGCAAGGGACGCTTCGGCGTCCCTTCTGTCTTGCCGCTCTGTCCTGCCGCCCGCAGTGTCCTGCTCGCGTTGTCCTGCTCGCGTGGTGCCCGCCGCCCGCACTGTCCGCTGCTGCCGGGTCCTGTGTTGTCGGCCCTGTGTCGGCCTGCCCCCGCCCCCTTCCTTTAACGTCTGATGTGCCCTTCGCATTCATCGGTGAAACCGCAAGTTCACGCTGTGAGACACGCGGACTTCCGCGCGTGACGCGCAGCGCCACCCCGCCACAACGGTGGCGGGCGACAGGAGAGAGGTAGAGTCCGGCGGCGTGCACCTCAAGGCCATGACCCTGCGCGGTTTCAAATCCTTCGCGTCGGCCACGACGCTGCGATTCGAGCCGGGCATCACCTGCGTCGTCGGACCCAATGGCTCCGGCAAGTCCAATGTCGTGGACGCGCTGTCCTGGGTCATGGGCGAACAGGGCGCCAAATCACTGCGCGGCGGCAAGATGGAGGACGTCATCTTCGCCGGCACCACCGGGCGCCCCCCGCTCGGCCGCGCCGAGGTGTCCCTCACCATTGACAACTCCGACGGCGCGCTGCCCATCGAGTACGCCGAGGTCACCATCACGCGGATCATGTTCCGCAACGGCGGCAGCGAATACCAGATCAACGGTGACACCTGCCGACTCCTCGACATCCAGGAACTGCTCTCCGACTCCGGCATCGGCCGCGAGATGCATGTGATCGTCGGCCAGGGTCAGCTCGACTCCGTGCTGCACGCCGACCCGATGGGACGGCGCGCGTTCATCGAGGAGGCCGCCGGCGTCCTCAAGCACCGCAAGCGCAAGGAGAAGGCGCTGCGGAAGCTCGACGCGATGCAGGCCAACCTCGCGCGCGTGCAGGACCTCACCGACGAACTGCGCCGCCAGCTCAAACCGCTCGGCCGGCAGGCCGCCGTCGCCCGTCGCGCCGCTGTCATCCAGGCCGACCTGCGCGACGCCCGGCTGCGCCTGCTCGCCGACGACCTCGTACGGCTCCGCGACGCGCTGCGTACCGAGATCGCCGACGAGGCCGAACTGAAGCAGCGCAAGGAGACCGCCGAGGCGCAACTCAAGGCCGCGCTCGCCCGCGAGGCCACCCTTGAGGACGAGGTCCGCCGGCTCACCCCCCGGTTGCAGCGCGCCCAGCAGACCCTGTTCGAGCTGTCCCAACTCGCCGAACGGGTACGCGGCACGATCTCGCTGGCCGACGCGCGCGTGAAGAGCGCCACCTCCGCGCCGCCCGACGAACGGCGCGGACGCGACCCCGAGGACATGGAGCGCGAGGCCGCACGGATCCGCGAGCAGGAGGCCGAACTCGAAGCCGCCCTGGACGCCGCCCAGCGCGCCCTGGAGGACACCGTCGCCCACCGCGCCGAACTGGAGCGCGAGTTGACGGTCGAGGAACGCCGGCTCAAGGACGTGGCACGTGCCATCGCCGACCGCCGCGAGGGCCTGGCCCGGCTGCACGGCCAGGTCAACGCCGCCCGCAGCCGCGCCGCTTCCGCGCAGGCCGAGATCGACCGGCTGGCCGCCGCCCGGGACGGCGCGCAGGAACGTGCCGCCGCCGCGCAGGAGGAGTACGAACAACTCAAGGCCGAGGTCGACGGCCTCGACGCCGGTGACCAGGACCTCGCGGCCCGGCACGACACCGCACGGGAACAGCTCGCCGCCGCCGAGGCCGCGCTGAGCGCCGCCCGTGAGGCGGCGACCACCGTGGAACGCCGCCGCGCCGCCGTCGCCGCCCGGCACGAGACCCTCGCACTCGGCCTGCGCCGCAAGGACGGCACCGGCGCCCTGCTCGCCGCCCGGGACCGGCTGACCGGACTCCTCGGCCCCGCCGCCGAACTCCTGACCGTCACCCCCGGCCACGAGGTCGCCCTCGCTGCGGCCTTCGGCGCGGCGGCCGACGCCATCGCCGTGACCACCCCCGCGTCCGCCGCGGAAGCGATCCGCCTGCTGCGCAAACAGGACGGCGGCCGGGCCGCCCTCCTGCTCACCGGCGCCCCCGAACCCGCCGAAGAGCCCGCACCCCCGGCCGGGGACGCCCCCCGGGCCGCCGACCTCGTCCGTGGCCCGCAGGAACTGATGCCCGCCGTACGGCGGCTGCTGCGCGGAATCGTCGTCGTCAGCACACTCGAAGACGCCGAGGACCTCGTCTACGCCCACCCCGGACTGACCGCCGTCACCGCCGAGGGCGACCTGCTCGGCGCGCACTTCGCACACGGCGGGTCCGCCGGGGCGCCCAGCCTGCTGGAAGTACAGGCATCCGTCGACGAAGCCGCCGCTGAACTGGTCGAACTGGCCGAGCGGTGCCAGACGCTGGCCGACGAGCAGCGCCTCGCGGGAGAGCGGCGCGGGGAGTGCGCCGCACTCGTCGACGAGCTGGCCGAACGGCGCCGGGCCGCCGACCGCGAGAAGTCGTCCGTCGCCCAGCAACTCGGCCGGCTCGCCGGACAGGCCCGGGGCGCCGCGGGCGAGGCCGAGCGCGGTATCGCCGCGGCGGCGAAGGCCCAGGAAGCCCTGGACAAGGCCGTCGAGGACGCCGAGGAACTCGCCGAACGGCTCGCCGTCGCCGAGGAGTCCGCCGAGGACGCCGAGGAGGAACCCGACACCTCCGTACGGGACCGGCTCGCCGCCGACGGGGCCAACGCGCGGCAGACCGAGATGGAGGCCCGCCTCCAGGCCCGTACCCACGAGGAGCGGGTCAAGGGGCTCGCCGGGCGGGCCGACTCGCTGGACCGGGGGGCGCGCGCCGAACGCGAGGCACGCGCGCGTGCCGAGCAGCGCCGGGCCCGGCTGCGCCATGAGGCCGCCGTCGCCGGGGCCGTCGCGTCCGGCGCCCGCCAGCTCCTCGCCCATGTCGAGGTGTCCCTGGTCCGGGCCGAGGAGGAGCGTGCCGCCGCCGAGCGGGCCAAGGCCGAGCGCGAGAGCGAACTGACCGCCGCCCGGGGCACCGGACGCGACCTCAAGGCGGAACTCGACAAACTCACCGACTCGGTGCACCGCGGTGAGGTACTCGGCGCCGAGAAGCGGATGCGGATCGAGCAGTTGGAGACCAAGGCCCTGGAGGAACTGGGCGTGGAACCCGCGGGGCTCATCGCGGAGTACGGCCCCGACCAGCCCGTACCGCCCTCACCGCCCGCCGAGGGCGAGGAACTCCCCGAGGACCCGGAGCACCCCCGCAACCAGCCGGCCCGCTTCGTACGGGCCGAGCAGGAGAAGCGGCTCAAGTCAGCCGAACGGGCGTACCAGCAGCTGGGAAAGGTCAACCCGCTCGCCCTGGAGGAGTTCTCGGCACTGGAGGAACGTCACAAATTCCTCAGCGAGCAGCTCGAAGACCTCAAGAAGACCCGCACCGATCTGCTCCAGGTCGTCAAGGAGGTCGACGAGCGCGTCGAACAGGTCTTCACCGAGGCATACCGCGACACCGCCCGCGAGTTCGAAGGCGTGTTCTCACGGCTCTTCCCCGGCGGTGACGGGCGGCTCATCCTGACCGACCCGGACAACATGCTCACGACGGGCGTGGACGTCGAGGCCCGGCCGCCCGGCAAGAAGGTCAAGCGCCTGTCGCTGCTGTCCGGTGGCGAGCGGTCGCTGACGGCCGTGGCGCTCCTGGTGTCCATCTTCAAGGCACGGCCCAGCCCGTTCTATGTGATGGACGAGGTCGAGGCGGCGCTCGACGACACCAACCTTCAGCGGCTCATCCGCATCATGCAGGAGTTGCAGGAGGCGTCCCAACTCATCGTCATCACGCACCAGAAGCGGACGATGGAGGTCGCCGACGCGCTGTACGGCGTGTCCATGCAGGGCGACGGCGTGTCGAAGGTGATCAGCCAGCGACTGCGCTGAGCGGGTGACATGACCGGCCGTCGGGTGGCGCGGCCGGGTGAACTTCCGGCGGCGACGGGTGATCTTCCGGTGGTGGGTGGCGCCGACCTGTGCGCCACTGGAAGGGCTCGCCCCCACCCCGGCAGTGCTGCCGGTTGCCAGAGGAGTGCACGTGACCAGCACAGCGCAGCCGTCCGGCGCCGCGACGGCCCATCCCGAGCATCTGGGCCATGTCATCTTCATCGCGGCGGCAGCAGCCATGGGCGGCTTTCTGTTCGGCTACGACAGCTCCGTCATCAACGGCGCCGTGGAGGCCATCCGCAGCCGCTACAACATCGGCTCCGCGGCGCTCGCCCAGGTCATCGCCATCGCCCTGATCGGCTGCGCGATCGGCGCCGCGACGGCGGGCCGGATCGCCGACCGTATCGGCCGTATCCGCTGTATGCAGATCGCGGCCGTCCTGTTCACCATCAGCGCCGTCGGCTCCGCTCTGCCCTTCGCGCTCTACGACCTCGCCTTCTGGCGGATCATCGGCGGCTTCGCCATCGGCATGGCCTCCGTCATCGGCCCCGCCTATATCGCCGAGGTCTCACCGCCTGCCTACCGTGGCCGGCTCGGCTCCTTCCAGCAGGCCGCGATCGTCATCGGCATCGCCGTCTCACAGCTCGTCAACTACGCGATCCTCCAGGCGGCGGGCGGCAACCAGCGCGGCAAGATCATCGGCCTGGAAGCCTGGCAGGTCATGCTCGGTGTGATGGTGATCCCGGCCGTTATCTACGGGTTGCTGTCCCTCGTCATCCCGGAGTCGCCGCGGTATCTGATCTCGGCGGGCAAGTACGGCAAGGCCCGTGAGGTGCTCGCCGACGTCGAGGGAGACAAGATCGACCTGGACGCGCGGGTCGCCGAGATCGAGACGGCGATGCGGCGCGAGCACAAGTCGACGTTCAAGGACCTGCTCGGCGGCCGGTTCTGGTTCCTGCCGATCGTCTGGGTCGGTATCGGCCTCTCGGCCTTCCAGCAACTGGTCGGCATCAACGTCGCCTTCTACTACTCCTCGACGCTCTGGCAGTCGGTCGGCGTCGACCCGACGAAGTCGTTCTTCTACTCCTTCACCACGTCGATCATCAACATCATCGGCACCGTCGTCGCGATGATCTTCGTCGACCGGATCGGACGGAAACCGCTCGCGCTGATCGGCTCGACCGGCATGGTCATCGGACTCTCCCTGGAGGCATGGGCGTTCTCCTACCACCTGGTGGGCGGCAAACTCCCCAATGTGCAGGGCTGGGTGGCGCTGATCGCGGCCCACTGGTTCGTGTTCTTCTTCGCGATGTCCTGGGGCGTCGTCGTCTGGGTCTTCCTCGGCGAGATGTTCCCCAACCGGATCCGGGCCGCCGCGCTCGGCGTCGCCGCGTCGGCGCAGTGGATCGCCAACTGGGCGATCACCGCCAGCTTCCCGTCCCTGGCCGACTGGAACCTCTCGGCGACCTATGTCATCTACGCCTGTTTCGCGGCGCTCTCGATCCCCTTCGTGCTCAAGTTCGTGAAGGAGACCAAGGGCAAGCCGCTGGAGGAGATGGGCTGAGCCCGAGCCGGCCGCTCCGGTGGGCCCTGTCAGTCCTTCAGGCGCGGCACGACCTGCTCCGCGAAGAGCTGAAGACTGCGCCGCCCCTCGTCCAGCGGCATGCCCCCGCACAGCGGATGCAGCACCAGACTCACACCCTCGCGGGCGCCCAGCTCCACGCACGCGTCGGGCGTGAGCACCCGGTACACGCCCTCGGCCCGCAATTCGTCCACCGTCGTCGCCGCCGACCGCACCGCCGAGCGGATGTCCCGGGACTGCCAGGAGGCATACGTACGGGCCTCGTGCAGGAAGTGCGTGCCGTGTTCGGCCCAGACCCGGTCCGGGTCGTCGGCGATGTGCAGCAGCGGGGTCTCGGCCGCCGGCATCATCGTCCAGCCCTCGGTCCCGTACTCCGCGCGCAGCTCGTGGTAGTACGCCTCCAGGTCCGGCAGATGCGCGCTCGGGAAGAACGGCAGCCCGAGCCGGGCCGCCCGGCGCGCCGCCGCCCGGGACGAACCGCCCACCAGGAGCAGCGGATGCGGCTGCGTGAACGGACGCGGGGTGACCCGGACCGTGCGGCCCCGGAAGGTGAAGGGTTCCCCCGTCCAGGCCCGCAGCAGGGTGTCCAGGACCTCGTCCTGGATCCGGCCGCGCCGGGTCCACTCCACGCCGAAGGCCGCGTACTCGTCGGGCCGGTAACCGATGCCCGCGACCGTCACAAGACGGCCGCCGCTCAGCAGGTCCAGGACGGCGATGTCCTCGGCGAGGCGCAGCGGGTCGTGCAGCGGACCGATGATCGCCGAGACGGTCACCGCGATGTTCCGGGTGGCGCCGAACACCGCGCCCGCGAAGGTGAACGGCGACGGCAGCCAGTTGTTCGCGACGCCGTGGTGCTCCTCGGTCTGCACCGTGGAGATCCCCCGCTCGTCGGCGTACGCGGCCATCTCGACGGCGGCGCGGTAGCGGGCACCGAGCGACTGCGGGGTCGCGTCGGGATCGACCAGATTGAACCGTACGACCGTGACGGGCATGGCGGACGTCCCCCTCAGCCTGGATGGTGCCTGGATGCCGCTCGGATCACAGGGAGTGCACCGGGCGGTGCGCGGGGGGACCGTAACTGACGCAGCGTCAGATGGCCAGGGGTGCGGGCCTCGGGGAGCGGTTCCTCGGCAAGGCCGCGTACAGCCCCGCCGCGACCAGGATCGTCACCAGCCAGCCGAGACCGTCGCGGCCGACCCAGGAGTCGGCGAACGGGCCGCTGAACCACTCGACGTGCGTGAAGAGCAGCCCGACCACGAGCGCCACACCCCACGCCGTCATGGCCTGCCAGGCGAACCCGGCCCGGTACCAGTACGCACTGGTCCGCCCGGTGTCCATCAGCGCCTCGGCGTCATACGTCCGCCGGTGCAGCATGTCGACGCCGAAGACACCGATCCACGCCGAGAACGCCACCGCGAGCAGGGTCAGGAAGGAGATGAAGGAACCCAGGAAGCCGGTGGCGACGTTCATCAGCAGATAGCCGAGGACCAGACTGATCACGGCGTTGACGCTGACCGCCCACGCGCGCGGGACCCTGATCCCCAGGGTCTGCGCGGTGAAGCCCGCCGAGTACATCGACATCGAGTTGATCAGCAGCATGCCCACCAGGGCCATCACCAGATACGGCACCGCGAGCCAGGTCGGCAGCAGCGCGCCCAGGAAGGACACCGGATCGGACGCCGACGACAGACCCGGGGTGCCGACCGCCATCACGGCGCCCATCAGCACCAGCGGCAGGACCACGATGCCGGCGCCGCCCACCGAGTGCCCGACGAGTGCCCTGCCGGACGCGCTCGGCGGCAGATAGCGGGTGAAGTCCGGGGCCGACGGCACCCAGCTCAGACCACCCGCGGCAATGGTGCCGATACCCGCGACGACCATCGCGGTGGACCCGGCGGGCTTCGCGAACACCGCCGACCAGTCGGTCGCGGCCAGCAGATGGCCGAGCACCAGGACGCTGAAGGCGCCGAAGAGATACGTCGACCAGGTGCTGCACACCTGGAGGACCTTCCGCCCGAGTCCGCTGATGAGGAAGGTGCAGGCGACGAAACCGATCAGCGTGACCACCGTCAGCGCGGTGCTGCTCCGGATCCCGAAACAGATGTCGAACACGGTCAGCACGGCATAGGCGCCGGTGACCGCGTTGATCGTCTCCCAGCCCCAGCGCGCGACCCAGATCAGCGCGCCAGGGAAAAGGTTGCCGCGCTGCCCGAAGACCGCGCGCGAGAGGGTCATGCCGGGGGAGCCGCCGCGCTTGCCCGCGACCGAGATCAGCCCGACCAGTCCGTAGCTGAGGACCGGCGAGACCAGGGCGACGATCAGGACCTGCCAGAAGTTCAGCCCGTTGGTGACGACCAGACCCGCGCCCATGGTGAGCAACAGCACACTGATGTTCGCGGCGACCCAGGTGGGGAACAGCTCCCGCGTCCGACCGCGGCGCTCGGCGAGCGGAACGGGTTCGATGCCCCGCGTCTCGACGGCCGTACGTGGTGCGTCAGCGGTGGTTCCGGTGCTTTTGGGCGTGAGGGTGCCTTCGGGCGCGGGAGTGCTCATGGAACGGGGGGTTACCTCTCGCTCGGCTCGCCGCGGTGCGTGAGCCGGTGGGGGAGCGACCGGGCCATCGTACGTTGGTCCGAGAAGTACCTTCTGTCCCCTCTGTCCCCGGTCATTCCTCGGAGGATGGCACAGCGTCCGTGCCCTGGGGACCCATGACTGATACTGGATGCCCTATGGAAATCGTCATTCTCGCTGTAGTCATCGCCGTGGTCGTGATCGGCGCGCTCGGTGGGCTCCTCGTCGGCAGCCGCAGGAGGAAGCAGCTGCCGCCGCAGGCGCCCCCCAGCACGCCCGACCTCACCGCCCCGCCGGCCGAGCCGCATGTCGGTGAGGAGGCCGAGGCGCCGAGCGACGAGTCCCGTCGCACCATCGAAGAGGTGGACCTGCCGCGCCCCGGGCAGGAGCCGTCCGCCCCCGTCACGGTCGAGGAGCCCCTCCCGGCCGTCCCCGCGATCGAGATCCCGGAACCGGCCGCCGGCCGCCTGGTACGGCTGCGCGCCCGGCTGTCGCGCTCGCAGAACGCGCTCGGCAAGGGTCTGCTCACGCTGCTGTCGCGTGAGCACCTGGACGAGGACACCTGGGAGGAGATCGAGGACACCCTCCTCACCGCCGACGTCGGCGTCCAGCCCACCCAGGAACTGGTCGAGCGGCTGCGTGAGCGGGTGCGGGTACTCGGCACCCGTACGCCCGAGGAACTGCGCTCACTGCTGCGCGAGGAACTGCTGACGCTGCTCGTGCCGGACTTCGACCGGACCGTGAACACCGAGTCCGGCCTGGAAACGCCGGGCATCGTGATGGTCGTCGGGGTCAACGGCACCGGCAAGACCACCACGACCGGCAAGCTCGCGCGCGTACTCGTCGCCGACGGCAAGAACGTCCTCCTCGGTGCCGCCGACACCTTCCGGGCCGCCGCCGCCGACCAGCTCCAGACCTGGGGCGAGCGGGTGGGCGCCCGTACGGTGCGCGGGCCCGAGGGCGGGGACCCCGCGTCCATCGCCTTCGACGCCGTCAAGGAGGGCATCGCGGAGGGCGCCGACGTCGTCCTCATCGACACGGCGGGACGGCTGCACACCAAGACCGGTCTCATGGACGAGCTGGGCAAGGTCAAGCGGGTCGTCGAGAAGCACGCGCCGCTGGACGAGATCCTGCTCGTGCTCGACGCCACCACCGGGCAGAACGGGCTCGTACAGGCCCGGGTGTTCGCCGAGGTGGTCGACATCACCGGCATCGTGCTCACCAAGCTCGACGGCACGGCCAAGGGCGGCATCGTCATCGCGGTCCAGCGGGAGCTGGGCGTGCCGGTGAAGCTGATCGGGCTGGGTGAGGGGGCGGACGACCTCGCGCCGTTCGAGCCCGGCGCCTTTGTCGACGCGTTGATCGGCGACTGATCGTTTCGCTGTACGACGGCTGACGGTTTCGCTGTACGACGCCTGATTGTCCGGCGAGAAGAAGGCACCCTCGGGGTAGGGGGAACGTATCCCCTGTCGCCCCGGGGGCCTACGCCCGTGAACGGTGCGTCACATAGGCCAGGGTGCCGAGGAGCAGGCGGGCCTGGGGTGGGTTCGTCGCCGAGTCCAGGGCCGGGGGGCGCAGCCAGCGGGACGGGCCCAGGTCCGCGCGGTCCGACGGGGGCGCCGTGACATGGTCGCCGTGGCCCAGGCCGTGCAGGTCGAGTGCGGCGTCGTCCCAGCCCATGCGGTAGAGCAGCTCCGGCAGTTCGGCGGCGGCGCCCGGTGACACGAAGTACTGCGCGCGGCCTTCCGGTGTCGCCACTACCGGACCCAGCGGCAGTCCCATCCGCTCCATCCGTACCAGTGCTCGCCGCCCGGCCGCCTCGGAGACCTCCAGGACGTCGAAGGCGCCGCCCACTGGCAGCAGTACCGAGGCGCCGGGGAACTCGCCCCAGATCTCGGCGACTTCGTCCAGGGTTGCGCCGGCCGGGATCACCGGCGCGAAGTCGAGGGGGTGCGCGCCCGGTGCGGGGCAGTCGGCCTTGCCGCAGGAGCAGACGCCTGCCGCGGCCCGCGCGCCGGGCACCACGTCCCAGCCCCACAGCCCGGTGAACTCGGCCACCGTGGTGCACTCTGCCGTGCGTCCGCGCCGACGCGAACCCGACCGGATGTCGCGGATGCCGCCGATCGTGAAACCCATGCCCCCTCCAACAGGTCCAGCGCGCCGGTGGTTACGAGCGTTCGGTCACGATGTGGAAGCGCCGTGTGACCGTCCGTTCACGTCATGCCCGGTTGCCGTACGGTCCGTGACGGCGCCCGGAAGCGTTCGGGGTGGTGCGCCCGGTGTCGCGCGCCCCTGGATGCACCGCTACGCCAGTCCCGTCCGTCCACTGTCAAGTGAATCGTGTGTGACGAGCCCTGGGTTCATTCGAAGGGGTGGCGAATGGTGGCGTTTCCGTGGTCGCCCTCGCCGGAGGGGTGATCGTAGGATTACTTTCGGTACACAAGCCCTGGAGTGTGTGCGCTCGTGGGTATGCCGGGGGCATGTCGGTTTCCTGTTCGACGGGTGACAACTGCCGGACGGGCGGCCGTGACACACGGCATTCTGTTAAGGCTTGACGTGACCGTGTGCGGGCGACCGCGCACAAGTGGCATGACGGATGGGGGCGTTCCGGTGGGCGGCAACGGCGAAAGCGGTACGAACGCTGAGAAGCGCCCCAATGAGCTGTTGGGCTCCTGGTTCGTGCGCAGCGGCTGGTCCAAGGGTGAGCTGGCCCGTCAGGTGAACCGCAGAGCACGGCAGTTGGGCGCCAACCACATCTCCACCGACACCTCACGGGTGCGCCGCTGGCTCGACGGCGAGAACCCCCGCGAACCGATCCCGCGGATCCTCTCGGAGCTGTTCTCGGAGCGGTTCGGCTGTGTCGTCGCCGTGGAGGACCTCGGCCTGCGCGCCGCCCATCAGTCGCCGTCCGTGTCCGGCGTCGACCTGCCCTGGACCGGTCCGCAGACCGTCGCGCTCATCAGCGAGTTCTCGCGCAGCGACCTGATGCTGGCCCGGCGCGGCTTCCTCGGCACCTCGCTGGCGCTCGCCGCGGGACCGACCCTCGTCGAACCCATGCAGCGCTGGCTGGTGCCCACCCCCGCCGCCCCGCGCGAGGAGCCCGAGCCTGCCGCGCTGCGCCGCGGCCACAAGCTCTCCAAGCCGGAGCTGGACCTCCTGGAGTCCACCACCGTCATGTTCCGGCAGTGGGACGCCCAGTGCGGTGGCGGCCTGCGCCGCAAGGCCGTCGTCGGACAGCTCCACGAGGTGACCGACCTCCTCCAGGAACCCCAGCCCGAGGCCACCACCAAGCGCCTCTTCAAGGTCGCCGCCGAACTCGCCGAACTGGCCGGCTGGATGAGCTATGACGTGGGCCTCCAACCCACCGCCCAGAAGTACTTCGTGCTCGCCCTGCACGCCGCCAAGGAAGCCGGTGACAAGCCCCTCGGCTCGTACATCCTGTCCAGCATGAGCCGGCAGATGATCCACCTCGGACGCCCCGACGACGCCCTGGAACTCATCCACCTCGCGCAGTACGGCAGCCGCGACTGCGCGGGCCCCCGTACCCAGGCCATGCTGTATGCGATGGAAGCGCGCGCCTACGCCAACATGGGCCAGCCCGGCAAGTGCAAGCGGGCCGTGCGGATGGCCGACGAGAACTTCCACGACGCGCTGGACTTCGACGAGCCGGAGCCCGACTGGATCCGCTTCTTCTCCGAGGCGGAACTCAACGGCGAGAACGCCCACTCGTACCGCGACCTCGCGTATGTCGCGGGCCGCAGCCCCACCTACGCCTCACTCGCCGAGCCCGTGATGGCCAAAGCGGTGACCCTTTTCAGCGACGACTCGGAGCACCAGCGGTCGTACGCACTCAACCTCATCGGCATGGCGACCGTGCACCTGCTCCAGCGCGCCCCCGAGCAGAGCGCCGCGCTCGCCGTAGAAGCGCTCACCGTCGCCAAGAAGGTCCGTTCCGAACGCGTCAACACCCGTATCCGCAAGACCGTCGACACGGCCGTGCGGGACTTCGGCGATGTCGCCGACGTCATCCAGCTCACCGAGCGTCTGGCGGTGCAGCTGCCCGAGACCGCGGAAGCGGTCTGACCCCGACGCCGGCCGCGGTGGCCCTCCCGGAACAGCCCGACCAGGCACCCCCACGTCAGGTCCCCCGGAGGTCCGCCGCGGCCGGTTCGCGTACCGCCGCGGGCCGCCCCCGGAAGGTTGCGCCACGATAACGATCCCTCGCCCCCGGATCCGGCAGTTCATGTACGCGTAACACCCGCGACCTCTTCGTCACTGCGGTGAAACATCGAGCGGCATCCACCGAAACGGCGCTGCGACAACCTCTGGCGCATAACCGGCCCGCCCCTCACACCACCGCTCAGGCTTCGCCCGCACGGGGCCGTACCAACACGAGGAGACGCCGATGCCCCCAGGCATCACGCTTGCCGCAGACGCCCCGACGCTGTCTGCCGCCAACACCGGGTTCATGCTCATCTGCTCCGCCCTGGTCATGCTGATGACCCCGGGCCTCGCCTTCTTCTACGGAGGCATGGTCCGCGTCAAGAGCACCCTGAACATGCTGATGATGAGCTTCATCAGCCTGGGGATCGTCACCATTCTGTGGGTGCTCTACGGCTTCTCCATGGCCTTCGGCACCGACCACGGCAGCATCGTCGGCTGGTCGTCGGACTACGTAGGACTCAGCGGAATCGGCCTCACCCAGCTCTGGGACGGGTACACGATCCCGATCTATGTCTTCGCCGTCTTCCAACTGATGTTCGCCATCATCACGCCCGCCCTGATCAGCGGCGCCCTCGCCGACCGCGTCAAGTTCGGCGCCTGGGGGCTGTTCGTCGCGCTGTGGGCCACGATCGTCTACTTCCCCATCGCGCACTGGGTGTGGGGCACCGGCGGCTGGGCCTTCGACCTCGGCGTCATCGACTTCGCCGGCGGTACCGCCGTGCACATCAACGCCGGTGCCGCGGCGCTCGGCGTGATCCTCGTCATCGGCAAGCGCGTCGGCTTCAAGCGGGACCCGATGCGCCCGCACTCGCTGCCCCTGGTGATGCTCGGCGCCGGCCTGCTGTGGTTCGGCTGGTTCGGATTCAACGCCGGCTCCTGGCTCGGCAACGACGACGGCGTCGGCGCGCTGATGTTCATCAACACGCAGGTCGCCACCGCCGCCGCCATGCTCGCCTGGCTCATCTACGAGAAGATCCGCCACGGCGCCTTCACCACCCTCGGCGCCGCGTCCGGCGCGGTCGCGGGCCTGGTCGCCGTCACCCCCTCCGGCGGCGCGATCTCCCCGCTCGGCGCCATCGCGGTCGGCGCCATCGCCGGTCTGCTGTGCGCCATGGCCGTCGGCCTGAAGTACAAGTTCGGCTACGACGACTCCCTCGACGTCGTCGGCGTCCACCTGGTCGGCGGTATCGCCGGCTCCGTACTCATCGGCTTCTTCGCCACCGGCGGCGGCCAGTCCGACGTCGCGGGCCTCTTCTACGGCGGCGGCCTCAGCCAGCTGTGGAAGCAGCTCGCCGGTGTCGGCGGCGTCCTCGCCTACTCCCTCATCGCCTCCGCGGTCCTCGCCTTCCTCATCGACAAGACGATCGGGATGCGGGTCAGCGAGGACGACGAGGTCGCGGGCATCGACCAGGTCGAGCACGCGGAGACGGCGTACGACTTCAGCGGCGCCGGCGGGGGCACCTCGTCCCGCTCGGCCGCAGCCGCCCCGGTCCAGGAGGCTTCGCAGAACAAGAAGGTGGACGCATGAAGCTCATCACCGCCGTCGTCAAGCCGCACCGGCTCGACGAGATCAAGGAAGCCCTCCAGGCGTTCGGGGTGCACGGCCTCACCGTGACCGAGGCCAGCGGCTACGGTCGGCAGCGCGGACACACCGAGGTCTACCGTGGCGCGGAATACACCGTCGACCTGGTACCCAAGATCCGGATCGAGGTCCTGGTCGAGGACGACGACGCCGAACAGCTCATCGATGTCGTCGTGAAGGCCGCCAGGACCGGCAAGATCGGAGACGGCAAGGTCTGGTCCCTGCCCGTCGAGACGGCGGTCCGAGTCAGGACCGGCGAGCGCGGCCCGGACGCCCTGTGACCAGGCCGGCCGGATAACAGAACGGAGTCGCCGGGTGACGAGCGTGGGCGTACGCAAGGAAGAGTCCGAGGAACCCCAGGAACCGAAACCCAGCGGCTACGCGGCGGCCCGGCTGCGCCTCCTCCAAGGGGAGACGCAGCCAGGGCCGCCGCGCCGTACCGCACTGTCCGGGCTCACCGACGCCTGGCTGAGCGGACTGTTCGGCACCGCCGCCGCGGACCTGCGCGGCGTCGCCCTCGTCGCCGTCGGCGGCTACGGCCGCGGGGAACTCTCCCCGCGCAGCGACCTCGACCTGCTCCTGCTGCACGACGAAAGCGTCACCAAGAGCGACGCCAAGGCCGTCGCCGTACTCGCCGACCAGATCTGGTACCCGATCTGGGACCTCGGCCTCGCACTCGACCACTCGGTCCGCACCCCCGCCGAGGCCCGTAAGACAGCCGCCGACGACCTCAAGGTGCACCTCGGCCTCCTCGACGCCCGCCATCTCGCCGGCGACCTCGGACTCACCGCGGGCCTGCGCACCGCCGTACTCGCCGACTGGCGCAACCAGGCACCCAAACGCTTGCCCGAACTCCAGGAACTCTGCGCCGAGCGTGCCGAACGCCAGGGCGAGTTGCAGTACCTCCTCGAACCCGACCTCAAGGAGGCCCGCGGCGGCCTGCGGGACGCCACCGCGCTCTCCGCCGTCGCCGCGTCCTGGCTCGCCGACGCCCCACGCGACGGCCTCGCCGACGCCCGCCGCCGCCTCCTCGACGTACGCGACGCCCTGCATCTCACCACCGGCCGCGCCACCGACCGCCTCGCCCTCCAGGAACAGGACCAGGTCGCCGCCGAACTCGGCCTCCTCGACGCCGACACCCTGCTCCGCCAGGTGTACGAGGCCGCCCGCACCATCGCGTACGCCTCCGACGTGACCTGGCGCGAGGTCGGCCGCGTGCTGCGCTCCCGTGCCGTACGCCCCCGGCTGCGCGCCATGCTCGGCGGCGGCAAGCCCGCGCAGGAACGCTCACCGCTCGCCGAAGGCGTCGTGGTACAGGACGGCGAGGTCGGCCTCGCCCGCACCGCCCGGCCCGAACGCGACCCCGTGCTGCCGCTGCGCGCCGCCGCCGCCGCTGCCCAGGCCGGGCTGCCGCTCTCGCTGCACGCCGTGCGCCGGATGGCGTCCGCCGCACGGGCGCTGCCGACACCCTGGCCCGCCGAGGCCCGCGAACAGCTCGTCACGCTGCTCGGCGCCGGACGCCCCACCGTCGACGTATGGGAGGCACTGGAGGCCGAGGGCATGATCACCCGGCTCCTTCCCGACTGGGAGCGGGTGCGCTGCCGGCCCCAGCGCAATGCCGTGCACACCTGGACCGTCGACCGGCACCTGGTCGAGACGGCCGTCCGCGCCTCGGCGTTCACCCGCCGCGTGCACCGGCCCGACCTGCTGCTCGTCGCCGCGCTCCTGCACGACATCGGCAAGGGCTGGCCCGGCGACCACTCCGTCGCCGGCGAGATCATCGCACGCGACGTGGCCGCCCGGATCGGCTTCGACCGCGCCGACATCGCCGTACTCGCCACCCTCGTACGCCACCATCTGCTGCTGATCGAGACGGCGACCCGGCGCGATCTGGAGGACCCCGCGACGGTGAAGTCCGTCGCCGAGGCCGTCGGGTCCCCGGGCACCCTGGAACTGCTGCACGCGCTCACCGAGGCCGACGCGCTCGCCACCGGGCCCGCCGCCTGGTCCTCGTGGCGCGGCTCCCTCGTCACCGACCTGGTACGCCGGGTCGCCGCCCTCTTCAGCGGCGACGAGCCCACCGAACCCGAGCCCGGGGCGCCCACGGCCGAGCAGGAACGGCTCGCCGTCGAGGCGTTCCGCACCGGCGGTCCGGTCCTCGCCCTGCGCGCCCAGACCGAGCCCTTCGGTGACGCCGCCGAGGCCACCGAGGCCACCGCAGGGGATCCCGAACCGCTCGGTGTCGAGCTGATCATCGCCGTCCCCGACCAGGCCGGGGTGCTGCCCGCCGCCGCCGGGGTCCTCGCGATGCACCGGCTCGCGGTACGGACCGCGGAGCTGCGGGCGCTCGATCTGCCCGACGGCATGGACGGGTCCGTCCTGCTACTGAACTGGCGGGTCGCCGCCGAGTACGGGTCGCTGCCGCAGGCAGCTCGGCTGCGGGCCGATCTGGTACGGGCCCTGGACGGGTCGCTGGACATCCGCGCGCGGCTCGCGGAGCGCGATGCGGCGTATCCGCGGCGGCGCGGGACGGTGGCGCCTCCCGCCCGGGTGACCGTGGCGTCCGCGGCGTCCCGGCACGCGACGGTGATCGAGGTGCGGGCTCAGGACGCACCGGGACTTCTGCATCGGATCGGGCGGGCGCTGGAGGAGGCCGGGGTGCGGGTTCGGAGTGCGCATGTCAGTACGCTCGGGGCCAATGCCGTGGATGCCTTTTATGTGACCGGAGAGGACGGGGCGCCGTTGCCCGGCGGGCGGGCTTCCGAGGTGGCTCGGGAGCTTGAGACGGGGCTGCGGAAGTAGTCCTGGGCCCCCGGCGCCTGCCCACAACGGTGGGCCTGTATCGGTCGGCGCATGTTCGGGGCTTCTGCGACCGATTACTCTGGGGGGCGACCTGTCTGCCCGCCTTCGACCCGAGGATTCGCGACCGCCGTGTTCGACACTCTTTCCGATCGCCTCGCAGCGACATTCAAGAACCTCCGCGGCAAGGGTCGCCTCAGTGAGGCGGACATCGACGCCACGGCGCGCGAGATCCGTATCGCGCTGCTCGAAGCGGATGTCGCGCTGCCCGTGGTCCGCGCCTTCATCAAGCAGGTGAAGGAGCGCGCGACCGGTGTCGAGGTGTCGCAGGCGCTCAATCCCGCGCAACAGGTCATCAAGATCGTCAACGAGGAACTGATCGGCATCCTCGGCGGCGAGACCCGGCGGCTCCGGTTCGCCAAGCAGCCGCCGACCGTGATCATGCTCGCGGGTCTCCAGGGCGCCGGTAAGACCACGCTCGCCGGCAAGCTCGGCCTGTGGCTCAAGGGCCAGGGGCACTCGCCGCTGCTCGTCGCCGCCGACCTCCAGCGGCCGAACGCCGTGAACCAGCTCGCCGTCGTCGCCGAGCGCGCGGGCGTCGCCGTCTACGCCCCGCAGCCGGGCAACGGCGTCGGGGACCCCGTAGAGGTCGCCAGGGACTCCATCGAGTACGCCAGGACCAAGGTCCACGACATCGTCATCGTCGACACCGCGGGCCGTCTCGGTATCGACCAGGAACTGATGCAGCAGGCCGCGGACATCCGGGACGCGGTCTCGCCCGACGAGGTCCTCTTCGTCGTGGACGCCATGATCGGCCAGGACGCGGTCAACACCGCCGAGGCGTTCCGCGACGGTGTCGGCTTCGACGGTGTCGTCCTGTCGAAGCTCGACGGTGACGCCCGCGGTGGCGCCGCCCTGTCGATCGCGCATGTCACCGGGCGCCAGATCATGTTCGCGTCCAACGGTGAGAAGCTGGACGACTTCGACGCCTTCCACCCGGACCGCATGGCGTCCCGCATCCTCGGTATGGGCGACATGCTCACGCTGATCGAGAAGGCCGAGCAGACCTTCTCGCAGCAAGAGGCCGAGAAGATGGCCTCGAAGCTGGCGTCCAGCAAGGGCAAGGACTTCACGCTCGACGACTTCCTGGACCAGATGGAACAGGTCCGGAAGATGGGCTCCATCAGCAAGCTGCTCGGGATGCTGCCCGGCATGGGGCAGATCAAGGACCAGATCAACAATCTTGACGAGCGTGACGTGGACCGTACGGCCGCGATCATCAAGTCGATGACCCCGGTCGAGCGCCAGGACCCGACGATCATCAACGGCTCGCGCCGGGCCCGTATCGCCAAGGGTTCCGGTGTCGAGGTCAGCGCCGTGAAGGGGCTCGTGGAGCGGTTCTTCGAGGCCCGCAAGATGATGTCGCGGATGGCGCAGGGCGGCGGGATGCCGGGGATGCCCGGGGTGCCGGGCATGGGGGGCGGTCCCGGGCGTCAGAAGAAGAAGCAGAAGCAGGCCAAGGGCAAGCAGCGGTCCGGGAACCCGATGAAGCGCAAGCAGCAGGAGCAGGACGCTGTGGCGCGGCGGGAGCAGGCGGAGACGCAGGGCAACGCATTCGGGCTGCCCGGCGCCGCCGCTGACCCGAACTTCGAACTGCCGGACGAGTTCAAGAAGTTCATGGGCTGACGCGCACGACAGGGGTTCCGGCCGCCAGGTCGTCGGGGCCCAGGCCCAGTGCCGCTGCCGCCGTCGCGCCCACGTCTGCCAATGAGTTCGCGTCCCGTAGGCGTCCCGGGTGATCCGTTCCGTGGATCAGGATCGGGACGTACTCCCTCGTGTGGTACGCGTGGCCGATGGTCGGGTCGTTGCCGTGGTCGCCGGTGAGGATCAGGCGGTCGCCGGGGGCGGTCAGGAGCGGGACCAGGGCCGCGAGTCCGGCGTCGACCTGTTCCAGGACCGTGCCGTAGCGCTCCGGGTCCTGCTGGTGGCCGGCGAGGTCGGTTTCCTGGACGTTGCTGACGACCAGCGAGGGACCGTCCGGACCGTCCCCGTGTACGGCGTCGAGCGTGGCCGCGAGGACATCGGCGGTCGGTACGGCGGGCCGTCGTACCGCCCCGTCGCAGGCGAGGATGTCGGCCGCCTTGCCGACCAGCGTGACCGGGATCCCGGCCCGCGCGGCGAGATCGGGCAACTGCCGGGTGTGGTCGATCCGGGCCCCGAGGTGCTGAACCTCCAGACCGCCGTTGCGGTAGAAGCCCGTCGCCGGGGTGTCGAGCCCGACCGTGCCGCCGTCCCCGTCGCGTACGGACAAGGGCAGCGGGCCGTCCGCGTGGCCGCCCACGGCGATGACGCGGGCGACCGGCGCGACCTCCCGTACCGTGCGGGCGATGGCGAGGATGCCGTGGGGGCCGTCGAAGGGGAGGTCGTCCAGGCGGCCGGAGGCGTTCCAGTTGATGCCCGGGTCGGCCTCCAGGTTGTCGTGGACGAGGACCGTGTCGTCCACGACCAGCAGCGGCTTCCCGTCCAGGAGCGAGACCCGGTGGCCCGCGGCCTTGAGCGCGGACGTCACTTCGTCGATGTGGTCGTTGAGCCGGGCCACGGTCACCCGGCTGAAGTCGGCGCCCATCATGGTCTGGTGGCCCGCGAAGGTGTCCGCGCCGGGGTAACCGAGCGCGGCCCGGCCCACGGCGACCGGCAGCAGGGTGTCGCGCGCCAGGTCCCGATGCGGGTGGACCAGACCCAGCCCGAGCGCGCCGAGCGCGGGCAGCCGCAGGGGGCGGCCGAGCGCGGTGCGGGCGTGGTCGAGGACATGGCCGCAGGTGTCGGCGCGGATGTCGCCGGGGCGCAGCAGCCCGGCGTCCGGCATCGCGCCGACGCCGAATCCGTCGAGGACGAGGATCACGGTGCGGCCGGTGGGGGCAGCGCTCTCGGGTCCGCCCGGTCCGTCTGGTCCGTCGCCGGTCACAGTGCCCTGCCCTGGGCGTCGTACAGACCCGTCAGGCGCGGGTTCCCCGAGGCGAGGCCCGCGACGACCGCGACCGTCGAGCGGGTCACGAAGATCTGCGTACGGAAGGCGAGCAGCGCGGTGTCACCGGCCTGGGTGGAACCGGGGTCGGCGGGTGGGTCGAGCAGACGGTAGTAGTCGATGTTCTCGGCGGGCGCGTCCCGCACCGGCAGCAGGGCGCCGGAGCGGGGGAGCAGCGCGTTGCCGATGTGGGCGCGGGGGTAGAAGCCGCCGCCGAACAGGGCGGGCCGGCCGTCGGCGAGGGTGTGGGCGACCTCCGTGACGTACACATAGGCGGGCTTCTCCGGCTGGTGCGGGTCGAGGGCGTGCAGCGGGGTGGTGCCGGTGAGGGAGTGGCCGGGCTCGCCGTGCGTGGCGCCGCGCTCGGCGAGCAGCGGCAGCGAGGCCATGGAGGTGGCGCTGGGCGCGCTGAGCTTGAGGTCCCGGTGACCGCGTGCGATCAGCAACTCCCTTGCCTTGATGGCGAGTTCGAAGCTGGGCGTGGCCTGCGGGATACCGGTCTCGCGGTCGCAGAGCAAGCACGGGAAGGCGGTCACGCCCGCGATCCGTACGCCCGGCAGCCGCTCGGCCGCCGCCGCGAACTCGTCCAGCGCGGTGAGCGGGACACCGCCCTCCTGCCCCGGGTAGACGGTGCCTTCCGCGCCCTCCAGACGGATCAGTACGTCCTGCCGGAAGCCGAGCCGCCCCGCCGCGTCGGACACCGCGCGGGCGTTGGCCAGGTCGAACACGGTGACCGTCTCGGGCCGCCACGCCAGCATCTCGGGCAGTGCCCGGCGCGGGATCTGGACCAGATGGCCAAGGTTTCCGGCGCGGGCGCCCGTGGCGTGCAGAGTGCGGGCCTCGGGCGCGTCGATCGCGGCGAAGGCCGGGATGTGCCGGGCCACGGCCCGGATCAGCTCCGGGTTGCGGCCGAGCTGCTTGACGACGAACCAGAGGGTCAGACCGTGGCGTTCGGCCCCGGCGGCGAGGAGCGCGGCATTCGTCTCGACGGCGTCGAGGTCCATCACATAGGTGTCCGGCGGAATGTCGCCGCGCCGGTGGAGCGTGGCCGCCGTGTCGACCAGCTCGGGGTTGCGGGCGAGCAGGGTGTCGAGGAACACGGTCGTCAGTCCTTCAAGTCGTTCGCGTCGTACGGGTAGTTCGTGTCGTGCGGGTCGGTGGCGTCGTGCGGATGGTTCGGCGGGGGTGTGCGGCCGTGTGGTTCGTCCAGGGCGGTGAGCGAGCGCCGCAGGATGTCGATGACCAGGTCGGCGCCGGCCCGCATCGGGTTGACCCGGACCGTCCAGTCGGCGAGTTCGGGGGCGTCGTCAAGGGACGAGCTGGACATCCGGTAGAACAGCGGCGCGATCTCGTAACGGGAGTTGGCGCCGACGGGATAGGGCGCGGCGCCGAACCGGGCGGCGACGGCGGGCAGTTCGCGGGCGACCGGCCGGTCCAGGCGGACGAGCAGGCAGCGGTCCTGGGCGTTGGCGAGGCGGACCTCGGCGACCCCGGGCACCTCGCCCGCCGCGAGCCGGTCCGCGATCTCGGCACCGACCCGGGACTGGAGCGACCACATCACCGGCACATGGGTCAGGGCGCGCAGCGCGTCCAGCGCCTGATGGCCCTGGACCTGGCCGCCGCCCGAGTAGTTGTCCGCGCGGACCCGCTCCACCAGGTCACGGGCGCCGACCACGGCACCCACACCCTCGGGACCGTGCAGCTTGAAGAGCGAGAAACAGGAGGCGTCCGCGCCGAGTTCGACACCGGACGCGGGCACCCGCATGACCGCGTAGTTGTCGTCGACGACCGTCCGTACCCCGGCCGCCCGGCAGTCCGCGAGGACCTGGCCCGGGTCGTAGGAGTCGGCGAGCCGCTGACGCGAGTGCTGGACGTACGCCCAGGCGAACCGGCCTGACGCGAGTGCCGTACGCAGGGCGCCCCGGTCGTTGAAGTCGACCTCCGTGACCCGTACGCCGAGGCCGCGCAGCGTCACCTCGGTGGTGCGGTAGACCGGGGCGCGGTGGATGAGCAGCGGATCGCCCGCGCTCAGCGAGGCCGCCAGGGCCGCGCGGATCACCCCGGTGCCCGCGCCCTGCACCAGCGCCGCCGCGTCGGCGTCGAAGAACTCCGCGAGGACGGACTCCACCCGCGCGGTGGTCCGGGGCCTGCCGAGCCCGGGGACGACCCCGGCGTCCGCCGTGAACAGCTCCGGCCCCTCGAAGTGCGCGGCGACGCACTCCATGAGCCGGAACTGCCGGGCCGCCGCCTCGCCCAGGGACACGGTCGCCAGCGGGTGGGTCTCGGGCAGCCGGGGGCCTTCGGCGCTCACAGGCGGGCGTTCGCCGCTCACCTGGCGGCCTTCGGCGCTCACGCGGGGGCCTTCGGTGCTCATACGGGGGTCTCCTCCGTCGATCGCGTCTCCTCCGGGTCGACTCCGGTGAGGAAGCGCAGGGGGTTGCGCCGGGTCATCAGGTCGATCAGGCCGTCGTCCACGCCGGCCGTCCGGAGCGCGGGCAGGAAGGAACGGAACAGATGCCCGTACCCCTGACCGCCCTCCGTCAGGAGGTAGCCGTGGCGTGAGATGTCGCAGCTCAGCAGTGCCCGGTGGGCGTGCCCGGCGTCGATGAGGGCCAGCAGAAGGCGCAGCCGCGCGCGGTCGCTCCGGTAGCTCTCCTTGCCGACGGTGTCGAAGGCGACGTACGCGCCGCTCGCCGCCAATTCGCGGTGCGCCGCCGGGTCGTCCAGGAGGTCCTGGTGGCCGATGCTCACGCGGTGCGGGGGCAGGCCCTCGGCGGTGAGCAGGTCGAGCTGGGCCCGTCCGCCCCGGCCGAGTTGCGCGTGTGTGGCGACGGACAGACCGGTGGCGAGGGCGGCTCGGGCGGAGGCCCGCAGCGCGCGGGCCTCCGGCTCGCTCGGTACGTCACCGTGGCTGCCGACCTCGCCGAGTACGCCGGGGCGGACGCGGGTGGCGTCCAGGCCGTTCTCGGAACCGTCCTTGGAGCCGTTCTCGGCGCCGTCCCCGAAGCCGTCCTCGATCTCGCGGACGAGGGTCTCGGTGAGCCCGGCGACGTCCGCGCCGGCCAACTCCGGGGTGTGGAAGGGCTCGTAGTACCAGCCGGTCGCCGCGACCACCGGCACCCCGGCGTCACGTGCGACCCGGGCCAGGGCGCCCGGGTCGCGCCCCATGCCACGACAGGTCAGCTCGACCACCAGACCGAGCCCGAACTCCTCGCGCAACGCGGCGAGTTCGGCGGTGACGGCCGGGCCGTGCCGGTCCGGGTCGAGTACGGCGGCCCGGTCGCCGGTCCGGGCCAGGTCGAGTACCAGGTGCTCGTGGGCGAGGACCGGACCGCGGACGGATGCGGCCGGGAGGGGGCCGGTGACGGTGTGTACGAGAGGAGTACCAACGGTCGTGTCGGGTGCGCTGTTCATGCTGGTCATGGGTGGGGGGTTCCTTCCGGCGTGCGGTCCCGGCCTCAGCTCTTGATCGGCGTGAACAGGTCGAGCCAGTACAGGACGTTGAGGAGGATGCCGCCGACGATCACCGCCGCGGGCGCCGCCGCCATGCGCACGATCGGGCGTCCCATGGCCTCGTTCAGCAGATAGAGCCCGCCGACGACGAGGATGCCGAGGCCGCCGCCCATCGCGTTCGCGGCCATCAACGAGCCGAACAGGATGGCCAGTTGCAGCGTGTCCGTGATCGCGCCGCGCAGATGCTCCGAGGAGTCCCGGACGCTGGGCAGCTTGCCGAGCACCTTGCCGATGGACGACAGGGCCAGCACCTCAAGGGCGAACACGGCGGCACCGGCGAGCGCCGCGAGGTACGGGTTCGGCATCAGATAGCCGATCGGGTACACCAGCGTGAAGCCCGCGATGCCGTACGCGCCCGAGGCGAGCGCGGTCGTCGCGATCAGCGGGATGAAGCCGAACACCCGGTAGAAGTCGACCTGCGCGGCCTCCGCGTACTGCCCCTTGGCGATCAGGAAGCTGGTGGCCTCACCGCCGCCGAATATGTGCATCTGCGCCAGCACGCACACGCCCGCGCCCAGGACCATGAACAGCGGCAGGTATGTGCGCAGCCGGGTCGCGCTGGCGCTGAACAGCGACGCCATCGGGTCGTCGCCGTCCGGCACCGGCTCGACGATCCCCTCGGCGCGGTCCGCCTTGCGTTGCCTGAGGTCCTTGGCGACCGCCAGACCGATGAGCATCAGCACGCCGACCGCCATCGCGAGCGCACCGGCGAACATGTTCGGCCACAGCTTCATGGTCATCACGACCAGCGCGAACTCCAGGAAGCCCGCGATCCCGCCCCACTTGCGCCCGAACTGCTTGGTGATCGCGAGCACCGGGAACAGCGTGAACAGGAACAGGATCGGCGTCGACATCTGCTGCATCGCCGTCAGGAAGTCGACGGGCAGGTCGTGCGCGACATTGTTGGCGCCGTTCAGACCGAAGACGACCACCGCGCCCCAGGCTCCGCCCAGGATCGGCGCCAGCCACTTCTTGGGCGCGAGCAGACCGAGGATGTCCGTCGGCAGGAACAGCAGCCACGGGTTCAGGACACCCGTGGACAGGGCCATCGGCGCGCCGAGCCCGAAGATGAAGCCCGCCGACAGGCCGAAGGAGACGGCGGTGGTGGCGCTGCGGGTGGACCGGCCCTGGACGAAGTCCAGGAGGAAGGGACGGACGCCGTCGTTGAAGACGGCCAGCGCCATGTGCGAGATGAACGCGCTCAGCGCACACAGGGCGATCACGGTCAGCTGCTGCGCCGGCGAGAAGTCCAGGCTGACGCCTGCGGCCAGAGTGGTGCTCACGGGGTCACTCCTTCATGCCCGGGACGGGTGTGCGGCGAGATCCGGGCGGGGCGGGGCCTGCTCGGCGGGAGGCGGGGTGCCTGCCGGCCGGGGTCGGGGGCCTGTCCGGTGGGGGAGCGGTCGGCCTGCGTACGGTGCGGTGCGGGTGTGGGTCCGTTTTCGGCTGTGGGTCCGATTCCGGGTGCGGGTCGGATTCCGGTGCCGATTCCGGGTGCGGGGCCGGTCTCGGTGGCGGTCTCGGTGGCGGTGGCGGTGGCGGTGGCGGTGTCCGGCGGCGGTGTCGGCGGGGGGTCCGGTCCGGCATGTGGGTCAGCCGCGGGCCGCGATGGCGCGGGCCATGGCCGGGGCGATGGCGTCGATCTGGTCGAGCGAGAAGCCGAAGACCTTCACGCCCTGGGCGAGCAGCGCGGCGATCTCCTCCTCACTCGGCACGGACCGCCCGAACGTGTGGCACGCGGGTTTGCCGAGGAGCCCGACGAGCACGCCGAGCGAGGCCCCGGCGCCCGTATGGCAGGTACCGAGGTAGTAGTCGGCCTGGCCGGTACGGAGCTTCATCGCGGCGTCCATGTCGCTGGACCGGGTCGCCTCGATCCCGTCGAGCCCGAGGTCGTTGACGGCCTGGGTGACCTCGACCTTGCCGACACCACCGGTGAGGATCTTCTTCATGGCTGGTTCCTTCTCTCAGGAGGCACGGGAGTCTCAGGAATCTCAGGAGGCGGGCTGCTGGGCCAGCACCGCCAGATGCATGGCGAGGAAATTGATCTCGGACGGAGGGAGCGCGGCGCCCAGTTCGCGTTCGGCGCGCCCGGCGACGGCGCGGGCCCGCGTAACGGCCTCCGGATGCCCGGCGAGTTCGGCGGCGACCTGCTCGTCGGTGAGGAACTGCTCGATCGGCTCACCGTTCAGGAGCCGGGTGAGCGCCATCATCAGATGGCTGGTGAGCATGCCGGCGGTGGCCTCCGTGACGGTCCGGCCCTCGGCGGCGAGTGCGTTCAGCTCGTCGGTCACGAAGTCGGCGACCTCGGGCCGGACTTCGCCGCCCTCGCGGAACAGCCGGATGCGCAGCGCGAGCGTGTCGTCCATCGAAGCCCCTCCTAAATTCGACAGTAATCGGGATTCTGGATATTGAGATGGTCAAAAGGCCCTGGGGGAAGGGATGTTGACGGTTCACGGTGGGAAGGCCGGGCGGTGTGGTCAGCGGTCAGCGGTCAGCGGTCAGCGGTCAGTGCTCAGTGGTCAGTGGTCAGTACGAAGGCATGCGCTCGCCCCTCAGTACCTCGCTCTGCAACGACGTGACGACCGACAGATCCAGCGTGTCGCGCACCGCGGCCAGCGCCTGCGCGCCCTCTTTCCTGCCGATGATCGCCGCGCTGGAGTTGCGCAGCGCCAGATCCCGGGTGACCTCGTCACCCAGCGGCAGTACGTCCACGGCCATCCCGAGCCGCCCCTGCACCTCGTCGAGGTTCCAGACGGTCGCGTCGGCCTGCTTGCTCGCGAACAGGTCCCGCAGCTGCATGTACGAGGACTCGACCCACTCGATGTCGGAGCGCCCGGCGAAGGCGCGCTCGGCGAGCAGTCGCTGGTCCTCGGACGCGTGGTCGATGGCCACCCGCAGCCCCGGCGCGTCGAGTTGGGCGCCCTCGCGCAGCAGCAGTCCGTGCGCGCCCACATAGGTCGCCGGCCCCAGATCGGCGAGGAGTTGTACGGGGTGCTTCTCCATCAGCCGGTCCGCGGCGAGCCTGGAGAGGACCACCAGGTCGACCTTGCCGTCGAGCAGGGCGGTGGTCCGAGCGCCGGCGCCCCGCATGAACGTGATCGCGAAGGGCGCCCCCGCCTGCTCGAAGGCGGAACGCAGGCCGGTGGCCAGACCCTCGTAGCGCCGGGAGTAGGGGAGGGGCATCGCGGCGAGCAGGGTGCCGAGGCCGGAGAGCCGCCAGAGTATGGTGCGGTCCGAGCGGACCAGGAAGGTGCCGAGGTGTCCGCGCGCGGTGGTCTCGATCGCCCCGGCCTCCTCCAGGAGCTGGAGCGCGGCCTGGACCGTGCCGTTCCCGCACCCCAGTTCCTCCGCGAAGTCCCGCACCCGGGGCAGCCGCGTGTCCGGCTCGTGCCCGAGCAGCAGAACCGCGAGCTGCCGGGCGGCGAAGCCGTTGCGCGTGAGGAAACGCTCGTCGAAACCGTTCACGACCCAGACAGTAACCAGGATTCTGGATACTGGCAAGGGTCCCCGCGACGGACACCGGTGCCCCCGTCACCTGCGGTTCAGTGCGCCGGTCACCCGCGGTCTAGCGCCCGCGTGCGATCAGATACCGGAACACATTCGGCATCCACACCGTGCCGTCCGCCCTCTCGTACGGATGCAGCGCCTCCCGTAGTTCCTTGTCGATCTGCACCGCGTCCGTCGCGCCCATGGCCGCGTCGAACAGGCCCGTCGACAGCAGCCCGCGCACCGCGCTGTCCGCGTCCGCGTACCCGAAGGGACAGGCGACCCGACCCGACCCGTCGGGCGTCAGCCCGGCGCGCCCGGCCACCTCCTCCAGGTCGTCCCTCGGCGCGGGACGCCACCCGCCGGACCCGCGCAGAGGATCCGTCGCGACCCGCAGCACCGCGGCCGTGGCGCACCGCTCCGGCGGACCCCACCCCGCCAGCACCACCGCGGCCCCTCGCTGTGTCAACGGCCCGGCCTCGGCGAGAAGTTCCCCGATCCCCGCACTGTCTCCCGGCGCCCCGCCCACCGGCTGAAAGGCCGTCACGAGGTCGTACGCGGGAGCCTGACGGGCCTGACGGGCCTGACCGCTCCGGCCCTCCGCGGTGTCCCGTGCGTCGTGTGGGTCACGCGCGTCCCGTACGTCCGTGGGGCGTCCGTCGACCAGTCGGGGTCCCAGGGGTCCGTTGTCCGTGTGCGCGAGCCGCTCCCGGGCCAGCGCGAGCCGTTCGGGCTCCGCGTCCTCGACACCGGTGACCGGCGCACCCCGCGCCGCCGCCATCAGCAGTGCCAGACCCGAGCCGCAGCCGAGGCCGAGCAGCCGGGTTCCGGGTCCCACGTCGAGCCGTTCGTACACCGCCTCGTAGAGCGGGACCAGCATTCGTTCCTGGATCTCCGCCCAGTCACGCGCGCGGGAGTGCCGGTCCGCGCGGGAGGTCGGTCCCGTGGTCCCGCGCGGTCGCCGCGCGAGCGTAGGTGTCATCGAAAGGGCCCCCATCCGCCGAGAGTTGCCGTGCCGTTCGTCCGTCCCACCCCCGATGTCGCGCGCGTACGTCCCCCGTATGTCAGGGAACTGCGCATCCGCCGATGCGTCCAGGGGGGACGGAGGACGTTTGCCCGCGCTTGCCCGGAGCTTGCCCCACGCGTCGCCGGACGCACGCCCGTTGTCCGATTCACGTTTCACTCGGACCGCGCCGTACCATGCGCGGCATGGCAAAGGCACCCGTTCTCACGCCCAGGGCCGACGACTTCCCGCGCTGGTACCAGGACCTCGTCAGCAAGGCCGAACTGGCCGACAACGGTCCGGTGCGCGGCACCATGGTCATCAGGCCCTACGGCTACGGCCTGTGGGAGCGGATGCAGCAGGACATGGACCTCCGCATCAAGGAGGCCGGCGCCCAGAACGCGTACTTCCCGCTGTTCATCCCGCAGTCGTACCTGACCCGTGAGGCCGAGCACGTCGAAGGGTTCGCGCCGGAACTCGCCGTCGTCACGCACGGCGGCGGCAAGGAACTGGAGGAGCCGGTCGTCGTCCGGCCCACCTCCGAGACGATCGTCAACGACTACTTCGCCAAGTGGGTGCAGAGCTACCGGGACCTGCCCCTGCTGATCAACCAGTGGGCCAATGTCGTCCGCTGGGAACTGCGCCCCCGGCTCTTCCTGCGGACCAGCGAGTTCCTCTGGCAGGAGGGCCACACCGCGCACGCCACCTACGAGGACGCGCGCGAGTACGCCGCCCGCATCCACCGCGAGGTGTACGCGGACTTCATGGAGAACGTCCTCGCCATGGACCTGATCCTGGGCCGCAAGACCGCCAAGGAACGCTTCGCCGGTGCCATCAACACCCTCACCCTCGAAGGGATGATGGGCGACGGCAAGGCGCTCCAGCTCGGCACCAGCCATGAACTCGGCCAGAACTTCGCCAAGGCGTTCGGTACCCAGTACCTCTCCAAGGAGGGCAAGCAGGAGTACGTCTGGCAGACCTCCTGGGGTTCCACGACCCGCATGGTCGGCGCCCTGGTGATGATGCACGGCGACGACAACGGCCTGCGCGTACCGCCCCGCCTCGCACCCGTGCAGGCCGTCGTCCTCGCCATCAAGGGCGACGACGCCGTCCTGGCCGCCGTCCGCGAGACCGGCGACCGGCTCAAGGCCGCGGGCGTACGCGTCCACGTCGACGACCGCACCGACACCCCCTTCGGCCGCCGCGCCGTCGACTGGGAGCTGAAGGGCGTCCCCGTACGCGTCGAGATCGGCCCCCGCGACCTGGAGAACGGCACCGCGATGCTGGTGCGCCGCATCCCCGGCGGCAAGGAGCCCGTCCGCCTCGACGCCCTCGCCGGACTGCTGCCGGCGATCCTGGAGGAGGACCAGGCACTGCTCCTGACGCAGGCACGCGCGCGTAGGGAGTCCCGTACGTCCGACGTGACCGGTGTGGACGAGGCGATCGAGGCCACGACGGCCGGCGGCTGGGCCCGCTTGCCCTGGGCCGCGCTCGGCGCCGACGGCGAGGCCAAGCTCGCCGAGCACGCCGTGACCGTACGGTGTCTGGTCGCCGACGACGGGTCGGTACCGGACGACGAGGACGCACCGGGTAACGTCGCCGTCGTGGCCCGCGCCTACTGACGCCCCTTTCGTCCCCCGCACCCCGGGGACCCCGGCCATCCCGCGTACGACATTGTCTACGCATTGCGGCGTACGGGTGACTACGTACCACCTTGCGGTGACCTGCGAGGCTTCTCCGCAGATCAGCGCACCCGCCCTCGTCCCTGTGCATCAGCGGCAACTGACGGGTACGTGCAAATTATTTGGGATGCCCCGGAATAGGAACACAGAGGCACCCCGGCTCGTTGTCACGACGTGAGCACGACACCACCTGTTCTCGCCGCAGAGCTGGCAGGGGCGTGGGCCGACATTCAGCGGCACCACCCCGAACTGCCCGATCTTGCCGCGCCCGAGTCCCTGATCGGAGAGTCGTCGTCCGCCTGCGGGCACGAACTTTCCTTCGAACGACTGCTGCATGAGGCAGTCCACGGCATCGCCGCCGCGGGGGGGGTGCGCGGCCCCCCCGCCGGCCGGCCCGAACACCAACCCACAATGCAACCGCTAGCCCGGGGGGGGGGTGATGGTAAACCCCCAGAAACCCCCCCCC